>JAUQWO010000076.1 GCA_030835135.1 Bacteroidota bacterium
GACAAATTCAGATATCAGAATTCAGATATCAGATATCTGAAGTGGAAGCGAAGAAGGGTTGGTTTGCGGGAGTAACTCAGTTGGTAGAGTCACAGCCTTCCAAGCTGTTGGTCGCGGGTTCGAGTCCCGTCTCCCGCTCGACGCCGTGAGGTTGCAGAAGGTGGTAGGACGCTTGCGTAGCTCAGTTGGTAGAGCACTTCCTTGGTAAGGAAGAGGTCACCGGTTCAATCCCGGTCGCAAGCTCAAGCGCGCGGTAGGCGGTCTGCGCGAAACCTGCGTTAATGATAGAGACCCGAGGACCCTGTGAGAGACATCATCACGTTGGAATGCACGGAGTGCAAGCGCCGCAATTACTCCACGACCAAGAACAAGAAGAAGCAGTCGGGCCGCGTGGAGCACAAGAAGTATTGCCGCTGGTGCAGCAAGCACACGACGCACAAAGAGACGCGCTGATCCCGGCGAGCGCCTGTACGGGCCATGACGGGTCGGTGTATGCCACACGTCAGTAGCTCAATTGGCTAGAGCAGCGGTCTCCAAAACCGCAGGTTGGGGGTTCAAGTCCCTCCTGACGTGCAAGATAGAATTATCCATGATCCATGGACCATGGATAATGGATCATGAGAACAAGGGGCGGTGCCCATGAAAGAGAAGATCATTGCGTTCTTCACCGATGTGGTGAAGGAAATGAAGAAGGTCACCTGGCCGAAGAAGGATGACCTCCGTGATTCGACCGTCATCGTCCTGGTGGTCTGTCTGATCATTGCGGCCTTCGTCTACGCGGTCGACGCGGGCGTCTCGGCCGTTCTCCAGCAGATCCTGTAAGGGAAGGGGCGCGCGGTGGACAAGAAATGGTACGTGGTGCGGACGTATTCGGGCCACGAAAATAAGGTCAAGCAGGCGCTCGAGAACGAGGTCGCCCAGTCCGGCCTCGGCGAGAAGATCTCTGCCGTGATCGTCCCGTCCGAAAAGGTGTTCGAGGTGAAGGACGGCAAGAAGAAGAGCAAGACGCGGACGTTCTTCCCGGGGTACATCCTTGTCGAGGCGGTCATGGACAAGGCGACGCAGCACGTGATCCTGAATACGCCCTCGGTGATCAGCTTCGTCGGTCCGAAGAATACGCCTGCGCCGCTGCAGCCGACCGAAGTGCGCCGGTTGATCGGCAAGATCGAGGAACGCAAGGATGTCGAGGTGCTGGAGGTCCCGTTCCGCGTCGGCGACGCGGTGAAGGTGATCGACGGCCCGTTCAACAATTTCAGCGGCTTCGTGCAGGAAGTGGCCGAAGAGAAGATGAAGCTGAAGGTGATGGTGTCCATCTTCGGGCGGAAGACGCCGGTGGAGTTGGACTTCAGCCAGGTGGAACTCGAAAAGTAGTGATTGATCATTTCGTAGAAGGCATGCTGTCATGAAGAAGATCGTTGGCTATGTGAAGCTGCAGATCCCCGCCGGTCAGGCCAATCCTGCCCCGCCGGTCGGTCCCGCCCTCGGCCAGAAGGGCGTGAACATCATGGAGTTCTGCAAGCAGTTCAATGCGCGCACGCAAAAAGAAGCCGGGATGATCATCCCCGTGGTGATCACGGTGTTCTCGGACAAGTCGTTCACCTTCATCACGAAGACCCCGCCGGCCGCCGTGCTGCTGGCAAAGGCCGCGAAGATCGAGAAGGGCTCGGCCGAGTCCAACCGGACGAAGGTGGGCCGTGTGACGAAGAAGCAGGTCCGTGAGATCGCGACGATCAAGATGCCCGACTTGAACGCGAATGACATCGATGCGGCGATGAGCATGGTCGCCGGCACCGCCCGCAGCATGGGGTTGACGGTCGTCGAAGACTAAAGGGTTCGGCGTGTTCGCACGCCGGTGGGAGTCCGGCCATCCCGGACGATAATACCACACGAAAGCACTATTGCGATGAAGATGAGCAAGCGTTTTACCGCCTTGTCCAAGCAGGTGGATATGGACAAGGTGTATTCGGTCGAAGAGGCCGTCGCCAAGGTGAAGGCGACCGCGACCGCGAAATTCGTTGAATCGGTCGATATCGCCGTTCGTCTGGGCGTCGATCCCAAGAAGGCCGATCAGGCCGTGCGCGGTACCGTGGCGTTGCCTCATGGCATCGGCCGCGAGGTCCGCGTGCTCGTCATGGCCCGCCCGCCCCGCGATGAAGAAGCGAAGGCGGCCGGGGCAGACCATGCCGGATTGGCGGAATACGTCCAGAAGATCCAGGCAGGCTGGGCCGACATCGATGTGATCATCGCCACGCCGGATGTGATGGGCGAGGTCGGCAAGCTGGGCAAGATCCTCGGTCCCCGGGGCCTCATGCCCAACCCGAAGAGCGGCACGGTGACGCAGGACGTTGCCAAGGCCGTGAAGGAAGTGAAGGCCGGGAAGATCGAATTCCGCGTGGACAAGGCCGGCATCCTGCATTCGAGCGTCGGGAAGGCGAGCTTCGAGCCCAAGGCGCTGGTGGACAATATTCATGCGTTCATCAACGCCGTCAACCGGCTGCGTCCGCCGACGGCCAAGGGGACGTATATCAAGAGCATTCACCTCTCCAGTACGATGGGTATCGGAGTGGAAATTGATCGTACCGCACATGCGGTGCATCAATAAGAACCAGGTGTTACGCACTCACTAATCAACTGCTGCGCGTTCATTGCCCGGGGTGTATCACCGGGGCTTCTCTCTCAGCGCGCACATACCTCCCGTGAGGTAGGAAGGACGTAATGAAACGTACGGAGAAAGAACAGATCATCGCCGATGTGGCGGAGGTCGCGGGCCGTGCGCACGGGATGTTCTTCACCGACTTCAGCGGTCTGACCGTGGAGCAGGCGACGGAATTGCGCCGTGAGCTCCGGAAGTCCGGTATCGACTATGTCGTCGCGAAGAACACCCTTATCCGGAAGGCACTCGAGCAACTGGGCGGATACGACAAGGTATTCCCCGGCCTCAAAGGCCCGACGGGTGTCGCATTTGCCTTTGACGATCCGGTCGCGCCCGCGAAGGTCATTCAGAAGTTCAGCGAGAAGCACAAGAAGCTCAAGCTGAAGATCTGCGTGATCGAGCGCGAAGTGTACGACGGCTCCCGTCTGGCAGAGATCGCCCTGATCCCGTCGCGTGGCGACGTGATCGCAGGCATCCTGGGCAGCATCAACGCGCCGCTCGCCGGCGTCCCGGGTACCGTGAACGCCGTGATCCGTGAACTGGTCAGCGTCATCGATGAACTCGGCAAGAAGAAGGCCGCCTGAGTTCCCGCAACGAGAGTGAAACGAGAAGAATAATCAAGGAGAGTCATCATGTCCGCAGTTGCCGAGATCGTAGAGAAAATTGAAAAACTGACCCTGCTCGAAGCCGTCGAACTGAAGAAGGCCCTCGAGGACAAGTTCGGTGTCACCGCCGCCGCTCCGATGATGATGGCCGGTGCCGCGCCCGCAGCAGCCGCCGCCGCCGTCGAAGAGAAGACCGAGTTCACGGTCGTCCTGAAGGAAGCCGGTGCCCAGAAGATCAACGTGATCAAGGTCGTCCGCGCTGCCACGGGCCTCGGCCTGAAGGAAGCCAAGGATCTGGTGGATGGTGCACCGAAGCCGATCAAGGAATCCATCTCCAAGGACGACGCGGAGAAGCTGAAGAAGGAACTCGAAGAAGCCGGAGCATCGGTCGAGCTGAAGTAAGCAGGTAGTCCCCGGGGCTGACCGGCCCGCGTGAGCACCTCCGACGTTCCGGAACGGGAGAGATGCTGACGGCAGGCCGGGAAGCCCTGGATTGTAACACACGGTCGGGTGAACCGCGTTATGTCTCTGACAACATTCTGTCGTACCCACAAGCAGGCCCCCTCCGTGTGGCTTGCTGTTTCTGTTTTTAGCGGTACGCGTGTCCCCGATGCCGTACACCAGACACTGACCAAGGAGTGGCGCTCTTGAAGAATCAAGCCAACAAGCGCATCTCGTTCGGCAAGATCCCGGAGATCATCGATGCACCCGATCTCCTGAACATCCAGCTCGAGTCGTGGGAAAGCTTCCTGCAGGCCGATGCCGCACCCGCACGGCGGAAGAACCGCGGGCTGCAGGCCGTGTTCAAGATGAATTTCCCTGTGACCGACGCCCGCGAGAATTTCCTCCTCGAGTTCGTCGAGTACTACGTGGAGAAGCCGAAGTACGCCGTCGCCGAGTGCGTCGAGCGCGGACTCACGTACGCCGTGCCGGTGAAGGCCAAACTGCGCCTGTCGCAGAAGGCCGAGGACGGGAAGAGCTTCATCAATACCATCGAACAGGACGTCTATCTCGGCAACCTGCCGACGATGACGAACAAGGGAACGTTCATCATCAACGGCGCCGAACGCGTCGTGGTGAGCCAGCTGCACCGTTCCCCCGGCGTGTTCTTCAGCGAATCCATGCACCCGAATGGGACGCCGATCTATTCCGCGCGTATCATCCCGTTCCGCGGGTCGTGGGTCGAGTTCACGACCGATATCAACAACGTGATGTATGCGTACATCGACCGGAAGAAGAAGTTCCCGGTCACCACGCTCCTCCGCGCCCTCGGGTACTCGTCCGATGACGAGATCCTCACCCTCTTCAACCTCGTGGAAGAAGTGGATGTCGCCAAGGCCGACCTCGAATCATTCGAAGGCCGGATGATCTGCAGCGACGTGGTGGACCGGAAGACGGGCGAGATCTTCCTCAACAAGGACACCCGCCTGGATGCCGAGATCATCAAGCGCATCAAGAAGGCCGGCGTCAAGAAGATCCGCCTCCTGCAGCAGCAGGGGAACGAGGAATCGGTCATCGCCAAGACCATCCTCAAGGACAGTGTCCGGTCCGAAGAGGATGCCCTCACGGCCATCTACAAGCAGCTCCGCTCGGGCGACGCGCCCGATCTGGAGACCGCCAAGACCCTCATCGACCGCCTCTTCTTCAATGAGAAGCGGTACGATCTCGGCGATGTCGGCCGCTACCGTATCAACAGCAAGCTGGGCCTCGACATCCCGGTGTCGACCACGACGCTGACGAAGGGCGACATCATCGCCATCATCAACTACCTCATCGAACTGCAGCAGAAGAAACGCGCGGTCGATGATATCGATCACCTCGGCAACCGCCGTGTCCGCACGGTGGGCGAGCAGATCGCCGGACAGTTCAACATCGGTCTGGCCCGCATGGCCCGCACGATCCGCGAGCGGATGAACGTGCGTGACAGCGAGAACCTCACGCCGCAGGACATGGTCAACGCCCGCACCATCAGCAGCGTGATCAATGCGTTCTTCGGGACGAACCCCCTGTCGCAGTTCATGGACCAGACCAATCCGCTGGCCGAACTGACGAACAAGCGCCGCATGTCGGCCCTTGGACCGGGCGGTCTGACCCGCGAGCGTGCCGGCTTCGAGGTGCGCGACGTGCACTATACGCACTACGGCCGCCTCTGCCCCATCGAGACGCCGGAAGGTCCGAACATCGGTCTGATCTCTTCGCTCTGTATCCATGCCCGCGTCAACGAGTTCGGGTTCATCGAGACCCCGTATCGCCGCGTGGTCAAGGGGCGGGTGCTGGACGAGATCGAGTTCCTGACGGCAGAACAGGAAGAGAACCTGACGGTCGCCCAGGCGAATGCGCCGCTCGATACGCGCGGCAATTTCCAGATGGAGCGCGTGAAAGCCCGCTTCCAGAGCGACTTCCCGGTGGTGAAGCCGGATGAGGTCAATTATATGGACGTCGCGCCGAACCAGATCGTGAGCGCGGCGGCGGCACTCATCCCGTTCCTCGAGCACGACGATGCGAACCGCGCACTCATGGGTTCGAACATGCAGCGCCAGGCGGTGCCGCTCCTCCGTCCGGAAGCCCCGATCGTGGGCACGGGCCTCGAGGAGAAGATCGCCCGCGATGCACGCGCGCTCACGGTGGCCGAACGTAATGGCATCGTGACGTACGTCGATGCCGACCGCATCATGGTCGAGTACGACATCGACGAGAACAGCACCGAGGCACTCATCTCCTTCGAAGATAAGCGCCGGGTGGAGTATCCGCTCACGAAGTTCTTCCGGACCAACCAGGACACCTGCATCAACCAGCGTGCCGTGGTGAAACCGGGTGACCGCGTGCGGAAGGGCGACGTGCTGGCCGATGGCGCAGCGACGGAAGGCGGCGAGCTCGCGCTCGGTCGCAACGTGGTCGTGGCGTTCATGCCGTGGAACGGCTACAACTTTGAAGATGCCATCATCGTCAGCGAACGGATGGTGTCGAACGACGTGTTCACCTCGATCCATATCGAGGAGTTCGAATTGCAGGTCCGCGATACGAAGCGTGGCGAAGAAGAACTGACCCGGGAGATCCCGAACGTCAGCGAGGAAGCCACGAAGGACCTGGACGAGAACGGCATCATCCGCATCGGCGCCGAGGTGGTGGAAGGCGATATCCTCATCGGCAAGATCACGCCGAAGGGCGAATCGGACCCGACCCCCGAAGAGAAGCTATTGAAGGCGATCTTCGGCGAGAAGGCCGGCGATGTGAAGGATGCGTCGCTGAAAGCGCCTCCGGGCATGAAGGGCGTGGTCATCAATACGAAGCTCTTCAGCCGCAAGAAGAAGGACGCCGAGTCCAAGAAAGAGGACAAGAAGCGGAGCGATGCCCTCGACCGCCAGCGCCGGAAGATCCTTGCCGAGCTGCGCGAACGCCTTGCCTCCAAGCTGGGCATCCTGCTCGACGAGGAGAAGTCGGTCGGCGTGCGCGACAACGACGGCAACATGGTGTTCCGCAGCGGGACGACCTTCCGCCGCGATACCTTCGAGTCCTATGAGGACCTGGAGAAGCTGGACCACACGAAAGAGTGGGTCGAGGACAAGCGCAAGAACACCACCCTGAGCAAGATCTACACGAACTACTTCGACAAGCTGGCAGCGATCGAGGAAGAGTTCCGCCACGAGAAGAACAAGATCCAGCTCGGCGATGAACTGCCCCCCGGCGTGGTGCAGCTGGCCAAGGTGTACGTCGCCAAGAAGCGCAAGCTGTCCGTGGGCGACAAGATGGCCGGCCGTCACGGTAACAAGGGTGTCGTCTCGCGCGTGGTGCCTGCGGCCGATATGCCGTTCCTGCCGGATGGCAGGTCGGTGGACATCGTGCTGAACCCGCTGGGCGTGCCTTCCCGCATGAACCTGGGCCAGCTGTTCGAGACCGCGCTCGGTTGGGCGGGGCTCTCGCTCGGGACGAAGTACGCATCGCCGATCTTCGACGGTGCGACGTGGGATGACGTGGCGGGCGAACTGCAGAAGGCCGGCAAGGGCACGACGTCACGGTCCGTCCTGTACGACGGCCGGACGGGCGAGCGGTTCGACCAGGAAGTCACGACCGGCGTCATCTACATGCTCAAACTGTCGCACCTTGTCGACGATAAGATCCATGCCCGGTCGATCGGGCCGTATTCCCTCATCACCCAGCAGCCCCTCGGTGGCAAGGCCCAGTTCGGCGGCCAGCGCTTCGGAGAGATGGAGGTCTGGGCGCTTGAGGCGTACGGTGCAGCACACGTGCTGCAGGAGATCCTGACCGTGAAGAGTGACGACGTCTCCGGCCGTGCCAAGGTCTATGAGGCGATCGTCAAGGGAGATAACCTGCCCGAGTCCAACGTTCCGGAATCGTTCAACGTGCTCATCCGGGAGCTCATGGGACTCGGACTGGATGTGAAACTGGAGTAGCGACACCACCGACTGAGGAGGTACCCATTGCTGCGTCACGAACGAGAAACGCGCAAGAGTTTTTCCAAGATCGTCATCAGCCTGGCGTCGTCGGACATGATCCTCGCCCGTTCCCACGGCGAGGTAACGAAGCCGGAGACGATCAATTACCGGTCCTTCCGGCCCGAAAAAGATGGTCTCTTTTGTGAGAAGATCTTTGGCCCGGTCCGCGACTGGGAATGCCATTGCGGCAAGTACAAACGCATCCGCTACCGGGGCATCATCTGCGACCGGTGCGGGGTGGAAGTGACCCAGAAGAGCGTCCGCCGCGAACGGATGGGGCATATCGCCCTGGCCGTGCCGGTGGTCCATATCTGGTACTTCCGCTCGCTGCCGTCCAAGATCGGCTACATCCTCGGGATGACGACCAAGGACCTCGAGAAGATCATCTACTACGAATCGTACGTGGTGGTCAACCCGGGCCTGACGGGACTGCAGCGGAAGGACCTGATCTCGGAAGAGCAGTACTTCGAGATCCTGGCCTCGCTGCCGGAGAACAACGACGACCTCGAGGTGACCGACAAGCGCCGTTTTGTGGCGCAGATCGGCGGCGAGGCGGTCAAGGCTCTCCTGAAGCAGGTCGACATCGAATTGCTGGCGGCCGAACTGCGCGCGCAGATCCGTGAAGAGACCTCGGTGCAGAAGAAGCAGGAAGCCCTCAAGCGCCTGCGCGTGGTCGAGGCGTTCCGCGAGCGTGAGAATTCGCCGTTGAACCGCCCCGAGTGGATGGTCCTGGACATCGTCCCGGTCATCCCGCCGGAACTGCGTCCGCTGGTGCCCCTCGAGGGCGGCCGGTTCGCGACGTCCGACCTGAACGACCTGTACCGCCGCGTGATCATCCGGAACAACCGTCTGAAGCGCCTGATCGACATCAAGGCGCCGGACGTCATCCTCCGGAACGAGAAGCGCATGTTGCAGGAAGCGGTGGATTCGCTCTTCGACAACTCGCGCCGCATCAACGCGGTGCGGAGCGACAACAACCGCGCGCTGAAGTCGCTGTCCGACATGCTGAAAGGCAAGCAGGGCCGCTTCCGTCAGAACCTGCTCGGCAAGCGCGTCGACTATTCCGGCCGTTCCGTCATCGTCGTCGGTCCCGAGCTGCACCTGCATGAATGCGGTCTGCCCAAGGACATGGCGGTCGAGCTCTTCAAGCCGTTCATCATCCGCAAGCTCATCGAGCGCGGCATCGTGAAGACGGTGAAGAGCGCGAAGAAGATGGTGGACAAGAAGGGCCCCGAGGTGTGGGAGATCCTGGAGCACATCATCGACGGGCACCCGGTGCTGCTCAACCGCGCCCCGACGCTGCATCGTCTCGGCATCCAGGCATTCCAGCCGGTGCTGGTCGAAGGCAAGGCGATCCGTATCCACCCGATGGTGTGTACGGCGTTCAACGCCGACTTCGACGGCGACCAGATGGCCGTGCACGTGCCGCTGTCGTTCGATGCCCAGCTCGAAGCCCGCATCCTCATGCTCTCGAGCCATAACATCCTGTCGCCCGCCAGCGGGTCCCCGATCGTGACCCCGACGCAGGACCAGGTGCTCGGGTGCTACTATCTGACCAAGTCGCGCGCCGGCGATGTGGGGGAAGGTCTGACCTTCTCCTCGCCCGCGGAAGTGATCGTGGCGTACAACCACCGCAAGGTGGCGTTGCATGCCCGCATCAAGGTGCGCATCAACGGACAGATCATCGAAACGACCACCGGTCGCGTGATCTTCAATCAGATCGTGCCGGCGGAGGTCGGGTTCATCAACGAGCTGCTGAACAAGAAGCGGCTCGTGCAGATCATCTCCACATCGTTCCGCCGCGTCGGCAACCTCAAGACGGCCGGCTTCCTGGATGACCTGAAGAACATCGGATTCCGCTATGCGACCAAGGGCGGCCTCTCCGTCGGTCTGGATGACGTCGTCATCCCGAAGGAGAAGGACGAGATCATCGCCAAGGCGCAGAAGAGCGTGGACGAAGTGGACAGCCAGTGGTCGCGCGGGTTCATCACGCGTGGTGAACGGTACAACAAGGTGATCGACATCTGGACGCGTGCGACGAGCCGTGTGGCCGACCGCCTCTTCGAATCGCTGTCGAAGTCGCGTGACGGCTTCAACTCGCTGTTCATGATGGTCGACTCCGGCGCCCGCGGTTCCAAGGAGCAGGTGCGCCAGCTGGCCGGCATGCGTGGCCTCATGGCCAAGCCGCAGAAATCGCTCTCCGGTGCCACCGGCGAACTCATCGAGAACCCGATCATCGCCAACTTCCGTGAGGGGCTGTCGATCCTCGAGTACTTCATCTCCACCCACGGTGCCCGCAAGGGTCTTGCCGATACCGCTCTGAAGACGGCTGATGCCGGCTACCTGACGCGGCGTCTGGTGGATGTGGCGCAGGATGCCATCATCACCATGCACGACTGCGGCACGATCCGCGGTGTGGTGACGGGTGCATTGAAGGAAGGTGAGGATGTGAAGGAGCCGTTGTACGAGCGCATCCTGGGCCGCGTGGCGGTGCACGATGTGGCGAATCCGCTGACCGGCGAGATCATCGTTGCCTCCGGCGACATGATCGACGAGGAGAGGGCCGAGCGCATTGCGGAGTCGTCCATCGAGACGGTCGAGATCCGTTCCGTGCTGACGTGCGAGGCGAAGCGCGGTATCTGCGCGCTGTGCTACGGCCGCAACCTGACGACGGGCAAGCTGATCCAGCCCGGCGAGGCGGTGGGGACCATCGCCGCGCAGTCCATCGGCGAACCGGGCACGCAGCTGACACTGCGGACGTTCCATACCGGCGGTACGGCGTCGCTCATCGAATCGCAGTCCCGCGTCCAGTCCAAGTTCGACGGCAAGCTCCAGTATGAAGGGCTCAAGCTGATCGAAGTGGATGACGAAGGGAAGACGAATGTGGTCGTGGTCGGGCGCAGCGGCATCGTGAACGTTCTGGACCAGGACAACCGGATCATGACGAAGTATGACGTGCCCTACGGCGGGCATATGCTGGTCGCCGATGGCGCGCATGTGTCGAAGGGCGAGATCATCTACGAGTGGGATCCGTACAACGCGGTCATCATCTCGGAACATGGCGGCATGGTGCGGTACTCGGATCTGAAGGAGAACGTGACGTACCGTGAGATCGACGACGAGCAGACGGGACACATCCAGAAGGTCGTCATTGATACGCGCGACAAGACGCTGGTCCCGAGCCTCGTGGTCGTGGAACACCGCGGTACGAAGGAGCATAAGCTGGGCAGTTACATCGTCCCGACGCGTGCGCACCTTGCGGTGAACGATGGTCAGGAGATCGCGCCGGGAACGATCCTCGTGCGAATCCCGCGTGACATCGGCAAGACGCGCGACATCACGGGCGGTCTGCCGCGCGTGACGGAGCTGTTCGAAGCGCGGAGCCCGAGCGATCCCGCGGTGGTGTCCGAGATCGACGGCGTGGTGAGTTTCGGTGCGCAGAAGCGTGGTGCGCGCGAGGTGATCGTGACGAGCCACGACGGGAAGGATGTGCGCAAGTACCCCATCTCGTTGGGTAAGCACGTGCTCGTGCAGAACAACGACGTGATCCGGGCCGGCGAGCGGTTGTCGGACGGCGCCATCGATCCGCACGACGTGTTGCGCATCAAGGGTGTGGGTGCGGTGCAGGAGTACCTGGTGAACGAGATCCAGGAAGTCTACCGTATCCAGGGCGTGAAGATCAACGACAAGCACATCGAGACCATCGTGCGCATGATGATGCAGAAGTTGCGCATCGCGGAATCGGGTGACACGAAGTTCCTGGAAGGGGATTTCGTGGACAAGCTGGTGTTCGAGGAAGAGAACGAGTCGCTGCGCGACAAGGTGTTCGTGAAGGACAAGGGTGACTCCTCGAAGGTGAAGAACGGCCAGCTCATCACGCTGAAGAAATTCCGTGAATTGAACCTCGACCTGAAGAAGCGGAGCAAGAAGGTCATCGAGAAGCGGGAAGCGGATCCGGCGACATCGGAACCGGTCTTGTTGGGGATCACGTCCGCGGCATTGTCGACCGACAGCTTCATTTCGGCGGCCTCGTTCCAGGAGACCACGAAGGTGCTGACGGATGCGGCGATCGAGGGCAAAACGGACTTCCTGCTCGGCCTGAAGGAGAACGTGATCATGGGCCATCTGATCCCGGCGGGAACGGGTCTGAAGAAGTTCACGGATCTGGTGGTTCCGCCGACGGGTGTGCGGTTGGTCGCGGAGGAGCCGCAAACTGCCGATTCCGAGGTGGTTCGGCCAAGAATTCGCGAACGTCAAACGACGCCTTGACATTCGGCAAAAAAAGTTGTACCTTGTAAGGCTGTCTTTATATCCAAGTTCATCACGATCCTGTAGTTTTTCGGAGCCAACGTGCCGACGATCAATCAGCTCGTGCGGAAAAGCCGCCGTGCGGTGACATACAAGAGCAAGGCGCCCGCCATCAGCGGGAACCCCCAGAAGCGGGGGGTGTGCACGCGTGTGTATACGACCACCCCGAAAAAGCCGAATTCGGCCCTCCGGAAGGTGGCCCGTGTCCGTCTGTCCAATGGGGTTGAGGTTACGGCCTATATCCCGGGCGAAGGGCACAATCTGCAGGAGCACAGCATCGTGATGATCCGTGGGGGCAGGGTGAAGGACCTTCCCGGTGTGCGCTACCATATCATCCGTGGCACGCTGGATACCGCAGGTGTCGCGGAACGGAAACAGGGCCGGTCGAAATACGGCGCCAAAAAAGCCAAGAAATCGTAGCAAACCAATCCAGGTCTCGCAGTGAGAAAGAAACGCGCAGGAACCCGTATCCGCATTCCCGACCCCCGGTACAACGATGTGCTGGTGTCGGAATTCATTAATAACATCATGGAAGGCGGCCAGAAGCACAAGGCCCGCCGGATCCTCTATGATGCCTTCGGGATCATCGAAGAGCGCACGAAGTTGAACGGCATCGACGTCTTTAAGAAGGCGATGTCGAACGCGCGTCCGATGCTGGAGGTGAAGGCCCGTCGTGTTGGCGGTGCCACCTACCAGGTGCCGACCGAAGTGCGGTCCGGGCGGAGCATTGCGCTTGCCATTCGCTGGCTTATCTCCTACGCCTCGGCCCGCAAAGAGCGGTCCATGGCGCAGAAGCTGGCATCCGAATTCATTGCTGCCTCCACCGGTGAAGGCAGCGCCATCAAGAAAAAGGAAGACACACATAAGATGGCCGAAGCCAACAAGGCGTTCGCCCATTTTAAGTGGTAAGAAGAACGTATGCCGCGACAATATCCGCTTGAGCGGACGCGCAATATCGGCATCAGCGCACATATCGATGCCGGAAAAACCACAACGACGGAACGCATCCTGTTCTATACCGGTGTTCTCCACCGCATGGGCGAAGTCCATGACGGTGCTGCCACCATGGACTGGATGGAGCAGGAGAAAGAGCGCGGCATCACCATTACTTCCGCGGCGACCACCTGTTTCTGGGACAACCACCGTATCAATATCATTGACACCCCGGGTCACGTGGACGTCACGGCCGAGGTCGAGCGCTCGCTGCGCGTGCTGGACGGTGCGATCGCGCTGTTCTGCGCCGTTGGCGGCGTCGAGCCGCAGTCCGAGACCGTGTGGCGTCAGATGGACAAGTATGGCGTCCCCCGCATGGCGTTCATCAACAAGATGGACCGTGTCGGCGCCGACTTCCTGAACGTGGTGCAGATGATGAAGGACCGGCTCGGTGCCCATGCGGTGCCGATCCAGATCCCTGTGGGTGAAGGCGACATGTTCGCCGGCATCATCGACCTCGTCACCATGAAGGCCATGATGTACCGCGAGTCCTCGCTCGGCACCGAGTGGGACGAGATGGACATCCCGCATGACATGCAGGGCCGTGCCCAGGTCTACCGCACGAAGATGCTCGAAGCGATCTCCGACGAGGATGATACGCTGCTCGAGAAATATCTCGAGGGCAAGGAGATCACGCCCACCGAGATCCGTGCCGCGCTGCGCAAGTCGTGCCTCAAAGTGAATATCATCCCGGTCCTGTGCGGCTCGTCCTTCAAGAACAAGGGCGTGCAGATGCTGCTGGACTCGGTGATCCAGTACCTGCCGTCGCCGCTGGACCTGAACACGGGCACGGTGACCGGTCATCATGTGAACATGACCGACAAGGTCGAGCGCAAGGTCTCCGACAAGGAGCCCTTCACGGCGCTGGCGTTCAAGATCATGTCCGACCCGTTCGTCGGCAAGCTGACATATTTCCGCATCTACTCTGGCACCCTGAAGTCGGGTTCGTACGTGTACAACTCGATCACGGACAAGAAGGAGCGTCTGAGCCGCATCCTGCGGATGCATGCGAACACGCGGGAAGATGTGGATGAGGCCTACGCGGGCGACATCGTGGCGGCGGTGGGGTTGAAGAACACCCGGACCGGCGATACGTTGTGCACCGAAGACGATCCGCTCATTCTCGAGAAGATGACGTTCCCTGATCCGGTGATCCACGTCGCGATCGAAGCGAAGACGAAGGCGGACCAGGAGAAGATGGGCGAAGCGATGGCGAAGCTGTCCGAAGAGGACCCGACGTTGCGAGTCTCGACCAACGAAGAGACCGGCCAGACGATCATCAGCGGTATGGGCGAGCTTCATCTGGAGATCATTGTCGACCGCATGCGCCGCGAGTTCAAGGTCGAGGCGAACATCGGCAAGCCGCAGGTCGCGTACAAAGAGACGATCCGCAAGAAGGTGCAGCAGGAGGGGAAGTTCGTGCGGCAGAGCGGTGGCCGCGGCCAGTTCGGTCATGTCTGGATCGAAGTGGAGCCCAACGAGAAGGGGAAGGGGTTTGTCTTCGAGAACGCCATCGTGGGCGGCGTGATCCCGAAGGAATACATCAAGCCGGTGGAGCAGGGGATCGCCGAGGCGATGCGCAACGGTGTGCTGGCCGGGTATCCGGTCGAGGACATCAAGGTGAAGCTGTTCGACGGCTCGTTCCACGAGGTGGACTCGTCGGAAATGGCGTTCAAGATCGCCGGCTCCATGGCATTCAAGGATGCCGCCCGCAAGGCGGACCCGGCGATCCTCGAGCCGATCATGGGTGTGGAGGTCGTCACGCCCGAGGAGTACATGGGCGACGTGATGGGCGATCTGAACTCACGGCGCGGCAAGATCTCCGGCATGGCGCCCCGCAAGGACGCGCAGGTGATCAAGGCGATGGTGCCGCTCTCCGAGATGTTCGGGTATTCGACGACATTGCGCTCCATGACCCAGGGGCGCGCCATCTACTCGATGGAGCTGTCGCACTACGATGAGGCGCCGAAGAGCGTTGCGGAAGCCATCATCGAAAAGATCAAAGGAAAGAATTCTGTAACGGCGTAATATCCCCTTCTATCCAGAGGAGAATAGAGCAATGGCAAAAGAGAAATTCACGCGCGACAAACCACACTTGAACGTGGGCACCATTGGCCATGTCGATCATGGCAAGACCACGCTGACCGCCGCCATCACCATGGTGCTGGCGAAAAAGGGTCTGTCCGCCATCCGTACGTTCGATAGCATCGACAACGCACCGGAAGAGCGCGAACGCGGTATCACCATTGCAACGGCCCACGTCGAGTACTCCACGGACAAGCGCCATTATGCGCACGTGGACTGCCCCGGCCACGCCGACTACATCAAGAACATGATCACGGGTGCCGCCCAGATGGACGGTGCCATCCTCGTGGTCGCCGCGACCGACGGCCCCATGCCGCAGACGCGTGAGCACATCCTGCTCGCCCACCAGGTCGGTGTGCCGCGCATGGTGGTGTTCATGAACAAGGTGGACGCGGTGGACGATGCCGAACTGCTGGACCTGGTCGAGCTCGAGCTCCGCGATCTGCTGAAGAAGAACGACTATCCGGGCGATGAGATCCCGATCGTGCGTGGCAGCGCGTTGAAGGCGATGGAAGCCGCCGTGAAGCCCGATTCGAAGTCCGACGATCCGGCATTCAAGTGCATCATGGACCTGATGGACGCGGTGGACAGCTACTTCCCGGTGCCGCAGCGTGACATCGACAAGCCGTTCCTGATGCCGATCGAGGACGTGTTCTCGATCACCGGTCGCGGTACGGTGGGAACGGGCCGTGTGGAGCGTGGTGCGGCGAAGGTCGGTGACGAAGTCGAACTCATCGGTCTGGGTGCGCACAAGAAGACGGTCATCACCGGCGCCGAGATGTTCCGCAAGGAACTGAGCGAGGTGCAGGCGGGTGACAATGCGGGTCTGTTGCTGCGCGGCGTGGACAAGACCGAGCTGGAGCGTGGTATGGTCGTGGCGAAGCCGAACTCGGTGACGCCGCACAAGAAGTTCAATGCACAGGTGTACGTGCTGAAGAAGGAAGAAGGCGGTCGTCACACCCCGTTCTTCAATGGCTATCGTCCGCAGTTCTACTTCCGGACGACGGACGTGACGGGTGTTGCCACGCTTCCGGCCGGCACGGAAATGATCATGCCTGGTGACAATGTGGACAACCTTCTCGTGGAGCTCATCACCACGATCGCAATGGAAGAAGGTCTCCGCTTCGCTATCCGCGAAGGCGGCCACACGGTCGGCGCAGGCGTTGTCACAAAGATCCTGGAATAAGGAGTACTGTTAACCGTGGCCGGTCAAAAAATACGCATAAAGCTCAAATCGTACGATCACAACCTGATCGACAAGTCTGCGGAAAAGATCATCAAGACTGTCAAGTCAACAGGCGCTGTGGTCTCCGGCCCGATTCCGTTACCCACGAAGCGTACGGTCTATACTGTGCTTCGGTCACCTCATGTTGACAAGAAGTCGAGGGAGCAATTCGAGACGCGCGCGCACAAGCGGCTGATCGATATTCTGAACTCGACGAACAGGACCGTTGACTCCCTGATGAAGCTGGATCTTCCCGCGGGCGTCGACGTCGAGATCAAGGTCTAACCGGACCAACGACAACACAGGTGTACCCCCTGACGATGGGTCCCGCTTGCGGGGCCCATCGGACGGGACGGGAGAACGGCGTCGGGAGCAGTGTCCGCAGTGGTGCGGCCTCCTGGGCGGCAAGTGCATGCATACATGGATGGTGGTATGACAGGACTACTTGGAAAAAAACTCGGCATGACCAGCATCTTCGATGAATCTGGTCAGGTGATCCCCTGCACGGTGATTGAAGCCGGCCCCTGCTACGTCACGCAGATCCGTACCAAAGAGCGTGACGGGTATGAGGCGGTTCAACTCGGGTTCGGGGAGAAGAAAGAACGGCTCGTCAGCAAGCCCCTGCGCGGACATTTCGCGAAGGCCGGGGCAAAGCTGGCGCGTGTCGTACGTGAGTTCCGCGGGAACGGGATCGCAGAAATGCAACCCGGCCAGGAGTTCACGGTCGACCGGGTGTTTGCCAAAGGCGACGTCGTCAAGGTGGTCGGCACCTCCAAAGGGCGCGGCTTCCAGGGCGTCGTGAAACGGCATCACTTCGGCGGCGGCGCGCGGACGCACGGTCAGAGCGACCGCATGCGTGCACCGGGCTCCATCGGCTCATCGTCGTATCCGTCGCGTGTCTTCAAAGGGCAACGCATGGCGGGACGGATGGGCGGCACCCAGATCACGGTGCGCAACCTGACGGTGGTCGGCGTGATCGCGGACTCGAACCTGCTTCTGATCAAGGGTTCGGTCCCCGGCGCGGTGAACGGCGTCGTGGAAATCCACAAGCTCACGACTCAACAGTAACGACAGAGTGCGGCGATGGAACTCAACGTATATAAGAAGGACGGGACGAAGAGCGGTGAGACGGTGAAGCTCTCGGAGGACATCTTCGGGATCGAGCCGAACCATCATCTGATCTACCGTGCGGTGCGCGTGTACCTCGACAATCAGCGTCAGGGCACGTCCAAGGTGAAGACGCGCCGGGAAGTGCGGGGCGGCGGCAAGAAGCCGTTCAAGCAGAAGCACACCGGTATGGCCCGTCAGGGCACCTCGCGGTCGCCCGTGATGGTCGGCGGTGGTTCGATCTTCGGGCCCGAGCCGCGCGACTACACGAACCAGTTGCCGGCAGGCATGCGCCGTCTGGCACGGAAGTCCGCGCTCTCGCTCAAGGCGAAGGAAGGTCTGATCCGGGTGATCGAGGATTTCTCGACGGCCGTGCCGAAGACCAAGGAGATGATGGGCGTGCTGAAGGCGCTGGAGCTCGGTTCCACCAAGACGCTCCTGCTCCTCGCCAGGCCCGATGCCAACGTGGTGAAGTCCGGCCGGAACATCCCCGGGCTGCACGTGGCGCAGGCCGACAAGGCGTCGACCTATGATTTCGTGAACACCCAGGTGCTGCTCATCCAGAAGAGCGCGCTGGAGGTGTTGCAGAATACGTTCAAGAACTAAGAGCGCGTGAAGCGACCATGACTGGCATTCTGAAGAGACCGATCGTCACGGAAAAGATGACTGCGCTGCAGGAGAAGGGTCAGTATGCCTTCGAAGTGTCCCTGGCGGCCAACAAGATCTCCATTGCGCAGGCAGTAGCGAAGAAATTCAACGTCACGGTCCTGGACGTCCGTACCATCCGGTACAAAGGCAAGGCCAAGTCGCAGATGACCAAGCGCGGGCGCTTTGAAGGCAGGACCTCCGCTTGGAAAAAAGCGATCGTGCGCCTGAAGGCAGGCGACAAGATCGAGTTCTTCCAGAATGTTTGATAGTCAACAGCGATAGAGAATCACCATGGCCATACGTAAACTCAAGCCGGTGACACCGGGAACGCGCTGGGCATCCGTCCCCGCCTTCACCGAGATCACCAAGAGCCGTCCCGAAAAGGGATTGATCGAGCCGCTGCGCAAGAGCGGCGGTCGGAACAACACGGGCCGCGTCACCTCGCGTCACCGTGGGGGCGGGCACAAGCGCTTCTACCGCGTGATCGATTTCAAGCGGAACAAGACCGGCATGGATGCGAAGGTGACGGCGATCGAATACGATCCGAACCGCTCCTCGCGCATCGCGCTGCTCCAGTACGCCGATGGCGAACGCCGGTACATCATCGCGCCCGAAGGCGTGAAGGTGGGCGACGTGCTCCGGTCCGGGGCCGATGCCGAGATCCGCACGGGCAACGCGATGCCGCTGGCGAACATCCCCGCGGGCACGTTCGTGCACAACATCGAACTCCGTCCGGGCAAGGGTGCGCAGGTCGCGCGCAGCGCGGGCATGGCCGTGCAGTTGATGGCGAAGGAAGGCAAGTTCGCGCAGCTCCGCATGCCGTCCGGCGAGGTCCGTGCCATTGCGCTCGAGTGCATGGCCACCATCGGTGGCGTCGGGAATGCCGATCACGAGAATCTGAGCGTTGGCAAGGCGGGCCGCAACCGCTGGCTGGGCATCCGTCCGCAGTCGCGCGGTGTGGTGCAGAATCCGGTCGACCACCCGCACGGTGGCGGCGAGGGCAAATCGCCCCAGGGCAACCCCCACCCGGTGTCACCATGGGGATGGCATACCAAGGGTAAGAAGACCCGCAAGCACAAGAAGGCATCCAGCAAGTTCATCGTGAAACGAAGGAAGTAAGCGCATGAGTCGCTCGCTGAAAAAAGGACCGTTCGTTAGCGTCCGGCTGCTCGAGCAGGTGGCCGCCCTGTCGAAGGGGAACCAGAAGAAGGTCATTAAGACCTGGTCCCGTGCATCGACCATTACGCCGGACTTTGTCGGCCAGACGTTCGCCGTGCACAACGGGAACAAGTTCATTCCGGTCTACATCCACGAAGGCATGGTCGGGCACAAGTTGGGTGAGTTCGCCCCGACCCGGTTGTTCCGCGGACATCCGGGCGTCAGAAAAGAAGAAACGTCGAAACCGGGATAAGCAGCCATGGAAGCTAAGGCGATCAACAGATACATTGGCACTTCGCCGCGCAAGATGCGGCTGGTCATTGACCTGATCCGCGGGAAGTCGGTGGACGAGGCGCTGCACATTCTTCACTACTCCACGAAGCACGCATCGCGGGTGGCGGAGAAGGTCCTGCGGTCGGCGGTGGCCAACCTGCAGAACAAGGATGATGCAGGGCGCATCGAACCGGCGGGCATGGTCGTGAAGACCGCGTTCGTGGACAGCGGCATGGCGATGAAGCGGATCCTGCCGGCCCCGATGGGCCGTGCGTTCCGGATGCGCAAGCGTTCGAACCACGTGACGATCGTGGTGGCGGCGAAGGAGGAGAAGGCGAAGCCGGTGCAGCCGAAGAAGGCCGCGAAGCCGGTGGCCGAGAAGGCGGAGAAGAAGGACGCCCCGAAGAAGAAGGCGGCTCCGAAGGCCGCGAAGCCGGCGAAACCGGCGACCAAGGAATCGAAGTAACCGCACAAGGAAGGAATCGTCGTGGGACAGAAAACACATCCGATCGGTCTGCGTCTGGGCATCATCCGCTCCTGGGATTCCAACTGGTACGACGAGAAGTCGTTCGCCGGGAAGCTGGAAGAGGACCGGACGATCCGCAACTACGTGCGGAACCGTTTGAAGAAGGCGGGCATCTCCCGCATTCTGATCGAGCGGACGCCGAAGCGTGCGGTGATCACGATCAACACGTCGCGTCCGGGCATCGTCATCGGCCGGAGCGGGAAGGAGATCTCGCAGCTCGAGGAAGAGCTGAAGAAGATCACCAACAAGGAAGTGAAGATCCTGATCAACGAGATCAAGCGGCCCGAGCTGGATGCGTACCTGGTCGCCGAGAACATTGCGCAGCAGCTCGAGGGACGTATCGCGTTCCGGCGCGCGATGAAGAACGGCATCACCGCCGCGATGCGCATGGGTGCGGAAGGTGTGCGCGTGAAGGCCGCCGGCCGTCTGGGCGGCGCGGAAATGGCGCGCACCGAGCAGTACAAGGAAGGACGAATCCCGCTGCACACGCTGCGTGCGGACATTGACTACGCGACGGCGACGGCGCGGACCATTTACGGAGCGATCGGCGTGAAGGTATGGATCTGCAAGGGCGAAGTGCTGGATGCCCAGCAGACGATGCAGCAACCGGCACAGCCCCGCCGCGGGCAGTAATCAGATCAAGCAGGAGTAGCACATCATGTTGATGCCGAAACGTGTAAAATTCAGGAAGGCGCAGCGCGGACGCATGCGGGGGAAGGCAACCCGTGGCGCGAACGTGGACTTCGGGGATTTCGGTCTGAAGGCGCTGGAGCCCGGCTGGATCACCCAGCGGCAGATCGAAGCGGCCCGTGTGACCCTGACCCGCATGATGAAGCGCGAAGGTCGGATCTGGATCCGGATCTTCCCGGACAAGCCGGTCACGAAGAAGCCTGCCGAGACCCGTATGGGTAAGGGAAAAGGCGCGCCGGAGTACTGGGTGGCGGTGATCAAGCCCGGGCGCGTGATGTTCGAGGTGGGTGGTACCACGAAGGCTACGGCGGTCGAAGCGCTCACCCTGGCGTCGCACAAGCTGCCGATCAAGACGAAAATCAGTACCCGGCCCGACTACGAGGGGGCCTGATCCAAGGAGAGCGTATGAAGGTACTTGAACTGAACAATCTCTCGATCGAAGAACTGAAGCGTCGGTTGTCCGACGAACAGGAGAACCTGGCGAACCTGCGCTTCCAGCTTGCCACAAGCCAGCTGGAGAGCCCGATCCGTGTGCGGTCGGTCCGCAAGGACATCGCCCGGATCCAGACGGTGCTGCGTCAGAGGGAGGCAGCGGCCGCGGCCGGACAGACCACAAAGACTGAGAACACCGAGGTGAAGACGTCATGACCCCTGAGTCGGCAGCCGCAGTCGCCCCCGTCCGCAGTACGCGTCGCAAGACCCGTATCGGCAAGGTGGTGAGCACGAAGATGAACAAGAGCATCCTGGTCACGATCGAACGCCGGGTGCCGCATCCACTCTACAAGAAGTATTTCCGCCGGACCACCAAGCTGATGGTGCATGATGAGCAGAGCACCGCGGGCGTAGGGGATACGGTGAAGATCATGGAGACCCGGCCGATGAGCAAGCAGAAGCGCTGGCGCCTGGTGTCCGTCATCGAAAAAGCAAAGTGAGCGATCGTCCACGGAGTAAACGCACATGATCCAGGAAGAAACAAACCTCGTAGTGGCCGATAACTCGGGCGCCAAGAAGGTCCGGTGCATCAGGGTTCTCGGCGGGTCCGACCGCAGATATGCCGGTCTGGGCGACCAGATCATCGTCTCGGTCAAGTCCGCCATCCCCAACGCAACGGTGAAAAAGGGCGAGGTCGCCCGCGCGGTGATCGTGCGGACGAGGAAGGAAACGCGGCGCAAGGACGGATCGTTCATCCGGTTCGACGAGAACGCGGCCGTCCTCATCAATGATGCCGGCGAACCCCGCGGCAGCCGTATCTTCGGGCCGGTGGCCCGCGAACTGCGCGAGCGCCAGTACATGAAGATCGTGTCGCTCGCACCGGAAGTGTTATAAGGAACCAGGCGCATGAAGATCAGGAAGAATGATTCCGTCATGGTCATCGCGGGCAATGCCCGCGGGAAGACCGGCAAAGTGCTGAAGGTGTACCCCGAGAGGGAGCGCATCATCGTGGAAGGCGTGAACATCATGAAGCGCCACACGCGTCCGAGCCAGAAGAATCCGCAGGGCGGGATCGTCCAGCGCGAGGCACCCATCCACGTGTCGAACGTGATGTTGCTGGACCCGAAGCAGAATCAGCCCACGCGCGTTGGCACCAGCGTGGTGAAGGACGAGACCACCGGCAAGAAGCGCCGCATGCGGGTGGCGAAAGCAACGGGCGAGATGTTCTGAGTCGCGCCCACTGAACGATAATCACATTACCCTGAAGCCGGTATGAGCGACGAGAAATCCAAGAAGGCGAAGAAAGAGGCCCAGCGGCCCGCCAAGGAGAAAGAGGCACCTGCGGAGAAGGCCCCCAGGGCCAAGGGCCCCAAGGTGAAGGTGGTGGCCCGCATGAGCACCATGTACCGGGACCAGGTGATCCCCACCCTGATGAAGCGGTTCCAGTACTCGAACGTGATGCAGGTGCCGCGTCTCGAGAAGATCGCCATCAACATGGGCGTCGGGGTGGCCACCCAGGATGCCAAGATGGTGGAGGTCGCCGCCAAAGACCTCGAAGCCATCGTCGGCCAGAAGGTCGTCATCACCCGCGCGAAGAAGTCGATCTCGAACTTCAAGCTGCGCGAGAAGATGCCGATCGGCTGCCGCGTGACGCTCCGCCGCACGATCATGTATGAGTTCCTCGACCGGTTCATCAGCGTGACGGTCCCGCGTATCCGTGACTTCCGCGGGTTGCCCGACACGTCGTTCGATGGCCGCGGGAACTACACGATCGGGATCAAGGAACATACGATCTTCCCGGAGATCGACGTGGACAAGATCGCGCGGATCTTCGGGATGGACATCACGTTCGTGACGACCGCGCAGACGGACGAGGAGGCGCAGGAGCTGCTGCGCGCCTTCGGCATGCCGTTCGTCAAGCGGCAGGAAGTACTCGAGACACCGAAAGCATAATCTGACAGGAGCTGTCCCACATGGCAAAGACCAGTTCAAAGGCCCGGCAGGCGAAGCGCGAACGACTCGTGGCGAAGTATGCCGCACTGCGCAAGGAGCTCAAAGAGAAGGGAGATTACGCCGCCCTGCAGGCATTGCCCCGGAACAGCAGCCCGACGCGTCTGCACAACCGGTGCATCATGACCGGCCGCCCGCGGGCGTACATGCGCAAGTTCGGGATCTCGCGCATCTCCTTCCGCGATCTCGCGTTGGAGGGGAAGATCCCCGGCGTGCGCAAAGCGAGCTGGTAAGAGGTACGGGACTAACCACGTTTACAGTGTGAGTTGCAGGAGAATGACCTTATGACAATGACCGATCCCGTCGCCGACTATCTGACCAGGCTGCGGAACGCCCTTCAGGCAGGCCACAAGCGTGTGGACGTGCCGGCTTCGAACCTGAAGCGTGAGATGACCAAGCTGCTGGTGGAGCATCAGTATGTTGCCGGCTTCACCGAGGTGAAGGAGACCGCCCAGGGCGTGATCCGGATCCAGTTGAAGTATCAGGATACCAGGCCGGTCATCGCCGGACTGAAGCGCGTGAGCCGTCCGGGCCTGCGCAAGTACGTGGATGCGGATGCCATTCCGCGGGTGCTGGGCGGACTCGGGATCGCGATCATCTCAACGTCGAAGGGTCTGATGACCGACAAGCAGGCACGCGATGCGCGCGTCGGCGGCGAAGTTCTGTGCGAAATCTGGTAACGAAGGAGAGACCACCGTGTCACGGATTGGAAAGAAACCTATCCCCGTTCAGCAGGGGGTGAAAGTGCAGGTTGCGGAGCGTGAGGTCACCCTCACCGGTCCGAAGGGAACGCTCAAAGCAGCGGTGCATCCCAACCTGAGCCTCGAGATGGCCGATGGCCAGTTGCTGGTGAAGCGTCACTCGGAAGCGAAGGGCGACCGCGCATTGCACGGACTCTGGCGCGCACTGTTGCAGAACATGATGGTCGGCGTGACCACCGGCTATGCCCGCAAGCTCGAGCTCGTCGGCGTCGGGTACCGCGCCGAAATGAAAGGGAAGCGCCTTCAGCTGCTGCTGGGCTTCTCCCATCCCATCCTGTTCGTTCCGCCCGGTGGGATCGAAGTCACCGCCCCGACACAGACCAGCATCCTGATCAGCGGCATCGATAAGGCACTGGTCGGTCAGGTCGCGGCCAAGATCCGTTCCTTCCGTCCGCCCGAACCGTACAAGGGCAAGGGCGTCAAGTATGAAGGCGAGCGCATCCGCAGGAAGGCCGGTAAGGCCGCTGCTGCGGGCGGGGCCAAGTCATAATCACAGGTCTGGACCGGGAGCATTATTCGTATGATCACCAAGAAAAAATTGGAACATCGCCAGCGGACGAAGAAGCATATCCGTCTGCACCTTGCGGGATCGGCTGAGCGCCCCCGCCTGACGGTCTTCCGCAGCCTGAAGCACGTGTATGCGCAGCTTGTGGATGACGACCAGGGGAAGACCCTGATCGGCGTGTCGGACCTGACGGAGGAACTGGCGGAGCAGGCGAAGGCGGCGAAGGGGCAGGTCGCCGTCGGGAAGTTGGTGGGACAGCTGGTGGCCCGCCGTGCGAAGGAGAAGAACATCGCGCAGGTAGTGTTTGACCGTAACGGTTTTCGGTACCATGGCGTGATCAAAGCCGTGGCCGATGGCGCCCGCGAGGGCGGCCTGAAGTTCTAAGGCGCCGCACGCGTCGGGACCCGGTACACTGTCGGGTCGTCTAATGGCAGGACAGCGGCCTGTGGAGCCGTGAGTAGAGGTTCGACTCCTCTCCCGACAGCAGTGCGAAACGACAACAGTTAACCATGTGGTACGTTGCGAGGGACATCGGTGGCACGAATCAAAGCGAGTGAACTCGAACTCAAGGACAAACTCGTCCACATCAATCGCGTCGCGAAGGTCGTCAAAGGCGGCCGGCGCTTCAGCTTCAACGCGATCGTGGTGGTCGGGGATGGCAAAGGCCATGTCGGTATCGGACTGGGCAAGGCCAACGAAGGTGCCGACGCGATCGCCAAGGGCGTGGATGATGCCAAGAAGGGCGTGACCCAGGTCCCGATCCTCCACGGTACCATTCCGCACCCGATCATCGGGCGCTATGGCGCAGCACGCGTCATGCTGAAGCCGGCGTCACCCGGTACGGGACTGATCGCGGGCGGTGGTGTGCGCGCGGTGCTGGAATCCGCCGGCGTCCGTGACGTGCTCACAAAATCCATGGGCTCCTCGAATCCCCACAACGTGGTGAAGGCCACGATGGACGCCCTCACACGGCTGGTGGATGCGCGTGCCGTTGCGAAGCGTCGCGGCATGGACCTGAAGGGCCTCTTCGGCACCACGGCCGCGGCCACAACACCGTAAGCGAGGACGAGACGACAATGGCAGACATGCTGAAGATCACCCAGACCCGGAGCATCATCGAACAGTTGGAAGCCGCGAAGCGCACCATCAAGGCGCTCGGGCTCGGCCGGCCGAATTACTCGGTCGTCAAGAAGGATACCCCCGCGATCCGCGGGATGCTCCGCAAGGTCGCGCACCTGGTGCGCGTCGAAGAACTGAAGAAATAAGGCTGACTTGCAGGAAAGTGAAGAGACCATGGCAACGGATATTCTGAGTTCGCTGAAACCCGCCCCCGGGTCACGCAAAAAGAGAAAGCGCATCGGGCGCGGTCAGGGCTCCGGCCACGGCGGGACGTCCACGCGCGGCCACAAGGGCGCAGGCTCGCGGTCCGGTACATCGTACCCGGCGTGGTTCGAAGGCGGCCAGATGCCCCTCGTCCGCCGTATCCCGAAGCGTGGCTTCTTCAGCCCGTTCCGGAAGACCTATCAGATCGTCAACCTGGCGACCCTCGAGAAGCTGGCGACGGGCGGCAAGTTGCATGACGGTGCGGTGACACCCGAGGTTCTGCGGAAACTCGGCGTGGTGAAGACCGGCCGTCTGCCGGTGAAGATCCTCGGCACGGGTGAGCTCAAGGCGAAGCTGGACGTCGCCGCCCATGCCTTCAGTACGTCCGCACAGCAGAAGATCGAAGCTGCAGGCGGGAAAGCCCAAACGATCAGCGCACTTTCCAAAGACTAATGGCAAAGCTCGGCGAGAGTTTCCGGAATATCTTCAAGATCCAGGAGTTGCGGACGCGCCTGCTGTTCACGGCCGCACTGCTGATCGTGGTGCGCATCGGCGCACACATCACGCTCCCCGGCGTCGATGCCTCCCTGCTCGCAAGGGCGGAGGCAAGTCAGACGGCCAACACGCTGTTCGGCCTCTATGACCTCTTCGTGGGTGGCGCGTTCAAGAATGCCGCGGTGTTCGCGCTCGGTATCATGCCGTACATCAGCGCCTCCATCATCCTCCAGCTCCTCGGTGCGGTCGTTCCGTACTTCCAGAAGCTGACAAAAGAGGGTGAGGAAGGCCGCAAGAAGCTGACCCAGCTGACCCGCTACGGCACGGTCGTCGTCTCCGCCCTCCAGGGCTGGGGCGTGAGCGTCCGCCTCACCAGCATGAACATCGATGGCATCCCCATCGTCCCGGTCGAGATCCAGGGGCTCGCGTTCACGATGAGCACCGTGGTGTTCCTCACCGCCGGCACAATGTTCATGATGTGGCTGGGCGAACAGATCACCGAGCGCGGCCTGGGCAACGGTATCTCGCTCATCATCTTCATCGGCATCATCGCACGGTTCCCGCACTCGATCGTGGACCAGTTCCGGGTGAGCCAGAACATCATCATCGGCCTCATCATCCTGGCCGTCATGATCGCGATCATCGCCGGCGTCGTGCTCGTCACACAGGGCACCCGCCGCATCCCGGTGCAGTATGCGAAGCGGGTCGTCGGGCGCAAGGTGTACGGCGGCGTCACGCAGTACATCCCCCTCCGTGTGAACACGGCGGGCGTCATGCCGATCATCTTCGCGCAATCGATCATGTTCATCCCGAGCACGATCCTCACGTTCTTCCCGGAGAGTGAGTGGATGCAGAGTCTGGCGGGATATCTGGAGTACACCTCGATCACCTACTCGATCATGTACGGTGCGATGATCGTGTTCTTCACCTACTTCTACACCGCGATCGCCTTCAATCCGAAGGACGTCTCGGAGAATATGCAGAAGCAGGGCGGGTTCATCCCGGGCATTCGGCCGGGCAAGCATACAGCGGATTTCATCGACAACATCCTGACGAAGATCACGTTGCCGGGGTCGATCTTCCTGGCGATCATCGCGATCCTGCCGGCGTTCGTGTCCCGCTTCGGGGTCACGCCGAGCTTCGCGCAGTTCTTCGGAGGTACCAGCCTGCTGATCATGGTCGGTGTCGCTCTTGATACCCTCCAGCAGGTCGAGTCGCATCTGCTGATGCGGCACTATGATGGCTTCATGAAATCGGGCCGCCTCAAGGGGCGAGCCCGCTGACGCAAGGTATGTCGCGCGTCATCCTGAAGTCCGCCGGCGAGATCGCCCTCATGCGTGAGAGCGGCCGGATCGTGGCAGAAGTGCTGACCCTGGTCGGAGCACAGGTCCGCGCAGGAGTGACGACGCAGGAGTTGGATGCACTGGCCGAGGATTTCATCCGGAGCCAGGGGGGCGTGCCGGCCTTCAAAGGATACGGCCCCGACCGCCGGAACAGGTTCCCGGCGACGCTGTGCGTGTCGGTGGACGATGTGGTGGTGCACGGTATCCCCGGCAAGCAGGTGCTCGAAGAAGGGCAGATCGTTGCGGTGGATGTGGGTGTGAAGAAGGAAGGGTATTTCGGCGATGCGGCCCGGACCTTTCCGGTGGGGAAGATCAGCGACGAGAAGCGAAGGTTGTTGCAGGTGACGGAGGAATCGCTGCACGCCGGGATCCGGCAGGCACGCGCAGGGAATCACCTGCACGACATCTCCGCGGCGGTACAGAAGGTGGCGGAGGCAGCAGGGTACGGCGTGGTACGGGACCTGGTGGGACATGGGGTTGGCAGGAACCTGCACGAGGACCCGGCGGTACCGAACTTCGGCACGGCGGGGACGGGGATGGTGCTCAAGGCGGGCATGACGCTGGCGATCGAGCCGATGGTGAACGCAGGAACGTATGTGGTGCAGATGGATGATGACGGGTGGACGGTCCGGACAGCGGACGGCAGGCCGTCGGCGCACTTTGAACATACCGTGGTTATCACGAATGAGGAAGCCGAGATACTGACACGGCATGGCTAAACAGGGTCCCATAAAGGTTGACGGCGTCATCACCGACACATTGCCCAACGCGATGTTCAAGGTGAGTCTGGAAAACGGACATACGATCCTGGCCCACATCTCGGGGAAGATGAGGATGAATTTCATCAAGATCCTGGTGGGTGACAAGGTCACGGTGGAGTTGTCGCCGTACGATCTGTCGAAGGGCCGGATCACGTACA
Organism: Bacteroidota bacterium; assembly: GCA_030835135.1. Lineage (GTDB taxonomy): Bacteria > Bacteroidota > Ignavibacteria > UBA10030 > UBA6906 > JAGDMK01. The sequence continues at coordinate 28,514 of JAUQWO010000076.1, forward strand.
GGTACAAATAAGGACGGAGCGGACGGACATGAAAGTTCGGTCATCCATTAAGAAGATCTGCCGGAACTGCAAGATCATCCGGCGGAAAGGGGTGGTGCGGGTGATCTGCACCAACCCGAAGCACAAACAGCGTCAAGGCTAAAGGAGAACAGGCGTGGCTCGTATAGCGGGAATCGACCTGCCCAAGAAGAAGCGTGCAGAGATCGGTCTGACCTACATCCATGGCATTGGCCACACGACCTCGCGCGCGATCCTCGCGAAGGCGGGAGTGGATGTCAACAAGAAGATCGGTGATCTGACGGACGATGAGGTGCAGCGGATTCGCAGCATCATCACGGCCGACCACAAGGTGGAAGGTGCGTTGCGGAGCGAAGTGCAGATGAACATCAAGCGGTTGATGGACATCGGTTGCTACCGTGGCATCCGTCACCGTCGCGGGTTGCCGGCACGCGGACAGCGGACGCGCACGAATGCCCGCACGCGCAAGGGCCGCCGGAAGACGGTCGCAGGGAAGAAGAAAGTCGCAGCCAAGACCTAATAGTTTGTAGAACATTTCAGGTACGGAGGTACGCGTGGCAAAATCCACCCCGCAGGGCGGTTCGAAGGCGGACGTTGTCCGGAAAAAGAAGAAGATCCAGGTCGACGTCAGCGGCAAGGTGTTTGTCAAGGCCACTTTCAACAACGTGATCGTCACGATCACCGACGTGTACGGCAACACCATCAGCTGGTCGTCCGCCGGCAAGAACGGGTTCAAGGGTTCGCGGAAGAACACCCCGTTCGCCGCACAGGTGTCCGCGGAATCGGCGGCCAAGACCGCGCATGATATGGGGTTGCGGAAGGTGGATGTGTTCGTGAAGGGTCCGGGGTCCGGCCGTGAGGCGGCGATCCGGGCACTCCAGACAGCAGGACTCGAAATCGGAAGCATCCGGGACGTAACGCCGATCCCGCACAATGGATGCCGTCCGCCCAAGAGACGCAGAGTATAACGCAGGAAGGACGTTTATGGCAAGGTATACCGATCCCAGCTGCAGGTTGTGCCGTCGCGAGCGGCAGAAGCTGTTCCTCAAAGGGACGAAGTGCTACACCGAGAAGTGCCCCGTAGAGCGCCGCGCATTCCCGCCCGGCCAGCACGGGCAATCCCGCCGCCAGAAGGTATCGGAATACGGCGTGCAGTTGCGCGAGAAGCAGAAGGTGCGCCGGATGTACGGTCTCCAGGAGACCCAGTTCCGGAACACGTTCGCGAAGGCGCTCAAGCAGACCGGCCGTACCGGCGAGCTGCTGGTGAAGCTGTTGGAGCGCCGGCTGGACAACGTGGTGTACCGGCTCGGGCTCGCGCCGTCGCGCAAGGCTGCGCGTCAGCTCGTGGTGCACGGACATTTCACGGTGAACAACACACCCGTGGACATCCCGTCGTACCTGCTGAAGGCCGGTGACGTCGTGAAGGTGTGCGACAAGGCCAAGAAGATGGAAGTGCTGCACTCCTCCATGAAGCGCATGAAGGATACGGCAATGCTTCCGTGGCTCAGTCTGGACAAGGCGACCATGACCGGTACGTTCCTGAATATTCCCGAGCGCGCCGACATCCCGCTCAACGCCGACGAACAGTTGATCGTCGAATTGTACTCGAAGTAAGTGACAGTCACAGAGGGTGACAAGACCATGACCATCGGAACACTCCAGATGCCGGAGAAGATTCACCTGGACGAAGCGTCCCATACGCCGACGTTCGGCCGCTTCATCGTCCAGCCCCTCGAACGAGGGTTCGGTGTCACCATCGGCAACTCGATGCGGCGCGTGCTCCTCTCGTCGCTGCCCGGGTATGCCATCACGGCTTTCCGTGTGGACGGCGTCGCCCACGAATTCTCCTCCATCCCCGGCGTTGTCGAGGATGTGCCGGAGGTCGTGCTGAACCTGAAGCAGGTCCGCATGAAAATGGTCAATAAGAAGACCAACCGGGTGCTGGTGCCGGTGAAGGGACCGCTCGAGCTGACCGCGGGGGAGATCCAGAAAGCCTCGCCGGACATCGAGATCCTGAATCCGTCGCTGCATATCGCGACACTGAACGCCGACGCCCAGTTCGAGATCGAACTCCGCATCGGCCGCGGTGTGGGCTATGTCGTGGCGGAAGAGAACAAGACCCCGGACCAGCCCGTGGGCGTGATCCCGATCGATGCGACGTTCACCCCGATCACGAACGTGCGCTACTTCGTCGAGACCACGCGCGTGGGGCAGCAGACGGATTATGAGAAGCTGACGATCGAGGTGGAGACCGACGGCTCCGTGACGTCCGAGGACGCCATGGCGTATGCCGGCAAGATCCTCCGCGATCACATCCAGCTCTTCATCAACTTCGACATCGAACCGGAAGCACCGAAGGAAGAGTCCGCACAGGACGCCGAGTTCCAGCGCGTGCGCAAGGTGCTCATGACCCCGGTCGATGAGCTCGAACTGTCCGTCCGCTCGCACAACTGCCTCCGTGCGGCGAACATCAAAACGATCGCCGACCTGGTGCGGCGTGATGAAGGCGAACTGTTGAAATTCCGGAACTTCGGCCGCAAATCACTGGCCGAGCTCTCGGAGATCGTCGAGGCCGAGCATCTGACATTCGGCATGGACGTGGACAAGTATCTCAAAGACACAGAGTGATCTGATCATCTAGCGGACGACCATTATGCGACATCGTAAATCAGGCCGTAAACTCAAACGCACAGCAAGCCACCGCCGGGCGACCCTCAATGCCCTGGCGACGGCCCTGCTCCGTCACAAGCGGATCCATACCACCGTTGCCAAGGCGAAAGAGACCCGCATGGTGGTCGAGAAGATGATCACGCGTGCGAAGAACGCCCGCAAGGCGGATGCCTCCGCGGCGAAGGTGGGTGCATCATCGGAGCGCGCGAAGAAGTTCATCGAGGCAGGCGGACATGCACGTCGCGAAGTGGCCCGGTTCATCAAGGACCGCGCGGTCGTGGCCGAGCTGTTCGATGTCATCGCCGAACGCGTGGCGAACCGCCCTGGTGGGTACACCCGGATCCTCAAGCTCGGCCAGCGCTACGGTGATGCCGCCGAGATGGCAGTGATCGAGCTGGTGGACTTCAACGCCGGGCAGGAGCCCGTCGCGAAGAAGGCCGACAAGCCGGCGAAGAAATCGGCACCTAAAAAGAAGGCCCCGAAGAAGGCGAAGGGTGACGCGGCGAAAGCCGAAGCCACCGCGCCGGCCGAGGCCACCGCACCTGCAGCGCAGTAACGCTTCCCTTCGTTCCTTCGCGTATGAAAATTGGATCGGCTGAATTTGTTCTGGGAGCTGTGAACCTCCGGCAGCTCCCCCGGGACGGAGCCAGGGAAGTCGCCTTCCTCGGTCGCTCCAATGTCGGCAAATCCTCCTTCATCAATAAGCTCTGCAACCGCAAATCGCTCGCGCGCTCAAGCTCGGATCCGGGCAAGACGCGCGAGATGAATTATTACCTCGTCAACGGCGAATTCTATTTCGTGGATCTCCCCGGGTATGGCTACGCACGCCTCCCCGAACAGATCCGTTCCAGCTGGGGGAAGCTCATCGAACAGTACCTCAAGAGCCGCACCCAGCTCTCCCTCGTCCTCCAGCTTGTGGATGCGCGTCACGAGCCCACCGAACTCGACATGATGATGGTGGGGTGGCTTGACTACTACGAGATCCCGTTCCTGATCGCGTTGACGAAGGCGGACAAACTGCCCTCCAGCAAGATGCCCCGGATCGTGCAGACCGCTCGCGACACGTTCGCCCGGTTCTCCTATTGCCGGGATGTGCTCCCGTTCTCATCGGTGAGCGGGCTCGGGAAGAATGAGGTCGTCAAGATCATTGCGGATCATCTCCAGGCCCCGTCGGACCAGGTCCGGAAGACCGGCTCCCGGTAACAGTCCCCACGCCTGCCTGCCCGCCTGGCTGGCGTACAGTCTATCCCCGCATCAGTTGGCACGTTCCACGAATCGGTGGTTCAATCCCCGGGATGCACCCGTCCTCAGGCAACTCCTCCGCGTCAGCAGTCGTGCGCTTCACCCGGCGGTACGTTTGGATGCCGGAGACCCCGACGGGATGTCTTCTATTATAAGGGAGGGCGGGGGGGGGGGTGAGGGCTTGACGGAGTAGAAGGGGGAATGCGATGAAATACCCCACAATTTCCACCAAACACTTGACAAACACAACACGCCTATTTATATTAACACACCACCAACGTACTGCCAACCTCATAACCGGCAATTCCATTCACAAGTAGGAGACGCCCCGGCAACGTTCGATACACTTTTCACCTGTCTTACCGTTCTATCCCCGTGCGCATGATCGATACCCGATCGGTGTCCTTACGGACATGATCAGCACACTTCCAGCTGTACGGCCTCGTTCAGAAGAGCAGTGACGCAGTGGTGTGTACCGCCTGGTACCTGCTCCAAATTTCGGGAGACCATAATCCTCATCGAGTGTGACGCCGGTCATGGCGCCTTGCCGACAACGGGGGAATGCATTGCAGTAACCGCTGTTGTTTTTCCAGCCAATACAACAAGGAGGCACAATATGCAACGTAAGCTCTTCATGGCTCTACTCGTCGCAGCCTTCGTACCCGCTCTTGTCCTGGCATCAGGCAAGTTCAAGGGGAAGGTGACGGACGCGGGCACGGGAGAACCTCTGGTAGGAGCAAACGTTGTTATCGTCGGCACCCAGATGGGTGCGGCGACCAACGTTTACGGCGAGTTCGCCATCCTCAACGTTCCTGCCGGTACGTATACGCTTCGTGCGATGTACGTCGGCTATCAGGCCATCACCATTTCCAACCTGCGCGTCAGCAACGATCTGACGACGGACGCGAACTTCCAGTTGCCGAGTGAAGGCGTGACCGTGGGCGTGGTGGAGATCGTGGCGGAACGTCCGCTGGTGAACAAGAATGCAACGAATGCGGTTCGCATCATCGACAGTGAGTTCTTCGAGAAGATCCCTGCCCGCGGTCTGAACGCAGCGATCCAGACCCAGCCGGGTGTCGTCATTCAGGGCGGCAACGTCTACATCCGTGGCGGTCGTGCGGATGAGGTCGGCTACTCGATCGAAGGTGTGCCGGTGAACGACGCTCTGTTCGGCGGCCGCGCTGTCAGCATCACGGCAGAAGCCCTCGAGCAGGTCCAGGTCCAGGCTGGCGGCTTCAACGCCGAATACGGCGGGGCCAATGCCGGTCTCGTCCAGTCCCAGCTGCGTACCGGTAATCAGGATCAGTGGAAGGTCACCGTCCTCGGCGAGACCGATCGCTTCATGGGTCTGAACAAGACGAAGAAGCTCGGCACGTACTCCTACGGGTACGGCGACGCCACGTTCACCCTCGGTGGTCCGGTCATGACGAACAAGGTCCGTTTCTTCGGTAGCGGTCAGGCAACGTATTTTGGTGACCCCTCCGTGTCGGTCCGCGCCCCGTATGATTTCTCCGGGAAGAACGCCGTCATCACGGATCCCGTCATCACTGCGCTCCACCGGACCGCAAGCAACGACACCCTGAATATCGTCCTGCCCGGCGGCAACGCCCTTGGCGGATATTCGCGTGCCCTCACCGGGTCCGCCACCCTGCTCATCGACCTGACCCCTATTCAGGTCCGCCTTGCAGGATCGTATTCGGTGACGAAGTCCAAGAACCAGACGACGCTGGCGAACCTGTTCAACCAGAACCGTCTGCCGATCAACACCGCGAAGAACGGTTTCGGTAACCTGAAGATCTCGCATGTGATCTCGCCGACCATGTTCTACGAGGCGAACATCGACTACACGACGAACAGCTTCCGTCAGGAAGATCCGGATTTCCTCGACAACATCTATGCATATGGCGACTCTGCCGCGAACGCCAGGCTGGGCTATGCTCTCCAGGCGAACTCCCTCAACTATGGTGCATACCAGTTGTGGGGCGGTGCCTTCTCGCTGAATCAGCCGGGCACGCAGGTGGCCGGGTTCCAGCGCCGCATCCAGTCGTCGTTGGGCGGGCGGTTGGACTTTACGGCGCAGATGAAGGCGCATGAGGTCAAGGTTGGTGGTTCGTATCAGCGCTACACCATCCGCAATTACAACCCGAGCGGCGAATTGTCCTGGTACCGCCTGAGACAGGAAGCGGCCAGCACGTCGGAGCTCGAGCAGACCCTGATGAAGATCGGTGGCACGGGTGCTGACACCTATGGCTACGATGTGTTCGGCAACGAGATCAACGCCGATCAGGTCGGTGCCGACGGTTCGCTCCTGAACCTCGCCCCGCGCAAGCCGGTGTTCGCGGCTGCCTACATTCAGGACAAGATCGAGCTCGAGGACATCATCCTCAATATCGGTCTGCGCTATGACCTCATCAACCCGGACAGCAAGGACGTGACGGATCCCTCCCGCCTGAACTTCACGGGAACGGATTTCATCCTGGCCAACGACGTCATTGCAACGGAGAAGACCAGCCAGATCAGCCCGCGCCTGGGCTTCAGCTTCCCGGTCACGGACCGCACGGTCTTCCATGCACAGTATGGCAAGTTCATCCAGCAGACCCAGCTGCGCGACTCCTATCTTGGTGCCTCGCAGATGGCCGGTATCATCAAGGGCGGCTTCTTCGTCCAGGGTACCTGGGGCTGGGGCCTGAAGCCGACGAAGACCACGCAGTACGAAGTGGGCTTCTCGCAGCAGGTCGCGGACTTCGCGTCGTTCGACATCAATGCATTCTATCGTGACATTCAGGACCAGGTGGCGTGGACGAACGTTGCGCCGGCCCCCGGCACGGCGCTGCAGAACTACGGTATCCTCGTGAACCGTGACTTCTCGACCGCGCGTGGTCTTGAGGTGAAGATCAACGTCCGCCGCGTGAACCGCATTTCCGCGCAGATGTCCTACACCTTCTCCAACGTCAGTACCACCGGTTCCAACACCGCCAGCACCGCTGGTCTGTGGTCGGCCGGCTCCGTGGTGTCGTTGCCGCACTATACGTTCCCGGCGGACTGGAATCAGACGCACCGTGGTTCGGTGCTGTTCGACTACCGGTTCGGCAAGAACGACGGTGGTGCGATCCTCGAGCGCCTCGGCCTGAACCTCTGGCTGAACTTCAACAGCGGCCACGCCTTCACGCGCGTGAACGCCCAGCAGCGCGGCTCCGTGCCGGGCGACCCCCGTTTCCGTATCCCGGTCGAGCCGGTGGGCGCTTCCACAACACCGTGGTACTTCCAGCTTGATGCACGTCTGGACAAGAGCTTCACGGTCGGTCCGCTTGATCTGAACGTGTACCTGTATGTGATCAACGTGCTTGGCACGCTCAATCCGGTGAATGCATTCTTCCGGACGGGTGACCCGGCTGACGATGGCTGGTTCTCGACCGAAGGCGGACGGGCAGATGCTCTGTCCAATGGTCCGCAGTATGTCGACTTCTGGCGTCAGACGACCCTTGGTGACAACTCCGGAAACTACGGTCCGCCGCGGCAGATCCGCTTCGGATTGAGACTTGATTACTAATACCTAGGAGGATCTCCGATGTTGAAACAACCACGTGTGTGGACAGTGATTCGCTCCGTCGCTGTTCTCCTAGCGTTCGGCGCAAGCCTCGCCCTGGCCGATCTTCCGGCCTCGGAGAAGGCGAACCGTCTGGAGAAGACGAATGCGAACGATATGTACCGGCCGTTCCTCATCAACAACGTCTTCAATTATTACGGCAACAACGGTGACGGTTCCTACAACAAGTTCTCGACGAACAACGAGGGCTTCGAGTTCTACAAGGGCACCGGCAAGACCGTGATGTTCGAAGATGGCGTGGTCTGGGGTGGCTATCATAAGGGCCGCGCGGTCCCGAAGGTCGGTGGCTCGGTGTACCGCCACGGCCTCCAGGCCGGCAAGATCCTGACGAACGGTACGGCAACGACGGACCCGGTCGCGGACAATGCATCGCTCGCGAAGTACCGTGTGTTCCGTGTCCGTCCGGACATCAATCCCGCAGTGGAGTTCGCCGCGGTGGCAGGGAAGATCCAGACCGAAGAGGTGGATCTGGTCGGCCGCTACGAGAGCTTCAGCGCGCAGGAGATCTACGATCAGTACATTGCCGACTGGAATGAATGGCCGGCAGCGGACGGCGCGCCGTACAAGGATATGAACAATAGTGGGAGCTATGAGCCCACGATCGACATCCCCGGCCAGCCGGGTGCAGACCAGACGCTCTGGTATGTGGCGAATGATATGAGCTCCTCGCGTACGCAGAACCTCGCGGGATGCCCGCCGATCGGTCTCGAGATGCAGCGGACGATCTGGGGCTACCGCCGCGCCGGTGCTCTTGGCAACACCATCTTCGCCAGCACGCTGCTCATCAACAAGAGCGGTGCGCCGATCGACACGATGTTCCTGGTGCAGTGGGCGGATCCGGACCTGGGCGACGCCGGCGATGACTATGCCGGTTGCGATACCTCCCGGAGCCTTGGCTACATCTACAATGGCGGTGCGGTGGATGCGACCTACGGTGCGGCGGTGCCGGCCGGTGGGTTCGACTTCTTCCAGGGTCCGATCGTTGCTTCGCCGGGCGACTCCGCGATCTTCCGCCTGAAGTACCGCCAGGGCTACAAGAACCTGCCGATGACCTCGTTCGTGTTCTTCTCGCAGGGCTTCGCCGCCTTCTCGGATCCCGCACAGGGCCCGAACGGCGACGTGCAGTGGTACCGCCTGATGAAGTCGACGACCGCCCCCGCGGGCGTGCCGTTCGTCGACCCCGTCACCAATCTGGAAACGAAGTTCTGCCTTGCCGGTGACCCGGTGAAGGCGACCGATGGTACCGCAGGATGGGTCGACGGTCTGGCCGGCCTCACGCCGCAGGATCGTCGTATCTGCCTGATCACCGGTCCGTTCACTATGGCAGTGGGTGACACGCAGGAACTCGTTGTGGCGACCCTTGCCGGTGTCGGTGGCGACCGCCTCTCGAGCATCACGCAGATGCGCGCTGTCGATGATAAGGCCCAGGCTGCCTATAACAACCTGTTCTCCATCCCTGCCCCGCCCCCCGCACCGGCGGTGACGAAGGCGGAGCTGGATGGCAAGATCATCCTCACCTGGGGTGAAGCAGCGGATGTGAAGAAGACCGAAGGCAGCGTGGACCAGGGTTTCGTGTTCGAAGGCTACAAGGTCTACGAGTACCCGCCGCCCGCGGTTGGTGGCGACCCGATCCTCCTCGGGACGTTCGACCTGAACAACGGCATCACGACCGTGCTCGACACGATCTATGACGCCACCGCAGGCGCGAATATTCCGACGGTCGTGCAGGCCGGTACGGATGCCGGTATCATCCGCAGCATGACGCTGACGTCCAGCAAGTTCACGGGCGGCCCGCTCATCAACGGGACGACCTACTGGTTCGGCGTCACAGCATACAGCTACAATGCGAACCCGCCGGCAGCAGCCGGTACGCATGCACTCGAGAGCTCGCCGTCTGGCGCAGCCTTCCCGGTCATCCCGCAGTCGGCCGCCCCTGGCGTCCGCTATGGCGGTGCAGCCGGTGATACGGTTGCCGTCACGCGCGCTTCCGGGTCAAGCGACGGCAGTGTGTTTGCCGAGGTCGTGAATCCGACCGCCCTCACGGGTGGCTCCTACCGCGTCGTGTTCGGTACGAACGGTTCGACGCCGGTCTGGCACCTTGTCCGTACGCTGGCAGGCAGAACGGATACGCTCGCCAAGAATCAGACGGATCAGAGTGGTACCGCCGCCGGGACGGTCATCGCCGATGGTATCGCGATCACGGTCAGCGGTGCGCCGAATGATTTCAAGGAGTTCCTCACGGTGAGCAACGCCGCGGGCGCGATCACCCCGCCGCAGGCGGCAGCGTTCGCGTTCAACTCGTCTGAGTTCCCGCATTCGCTGGTGGCCGACCGGCCGGATGGCACGAAGCAGCAGACCACCGGTTTGACGGCCTCACAGGGATGGGGTATCCATACGGGTATGAACTCGACCACCATGGACTATCACTATCCCTTCTTTGTCAGCCGTGTGACACAGGGTGGTGCGCGGTGGACGAAGATCGTGCCGAACGATTTCGAGATCCGCTTCACGCAGGCCGGAGGGAAGGCCCTCCTCGCCGGAGCGTTCACGGGCGAGGCCGATCAGATCATCGATGTGCCGTTCGAACTCTGGAACGTCGGGGTCAATACGCCGAACAGCACGTCGGATGATTACCGGCTGTTCCCGTACATCCTCGACGTCGACAACAGCAAGACCTACAACCTGCTCACCAAGGCAGGCACGGACACTGTTGACAACGGTGGCGGTGGGCCGACGCACTCGATCTCTGGTGGCGCCAACGATCCGTTCACGGATTGGGTGTACTGGGTGAAGCCGTTGACCACCACACCGGGTCAGGCAGGCTACGATGCGATCGTGGCTGCGCATACGGCGACGATCGCCGCGGCCGGTGATCCGTATCTGGATCCGGCAGTGACCGACGGTGATGTGTTCCGCCGCATGGTCCTGGTGCTGTGGAATGGCGGCACGGTGGCATCTGGTACCTACGCGCAGCAGATGCCGCAGGCCGGGACGACGTTCCGCATCATCTCGACCAAGCCGAACACGCCGTCGGATGCGTTCACGTTCACGGCACCGTCCGTGACGAGCAGCGCCGCGCTGGCGAAGGAAGACATCCGTCTGATCAACGTGTACCCGAATCCGTATGTCGGCTTCAATCCGGCCGAATCGAACCGGTACGCGAAGTTCGTCACGTTCAACCATCTCCCCCGCAAAGCAAACATCCGTATCTTCAACCTGGCGGGCGTGCTCGTTCGCACGATCGTGAAGGATGATGGAACGCAGTTTGCGCAGTGGGATCTTAACAACACGGCCGATTTCCCGGTCTCGGCCGGCATGTACATCGCGTACATCGACATGCCGGACCTTGGCGTCACGAAGATCCTGAAACTGGGTATTGTCCCTGAGCGCCAGTATCTCGATCGCTGGTGAGACACCACGCCCGTGGCTGCCGGCCATCGCGGCCGGCAGCAGCGGGATTCAATCGTCAATGAGAAATCGGAATTCTAAGGAGAGAGTTATGAAGAACACACTAGTGCGGTCGGTCGTGTGCCTGCTGCTCGCGGTGTTCGTGGCTGGTTCAGCGGACGCTGAGAACCGGAGCCGTATCGGCACAGCCGGCGCGCAGGAACTCCTGATCCCGGTCGGCGCGCGGGGTATCGCCGTCGGCGGATCCTATATGGTGTCTGCCACAGGCGTCGAAGCCATCTACTGGAACCCCGCGGGTCTCGGTCGGATGACGAGCGGCGTCGAGGCAATGATGTCGTCCATGAGCTACATCGCGGATATCAACGTGGTGTATGGTGCACTCGCTCTGAAAGCCGGCGAGTTCGGCTCGATCGGGTTCTCCATCAAGTCGATCGGGTTCGGCAAGATCCCGGTGACGACCACGACATTCCCGGACGGGACGGGCGAGATGTATTCACCGACCTTCCTGACCCTGGGTGCAACGTATTCGAAGGCCCTCACCGACCGTATCTCTGTCGGTCTGACCGCCAACCTCGTCAGCGAACGCATCCTCGAGATGAGCGCGTCGGGTGTGGCGTTCAATATCGGTATCCAGTATCAGAACCTCGGCACGCCGGGCCTGAACCTGGGTATCGCGGTGAAGAACATCGGTACGAACATGCAGTTCGCCGGCTCCAACCTGCTCCAGCGGGCCGAAGCCGAGAACGGCCAGCGTGGCACCCAGTTCTACTCCGTGGAAGCAGCTTCCAACGAAATGCCGTCCAGCCTGGAGATCGGCCTTGGCTATACGCACAAGTTCGACGACCAGAATCTGGCGACCGTTGGCGGTCTCTTCCGCAACAACAACTACCAGGAAGATGAGTACAACGTGGGCGTCGAGTACTCGTTCGACAACCTGCTGTTCGTGCGTGGTGGCTACACCATGCCCGGGCGCTCGACGAACGACGTGCTCGGCCAGCGCGGGTATCTGTACGACTTCACGGCAGGTGCCGGTGTGCACTATAACACAGGCGAACTCGATCTGACGTTCGACTACGCCTACCGGCACATGAAGTACTTCGATGCCAGCAACATCATCACGCTGAAGGTCGGACTCTGATCCGGCTCTCGCATCATCAGTGACATGCAGAAGGCCGACATGGAGACCATGCCGGCCTTCTGCCTTCTTAGCCCGTGACCTTCCCCGGGCAGCGCCCCGCAGTGAATCGATGGATATGATCGCATGAAACAACAGACGAATACCGTCACCCGTGTCCCGGGTGTGCTTCTCCTGCTCACCCTCGCGGTGGCCACTGCCGTTGCCGGCCAGGAGAGTCCCTTCTTCCCCCTGAACGGACCGAACGCCATTCACCAGGGGACGCTGGATTGTGCACACCCCGCCGTTGTGATGGTCGTTGCCCCGGAACCCGGCGCTGAAGATCTCCGTCTTCTTGCGTATCTGCGGACCTTTCAGGGTGTGCGCACTGCCGTGGCCTTCCTGACCAACGGCGAGGCGACCCCCGGCGATACCCTTTCGCAGTACCCTATCTGGATGACCGGCGAACGGAAGCTCGAAGCACACCGCGCGGGCCGGCTCCTCGATGCCGATCCGTGGTTCGTCAATGCCCCGGATGTCGCCGCCCCCGGCCGGTGGTCAGGCCTCGAACGCTTCTGGGACTCGACCGGCGCAACCAAACGATTTGTGGAAGTGGTGCGTACAGTGCAACCGGACGTCATCGTGGTGACGGCCGACCCGCGTGCGCCTGCAGGACGATTCTCCGGCCGTGACTCCTTGGCGATGTCCTTCGTCCGGAGGGCCATTGCCGCTGCTGCCGGGAGTCGTGATACCTCCATCAGCAAAGGGCTGCTTCCGTGGAGCGTCGCCAGGGTGTTCGCGCAACGACCCGCTGCACGGGTCCCTGCGGCGTACGCCGTCCGCCATCCCGCCCTGCGCTCAACGCCCACGGCAATGGCTTCGGCCGCGGGTGCGCTCTACCGGACACTCCGGCTGCGGATCCCGGAGAGGATCGCCCACGGCTGCGCCTACTACGACGTCACCGATGGGCCCATGACGCGCGCAGTCGCTGATCCTGAGAAGATCGTTGCAGCATTCATGGACCCGGGGCCGCATCTGCAGAGTGCCGGACTGCAGGTGCGTGCCGCGGTGCGCACATCCGCCCGCGGAGTGCGGTCGACCACCGTGCAGGCACTCCTGCCGGCCATCACCGCTATGGAGCATGTGATCCTCCGTCAGAAGCAGCTCCTCACACGCCGCGAACGCCGTATCGCCGTTGCGTGGAAGGAGGCCATCGAGGATCTCCGGTGTGCCGCGCTCGGGATCGCGCTGCCATACAGTGCCACGGATAGCGTCCTGACGACGAACCAGATATTCTTTCTCTCCCTGACCCCTCACCCCGCATCGCGCGGGAAGGGAGAAACGATCGTCATCTTCCCCCTGGCCGTGACCGGTGAGTGGACCGTGAACGAAAAGGCCGGATATTTCTTTCCGCTCGACAGCGCCTCACGCTTCAATATCCTGACGCCGGCCGAGGTGCAGTTCACCGTCCCCGCCAGTGAGTTCGGATTGTCACAGGCACGGATGGAGACCGTGTTCCCCTTCGTGGTCATCCATAAGGATCCACGCCGCGAGCTGAGCTATATGTTCCGGCGGGAGATACGGCTGCAATTCGGGCCGCGCCGGACCTTCACGCTGCGGACTCCGCTGGTGTATGATGCCCCGTCCACCCCGGTGATCGTAGAGTTGCAGAACATCTCGCGCGACAAGTTCCGTGGTGACCTGGTTCTGTCGGATACGACCGGAGAGCCGGACCATCTGCCGGTGGAATTCACGATGAAGGACGAGAAGATCCTCGATACGCTGTACCTCCCCGGCGAGACGGCATCGCAGACCGGCGGACGGCTGCTGCTGCTGGAGTTGTCAGGACGCGGCGGCAAGCGGTCGGTGACGGCGCGGGCATTCACAGTACGGGCGGACTCGAATGTACGTGCCGGCCTGCTGAGTACGGTTCATGATTCACCCCTCGGGGAAGCACTGCGCATCACCGGTCAACCTGCGGTACCGGGAACTCCCGATCTGCATGAAGCCACGCCAGCGGGAACGACGGTGCTCATCGACCGTGACTTTCTCTCCGACAGCACGGCATCCGCCCTGTTCCGCAGGGACCTCATCGGTTGGGTGCGCAAGGGTGGACATGCCGTGGTCTTCCCGCAAAGCGGCACAGGGCTGGCGTGGTTGAAGGAGAACGTGGGCGCGTCGTTCCGTGCGATCGAGCCACTGGGTCCGGATGTGCCGGTGACCAGTCCGTCGGGCGGCGCCCTGCGCGGGCCGAATGTGATCGGCGACGCAGAGTGGGAAGGGTGGGTGGAGGCCCGTGCCTTTGTGGAGATCGCGGGTTCCCGGCAGGATGGGCGCGTCATCCTGGCAGCCGGGGGTGGGTCGATCCCGCTCATCGCGAACTTCCCTGAAGGGAACGGATCGGTCACCCTCATCGCCGCGGATCTGCAATCGCAGCTCATGAACTATCATCCGGGTGTCTACCGCCTGGTGGCGAACCTGATCGCGTTACGCCCCCGGTAGCACGCGGGCTGCTTTCATCTTGGTCGCGGACTCAGTACATTAGAATGTTCCGTTCAGGCGGGATCTCGGAAAAGCCGGACCTGCGTTGTACTATAGATAGAGCCGTGCGGGCTCGTCAACGCCCCCGAACCGATGACATGAGGAGTCTTCTCCGGTGCACATGCTGCGTCCATTGATCTGTCTCACCGTCGCCGTCTCGCTGGCCGGGCTCCCCGTCTGCGCGCAGCCCGCGCACACGGTTGCGGTGCGGGGCACGACGGTCGATGTCGATGTGGCAGGCAACGTCTTCGTCCTGGACCGTGAGCGGGGCACACTCACGCTGTACGATCAGACGCTGAAGGAGGTCGCGAGTGTGGGCGGGCCGGGATGGGAAGGGGGCAGCTTCGACCAACCCGCGGGGATCTGGGCCAGGAATGGTCTTGATATCTACGTGGCGGACTTCGGGAACCACCGGATCCAGCGCTTCGACCGGACCCTGACCTATGTCTCATCCCTTTCGTCGCGTTCGGCAGACGACAATGCCGTCACGTTCGGGTATCCGACGGATGTCACGGTGTCACGGTTCGGGACGCTCTACATCTGCGATACGGAGAACAACCGGATCGTTACGGTGGATGCGTCGAACCGGCTGGAAGGGTCGTTCGGCGGGTTCGGAGGAGGAGCGGGAAAGCTGGACCATCCACTCCAGGTGGCGATGGGTCCCGGAGACCAGGTGTATGTCCTGGACCCACCACGCATCCTGGTGTACGATCTCTTCGGGAACTTCCTCTCCTCACTTGCCGATGGGCTCGTGCGTGCGCCGGTGAGGATCGCGGGAGATGACCGGGGGATCGTGGTGGCGGACGGACAGGATCTCGTGTTCTTCGACGCGTCGCACAGGCCGGTGCTCCGTATGCCGGTCGCCGATGTGACCGGACATCCGTCAGCGGGAGTGCAGTCGCTCTGCTGTGCCGGAGGCAAGGTGTACGTACTCACGCCGGGAGCGCTGCACATCCTTCCGGACCCGCGCGGCAGGGATGGGTTGCTTGACAAAGAACCCGATAATCATTAGCATGAGTCACTCAAGAAAGGGATCACGATGGCCAAGAGCCTCAATAAGGTGATGCTGATCGGCAACCTGGGGAAGGACCCGGAGATCCGCTACACGGGTGCGGGACTGCCGGTCGCAACATTCTCGCTTGCGACGAACGAATCCTGGAAGGATCAGGAGGGGAATCCGCAGGAGCGGACAGAGTGGCACAACATCGTGGCCTGGTCCAAGCTGGCGGAGATCTGCCAGCAATACCTGAAGAAGGGGAAGAAGATCTATATCGAAGGCCGCATCCAGACCCGCAGCTACGATGACAAGAACACCGGAACGAAGAAGTACATGACGGAGATCGTGGCGGCGAACATGATCATGCTCGACGGTGGCGGCAGCCGCGGTGCGGGAGATGGTGCGGATGCGTTCCCCGTCTCCGATGGCGCTCCCCAGGCGGAGGCGAGCAAGGAAGACCTTCCGTTCTAAAGAAGTTATCAACAGCGTTATCCACATAGTTATCCACAGGAATTCGCTGTGTGACACCGACCGGCCCAGTGCTAATCGTTTATGTATCAATCGATTAGCATTGTGTCGGTCAGGCATGTCAGTACGGCAGAGACCTCATTCCGTCCGCATGTGCGCAGCATCTGTGGATCATTCAGGACAGGGCATTGAAAGCAAAACTGGCTCTCGAAAACGGTACGATATTCACAGGGGAATCCTTCGGGGCATCCGGTGAGATCTCGGGTGAAGTGGTGTTCAACACGAGCATGTCCGGCTATCAGGAGATCTACACTGATCCCTCCTATAGCGGACAGATCGTCACACTGACCTATCCGCTCATCGGCAACTATGGAGTGACTGACGAGGATATGGAATCGTCCGGACCCCGGGTAGCAGGCGTGATCGTGAAGGAGTACACCGAGACCCACAGCAACTTCCGCTCGTCCTCTTCGCTTGGCGATTGGCTGACGCAGCACGGCATCACGGCGGTGCAGGGCATCGACACCCGGATGCTGACACGCATGATCCGGACACAGGGCGCTTTGCGCGGGGTGCTCTCCACGATGGAGCTGGATGACACACGTCTGCTGGCGAAGGTCGCAGCGGTCCCTTCCATGAATGGACTCGACCTGGCGACGAAGGTGACGTGCGGCAGTGCCTACGATTGGAAGGGGACCGATACGACGCCCTTCGCTCTTGGCGTGCCGGGGATCGATCCCGGGCGCCGCTTCCGCGTCGTTGCATACGATTACGGGATCAAGTACAACATCCTCCGCCGGCTCACGGCCTTCGGCTGTTCGGTCACGGTCGTGCCCGCCGGTTTTCCCGCTGCCGATGTTCTGGCCATGAAACCCGACGGCGTGTTCCTCTCCAACGGTCCCGGCGATCCTGCGCCGGTCACCGTGGCGATCCAGAATATCCGCGCGCTGCTCGGACGGGTACCCATCTTCGGCATCTGCCTCGGCCATCAGTTGTTGTCGATCGCTCTGGGGGCGAAGACCTACAAACTCAAGTTCGGGCACCGTGGGGGCAATCATCCGGTTAAGGATCTCCGGACAGGTGTCATCGAGATCACGTCGCAGAACCACGGGTTCGCCGTGGACCCCGATTCGGTGGACCAGTCGGCGATCGAGATCACGCATATGAACCTGAATGACAACACGAATGAGGGGATCCGTCACCGCTCGTTGCCGGCGTTCTCCGTTCAGTATCACCCCGAAGCATCTCCGGGACCGCACGACAGCGACTATCTGTTCCGCGAGTTCATCGCCCTGATGGCGGGTGAACCCGTGCCTGTCCGCACGGTCTAGCAGGAGCGCGATGGGAGCGGGATACACAGCGCTGTCCGGGATCTACGACCGGTGGCAGACGTTGCATGGACCGGACTTCACCGCGGTGATCCTCCCCAGGCTCCTCGCATCCATCGCACGCCATGCGCCTCCCGAGCGCACACACTGCGATGTGGCGTGCGGTACGGGGACCCTGGTCCTCGAACTCGCCAGGCGCGGCTGGGCAACATCAGGGTCCGATGCTTCCGCGCGGATGATCGATGTGGCGCGGACAAAGGCCGGCGCGGCGGGTGTGGACGCTTCGTTCGAGGTTCAGGATATGCGCAGCTTCACGCTGCCTGCACCCGCCGGACTCATCACCTCCTTCTTCGACTCCGTTAATCATCTGCTCACATTGCGTGACCTGAAGGCATTCTGCACTGCCGCGTCGGGCGCACTCCTTCCCGGCGGGCTCCTTGTCTTCGACACGAATACCGAACGGTGCTACAAGACCCTCTGGCACGGCCCGATCACCGAAACCACGCCCGGGTTCATCCTGGAACTCCGGAATGGCTATGCGCCTTCGCGCCGCCGCGCGCATTCCGCCGTGACCGTGCGCTATCCGGAGAATGAAGGGGGGCGGGTGGAGACGGAGCTGGTGGAAGAGCGATGCTTCACGCGGAAGGAAATGCTCGGTGCGCTGCGTGCTGCCGGGCTGACGCCGCTGGACGTGCACGACTTCGCCTTCAGCTTCGCCCCGGAATTCGGGAAACTCAAGACCTGGTGGGTGGCGCGCAAAGCGCTCTGAGAGACATCAGGCAAATCCCTCGTACCTGTATGTCTGTCCTGCGTCACGGACGAACCCCAGTTCCGTGAGGAGCGGCGCGAGCACGTCGCTTCCCGGCGTCGAACCGTTGCATGACCGCACGTGGATCTGCCGGAACGGCCGGGCGTCCGCCGGCCGTTTCGTCAATGCCACCAGCGCCCGGAGCGCTTCCCGGAGGAGCGTGCCGTCGGCATCCGGTGCGCTGAAGAGCCGCTCGCCGTTCAGCTCTGCAAGGAGCACGGGCGTTCCACCCGCGAACACGCAGTAGGTTGAGGGCGTGCGGACGTTCCGCGCAGCCGGGAACGGCAGATCGATGCCATTGCCGTACGGATTCGCCGGGTCGCAGGCATTCAGCAGGTCGATCCCTGATCCGGGCGGCTCGCTCCGGACCGTTCTGATCCGGTCCACGGCTTCCGGCAGAGCGAACTGCATTCCCGACAGTCCTTCCACGAAGTATCCCCGCCTGATCTCACCCCGTAACTCACGGCGCTGCAATTCTCCGATCACCTCCGACCACGCGGCGATCTCATCCCGCCGGCAGAATTCGCGTGCAAGGATCCCGTGTCGTCCGAGAAGCACGTCAACACGCCGTGCGGTGCGTTCGCCCGGTTCCAGTGCGGGGCCCAGCACGGCCGGATGATGGAGGAGCGACCACCGGCCATGCCAGCCCGGGACATCGCGCAACGCCTTGCGGGCGTGCTGTACCACCGGGGCGAACCGCCGGCGTGAATGCGGTCCGATCACCTGCACGGGCTCGACCGGCTCGTTGGCATCCGATCGTCCGGTACGTTTCAGCGCGAGGATCTCCGTGAGGTCGTCATTGGTGATCAGTCCTGACCAGAAGAGGTCTGCGAGCGCGGTGTTGAGTGCAGCGAGGGCGATCCCCGATCCGTTCCGGATATCCTGCAGGAATGAGGCGCCGTTCTCCTTCAGGAAGCGGTAGACGCGGCCGGAAGCATCAGCCAGCGCCTCCAAATGTGAAGCGTCTGGTGGTTCGAGGAATACCGTTCCCTCTCCGCGACGGAACACGCGCATCCGTCCGGGTCCATCGCCGCACCAGACGAAACCTGCGAGGGCAGGGAGAACCGGGATCCCCTGCCCATGTTGCTTCACCCGGAACGTTGGGAGGACATGCAGTTCCCAGAATTCAGCCGGCAGGGAAAGACCGGCAAGGTGGTCCAGCCGGTGTTCGTATGCGCGTGCAGGTCCCGTTGTCATGTTCCCCGGGGACGTCCCATGCCATGCGCAAGCGAAACGGGTGAATTCGAGAAGGGTGCACGGCTGGATCTCCTTCCGGAGCAGGATGATCGAGCGGCGGTGGATCGTCTCCAGATTCGGGCGGTAGCACCATTCCTGATCCGTCGGTTGTTCTTGCGGAGCCGGACGGAAGCGGCCCCGCACCATGGAACGGTCGTTGGTCCATTGCGCCGTGGCACGACGGACGCGGTCCTCGGAGAATCCATACCGCCGTGCGAGTTCTGCCGTGGTTACCGGTCCGTGATGTTCCACGAACCTGCGGAGGACCGTCGCGGATGCATCGTCATCGCTCAGATGCGCGTAAAGTGTTCCGTTCTCGCCGGCGACCCAGAGGGGGACGGGCGTCCCGTCCGTTCGCACTGCGCGCCCGTTCAGCGACAGCGCCTCAAGCATCACCCGTGGGTCTCCCTCCACACGCTCCGCTACCTCCTCCTCGGAAAGGTCCCCCAGTCGGACCAGCAGTTCCATCAGTTCTTCGGGTGTACGGGCCCGGTACCCTTCGCGCGCATGCTGAAGGGCAGATTCGACGTCGGCGATCGCTTCGGGTTTGATCAGGGACCCCATCGCTTCAATGTCGACAACGGAGGCGAGCAGCTCACGATTGACCGTCAGATACTGGCTCTGGCGGTCCTGCCGGGGCTGGTCCCATTCATACATGTACACGGCGATGAAATCGAAGAGCAGTCCGGCGGCAAAGGGTGATGGGAATTCAGTGCGTACGGTGGAGACGGTCAGCGACCCATCCGCAAGACGCCGCAGGACCTCACGGAACCGCGGAAAGTCCAGGATGTCGTTCAGGACCTCGCGGACCGTTTCGATCACGATCGGGAAATCCTCGAACTGCCGGACCGCATGCAGGAGATCGGTCGCTCTCAGCCGCTGCAGCCAGAGCGGTGTGCGTTTGCCCGGCATTGCCCGGGGCATCAGCAATGCGCGCCCTGCATTCTGCCGGAACTGCCCCCCGAAGAGCGGGGCATGGAGGATCTCGTCGAGGACGAACTGCTCCACCTCTGCCGGCACGAGGCCCGCGAAGAGATCGAGCGGGATCTCGTCGGCATCATTGCACCGCAGGAGGATCCCGTCGTCATTGTACAGCATTTGCGGTTGGACGCCCGTGCGCGTGGTCATGACGTGCGCCAGGAAGAGTCCGAGAAGCCCATTCACCCTGCGGCCAAAGCAGCAATGCACGACCACGCGCGGATCGCCCACTTCATCACGGAACGACTCGATGATGAGATGCCGGTCCGTCGGGAGACACCCGGTCGCCTCTTTCTGCCGCCGCGCGTATTCGAGGACGTTCCAGGCGCCACGGGGGTCGACCGGGAATTCCTCCTGGATCCATGTGAGGGCGCCAGGCGAATCCACCCGTGCATCCAGCGCACGCCGGAATGCGCCGATCTCGCTTCCCAGTTCGAAGCTCCTGCCGATCCCTTCACCGCGCCAGAACGGCATCCGGGCGGGTTGACCGGGCGCGGGGGAGACGATGATGCGGTTCGCATCGATGTCCATGACGCGCCACACGCTGGAGCCGAGGAGGAACGTGTCGCCGGTGCGGCTCTCATAGACGAATTCCTCATCCACTTCACCCACGCGGGTACGGCCATCCTCGAGGTACACGCCGAAATACCCCCGGTCCGCGATCGTGCCCCCGCTCGTCGTCGCAAGGTGGCGCGTTCCCGGAAGGGCGGCGAGCATGTTGTTCACCCTGTCCCACGAGATCCGCGGCCTGAGATCGCGGAATGCCTCGTGCGCGAAGCGGCCGGTGAGCATGTCCAGGACACTCATGTAGAGTTCGCGCGTGAGTGTGCGATAGCATGCCGAGCGGCGGACCACGCTGAACAACCGGTCCACGGGCCATGGCTCCACTGCGACCATGGCGATGATCTGCTGCGCGAGAACATCGAGTGCATTCTGGGGCACCGTCGTGATCTCCACCTCATGGTCCGCCATTGCCCGGGCCACGACCATGGACTCCACCAGGTCTTCCCGGTGGCTGGCGTAGATGCGCCCTTTGCTCGTGGCGCTCACGAGATGTCCGGACCGGCCGACGCGTTGCAGTCCGCGGGCGATCCCGTGTGGCGATTGGAGCTGGATCACGAGGTCCACGGTCCCGATGTCGATGCCGAGCTCCAGCGCGGAGGTGGAGACCAGCGCGCGGAGTTCCCCGGCCTTGAGTTTCTGCTCCATGTCCTCGCGCGCCTCACGCGACATGCTGCCGTGGTAGGCCTGGACGAGTTGGGGCATCCCGACCGCAGGGGGGGGTGCATGTGTCGGATCGGACCACGCAGTGGACCGGGGAACATTGTAGAGTTGCGTCACCGGGCCGGGAACCTCCGTCAGCCGTTCGTTCAGGGCGGCGGCCACGCGCTCCGCAAGGCGGCGGTTATTCACGAAGATGAGGGTAGTCCGGTGTGCCCGGATGTCCTCCATGATCTCATCGAAGACCAGCGGCCACACGCTGTCCTGTGGCAGGAGGGAGAAATCATCCGGGGCACAGATCACCTGCAGGTCCATCTCCTTGCGTCTGCCCGCGTCCACGATCGCGACAGGGCGTGGCATGGAGCCCGCGGCGCTTTGCGGGTCGGGTGTGAATCCTCCGAGGAATTCCGCGATGCGCTCGAGCGGGCGCTGTGTTGCTGAGAGTCCGATACGGATCAATTCCTGATCCGCGATCTCCTGGAGCCGTTCGAGGGACAGGGACAGGTGAACGCCGCGCTTGTTCCCGCACACGGCGTGGATCTCGTCCACGATCACATACTGCAGCGTGCGGAAGATCATCCGTGTTGCCGGCGACGTCAGCATCAGGTAGAGTGATTCCGGCGTGGAGATCAGGATATGGGGCGGATCGGACGCTATCGCGCGGCGTTGCTGCGTCGATGTATCGCCCGTGCGTACCGCGGTGCGGAGCGCCGGAAGGTCGATGCCGCCGTCGCGCGCCTCGTCCCTGATCCCTGACAGTGGAGCTTCGAGGTTGCGCGCGATGTCGTTGTTCAGGGCTTTCAGCGGCGAGATATAGAGGATGCGCACCCCGGGAGCGAGCGGGGCGTCGAGCAGTTGTTCGACGACGTGATTGATGGCCCAGAGGAATGACGCGAGTGTCTTGCCCGACCCGGTCGGGGCGAGGATGAGGGTGTTTTCCCCTGCGGCAATATGCGGCCACCCAAGCCGTTGGGGCGGACTCGGGTCGCCGTAGGCATGACGGAACCACCGCCGCACCACGGGGTGAAAATCCTCCAGCGGATCGCCCTGTGTCATGGTTCAGGGCCTTCCGCGGGAGGACTCAGAGCGCTGCAGGAGGCGCGGGGTGCAGAGCCACGCACAAGCCTCGGACCACGGCTCCCAGACGTATCGCATCGAATATGAGCTCCGGAGTGCCCCCCTCGTTGCGGACGGCGATCTCGTGGCTATTGACGCAGGACTGGCAACCGTTGACGGCGCTGACGACAAGGGACGTGAGCTCGAAGAACATTTTGCTGAGCACCGGTCGCGCCATGATCGTCATCTTGATCCCGGCCTGCATGGTCTCGTACTGCTTGTTATCGGTGAAGTGCCTGAAACGGTAGAACACATTGAGGGTCGCCAGCAATGAGGCGATCGCGTATGCTTCGGCGACCTCGGCATCCGTGGCACCTTCGCGTTTCGCCGAGGCCGCGAAGGACGCTGCCAGCTGGTCGGCGCGGTCGTTGGCTGCCACGGCGAGGGCGATGAGGAATGCCTGCTTTTTGCCGCCGAGGTTGACCGAGTCGATCGTGTTCTTCAGGTTGATGCGAAGATCGCGGATGTACTTGTGGTCCCCTGCCACGAAGGCGGTCAATGCGGGATACGATGCATCTGTCACGCCGAGGTCGGCCAGCAGGTCTTTACGGGTTTCTTCCATGGGTGCCAATCAGGTTCAGATCAGTTGCCGGTCGTATCGCGGCCGGAGAACGGATCCGTCCCCGCATATGAAGTGCGGGGACGGATCGGTCACACGTCGCGCGGATCAGGGGTGCAGGACTTCTTCGCCCTTCTGCCAGTTGCAGGGGCAGAGCTCGTCGGTCTGGAGCGCGTCGAGAACGCGGATCGTCTCATCCACGTTGCGTCCGACGTCCAGGTCATTGATATTGACCCAGCGGATGATCCCCTCCGGATCCACAATGAATGTGGCACGCAGGGCGACCTGTTCCGGGCCGGTGAGGATCCCGAGGGCAGTGGTCAGTGTCTTGGCATGATCGGCGACCATCGGGAATTTCAGATCCTTCAGGTCCGCATGGCTGTTCCGCCATGCGAGATGGACATTCCTGGTATCGGTACTGCCGCCGACCAGGACCGCATCGCGATCGCGGAATTCGGAGAACTTCTCATTGAAACCCTTGATCTCGGTCGGGCAGACGAACGTGAAATCCTTCGGCCAGAAGAAGATGACAAGCCACTTCTTCTGCTTCTGAATCTCCGAGTAGGAAACGGATGAGAATTCCTTCCCCTTCTCGCGGGAAACGCACGCATCGAGGTTGAAATCAGGGAACTGCTGTCCGACGGTGATCATGGTCGTCTCAATTTTGTGATTGGTACAGGGATGGTGGAATTGGTGTCCCGATGATAGCGGATTTTCCAGCTGGAAGCAAGCCAACTGCGGAGGGACCACCCATATGGGTCTGTAACACAAAAAACGGCCCGGGAGTTCTACACAACCGCAACCGAAGGCGCTTTTTGCCCGTACAAGGAGGGGTAGTTACCGATCCCTTTTCCTGCGTTTCCCCGGAGGTGAAGACATGAAGAGATCCCGTCTGATCGTGGGTGGTGTCGTTGCTGTGGCCCTGGCAGGGGCGGCCTACCTGGTGTTCGGGCGTTCCAACGCCGAAGCCGATACCGGCCCGGTCCGGGTCAAGGTCACCCGCGACAACATCATCGACAAGGCCCTGGCGGTCGGCACGATCGAGCCGGAGAACGAGATCTCCGTGAAATCGAAGGTGTCGGGGGTGGTCAGCCGGATCTTTGCCGATGCGGGAGCGTTCGTGAGGGCCGGGCAGCCACTGCTGGAGGTGAAGCCCGACCCGACACCCCTGGAGCTGGCCGACGCCAAACGCCAGGTGCAGCTCCGCGAGGTAGAGATGCTCAACCTGACCAAGGAAAAGGTCCGGCAGGAGTCGCTCAAGAAGAAGGACCTGTCGTCCGACCGCGAGTATGAGGAATTCGAACGCAAGTTCAGTGAAGCCCAGCTGCAACTGAAGATCGCCCGCGAACGTCTCGCCCTTCTGGAGAGCGGCAAGGTCACCATCGAGAATACCCACATCGAATCCATCATCAAGGCCCCCATCGACGGGTATGTGCTGAGCAAGACGGTGGAGGTCGGCGATCCGGTGACGCCGTTGACCTCCTATCAGGAGGGGACCGTTCTGATGAAGATGGCCAACATGGACCGGCTGGTCTTCAAGGGTACGGTGGACGAGATCGATGTCGGCCGCCTGCGCGAAGGGATGGATGCAGAGCTCAAGATCGGCGCACTCCCGCTGGCAAAGATCTCCGGCGCGCTCTCCAAGATCTCGCTCAAGGCGGAAAAGAAAGAAGCGGCAACGGTGTTCCCGATCGAGGTCACGGTGCCGCGGGCGAGCAATGCGACCCTGCGTGCGGGGTTCTCGGCGAACGCCAATATCTTCATCCAGCGGAAGGACAGCGTGCTCACGATCCCCGAACGGTGCGTGACCTTCCGGAACGATTCCGCGTTCGTGAAGGTGCCCGTCGGGACCTCCGGCGAGGAGGAGCGACTCATCACGACCGGGTTGAGTGATGCGATCAGGATCGAGGTCCTCTCGGGTCTGGCACTCGGCCAGGAGATCCTCGAAAAGCCGGTGAAGAAGATCGAATGAGCGGCGTGCTCAATACGCTCCGGGAGTTCATCCGGGACCTGCGTGCGCAGAAACTCCGCACGGCCCTCACGGTGTTCGGGATCATCTGGGGTACCGTGGCGATCGTGGTCCTGCTGGCCTTCGGCATGGGGTTCAAGAAGCAGTTGTCGATCAACATGCACGGCATCGGTGAATCGGTGGCGATCATCTGGCCGGGCAGGACGACGAAACCGTTCCAGGGGTTCGGCGTGGACCGGCCGATACCGCTCCGGGAGGAGGATGTGCGCCTCATCGCGACGCAGGTGGCGGATGTACGGGAGATCAGTCCGGAGTACATGCGGAATGAGACACCCATCCGTGTGGGTGAGAACATCATCAATCCGGCGATCTCCGGCATCGTGCCCGTGTATGCGAACATCCGGAACATCATCGCGGCGCCGGGTGGCCGGTTCATCAACGACCTCGATGTGCGGGAGCGCCGGCGCGTGGCCATGCTCGGTGATGAGACGGCCCGCTTGCTGTTCGGCGAAACGGACCCGATCGGGCGTCTGGTGTACGTGGGGGTGGTGCCATTCACGGTGGTGGGCGTGATGCAGAAGAAGATCCAGAATTCCTCGTACAACCGGCGTGATGCCGACCGGGTCTTCATCCCCTCGACCACGTTCACGGCGGTGTTCGGAGAATCCGGGTTGAGCAACATCGTCCTGACCACGAAGGACCCGATGGGGTCCGAGGCCACCATGGAGCATATCCGGGAGGTCATGGGGCGCAAGTACAAATTCGATCCGACGGACAAGGATGCGGTGTTCATCTGGAACACGGCGGAGATGGAGGAGTTCCTGTTCGTGTTCTTCCTGGCGTTCAACATCTTCATGGGGCTGATCGGGAGTTTCACGCTCGCGGTGGGTGGCCTGGGGGTCGCCAACATCATGTACATCGTGGTCCAGGAACGCACGCGGGAGATCGGGATCAAGCGCGCGGTGGGGGCGCGGAAGCGCGACATCCTTGTGCAGTTCTTCATGGAGACGATGTTCATCATCCTGCTCGGTTCGTCGGTCGGCTTTGTCATCGCCTATGGTATCACGCAGGCCCTCCAGCAGATCCCCATCCGGGAGTTCGTCGGCGCGCCGGAGATCTCCATTGAAGTGGCGCTGGTCACGACCGCGGTCCTCGCCCTCGTCGGCCTCCTGGCCGGACTCATGCCTGCGCGCCGCGCCGCGAACCTCACGATCACCGACTGTCTGCGCACCTGAGAGGACGGAACGTCATGTGGCGAGAATTGTTCAATGACTTTCTGCAGGACCTGAACGCGCAGCGGACGCGGGCATTCCTCACCATCATGGCGATGACGTGGGGGACGATCGCCGTCGTCCTGTTGCTGTCGTTCGGCGATGGGCTCGGCACGCAGATGCTCAACGGACTGATGAATGCCGGGAACCAGATCATGATCCTCTATGGCGGTGAGACCGGCATGGCGTACGACGGCATTCCGAAGGGGCGGCGCATCCATCTCAGCGAAGAGGACGGACCGATGCTGCTGGCCGCGATCCCGTCGATCGCGCAGATCACCCCGCAATACCGTGCCGGTGTCCGGCTTGCCGTCGGGAAGAATTCCACGAACACCGAATGCGAAGGGGTCGATCCCAATTTCGAAGAGATGCGACGGATGTATCCGGCGGCCGGCGGCCGCTTCCTGAATGCAAAAGACGTTGCCGGCCAGCGGCGTGTTCTCGTTCTGGGCGATGAGATCGCCCGGGACCTGTTCGGCACCCAGGATCCGGTCGGGCAGACCGTGATGCTGGAGCGGGTGCCGTTCACGGTGATCGGCATCATCCAGAACAAGATCCAGACGAGTATGAACAACGGTCCGGACAGCCGGCGCGCGATCATGCCGAATTCCACCATGCGCACCATGTTCGGGTGGCAGCATGTGAACTCGCTGGTGGTGCGGCCCGGTGACCCGGCGCGCCAGGAGGAGGTGAAGAAGGAGATCTTCCGTGTGCTTGCACGGAAGTACCATTTCCATCCGGACGACGAACGGACCCTGTTCATCTGGGACTTCATCGAAGGCGAAAAGATGAGCCGGAAGATCGGGACGGGTGTGGCCATGTTCCTGTTCGGCGTGGGGTTCCTGACGCTGCTCATCGCCGGTGTCGGTGTCGCGAATGTGATGTACGTGGTGGTGAAGGAGCGGACGCGCGAGATCGGGATCCGGCTGGCCGTCGGGGCGCGGCGCCGTCACATCCATGCACAGTTCATCTTTGAAGCCCTCCTTCTTGCCGTGATCGGCGGGGCCCTCGGCATGTTCATATCCTGGGGTGTCATTGCCATCGTACATCTCCTCCCTTCGGATGATGGGGCGATGCGATTCCTGGGCAAACCGATCCTCTCCGTGGGAACGATGCTGTTGACGGGTGGGGTCCTCATGGTCATCGGATTGCTGGCAGGGTACTTCCCGGCGCGCCGGGCGGCGGCCGTGGATCCGGTCGAGAGTCTCCGTTACGAATAGCGGCGTTTCCGCATGGTGGGGCGGTGCATGCACCGCCCCTACACA
Source organism: Bacteroidota bacterium (assembly GCA_030835135.1). Taxonomy (GTDB): domain Bacteria; phylum Bacteroidota; class Ignavibacteria; order UBA10030; family UBA6906; genus JAGDMK01. The sequence continues at coordinate 56,330 of JAUQWO010000076.1, forward strand.
CGATACGGCCGTCATCACGAAGCATTCCGCCCCCGGTCCGGCGGTGGCCGTCATCACGACGCATTCCGCCACCGGTCCGGCGGTGGCCGTCATCACGAAGCATTCCGCCACCGGTCCGGCGGTGGCCGTCAACACGAAGCATTCCGCCCCCGGTGCGGCGGTGGCCGTCATCACGACGCATTCCGCCAGCGGTCCGGCGGTGGCTGTCATCACGACGCATTCCGCGAAGCATTCCGCCACCGGTGCGGTTGCATCATGTTCCCTCCCTTCGTACATTTCACGATGTGCTCTGATCGGGGCCGGTGCGCCCGGAGTGCCGGGCCCTCTGGGTTGATGGCGCACGAAACGGACGAGTCGAATACAGTGGATGGTCAATGAGGAGAGACGCGATGAAGCAGGGGCTTGCGTTGGTGGTGCTTGCGTTGTGCGTGGTGGTGTGGACCGGCGCTCTCCGGGCACAGGAGTCCGGCAAGGGTGTGAAGGGCGCTGCGGTGGAGAAGTTCGATCCCGCCCGTGATCCCGAAGCCGACCTCCGGACAGCGATGGTCGATGCCAAACGGAGCGGCAGGCGCATCCTCCTCGATGTCGGCGGCGAGTGGTGCATCTGGTGCCACCGGCTCGACACGTTGTTCATGAAGAACCCCGATCTGGCGAAGCAGCTCCATCGGGCGTTCGTCGTTGTGAAGGTGAACTTCAGCAAAGAGAACAAGAACGAAGCGTTCCTGTCGGCATTCCCGAAGGTGCCCGGGTATCCCCACCTGTTCGTGCTGGATGCGAATGGCAAGCTCCTGCATTCACAGGACACGGGCGAGCTGGAATCGGGCAAGGGTCATGATCCGGTGAAGGTCGCCGCCTTTCTCGACGCCTGGGGAGCACCGCAGGGGAAGTAGGTGGGGAAGGAACGCCACCGGGCGAACGGTTGTTGAGAGTACACAGGCTGCACCGGGTATCCATTCATCAGTTACTAGCGTGAGGTGTCCATGAAATCGTTCCGTGTCTTTGCTTCCATCGTGCTGCTCCTGGGATTGAGCGTCGGCATCGCCATTGCGGCCGACCCGGCACCGAATTTCTCGCTGAAGACCGCCGATGGCAAGACCGTTGAGTTGAAGCAACTGCAGGGCAAGGTGGTGATCGTGAATTTCTGGGCAACGTGGTGTGGGCCATGCCGCCGCGAGATCCCGGGGATGATGAAGGTCTATGACAAGTACAAGGCCAAGGGGTTCGAGATCGTCGGCATCTCCCTCGATCGCGGCGGATGGGACGATGTGAAGCCCTGGCTTACCAAGAACCCGATCAATTACCCGATCGTGATCGGTGACGGCGCCCTTGCCGATGCCTATGGCGGGATCGAAGGTATCCCGACAACGTTCGTGGTGGACCGGAAGGGGAATATCCTGAGCAAGCACGTCGGGTCGGTGACGGAAGAAGAGTTCGAGAAGCTGGTGAAGGGAGCGTTGTAGGAAGGGAGAGGGATCGGGGCACGGGGCACATCGGCAACTCTGCAGTGCTGCCGTCCCCGAACACGACGAAGGGCGCATGTGAGATCCAACCACATGCGCCCTTGATCTTTTTCCGGGGTCGTCGGGTGGGACTTCCCGTGGTGCTACCTGTCCGTCATCAGCATTTCGACCAGCCGCACTGATAACAGACGACACATCCGCTCACATGCTCGACGGTGCTGCCGCATTCGGGGCAGGTGGAGCGTGTGACGGTGGTGCTCGCGTGCACCGGCGCATGAACGTGCGATGGTGCCGGCGGGGTGGCCTGTGCAGGTGATGCCTGTGTCGCACGGCCGGCCACGATCGTATCGCGCTCTTCAAGATAGCGCTCCAGGACCTTCCCGATCGCGTCGGGGGTCGACATGATCATCCCGCCCTGGCCGTCCCATACCGGCGACGGTCCGGAGATGCCTTTCAGCTGCTTCACGATCTCGCGGGCCTCGATGCCTGAACGGAGGGCCAGCGAGATCAGGCGCGAAATGGCCTCGCTCTGTGCTGCCGCGTTCCCGCCCGCCTTACCGATGGTCGTGAACACCTCGCACATCCCGTTCTCGTCCTCGTTCACCGTCACGTAGAGATATCCTTCGCCGGTCTTCACGCGTTCCGTGACGCCGTGTGTGCGGTTCGGGCGTTGCCGCGGGCCCTTGACCGGATGCTGTGCCGCGGCACGGGCCGCTTCCTGCGCCGCCTGCTTCTTCACATATTCTTCGGTCTGCAGGATCCCTTCGCGGCTGCCTTCGCGATAGACCGTGATGCCCTTCAATCCGGCCTTATAGGCGGTCATATAGATGTCGCCGACCGTTTCGACCGAGACGTCCTCGGCGAGGTTCACGGTAGAGGAGATGCTGCTGTCCACGTAGCGCTGGATGACGCCCTGCATCCTGACACGGAAATAGGGGTCGATATCGTGTGCCGTCACCACGTAGTCGGGGAGGTCCACATCGTCGCCGAAGAGTTTCTTCACCAGCGGATGATAGACCTTGTATTCGGTGAAGGTTTCGCCATCGTGATTCTTCACGCGGCGGCGGTAGCTGGTGCAGAACACCGGTTCGATGCCCGAGCTGGTCTGTGCCACGATGGAACCGGTGCCGACGGGCGGGACGGTGAGCACGGTGCTGTTCCGGATCCCGTACTTCTTGATGTCCGCCTGAATCTCAGCCGGCAGGCCCTGGATGAACTTGCTGCGCGAGAAGCCGTCCCACTGGAAGAGCGGGAACGCGCCCTTCTCGCGCGCCAGCGCGATGGAAGTGCGGTAGGCCTCGTCGCGGATGACGCGCATGATGCGGTCGGTCTCGTCGAGCGCCGCCTGCGAGTCGTAGCGGATCTTCATCAGGATCAGCGCATCGGCGAGCCCGGTGATGCCCAGTCCGATGCGGCGGTCGGATGCCACGGCCTTCTTGATCTTGTCCAGCGCGTGGTTGTCCATGTTGTAGTCGATGATATCATCCATGAAGCGCGCTGCCACGCGGGTCACCTCGGCGAGGCGCTCATAGTCGAACTGTCCGGATGCATCCACGAACTTGCAGAGGTTGATGTTGCCCAGGTTGCATGCGGTGTATGCCGCGAGCGGTTGTTCACCGCAGGGGTTCGTGCTCACCAGCGGGTTCGCGTACTCCACGTTGTGGAAGTCGCGCATCGTGTCCCAGAAGATGATCCCGGGTTCCGCCGATGCGTGGGCGTTCTTCACGATCTTGAACCAGAGTTCGCGGGCATTGACGGTGCGGTAGACCTTGCCGCCCCAGCGGAGGTCGAACGGACGGTCGTTGCTGACGGCGTCCATGAACTCATGGGTGATGAGGACGCTGATGTTCGCGTGCTGGACGCGCGTGCGGCGAATATCGTTCTTGATCGTGATGAAGTGTTCGATATCCGGATGGTCGACGCGCATCGTGAGCATGAGGGCCCCGCGGCGGCCGGCCTGCGACACCGTGTTAGTGCTTTCGCTGAACAGGTTCATGAACGCGGTCGCGCCCGGCGAATGGTCGATGGTCGCATTCACGGAAGCGCCTTCGGGGCGGAGCGACGAGAGGTCGGTGCCCACGCCACCGCCGGTCCTGTAGACCATGGCGGATTCGCTGAGCGCGCGGTAGATCCCCTCGAGGCTATCCTCTTCGATCGGGATCACATAGCAATTGGAGAGCGTGGGGCGGCGGCGCGCATCCTCGCGGCCGGCGCCGTGCATCACGCGGCCACCCGGCACGAACGTGAAGTCGAACAGGATCTCGAGGAAGCGCTTGTGCCACTCGTCCGTGTTCGTGCGTTCCACCGATGCGACGGCACGTGCGATGCGGTCCCAGAGATGCATGGGGCCCTGTTCGGAGGGGGCAAGGTACTTCGACCGGAGGACGTCCGCCGCCAGCTCGTTCTCGCCGTAGTAGTCACGGCAATCGAGCGCGATGTCCATGATGGATTCGTTCATCTGAAACGCGGGTGGGATCGGTGCAGCGTAGCGGGTTGTCTGGGCGGAACCGGTCATCGTTTCCTTACGTGCCATGTACGGACTCCCTGAACGTATGCGAGAACCAAGAACGACCATCCACATCCGTCATGGATGCGGATGAGAAAAGGGAAGAGCATGATGTCAAAAACAGGTGATTCGCCGGCCTGTAGTGGTGTCTGTAGCTGGAATGGAAACCTCTGCTGACATTCCGAAGACCCGAGGATCCGGCACTGATGGCGACCCAAATAAGCATTGAAATATCGTATACTTCCAGTCATCAATTTCAGCATTGCTTGAGACTGGCGGAAAAAATATACGAGCATGAGGGAGAGAAGTCAAGTTAATATTTGCCTGATTCATCCGATGACCACACAACGATCTGCGCTGGTCACATTTAACCACCCGCCGTCGCGTGTCACGGAAGTTACCGCCACCGCCTTGCATTTGTAACATGCCTGCGCTATTTTCCTGAGCCTAACCCCCTCTCCTCCACACAAGCAGGAATCCCCTCTATGGCAGTTGCGGTGGAATTCCGTACGATCCCTGAGTTGTTCCAGAGGCTGACTGCGAAGTTTGCCAGTGAAACGCGCCCCGTCGTGCGGTACAAATCCGAGGGCTCGTACAAAGGGATCACTTACAGCGATCTGCATTCACGTGTGGAGACGTTCGCGCATGGACTGGCGGCGCTCGGGATCGAGCGCGGCGACCGCGTTGCGATCGTGTCCGAGAACCGTCCGGAATGGATCATCGCCGATCAGGCGATCGTCGCCCTCGGGGCCGTGGATGTTCCGCTCTATCCCACGATGACCTCCAAGCAGATCGAGTTCATCTTCAACGACGCCGGCGTGAAGCTCGCCATCGTCTCCAACCAGTTCCAGTTGAACAAGGTGATGCGCGCGCTGCCGGAGATCACCACCCTCGAGAAGGTCGTCCTGATCGTCGAGAAGGGGCCCATCCCCGAACCGGATACCGTCGGCTGGACCTTCGTCATGGAAGAAGGTGCCCGCTACCGGGCCGAGCATCCGGAGATGCTCGCAAAGAGCATCGCGAAGGTGAAGCCCGAGGATCTCCTGACCCTCATCTATACCTCGGGTACCACCGGCGTGCCGAAAGGCGTCATGCTCACGCATAACAACCTCGTGAGCAATGTCATCAGCAGCGCCCAGGTGATCGATTTCGGTACGGCGGATACGATGCTGTCCTTCCTCCCGTTGAGTCATACCTTCGAACGCATGGCCGGCTACTACACGGCATTGGCCTGCGGCGCCACGATCGCTTATGCAGAGAGCGTGGACACCGTGCGCGACAACATGCTGGAGGTGCATCCCACCATCATCACGACGGTGCCCCGGCTCTTCGAACGTATCTACAGCAGGGTGATCAAGCAGGTGGATGCGGGCTCGCCCCTGAAGAAGAAGATCTTCTACTGGGGCATCGATGTCGGACACCGCTATGCCCGTGCCGTGCGCGCGGGTTCCGTGCCCCTGTTCCTGCGGCTCCAGCGGGCCATCGCGAACGCGCTGGTCTATGCTAAACTCCGCGAACGGACGGGCGGGAAGATGCGGTTCTTCGTATCCGGCGGAGCAGCGCTCGGCAGGGAGTTCGGTGAGTTCTTCGAGGCCGTCGGCCTCGCCATCATCGAAGGCTATGGCCTCACCGAGAGCTCGCCCGTCATATCGGTGAACCAGATCAACCGCTACAAATTCGGTACGGTCGGCCATCCCATCCCCGGCGTCGAGGTGAAGATCGCTGCGGACGGGGAGATCCTTGCCCGAGGCCCGAACATCATGAAGGGCTACTATAATAATGAGGAAGCGACCCGACAGGCGATCGACGAGGATGGGTGGCTGCACACCGGCGACATCGGCATGATCGATAGCGAAGGGTACATTCATATCACCGACCGGAAGAAACACCTCTTCGTGAGTTCGGGTGGGAAGAACATCGCCCCGCAACCGATCGAGAACCTCTTCCTCTCGAACAAGTACATCGAACAGTTCATGCTGATCGGTGACCGGCGCATGTTCCTGACCGCCCTGATCGTGCCGGATTTCGACTCGCTGAAAGAGTACGCCGATGCCCGGAACATACCGTATACGTCCATTGCCGATCTGGTGAAGGACCCGGCGATCAACGAACTGATCGATACCGAGATCAATGATATTCAGAAAGACCTCGCCAATTACGAGCGCGTACGCCGGTTCACCCTCCTGGAGAAGCAATTCTCCATCGAGGAGGGGGAATTGACCCCCACCCAGAAGGTCCGCCGGAAGGTGATCGAGGAACGGTATGGCCATCTGATCGACAACATGTACGAAGGGATCAGCTAGGCGCGGTACCCGGCAGAACCTCCGTGGGCATGGAACTGGAACATCCGGGGGGATCGTTGTTACCGGTAGGGAGACGCCTCCCGGACGGAGCAATGGTCCCCCCGATTCGTTGACATTCGCGGCCATTTTCGGTACATTTCGTACCTAAAGGCGTGTTTTCTCCCCGAACGCGTGGCTGGAACAATGGAACAATACATCCCGATAGCGATCATGATCCTCATCGGTGTCGTCGCCGGTGTCGTGTTCGCCAACATCAACAGGTTTCTTGGTCCGCACAAACCGACCGAAGAGAAGCTCTCGACATACGAGAGTGGCATGGAGCCGGTCCGCACGGCCCGCGAGCGCTTCTCGGTCAAGTTTTACCTCGTGGCCATGTTGTTCATCGTGTTCGACATCGAGATCGTCTTTCTCTACCCCTGGGCGGTCGTGTTCCGCCAGCTTGCCCCCGCAGGCATCATCGGGATGATCGTCTTCCTCGTGATCCTGGTGATCGGACTGATCTATGAGTGGAGAAAGGGAGGGATGGACTGGCGATGAGGGAACGACAATTGAAGATGGAGGATCGTCCATTGTCGATAGACAATGCGAGCGCTGAAGGGAAGGTGGAGCGATGGGTATAGACAATCTGCAGGGTGACGGGTTCCTGACGACGACGCTGGACCAGGCGATCGCCTGGGCACGGAAGAATTCCCTCTGGCCGATGCCGATGGGGATCTCCTGCTGCGCCATCGAGATGATGGCCACGGCTTCGCCACGGTTCGACATTTCCCGGTTCGGGTCCGAGGTGATGCGGTTCACCCCGCGCCAGTGCGACGTGATGATCGTCGCCGGCACAGTGACCTACAAGATGTCCACGGTGGTGCGCAAGATCTACGATCAGATGCCGGAACCGAAGTGGGTGATCTCCATGGGCGCATGCGCCTCGTCCGGCGGCATGTTCCGTTCGTACTCCGTCGTGCAGGGGATCGACCAGTTCATCCCGGTCGATGTGTTCGTCGCGGGATGTCCACCGCGTCCGGAAGCCCTGTTGCATGCGCTGATCGAACTGCAGAAGAAGGTACAGCGCGAACAGACGGGCGACAAGACCGCGCGCAACGAAAAGATCTTCATCCCGGAATCCGTGTCATGACCCAGGCCGTGCTCGACCGTCTCACGGAACTCTGTCCGGCCGCCATCGCCGGCACGTCCGAGTTCCGCGGTGAACTCACGATCATCATCCACGCCCCGGCCCTGCTCACCGCGTGCCGGGCACTGCAGTCCGACCCGGCGCTCGCCATGGACATGGTGATCGATATCACGGCCGTGGACCGGTACCGGGCGGAGCAGCGGTTCGACGTGGTGTACCACCTCTACTCGCTGAAGCACAAACGCTACGTGCGTCTGCGCGTCCCCGTCGATGCGGACCCGCCGGCCGTCGACAGCGTCACGGGCCTCTGGCCCGCGGCCAACTGGCACGAGCGTGAGACGTTCGATATGTTCGGCATCACGTTCACGGGACATCCCGATCTGCGCCGGATGTACATGCCCGAGGAGTTCGAGCATCACCCCCTGCGTAAGGATTTTCCGACCATGGGGATACCGGACTCCCTGCCCCTCCCCCGGCGTTGACAGGGGACAGTCACCTGAATCACGACCATCGGAACCATTCCGTGCCAGCCAAATCATCACATGAACCGCGCCGCAGCCAGATCCTGGCGGCGCTGGAAGATCAGGACACCGCGGTCTTCCTCGACGATCCGCTCGATAACACGATGATCCTGAACATGGGTCCGCAACACCCCGCGACCCATGGCGTGCTCCGGCTGCTCGTCAAACTGGACGGCGAGACGGTGCTGGCCGCCGTGCCGGAACTCGGTTATCTGCACCGTGGCTACGAGAAGATCGCCGAAGCGTCCACGTATCATGAGTTCATCCCGCACACCGACCGTCTCGACTACCTTTCGCCGCTATCCAACAATGTCGCGTACGTGCTCGCGGTGGAGAAACTCGCCGGCATCGAAGCTCCCCGGCGCGCACAGTTCATCCGCGTGCTGGTCTCCGAGATGGCGCGCATCGCGTCACATCTCGTGGGCGTGGGCAGTATGGCCATGGACGTCGGCGCGCTCACGATCCTGCTCTGGGCCTTCCGTGAGCGTGAGAAGTTGCTGGATATCTACGATGTCCTCTGTGGCGCCCGGTTCACCACGAGTTACACGCGTATCGGCGGCCTCCAGCAGGACTGGACGCCGCAGTGCACAACGATGTTGCGCACGTTCCTCGCGCACATGGAGACCGACCTCAAGGAGGTCGAGGCGCTGCTGCAGCGCAACAAGATCTTCGTTGACCGCTGCGAGAACGTCGGGTACATCTCGCAGGCGGATGCCATTGCCTGGGGCGTGACCGGTCCGGTGCTCCGTGCCGCCGGGGTCCCGCGCGACCTCCGCCGCGATCAGCCGTATCTCGTGTATCCGGAGCTGGACTTCAACGTCATCACGCTCACCGAAAGCGATGCGCTGGCACGATTCTATGTGCGCGTTGCGGAGATCCGTGAGAGCGCGAAGATCCTGCGCCAGGCGCTGGACATGTTGCCCGAGGGACCGTATAACGCGCTCGAGACCAAGAAGGTGCTGCCGAAGAAGGAACGCACCTATACGAAGATGGAGGAGTTGATCCACGACTTCATGCTCATCAATATGGGCATCAATCCTCCGGTCGGCGAAGTCTACCATGCGGTCGAATCGTCGAAGGGCGAGCTGGGGTTCTACATCGTGTCGGATGGCACCGGCCATCCGTGGAGGATGAAGATCCGTTCCCCCTCGACCTGCAATCTTTCGGCGCTCCCGATCATGTTGAAAGGCGGCATGATCTCCGATATCGTCGCAGTGATCGGCAGTCTGGATCCTGTGATGGGTGAAGCAGACAAATAAGATACGCAGGGGGCGGCGCCTGCCGCCCTGCCTGTGCAGCCCACAGCAAAGGCCCTATGAGCGAGACGCACGCAGCACGGCTGTCGGAGGAGAATCTCCGGCGCATCGAAGAACTGAAGAAACGCTACCCCCACCCCCAGGCAGTGGTTCTCGAGGCATTGTGGATGTGGCAGGGAGAGCACGGCTGGATCTCGGAAGACGGCATGCGGTACATCGCCCGCCTGCTGAACATCCCGGACCATCACGTGTTCGGCGTGGTGTCGTTCTATACCATGTTCAACCGCCAGCCCGTCGGCCGCCACAAGATCGAGGTGTGCACGAATGTGTCGTGCATGCTCCGCAACAGCGAACGGATCCTCACGCATATCGAGAACCGGCTGGCCATTAAAGTGGGCGAGACCACGCCCGACCGCCGCTTCACGCTGGTGGAAGCGGAGTGTCTCGGTTCCTGCGGCACCGCACCGGCGATGCAGATCGGCGACAGGTACTACGAGAACCTGGATCCGCAGAAGGTGGATGTCATCCTGGAGGGACTGAAATAGCATGGAACCCCTCATCCTCCCGCCGATCCCCGACCTGCACACGATCGATGTGTATGAATCCCACGGCGGCTATGCGCAACTCCGTGCCGCGCTCGGTACGAGCCCGGACGCCGTCACGGACGAGGTGAAGCGTTCGAACCTGCGCGGCCGTGGCGGCGCGTGCTTCCCGACCGGCCTGAAGTGGACGTTCATGCCCAAGGACTCCGTCAAGCCGAAGTACCTGTGCATCAACGGCGATGAGAGCGAACCGGGGACCTTCAAGGACCGCCAGATCTTCGAGTTCAATCCGCACCTGCTCATCGAAGGCGCGATCATCGCCAGCTATGCCATGGGCATCACCACCGCGTACATCTATATCCGCGGCGAGTACAAGCACTGGATCGACCTGCTGCAGAAGGCGGTGGACCAGGCCTACGCCAGGGGGTACATCGGTGAGAACATCCTCGGTTCGGGCTTCAGCACGAACCTCTACCTCCACCGCGGGGCAGGGGCCTACATCTGCGGCGAGGAATCGTCCCTGATGAACTCGCTCGAAGGGCAACGCGGCTATCCGCGCGTCAAGCCGCCCTTCCCGGCGCAGAATGGGCTCTGGGGCTGCCCAACAACGATCAACAATGTCGAGACCATCGCCAACGTGCCCGTCGTTCTCCGGCTCGGTGCGGAAGCCTATGCGAAGATCGGCGCGCCCAAACATCCGGGTCCGATCCTCGTGGGGGTGAGCGGACACGTGAACAAGCCGGGTGTCTACGAACTGCCGACCGGCGTGCCGATCCTGGACATCATCAACAACTATGCAGGTGGCGTCCCGGGTGGCAAGAAGATCAAGGCCATCATCCCCGGTGGCAGCTCCACCATGATCCTCCGTGCCGAGAACATCGAAGGCGTGTGCATGGATGCCGACAGTCTGAAAGCGGCCGGCTCATCCGTCGGTACCGCCGGCCTGATCGTCATGGATGAGGACACGGACCTCGTGCCGGTGCTCGCCCGCATCGCGCACTTCTATCGTCATGAGTCGTGCGGCCAGTGCACGCCGTGCCGCGAAGGAACCGGCTGGATGGAGAAGATCCTCCACCGGTTCGCCCACAACGATGCCTCGCGGTCGGACATGGACCTGCTGCTGAACATCGCCAACAACATCGAGGGGAACACCATCTGCGCCCTCGGTGATGCGGCGGCGTGGCCGGTGCAGAGCTTCCTCAAGCGCTTCCCCGAAGAGTTCGAGAGGCACCTGCGGGCCCGGGCAAGCGCATGAAGATAGCGATCACACGCCTCTCTGCCGCCACGAACGATGTGCCGCTCCCGGGGTATGCCACCGAAGGTTCGGCAGGCATGGACATCCGCGCCGCGGTTGATGCGGACATGACCGTTGCACCCGGCGCAACGGTGCTCGTTCCCACCGGGTTCGCGATCGCCGTCCCCCCGGGCTTCGAGGCGCAGGTCAGGCCCCGCAGCGGACTTGCCATCAAGCATGGCGTCGGCGTGCTCAACTCTCCCGGGACCATCGACTCCGATTACCGGGGGGAGGTCCGGATCATCCTCACCAACTTCGGGAAGGAGGCGTTCGTGATCCGGCGCGGAGAACGCATCGCCCAGATGGTCATCGCTCCGTTCGTGCGTGCCGAATGGGAGGAGAGAGATTCCCTGGAGGACACGCAGCGCGGAGCGGGTGGTTTCGGTCATACAGGGAGGTGAACATGCCACGGCGTCGGAAGCCGGCCCCCGTTGAACCGGTGCAGATCGATCCCCCCGTGCCGGCCCCGGTGCCGGTGGAGACCACCGCGCAGGTCAGACCTGAATCCCTCTTCCATGTCCTCGGTCTCCTCGGCCTGGTCGCCGTCGCCCTGACGGTCCCATCGATCCTGTCTCCGTTCACGCTGCTCGCCGGTGCGATCTTCCTGCTGTTCCCCTACCGCGACCACCAGTTCGTCCGGCGTTCGATGATCCTTGCCTCGCTGCTGGTCGGACTCTGGGCCTTCAACACGCTCTTCGGCATCCTTGCACCGTTCCTCTTCGCGTATCTGCTTGCGTACATCTTCGATCCGCTGGTCGGACGTCTGGCGGAGCGGGGGATCCCCCGATGGACGGGGAGTGCCGGCATCGTCCTCCTGTTTGTCGGTGGCATCGCCTCCGTCGTGATCTTCGTGCTTCCGCTGGTGGTGGTGCAGTTCGATGGGATCCTCTCGGGTGTGCGGCTGCTCCTCGGTCAAACGGTCGCCTGGCTGCAGTCCGGGACCATCGTTGCGCTGCTCGGCAGCTTCGGTATCCAGGCCTCGAGCGTCCAGGACCTCGTACAGACGCAACTCGTCCCACGCATCGAAGGGATCATGACCGGATTGGTGGAGGGCATGCTCGGGCTTGTCACCGGCATCACCTCCGTGGCGTTACACATCATCAATGCGGTGATCATCCCGTTCGTGGTCTTCTACCTGCTGAAGGATTTCCCCTCGATCGCGGCACGCTTCTACCGGGCATTTCCACCGCCACAGCAGGACCGCGTGCGGACAGTGATGACCCGCATCGATGGCGTGCTCGGCGCGTACTTCCGCGGAGCCGCTATCGTCGCGATCATCCAGGGGGTGATCGCAGCGACGGTCCTCTCGCTGATCGGCGTCAATTATGCGCTGGTGCTCGGCCTGATGACCGCGGTGCTGAATTTCATTCCGTATGTGGGACTGGTCATCAGTCTCGTCGTGGCATCGATGGTCGCGCTGTTCAGCGGTGACCCCGTGGTCACGAAGGTGATCGGCGTTGTCATCCTCTACGTCTCCCAGAAACTGCTCGAGGCCACGGTCCTCGGACCGAAGATCATCGGGCCACAGGTCGGGCTGCACCCCGTCGTGCTCATCCTCTGCCTCATGGTGTTCGGGTACTTCCTCGGATTCGTGGGCCTGCTCATCGCGGTGCCCGCAACGGCCCTGCTCTTGCTCGCATGGGAACACGTGGAAAAGGGCCGCACAGCATGAACGGCACCCTGTATCTGGTCGCGACTCCCATCGGGAATGCGGACGACATGACCATCCGCGGGCTGAAAGTTCTGCGTGAGGCCGACCTCGTCGTGTGCGAGGAGCGGCGGGAAGGGGAACGGTTCCTGCGGCGCCTGGAGATCAACAAACCGCTGGAGATGCTCAATGAGCACAACGAAGCGGCGGCCACGCAAACGATCATCGAGTTGCTGCGCTCGGGGAAGAATGTTGCGGTCATCTCCGACTGTGGAACGCCGGTCTTCTCCGACCCCGGCCAGATGCTCGTCCGCCGCGCCGTGGAACAACAGATCCGCGTCGTGCCGGTTCCCGGGGCCTCATCCTTGATGCCAGCCCTGACGGTCTCCGGATTCTCCATCGACCAGTTCCTCTATTATGGCTGGCTCTCGCCGAAAAAGGAGCGCCGCCGGGCGGAATTGCGCCAGCTCCAGCAGGAACAACGCACGATCGTCATCATGGAAACCCCATACCGGCTGTCCTCGCTGCTGCGCGATCTGGCCGACACCTTCGGCGAAACGCGACGGTGTTGCCTCGCGTTCAACCTGACCATGCCGGATGAACAGATCTATCACGCGACGGCGGCCGGGCTCTACCGTCAGCTCGGGAGCAGAGACATGAAGGGGGAGTTCGTCGTGATCGTGGACGGCAAGAAGATCGACCGGCGCCGATGACCTTCGAGGTTGCCCTGTGGATGTACCCGGTGCTGTTCGCCGGCGCGTTCGTTGCGGGATGGATCGATGCCATCGCGGGCGGAGGCGGAATGGTGACGGTGCCCCTGCTGCTTGCCATTGGCGTCCCGCCCCCCATGGTGCTGGGCACCAACAAGTTCCAGGCGAGCTTCGGCAGCTTCACCGCGGCGCGTCACTTCGTTCGGTCGGGCGTGGTCAGTCTGCCGGATGCCCTCCCCGGCATCCTCTGGACATTCGTGGGGAGTGCCGCAGGGACCATCGCTGTCCAGCAGGTCGATCCCGCCGCCCTCAACGTGATCATCCCGTTCCTCCTTCTCGCCATCGCGGTCCTCATGCTCGTATCGCCCGACCTCGGTAGTGCGGTCCAGCGCGCGCGCATGTCGCGGATGACCTTCTCCGTTCTGTTCGGCCTCGTGCTCGGGGCCTATGATGGATTCTTCGGCCCCGGTGTCGGCTCGTTCTGGGCGATCGCGTTCGTCCTCGCACTGGGTTTCGATCTGCGCAAGGCCACCGGATACACGAAGGTCATGAATTTCACCAGCAACATCATCTCGTTCATCGTCTTCGCCGTGGGCGGCTACGTCCTGTGGCTGCCGGGCATCGTGATGGCTGCGGGACAGATCACGGGTGCGCGGCTGGGCTCCGGGATGGTCGTGAAGCGGGGGACAAAGTTCATCCGGCCGGTGTTCATCACTATCGTCATTCTCACGACGCTGAAGCTTCTCTCCTCACGATTGCTGTAGGTCGGGTGCCGGCAGAGTATCCCGCTGCCGTGGCACGTCCTTCGGCGGGGATCATTCCGGGGAGCGCGCTTCCAGCCGCCGGATCTCCGGCCCAGGGCGATGCCGACGCCGCTCATACCGGGATCGCCTTCCCCGGTGGTCACGTGCGATCCTGAGACCCGCGCCTGTGGGCATCCCGCATTTCCGCCGAAAACGTCTGGATTCCCGTTGTTTGCAATTCAACCCCTGAATGGGTATATTTTTCGCACGAATATGACCATTCAAGAGATCAAACCGCGCCATGTGGTGGCGCGGGAACTGCTCGGGGACTACTGGCTCAATGGTGCGCCCTTTCTTCTGGGTGATCACCACGGAGAGGTGGTCCTTGTCTTCTTCTGGGACTTCTCCTCGAGTGCGTCGTTGCGTGCACTCCCGTATGTGCAGGATTGGTCAGCGAAGTATGCGCACATCGGAGCGCAGGTGGTCGGCGTCCATACGCCCCGCTTCCGCTTCGCCCAGGATCCGGAGAACGTCCAGCATGCCATCGAGCGTCTGGGCGTCACGTTCCCCGTGGTCATGGACAACTCCCAGATGATCTGGTCGCTCTACGGCAACCGGTCATGGCCCACGATGCATCTCGTGGACAGGGACGGATTCATCCGGTGCCAGAATTCGGGTGATGGAGGGTATCTCTCCTTCGAGCGTTCGCTGCAGGTCCTGCTCTTCGGGTACAGCTACCGGGAAGAGATGCCTGATCTGACTGCGCCGTTCCACGAGACCGACCGCCCTGGTGTGGTGTGCTATCGGGCAACACCCGAGATCCTCGGCGGCTACCTGCGGGGGAGCATCGGCAATGTGGAAGGCCTCGCACCGGAATCGGTGATCGAGTATACGGATCCCGGCATCTATCTCGACGGGAGGATGTACCTCAAGGGTGCATGGATGATCGACCGCGATTGTTTCCGGTGGGAAGGTGAGGCGGGTGCCGAGGGAGCGGTGACGGTCCGCTATCAGGGCATCGAGGCCAATCTGGTCCTCGGATCGCCGGAGAGCGGAGCAGGGACGATGAGGGTCGAACAGGATGGCGCTCCGTTGACGGCGGCCAACGCCGGTCGGGATGTGAGGGTCGGGCCCGGGAAGAAAAGCGTGATAGCAGTGAACGGGGCGCGGCTCTACAATGTCGTGCGCAACCGGGAATTCGGCGAACACCTGCTGACGCTGCGGCCGCAGCACACCGGGTGCGCCGTCTATTCTCTCACCGGCGTCGCGGCCGTCATTCCCGATCTGATCAGCAGCAACTGAACCATGCCGATGGCCCCGGAGACCCCCCCACCGCTACTGACGCCGCTCTCCCGGCTCCTCGGTATCCGATTCCCGATCATCCAGGGCGGGATGGTATGGACGGCGGGCGCGAAGCTCGCCGTCGCTGTTTCGGAGGCCGGCGCTCTCGGCGTACTGGGGGCAGGCTCGATGAAGCCGGATGCGTTGCGGCAGGCCATCCGCGACGTGCGTACGGGGACGAAGGCGCCGTTCGGCGTGAACATTCCCCTGATGCGGGAGGACAGGCTCGAACTCGCCGCTGTGTGCGAAGACGAGGGCGTGGGGATCGTCATCACGTCATCAGGCGATCCCTCGATGCTCACCCCGCGCCTCAAGGGCACCGGCTGCGTGGTGCTGCATGTGATCGCGACGGTGACGCATGCGCGCAAGGCGGCCGGGGCCGGATGCGATGCCGTGATCGCGGAGGGGTGCGAGGCCGGCGGTCATAACGGCGTGGACGAGATCACGACGTTCACGCTGGTGCCGCAGGTCGTGGATGCCGTGCATGTGCCGGTGGTCGCCGCCGGCGGGATCGCCGATGGCCGCGGGATGGCCGCTGCCCTGGCGCTGGGAGCCAGCGGTGTGCAGGTCGGGACCCGGTTCGCCGCAACGGTGGAGTCCGATGCACACGCTGTGTACAAGCAACGGGTCGTGGACGCGACCGACCGCGACACGGTCCTGACCATGCGTGGGCTCATGCCGGTCCGGATGCTGCGCACGCCGTTCACGCTCCGTGCGATGGAGGCAGAACGTCGCGGTGCGACACGGGACGAACTCGTGACGCTTCTCGGCCGGAAGCGGGAGAGGATGGGGATCGGCGAAGGGGATATGGACGAAGGCATGTTCGAAGCGGGCCAGAGTGCCGGGTTGGTGCATGGCATCCTGCCCGCCGCCGATGTCGTCCGCATGATGATGGACGTGTACCGCATAACACACCAACGGATGCCTTAGGAGATCTCATGCCGTCATTCACCGACATGCTCCGCGAGAAAGTACTTGTGTTCGATGGCGCGACCGGGACCCATCTGCAGGGTCAGCAGCTGACCGCCGACGATTTCGGCGGCGAACACCTGAACGGCTGCAACGAGATCCTTGTGGTCTCGAAGCCCTCCGCCGTCCAGAACGTACACCGCGATTATCTTGACGCCGGTGCAGACATCATCGAAACGGACAGCTTCGGCTCATCGTCCATCGTCCTCGCGGAATACGACATCGCCCACCGTGCTTACGAGCTCTCCTTTGCAGCGGCGAAGCTCGCGAAGGAGATGACCCGCTCGTACTCGACGCCGGGCCACCCGCGCTTTGTCGCCGGCTCGATGGGTCCAACCACGAAATTACCGTCGCTTGGACACATCACCTTCCGCGCCATGGCCGATTCCTATGAAGAGCAGGCGCGTGGTCTCGTGGAAGGCGGGGCCGACCTGCTGTGCATCGAAACATGCCAGGATGTGTTGCAGACCAAGGCTGCACTCTTCGGCACGTTCGCCTATTTTGCCTCGGCCAAACGGCGGGTGCCCATCATCGTCTCGATCACGGTCGAGACGATGGGCACGATGCTCCTCGGCACCGAGGTCGGTTCCGCGCTGGTCTCGCTGGAACCGTACGACATCGATGTGATCGGCATGAACTGCGCCACCGGGCCGATGGAAATGTCGGAACACGTCCGCACGCTCGCCTCGATGAGTCCGAAACCGATCTTTGTGATGCCCAATGCGGGCATTCCCGAGAATGTCGGGGGACACGCGCACTATCACCTCACCCCGCCCGACTTCACGAAGTTCCTCACGCATTTCGTAAAGGACCTGGGGGTGAGCGTGGTGGGTGGGTGCTGCGGCACCACACCCGAACATATTCGCCAGCTCGTGGCTTCGGTGGGGAGTCTTGCGCCAACGCCCAGGAAGCCGGAGTTCATCCCGAGCGCGTCCAGCCTGTACCAGTATTCGCCGCTGCATCTGGATCCGCCGCCCGTGCTGGTGGGCGAGCGGACGAATGCCAATGGGAGCAAGCAGTTCCGTGACCTCCTGGCCAAAGAGGATTGGGAAGGGATCGTGGCGATGGGGAAGGAGGCGGTGAAGGAGGGCGCGCACATGGTGGACGTCTGTGCTGCGTACGTGGGCCGCGACGAGAGGAAGGACATGCGTGAGATCCTCTCCCGTTTCAACACCCAGGTCCCGCTTCCCGTGGTGATCGATTCCACCGAAGCGCCGGTGATCGAGGAGGCGCTGCAGCTGATGGGGGGCAAAGCGGTGATCAATTCCATCAATCTGGAGGACGGCGAAGAACGCATCAAGGCCATCCTGCCGCTCTGCCGATCGTACGGTGCCGCGGTGATCGCTCTGACCATCGATGAGGAGGGGATGGCGAAGACGGCCGACAGGAAGGTCGCCATCGCGCGGCGGATCCATGACATCGCGGTGCACCGCTACGGCATGCAACCCCACGATCTGATCTTCGACGCGCTCACGTTCACGCTCGGCTCGGGTGATGAGGAATTCCGCCGGGCGGGGATCGAGACGCTGGAAGCGATCACACGCATCAAGAGGGAACTCCCGGGCGTGAAGACCATCCTGGGTGTCAGCAATATCTCCTTCGGTCTGGCGCCGGCCGCGCGCCATGTGCTGAACAGCGTCTTCCTGCACTATGCCATCGAGGCAGGTCTGGATATGGCGATCGTCCATGCTGCCCGGATCATGCCGTTGTACAAGATCGATGAGCGGGGGCGGGAGATCTGCCGTCAGCTCATCTTCGATGAACGCCGCTTCGAGGAGGTGCCGGCATGAGCGAGACACCGAAGACCCGGAAGGTTGTGTACGACCCCCTCACCGAACTCATGGCCTACTACGCCACCCATACGGCGGCGAAGAAGGAGGCAGCGACCGTCAGCGCGAAGGTCGAGGACCGGCTGAAGCAGCGCGTCATCGACGGCGACCGCGTCGGGCTGCAGGCCGACCTGGATGAGGCACTGAAGAGCTACCCGGCGCTCGAGATCATCAATACCATCCTGCTGGATGGGATGAAGACCGTGGGTGAGCTGTTCGGGAGCGGACAGATGCAGCTTCCGTTCGTGCTGCAGTCGGCGGAGGTGATGAAGACGGCCGTGGCACATCTCGAACAGTTCATGGACAAGGCCTCCTCGGCGAGCAAGGGGACCATGGTGCTCGCCACCGTGAAGGGTGACGTGCACGACATCGGGAAGAACCTGGTGGATATCATCCTGACGAACAACGGCTACAAGGTCGTGAACCTCGGTATCAAGTGTCCGATCGAGACGATGCTGCATGCGGCCGACGAGCACAAGGCCGCGGCGATCGGGATGAGCGGCCTCCTCGTGAAGTCGACCCTCATCATGAAAGAGAACCTGGAGGTCATGAAGGAACGGGGCATCACCATCCCGGTGATCCTGGGTGGTGCTGCGCTCACGCGGCGGTATGTGGAACAGGACCTCCGTGCGGTGTACGGCGGACCGGTGCTGTATGCCAACGACGCGTTCGATGGCTTGCGGTATATGGAAGAGATCATGGCGGGGAGTCTCGGCGCCGTTGCGGTGGGAGCCCCGGAGGATGAGGAGGATGTGCTGACAGGAACGGAAGCGAAGATCGCGCTCGCGCAACGGGAGGATGCACGGTATACCGCAGGCGATGCACGACCCGCAGTCACCGGGCGCCGGTCGGCGGTGGCAACGGATGTCCCGATCCCGACGCCCCCATTCTGGGGGGCGAAGGTGGTGGAGCAGATCACGCTCGAGGATGTGTTCGCCTATGTGAATGAAGTGGCACTCATCCGCGGACAATGGCAGGTGCGCAAAGGCAAGCTCACCGAAGATACCTACCGCGCGGTGCTGGAAGACAAGGTTCATCCGGTCCTCAGGAAACTGAAGCAGCAGTGCATCACGGAGAAGCTGCTCCAGCCCGGGGTCGTGTATGGGTATTTCCCGTGCCAGTCCGAAGGTGATGATCTCATCATTCTGCAGGACGACCGGAAGACCGAGCGTGAGCGGCTCACGTTTCCGCGGCAGAACGGCGACCGCCACCTGTGTCTCGCGGATTACTTCGCGCCGCGTTCCTCGGGGAAGGTGGACGTCGTGGGATTCCAGCTCGTGACCATGGGGAAGAAGGCCGCGGAGCATTCCGCGGCGCTGTTCTCCTCGAATGTCTATGCGGACTATTTGTACTTCCACGGGTTGAGTGTTGAGTCAGCAGAGGCGCTGGCAGAACTCTGGCACAAGACCATGCGTGCTGAACTCGGGATCGGGGGCAAGGACGCGAAGGACGTACGCCGGTTGTTCTCGCAGGGGTATCAGGGTTCACGGTACAGCTTCGGGTATCCAGCCTGTCCGGATCTCGAGGCCCAAACCGTGCTCTTCCGCCTCCTGGACGGAGAGCGGATCGGGGTCCGGTTGACGGATGAATTCTCGCTGGAGCCGGAGCAGAGCACGAACGCGATCATCGTGCATCACCCTGAAGCAAAGTATTTCAATATAAAATAGGCCGCCGGGGTGGATCCCACCCGGAGGGAGCCTGAGGTTTGCGCGCTCCGACGCAGTTGTGGGAGGTCAATTGTGGCGTTTTTGACGGATTCCTGGGGGTGTGTTGCAATTGCAGAGTGTTTTGGTTAAGTTCTGGTACTCCAGAGGTTTACGAGTCACAGATCAATAACGGAGGAAGATTCTCATGGCGACAAAGATCACTGAAGAATGCATCAACTGTGGTGCATGCGAACCCGAATGCCCGAATACGGCCATCTACGCCGGCGGCGTGCAGTACGAACTGAACGGCCAGATGCATGATGCGCTGTCCAACGACTTTTACTATATCGTCCCCGAAAAGTGCACGGAATGCGTCGGTCATTTTGATCAGGAGCAGTGCGCCGCGGTGTGCCCGGTGGATTGCTGCGTGCCGGATACGGACCGCGTCGAAGCGGAAGATGCTCTCCTCGCGAAGGCGAAGGGCCTGCATCCCTCCAAGGACTTCCCCGAGCTGAGCGCATCCACCTCACACTTCCGCAAGGGCTGATCCCCGTACGGTTGATGGCATCGAGGATGTCACAGGCCGGCCTCTACCGCGTCCGCAACCGGACAGGGAGAGCCGGCCTGCGTGTTTTTGAGGAACGGCGAAGGGAGGGGCGATGAAGATCGGAAGCTACGAACTGCACGCGATCGAGACCGGGACCTTTGCGCTGGACGGTGGCGCGATGTTCGGCGTGGTCCCCAAACCACTGTGGGAGAAGGCGCACCCCGCGGATGGGCGCAACCGTATACGCATGAGCGCACGCGTCCTGCTCGTCCGCGGAGAAGGGCGGACGATCCTGGTGGATACGGGGAATGGCGACAAGTACGATGCGAAGTTCCGGGAGATCTACGGCCTGGACCTCGTGGCCACAGACCTGGACAGATCACTGCTCGCCCATGGCGTGCAGCCCGGCGACGTGACCGACGTCGTCCTGACCCATCTGCATTTCGACCATGCCGGCGGGGCCACACGGCGCACCGCCCGGGGACTGGAACCGTCGTTCCCCCATGCGCGGTACCACGTGCAACGCGACCATCTTGCGGCTGCGCTTGCGCCGAGCGAACGCGACCGCGCGAGTTTCCTGCATGACGATTTCCAACCGCTGATCCATGCACACCAGCTCGTCCAGGTGGAAGGTGAACGGGAGTTGTTCCCCGGGTTCCGCGTGATCACGATGTCCGGGCACACGACGGCGCTCCAGTGCCCTCTCATCAGCGACGGGCAGACAACGCTGCTGTATTGTGCGGACCTGATCCCCCTGCACAGCCATTGTCAGCTCCCCTGGATCATGGGGTATGACCTGCGACCGCTGGTGACGCTGGAAGAAAAGAGGAAGGTGTTGACACGGGCCGCGGAGGAACAATGGGTGTTGTTCTTCGAACACGATCCAGCCATCGCGGCCGGCCGCGTGGAACGGACCGACAGGGGGTTCAGGTTCGGCGAACAGATCGCATTGTGAGGAACCGATGGCAGGACAGCTGGTCAAGGTCGCGACACTCGAAGATTTTCCGCTACGCCGGGCCGTTCGTGTGGTCCTGCCGGACGATGAGGTCGCCGTATGGAAGGTGGACGGGTGCTACTATGCCGTGAGTGCGATCTGCCGGCACCATCATGTGCCCACATTGCACGAGGGGATGCGCGATGGGCTCGAGGTGATGTGTCCGTTGCACGGGTGGACGTATTCGATCGTGACCGGCGAAGCCACAGGGGGCGGGGGCAAAGTGCGCGTGTATCCGACGTCCGTGAAGGACGGGGCGGTGTGGATCATGGTGCCGGAGGAGTCCGGTGACTGACGTCCGGGAGAGGACGGCGGCGGTCAAGCACCGCGCACGCGCTCTGGGGTTCTCCGCCGTTGGCATCGCGGATGCGCAGGACCGCGGTGAGGATGCCGTACGGCTGCGGCAGTGGCTCGATCGCGGGTATGCGGCGTCGATGCGGTGGATGGAACGGCGCACGACCGAACGCGGCGATCCCTCTGTTCTGCTCCCGGGCATCCGTTCCATCATCGTCGTGTCGATGAATTACTTCGAGCCCACGCCGGTGCCCGACGATGGCCCGAAGATCTCGCGGTATGCGCGCGGGGACGACTACCATGGGGTGATGGGCAACCGCATGACGGAGTTCGTGCGCTGGTTGGAAGAGGTGGTGCCGGGCACGACCTCGAAATGGTATGTCGATACCGGCCCCGTGATGGAGAAGCCCTGGGCGCAGCGGGCGGGGATCGGGTGGATCGGGAAGCACACCACGCTCATCGCTCATGAGGATGGCTCCTGGGTGTTCCTCGGTGTGGTGCTGACCACCGCGGAGCTCGCGCCCGATGAGCCGGCAGTGGACCGCTGCGGCAGCTGCACGGCATGCATCGATGCATGTCCGACCGGCGCGATCGTTGAACCGTATGTACTGGATGCGGGAAAATGCATTGCGTATCTTACGATCGAGCACCGTGGGCCGTTCGATCCGGACAGTGAAGCCTCGCTCGACGGTTGGATCTTCGGGTGTGATGTCTGTCAGGACGTGTGTCCGTGGAATGCGAAACGTGCCCATCCGACCGCGGAGGCAGCATTCGCGCCGCGCAGCGTAACGGTCGCGCCGGACGCTGAGTTCCTCTCCGGACTCGACGAACAGCACTTTGCGGAGCTCTTTGCCGGAACGCCCGTGCTGCGGGCGAAGGCCGCCGGCATGCAGCGCAACTGTCTCGCCTATCGGCGCGGTCTGCGGCCGCGCTGACCCGAAGGGGCGATCGCACGCATCCTATCCATACTGAGACCATCCCGGAGATTTCCATGGCAACGCATCAGAAAGTCATCATCGTCGGTTCCGGCCCGGCCGGGCTCACCGCCGCGCTGTATACCGCGCGGGCGAACCTGAGTCCTGTGGTCTTCGAAGGGATCCAACCCGGCGGACAGCTGACCATCACCACGGAAGTAGAGAACTATCCCGGCTTTCCCGGCGGTATCATGGGACCCGAGCTGATGGAGCACATGCGGAACCAGGCGCAGAAGTTCGGTGCACAGTCGGTCTTCAAGAACATCACGAAGGTGGACCTGGGTGTGCGTCCGTTCCGTCTCTGGGCCGACAGCGAGGAGTTCACGGCTGATGCCGTGATCGTGGCGACCGGCGCATCGGCAAAACTGCTTGGCCTGCCGTCGGAGAAGGAGTACATGGGATACGGGGTATCGGCCTGTGCGACGTGCGACGGGTTCTTCTATCGCGGGCTCGAAGTCGTGGTGGTCGGGGGCGGCGATACGGCGGTGGAGGAAGCAACGTTCCTGACCCGTTTTGCGACGAAGGTGACGATCATTCATCGGCGTGACACGTTGCGGGCATCGAAGGTGATGCAGGAGAAGGCCGCGAAGAATCCGAAGATCGCTTTCGCATGGGATTCGGTGATCGATGAGATCCTCGGAAAGTCGGAGAACGGCAAGAAAGTCGTGACCGGCATACGGCTCCGGAACATCAAGACCGGCGCGGTAACGGAGATGAAGACCGATGGTGTGTTCATGGGGATCGGTCATCAGCCGAATACGGGTCTCTTTTCGGGGCAGTTGGACATGGATAGTGTGGGGTATCTTGTGACGAAGGAGAGGTCGACACGGACCAATATCCCCGGGGTCTTCGCTGCGGGGGATGTTGCCGATAGCGTGTATCGCCAGGCGATCACCGCGGCCGGGTCGGGATGCCAGGCAGCGCTCGATGCGGAACGGTGGCTGGAAGAGCAGCATACGTGAGACACAAGCCAGCCAGGCACAATCGAGGGTGGGCGCAAGGATGCGCCCACCCTTTCTTTTTTGTGCATGCGCCAATTTGACGCTATTGAGTGCCGTATTGGCGCATGAACTGCCATGCAGTCAGGTTAGTGGTGTCTAAATGGCATGACAATATGCCATAATGACGCACAAATTCTTGTGGTCTTCGCTCGGCAACTGTTAATTCATTGATAGCAAATGAGTTAAAAAAATGGCACGCCGATTGAATTATCAGTGTCAGAGCTGAGACAACAACACAACCACTACTTGTTCACAGGAGATACAACAATGATGATGCGCATCGAGCGTTTCCCGGTCATTCGTCCGGCACTCCACAATATCCTGAATCTCGAGAAGGAGCTGGAATCCTTGTTCGGCACAGACACCTATCCTGTTGCACCCGCGGCCCGTCACCGTTCTCCGCTGATCAATGTCGCCGAGAGCGAGAAAGAAACGGTCGTGACGATGGAGCTTCCGGGTGTGTCCCGGGAGGACATCAAGATCGCGTTCGAGGGTGGCGTTCTCTCGATCAGCGGTGAGCGCAAGGAGCGTCAGCTTCCGGAGGGTGCGCGGTGGGTGCGCAATGAGTCCTTTGCGGGCACGTTCCGGCGCGATCTGCGTCTGGCGAAGCCTGTCAACGCCGGCGCGATCAGTGCAGAGCTGAAGAATGGCGTGCTGCAGATCGTCGTCCCCACCGCGGAAGAAGCCCGTCCGCGTGAGATCTCGATCCGATAACCAGGGAGAATGACCATCATGGAAAAGTCCATCGACGTACGCGATCAACAGACGAACAGCGACACCGCCTATGACCGTTGCCGGATCCCCGCGGCGGATGTGTATGAAACGAGCGACGCCTTCGTGCTGATGCTCGATCTGCCGGGCGTGGTCAAGGAAGGGATCTCGCTGATTCACGAGAAAGGCGAATTGAAGGTCCGCGCGGTTGCCGCGGCCGGTCAGCCATCCGACATGAAGGTGCTGGTCCGCGAGGTGCGTCCGGCCACCTACTCCCGGACCTTCACGCTGGGAGACGGCATCGATACGGAGAGCATCGATGCGCGGTTCGACTCGGGTGTTTTGACCGTGAAATTGCTGAAGAGTGCGGCCTCCAGGTCGCGCGAGATCACCATCAATTAATACATACGTGAGAGAGAGGAGGAACCACCGATGACACTGATGCGCTGGACACCAGCACGTGAACTTCCGACATTGCCGTCGGAGGTGTGGTCGATGCAGAGGGAGATCAACCGGATGTTCGACAACTTCTTCCGCGGCAACGCAGGAGAGGAAGCACTGCAGATGCCGTCGTGGGACCCGGCCGTGGATGTGGCCGAGAACGACGATGCCTACGTGGTGAAAGTCGAACTCCCCGGTGTGAACCGGAACGATGTCAAGATCGTCGTTCAGGACCGCCAGCTCACCATCCGCGGGGAGAAGAAGCAGGAGAAGGATGCCCGGGAGGCGAACTACCACCGGATCGAGCGGAGTTATGGCGCCTTCCAGCGGACCTTCACGCTGCCGTCGGGTGTCAAATCCGACAAGATCGAAGCCGCTTACACCGATGGGATCCTGGCGGTCACCCTGCCCAAGGCCGAAGAAGCCAGAGCAAAGGAGATCGA
Source organism: Bacteroidota bacterium (assembly GCA_030835135.1). Classification (GTDB taxonomy): domain Bacteria; phylum Bacteroidota; class Ignavibacteria; order UBA10030; family UBA6906; genus JAGDMK01. The sequence goes on from JAUQWO010000076.1 coordinate 81,629, forward strand.
GGTCCGGGTGAAGTGACCCGGCAGTACCCCTCCGTTTCACCAGTGCAACAGGGCCCGCTCCGGCGGGCCCTGTTGCATTTCCGCACGTTTGTTGACTCTTTCTCGTTGTTTTATTATTATATTGTAAATCAACAACTTACAGCACCCTCCCGGGTCGGTCCCCATGTCGAAATCCACGAAGTGGTTCCTTGTCATCCTGGGCATTGTTCTCGTCACCGGCCTTCTCATCACCGTCGTTTTCGTCTCGATGCTCGGCACCATCGGGAGCGGCGGCACTGAGACGGTCACGACGGGATCGGGCGACAAGATCGGCGTGGTCGAACTCCAGGGCGTGATCACCTCGTCGGAGGAATTCGTCCGCCAGGTGAAGAAGTTCCGTGAGCAGTCCTCCATCCGCGCGATCCTCATCCGCATCGATTCGCCGGGTGGCGGAGTGGTGGCGAGTCAGGAAATGTATGAAGAAGTGCGCAAGACCCGCGAGAGCGGCAAGCCCGTGGTGGTGTCGATGGGCTCTCTCGCGGCGAGTGGCGGGTACTATGTTGCCTGTGGCGCATCGCGGCTCGTGGCGAACCGCGGGACGCTCACCGGCAGCATCGGCGTGATCTCCGAGTTCCTGCAGATGCATGAATTGCTCGGGAAGGTCGGCGTGGACTTCAAGACGATCAAGTCGGGTGCCCTGAAGGACGCCGGTTCGTCCACGCGTCCGATGACGGAGAGAGACCAGCGGTATTTCCAGGCGCTCATGGACGACGTGCACCGGCAGTTCATGACGGTCGTTGCGGATGAGCGCGGGTTCGATTCGGCGTATGTCCGTGAACTGGCCGATGGCCGCGTGTACACGGGAGAGCAGGCGGTGGAGGTGGGGTTGGTGGACACGATCGGGACCTATGAGGATGCGATCCAGATCACGGCGGAGATCGCGGGCATCGACGGTGAGCCGTCGCTGGTCCGGGAGAAGAAACGCCGCACATGGTTGGAGTCGATGACGGGTGATGTGACGGAGCAGGTGCGTGCCGCGACGCAGGAGATGTTGTCGTGGCCGGTGATGTCGTTCAGGTTCACGGGCCGGTAGGGAGCCCCGGGGTACGCGGGACAGACCAATCACTTCAGGAGGATCGGCGGTGACAAAAGCGGACATTGTGGATACGATTGCGACTGCCACCGGACTAACGAAGGTTGAGACCGAGGCGGTGGTGGACGGCTTCATTTCCACGGTCATCAATGCGCTGAAGGAAGGGAAGAACATCGAGATCCGCGGCTTCGGGAGTTACAAGGTGAAGAAGCGGAAGGGTCGTGTCGCGCGCAATCCGCGCACCGGCGAGCAGGTGATGGTGGACGAGCACTGGGTGCCATTGTTCAAGGTGTCCAAGGAAGTGAAGACGCTCGTCAATGAGAACATGAAGAAATCAGCACAGCCGTAAGGGACGGGACGATGGCGGAGGCGAAAGCGATCTGTGGCTCCTGTGGAGCCGGTGTCACATTCGGTGCGGAGCGGTGTTCTGCGTGCGGCGAGCGGTTGTCGTGGAGCGGCGGGGCACCGGCAGCGGGTGCCGGCAGGGCGTGCCTGACATGCGGCCAGTTGAATGAGCCGGGAGCGGCGACGTGTTCATCCTGCGGGGCGAAGCTCGGTGCGGCACACGGGCAACGGGGCGGTCAGCAGAAGAAGCAGGCCGCGCGTGAGGCGAAGCCGAAGCGTACGATCGAGCCATGGCAGATCATTGCGGTCGTGGCGATCCTTGCGCTGGTTGGCGTGCTTGCCTACGTGGAACTCGCGCGCGATCATGCCCCGGCGGCAGCGCCCGCGCAGGCCGCCGGTCCGATGACCATGCCGCCGATGATGCAGCAGCAGCCGGTGGTGGATATTGCCGCACTGGAAGCGGCCGTCAAGGCGAGTCCGAACGACCCGCAAGCCGTTCTGGCCCTGGCCAACGGTCTGCACGACAACGCCGACTATCTGCGCGCCGTGGAGGTGTACGCGAAGTATTTGAAGACGCATCCCAAGGATCCTGATGCCCGGGTGGATATGGGTGTCTGTTATTATCAGCTCGGGATGCAGGACACCGTGAACACGGCGCGCTATTTCGCGCTGGCGATCACGGAGATGGAGGCCGCGGTGCGCGGCACGCCGACGCATCAGCCGGCGGCCTTCAATCTGGGTGTGGTCAACCTGCAGAAGGGCGATCTCGACGTATCGAACCGGTGGTTCCGCAAGGCGGTGGAGCTGGGTCCGACGACGGATCTCGGCACGAGGGCCCAGCGGATGCTGCAGCAACATTCATCTATTCCCTAAGTGAACGAAGAAAGGAGGCATCATGCCCTGCGGTAAGAAGCGCAAGCGCCACAAGATGGCGACCCATAAGCGCAAGAAGCGGCTGAGAAAACAGCGCCACAAGAAGAAGCTCCGCTAGCGCCCGTCCGCTGGCTGATCGGCGCTGGACCCGGGCAGATGGTTTGCGCAGGGCGTGAACGGCAGGCAGGGGTCCCGGACCGGGACCCGCTGTCTGCAGGGTCTTCACGGCACATGCGCACCGCTGCCCGTTGAGGGTCCGGCGGCGTTGCATTTCGTTGTGGATTGTACTATACTTTTTTTGTTCCCCACTCCACGTCTGTGTTCCATCAGGATGAGGCGTACTATGACGAAGAACGAGGGCATGCTGAAGGGCCTGGTGATCGGCCTGCTCGCCGGCGGAGCCATCGGTGCCGTGGTCGCATTGCTGTATGCGCCCAAGAGCGGCCGTGAGCTGCGCGCGGACCTGAAGGAGAAGGCCGATGAGTTCCGTGATGATGCGGAAGAATACCTCACCGTCGCGCGTACGAAGGCCGGCGACATGGTGAGTGAGGCCAAGAAGCGCTCGGAAAGCCTGATCACCGACGCGAAGCGGAAAGCCGATACGTTGCTGGTGGATGCAGAAAAAGTGTTGACCGACGCTCGCTCGAAGACCGGCTCGGTGGCGGAAGAAGCGTCGCGCGTGAAACACGCGATGAAGGCCGGCATGGATGCCTATAAAGAAGAGCGTCGCCGCTCCTGAGCGGCCCCGCATGCGATCAAGGAGGAGTTTGTGGAACTCGCACTCAACCTAGCCCAGATCATCGCTCTGCTCTGTCTGTCTGCCCTCTGTATCTACATGATCGTCGTCCTGCTGCGGCTCCGTGATGTCATCACCAGCCTGGAGAAGGACGTGAAGGAGATCACCACCCGCGCCATCCCTGTTCTCGACAATATGGAGTACATCACCACGCGGGTGAAGAGCATCACCGACAATATCGATGACCAGGTGGCCGCGGTCCGCGAATCCATCGGGTCCATCAGGGCCATTGCTGACAATGTTGTGGACCTCGAGCGGCGCGTCCAGGAACGCATCGAGGGACCGATCCTGGAGACCGTCGGTTTCGTTGCCGCGGTCTTCAAAGGTGTACGGACTTTTTTTGACCGCGTCCGCATCTGACGTGCCGGCGTCCCACGCCGTCTGACCGGCACACCATGCCTGCGGAGAGCCGCAGTATGCACGGTGGCCGCTCCCGCCCGCGGTAGCGACCAGCGTGTCCCCGTGGTTCCCCTTGCGTGAACACTGTTCTGTCCCAACCACCGCCGCCACAGTCCCCGCGGACTGTTCTCGCCGGCGTTTCAGACTGGAGGATCCAGAGACCCCATGAAGGAATATACACCCGATCACATTCGCAACGTGAGCCTCATCGGCCATGGCGGGGCCGGTAAAACGATGACCGCCGAAGCACTCCTGTTCTCTGCCGGCGCAACGACGCGCCTCGGCCGTGTCGAGGAAGGGAATACCGTCTCCGATTATCGCGCCGATGAGATCGAACGCCGCATCTCCGTCAGCAGCTCTCTGCTCAACTGCGAATGGAAAGGCACCAAGATCAATATCCTCGATACGCCCGGGTACACCGACTTCACCGGCGACGTGAAGGCCTCCCTGCGGGTGACCGATACCGCGCTGCTCCTGGTGAAGGCCGTGGAAGGCGTCGAGGTGGGGACCGAGATCGTGTGGCGGTACACGCAGGAGTACCAGAACAGCGTGGTGCTCATCATGAACAAACTGGACCAGGAGAACGCGGACTTCGACCGTGTGCTGGCCCAGGCCCGCGAGAATCTCAGCCACGACATCGTGCCGTTGCAGTTCCCGCTGAAACAGGGGCTCGGCTTCGATAGCATCGTGGACGTGATCCGGATGAAGGTGCTGAAGTATACCCCGGGCGCGAACGGCAAGTTCACCGAGGAAGAGATCCCCGCCGCTGCCCAGGCACGTGCCCAGGAATTCCGCCAGCAGGTGCTGGAGGTGATCGCGGAAACGGATGAGAACCTCCTGAACACCTACCTCGAGAAAGGCACCCTGGCACCCGAGGAGATCAAGGCCGGACTCAAGACCGGTATCCGTCAGCGCAAACTCTTCCCGCTCGTCTGCGTGTCGTCCACGCAGAACATCGGACTGTCCGCCCTGCTCGATGCACTCATCGATTTTGCGCCGGGCCCGGTGGAACGCGGACCGGTGGACGCGAAGGAAGGCGACAAGGAGCTGAAGGTCGCGCAGGACCCCGCCGGCCTCCCGTCCCTGTTCGTGTTCAAAGCCGTGTCCGAATCGCACGTGGGCGAACTCTCCCTCTTCCGGGTGTTCAGCGGCACGGTGGCCCCCGGTCTGGATATGGTCAACGCCCACAACGGAAAACCGGAACGCCTTGCGCAGCTGTTCGTGATGTCGGGCAAGGACCGCAAGGAGATCGGTCATCTGATGGCGGGCGATCTGGGCGCGGTGGTGAAGCTCAAGGATACCCACCCGAACGACACGCTCAGCGGCAAGGCCCACACGCTGACCTATCCGCCGATCGTATTCCCCGAGTCCGTCTTTAATATGGCCGTCGTCCCCCGGTCGAAGGGAGATGAGGACAAGATCTCGACCGGTCTGCATGCGATGCATCAGGAAGACCCGACGTTCCAGTTCCGCGTGGACGGCGAGCTCCATCAGACGATCGTGAGCGGTCAGGGCGAAGTGCATCTGGACATGATGGTGAAGCGTCTGAAGGCCCGGTACAACGTCGAGGTGGACCTCGTGGAGCCGCGTGTGCCGTACCGCGAGACCATCAAGGCGGTGGTGAAGGATGTGGAGTACAAGCACAAGAAGCAGACGGGCGGTCACGGCCAGTACGGCCACGTCCACCTGCGCATCGAGCCGCTGAAGCGCGGTCAGGGGTTCGAGTTCCTCGACGAGATCGTGGGCGGTGTCGTGCCCAACAAATTCATCCCGGCCGTGGAGAAGGGCGTTGTCGAGTGCATGAAGGAGGGCGTCGTCGCGGGCTATCCGGTGGTCGATGTGCGCGTGGCGCTGCACTACGGATCGTACCACGACGTGGATTCCTCGGAAATGGCGTTCAAGCTTGCGGCGTCGCAGGCATTCCGGAAGGGCTTCATGGAAGCCAAGCCGATCCTGCTCGAGCCGATCTATAATATCGAAGTGCGCGTCCCCGAGGATGCGATGGGTGACGTGATGGGCGATATCTCGTCGCGGCGTGGCAAGATCGCCGGCATGGATTCGGAAGGCCGGTATCAGGTCATCCGCGCCGCGATCCCGGCGGCGGAGATCCACCGCTACGCCACGGTGCTGCGTTCGATGACCGGCGGGCGTGGCGTGTATCATGCCAGCATGTCGCATTACGAGGAAGTGCCGCGCGAACAGGCGGAGAAGGTCATCGCTGCCTCGGAGAAGAACAAGCATAAAGAAGCGGAAGCCTGAGCCACCGATGGAGCGCATGTGGTCACCGTGGCGGTCACAGTACATCGCCACCTTCAAGAAGAAGCCTGCAAAGAAGAAGCGGTCACGCGTCAGCCTCTTTGCGGCAGCCCTGAAGGCGAAGGATGATGACCGCCACCTGATCGTATGGCGCGGGAAACGCTGCTTCGTCATTATGAACCGCTATCCGTACAATAGCGGCCACCTCATGGTTGTCCCGAACCGGCAGACAGCGGATGTGCAGTCGCTGACCGGGGAGGAACTTGCCGAGATCATGCAGACCGTCCAGCGCTCGATCCGGGCGCTGGACGATGTCATGCATCCCCAGGGGTACAACTTCGGAACGAACATCGGACGGGTGAGCGGGGCCGGCGTTGCCGACCACATCCATTTTCATGTCGTCCCGCGCTGGAACGGCGATACGAATTTCATGCCCGTCCTGGCCGATACCAAAGTGATCTCCGAAGACATGCGGGATACCCTCACAAAGCTTCGAAAATCCTTCGCAAAGACCGCTCGTGGCGGTTAAACGACTCTTCGTGCAAGGTGTCTAAGGGTATGGAACAGCTCACGGACCTTGACCTGGTGAATGAGGTGCGTGCGGGCGATCGCCGTGCGTACACCGAGCTCATGAACCGGTACAAGGAGAAGATCTACTGGGTGGCCCGGCGCATGCTGGGGAACCATGCCGATGCCGACGATGTCGTGCAGGAGGCGTTCCTCAAGGCGTTCCTGAACCTGGGCGACTTCCGTGGCGATGCCGGGTTCTATACCTGGTTGTACCGGATCGCGGTCAACCTGTCGCTCAATGCCCTGCGGAAGCGCCATGTGATGGACTACCTCAGGGAAAGCGAGCTGGCGCAGAAGGTCTTTCCGCCGGCGAAGGATGACCCGCACAAAGAGCTGGAGGTCCGGGAGCTCGAATCCCGGATCCAGCAGGCGGTGTCCAGGCTGCCCGACAAGCAGCGCGCGGTGTTCGTACTGCGCTACTATGATGAAATGACGTATGAAGAGATCGCCTTCATCCTGAAGACATCCGTGGGAGGATTGAAGGCGAACTATTTCCATGCACTGCGGAAGGTCCAGAGGTCGTTGAAACATGCGCTTACGGTTTGACAAACGTCAGCCGACGGACGCCGAGGAGGAATCTCTCCAGCGTGCGTTGCAGGCGGAAGTGGCCAACGATCCGCCCTCGCCGGCGCCGACGGCGGCCTACTGGCAGAACCTGCCGGTCCGCGTGAATGCGGTCATCGATGACGCGACCAGCGGCCGGGCACTCTCGCTGAGCTGGGCGGCACGCGTGGCGATCCCCGGGATCGTGGCGGTGCTCTCGTTCCTGATCGGGTTGAATTACTATGCTCCGGATCGGGGAGGGGCCGTGCGATCGTTCCGTGACGTGGCGATGGCGATGCCTCCGTCGGCCGTGGATTCGTTGTACGTGGCTTCCCTGGCTTCCGGGGATACCGCGTTCGTGGGCGGACTGGAGACGGATCTCCTGCGCCTGCCGTCGGATCTGGCGCGCGAGTACTATGTTGAGAACGGCAGTACCTCGACGCTGGTGGAGGACCTCTCCGACCAGGAGGTGCGCGAGGTCCTCGCCGTCCTGAGTTCGAATATCAAATAGAGGAGTATGCAACCATGCGCACGGGGATGATGATCGCACTGGTGCTGGGACTGCTGGCGGTGCAGGCACAGGCCCAGCCAGGCCGTCCGGGAGATCCGCGGTTCGAGCGCGTTGAACAGCTGCGCAAGGTGCGGATGATCGACGAGCTCGGGCTGAAAGAGGAACAATCCGTGCGCTTCTTCGCACGGCTCAGCGAGTTTGACAAGCGGCGCCGTGATCTGATGCATGAGCGGCATGAGATGCTCAACAAGCTCGAGCAGATGATCAAGGACAATGCCGACGAGAAAGAGCTGGAGAAGATGTTCCCCGTCATGGCCGGCCTCGAGCAGCGCATGGCTGAGGAGAAGGCCAGGTTCTTTGCGAGCCTGTCGGACGTCCTGAGCGTGCAGCAACGTGCGAAACTGCTGACGTTCGAGCGCACGTTCGAGAAGGAGTTGCGGGAAGCTGTGCGCGACACCCAGCGGCGGCGGATGCGGACGGAAGAGCAATAAGCCATCATGCGTTTTGTGCGATTTTGAGGGCATTCGGGAGCCATTCCGGGTGCCCTTTTTCTATATTGGCCCAATTCCCAAATTTGGATGGACATTCCTAATTGTAAAAATCCTTCGAGCACTTCTGTTGAATATGTCAACATGTGCGATTGACTTCCTGCTGCTCCCCGAATCAGAATCTCAATATTTGGTCCAATTTCGCGGTTTGCTGAGAATATTTACAACTGCGACCTTTCGTAGATGTGTGGCACAAGTGTTGACTCATAAAAGACGCTGTAGACAGTTTCACCTCCACGTTCATTTCCATCTCCCTTCGCATTCGGACCAGCCGAGAAGACTCAGTCCATGATCCTGCATCATTCGTGTAGCGTACCGTAGGGCGGCTGGGGTAGCATCACGAAGGGGTGAAGAAAGAGTGTCGGATAGCGTGGATCGGGTCTTCTCATTTCAACTTAACACAACAAGAGAGGTAGCGCCATGAAGCGTTTGATTCCTGTTTTCGGCGTGTTACTCGTATTTGCTCTCGTGCTCGCGCCGGTGTTCGACGCGACCGCGCAGGTCAAGGTCAAGAAGATCGGCCGGTCGTTGAATCAGATGACCCTGCCGGTGAAGGGTTCTCCCGCCCCCGCGTGGAATATCTCCACGGGTCTCCGGGCGGTCGGTACCAAGAGCAGAGCATATTGGACCGTTGATACTGTTGGTTCCGCACAGGTCGGGACCCCGACGTGGGCGATCGTCAGCAAGCCGGCCGGTTCGGCCGCGACGCTGGACAGCGCCAACGGCACGTGGATCAACAGCGTAAAGGTTGACACCGTCGGTGAATACATCGTGAGCGCGCAGGTCGGGACGCAGACCGCGTACGACACCATCTGGGCGAGCACGTACCAGGGTGTTGCCACCGATGCGAACGCTGGCTGCTTCTGCCATCCAAGCGCCACGACCATCAAGACCGCCTGGGAGAAGTCGGTGCACGGCACGATGTTCTTCCGCGGTATGACCGGTCATGAAGAGATGGAACGCGGCAAGGGTGCGTATGCCGCCGGCTGCATCAAGTGCCACGTTACCGGTTGGGATCCGACCGCTGCGAACAACAACTTCGGTATCAAGGTGAAGCAGTCCGGTTGGGACACCACCTGGTACAAGGGCCTGGAATCCTACGCGGGCGACTACTGGATCACCACGGGTGACAGTGCGAAGTGGAATCTTCTTACCGCAGACGAGAAGAAGCTGGCGAACATCGGATGCGAGCAGTGCCACGGACCGGCCCAGGCCCACGCGACATCGGCCCAGGCTAGCCGGATCGGCATGAACAAGTATCAGCCGGACATGTGCAACCAGTGCCACGACGGTTCGCGCCGTCATAGCCTGGGTACCTTCTTCGCCAACTCCGGTCACTACCAGATGCACTATGGCGCAGCTGCTGAAGGTGGCCGCTCGAACTGCCAGCCCTGCCATACCGGCGCCGGCCTTTCGTACTACCTGAACAACAACATGGACACCACCGGCCTCGCGGCCAAGTGGGTCCTTGCACGCGACGCCAAGACCCCGATCAGCTGCCAGGTCTGCCACGACCCGCACGGCAACGACAACGAGTATGCACTCCGCACGATGTCGCTGAAGGGCGATTCGCTGAAGGGTGGCTATGTGATCCCGGCCCAGTTCCGTCAGAGCGCCGGTAACATCTGCATGGTGTGCCATGGTGGCCGCTACGCCGTGAAGGCACGCATCACCACCACCGCACCGTACTACGGCTGGGCAGACCGCTTCTATCCGCACTACAACACGCAGGGCGAAATGTACTTCGGCGCCGGCGCATATCAGTACGGTGACGACAGCTTCACGGGCCTCATGACCCACGGTGGTGTGGAAGGTTCCTGCACGGGCTGCCACATGCAGAAGCGCAAGAACCGTCTCGATGGCGGCGGGAACATGCTTGCCAACCACTCGTTCAGCATGAGCGATACCATGTTCGCAACGGGTGTGTACAAGCCGACCGACGCGTGCGCCCCGTGCCACGGCGAGATCGAAGACTTCGATGACATCCGCGCTCTCTACGACTACGACCGCGATGGCGCGATCGAAGGCGTGCAGTCGGAGGTCGATGGTCTGCTCGCAGCGCTGAAGGCAAAGCTGCCGGTCGATGCAACCACCGGCAACCCGGTCACCATGCGCAAGGACTCCCTGGCGGTGAAGAACCGTCCGGACCTCATCCAGGGCATCTGGAACTGGTACTTCGTGTATGAAGACCGGTCGCGTGGCGTCCACAATACGAAGTATGCGGTCCGTATTCTGTACAAGGCCCTCGGCTGGACCCCGCTCGCGGTCGAAGCGACCGAAGGCATGCCGACCGAGTTCGGTCTGAACCAGAACTACCCGAACCCCTTCAACCCGACCACCAGCATCAGCTTCGCGATGCCGAAGGACGGCCATGTGCTCCTGCAGGTGTACGATGTGACGGGTGCACTGGTGAAGACGCTCGTCGATCAGACCATGCGCGCCGGCAACATGCAGGCGACGTGGGATGGCACGAACCTCTCCGGGAACAAGGTTGCCAGCGGCGTGTATCTCTATCGCATGGCGGCAGGCGACTTCGTTGCGGCAAAGAAGATGGTTCTCATGAAGTAACCTGAGGCATTCGCTCAGGAACCGTACAGGCCGGGGCAGGTGACAGCAGTCGCCTGCCCCGGCCCTTTTTGTGAAAGGGTGCCCGTGCCCCTGTTCTGCCGTGTGATCCTTGTCCTGATGCTCGCCCTGAGCACACTGACCGCTGCTGCGCTCTCTGCGGACCATCCGCACCAGCGGCAATGCGGCACACTCCCGCCACCCGGGCTTCTCCGCACAGCCGATGCCACCGGCGGCATCTATCTCCCTTCCGCCGGCGTCCTCCGCATCCTGATCGTCTTCGCCAGCTTCCCTGACGACACCACTGCCCATGCTTCTTGGCCTGCGCGCCAGGCACCGTTGTTCATGAACAGCTTCATCGATCCCGATACGCTCACGCGTTCGACCGGCCCTTTCAACCTGACGCACTACTTCCGCCAGATGTCGCTCGGGAAGCTCCACGTCATCGGCGATGCCATCTGGGTGGAATCGCAACACTCGCAGGAGGAGTACCGCGCGAGCGGTTCGTACGGGGCCGCGAACATGGCGATCATCCCGGAATCCGTCGATCCGGTCGTCGATTTCTCGCACTACGACAATTGGACCCGTACCGGCAACTACACGCACGTGAATGCGCCGGACAGCATCGTGGACATGGTGCTGATGGTCTGGCGGACGACGATGTGGGGATATCTCGGCGAGGCATCGCTGGGCTACAAGCCCGCGATCGCGGCGGATGGCAAACGCATCGCGATGGGGTACCCCGCATACGTTCCGATGCCGCTCGGCTCCGGGGTGACGTGCGAGTACCCGTACGGCGACACTCCTGTGCGTGTGATGCGCACCATGGTCCACGAACTGAGCCACTGGCTCCTCGGCATCTTCCACCCCTACAACGGATCCAAACCAGACGGCAAGTTCCAGTACTGGGGCATGCTGTGCAACGGCGAACGGATGTCCGGCTGTGCGAATACCTACGACCGCGAGTTGCTCGGGTGGATCACGCCACGCGTGGTGGAGTCGCCCGCCACGATCACCCTCGGCGACTTCATCACGACCGGCGATGCGGCGAAGTTTCATCCCGCCGGCGGTGCTCCCGACGAATACCTCTATCTCGAGAACCACCAGGGGATCTCGGTGTTCGACGATGTCACGTCGGAACCCGGAGACCATGGCGTGTGGCTCCTGCACCAGCAGGGGCCGTACATCGAGATGGACAACCTCCGGATACTCCCTGCTGATGGTCTGTGGCAGTGGACCGCAGCCTGGCCGGCGACGTCATGCTTCGGCGCTGCGGTGCCGGTCTATGCGCGCGGGACACCGGATATCATCATCGGTCTGTCGCACCGCGATCAGATCCCGACACCCGCCAGTCTGGTGCAGTGGATGCTTGCGTACAGGAACGGATCGGGCGATGTGAGTTGCGGTCTTCACTTCGCGGGATCAGGTTTCCGCGGTGCATTTGATACGGCAGGAGTGCGCGTGTTCTCGGCCTCCAGCAACCCTGCCGCACGCACGTGGGCGGGAGGGTCCGCGGGGCTGGCGTTCGAGGTCACCGCATGTTCCGGCAGCTCGGTGACAGTGTCCATTCCTGCTGATCCCCTGGCACTCTCTCCGGCCCGGCGGCATCTCGGTGTGCCGTCCGGCGATCCCCCCGGTCGCGTGCTGACCCTCGCCTGGGGATCGCAGTGGGCGTCCGGCCCCTCCCTCGAGACCGATGTCGTGTGGTCGGAACTCCAGCGCATCGTCGGGCCGGGAGATGTCTGGACCACCATCTTTGCCGGCGCCGCGTTCACCTTCGGCGACTCCAGCCTGATCTATGACTCCACCGGGACCATCCCTGTGCGCTTCCGGGTGCGCGTGCGCGATGCCGGGGGGAGATACTCGGCCTGGTCGGAAGAACACCGGTCCAGGGCAGCCAGCATGACCGGTGCAGCCCTCTCAGGCATGCCGGACGATCGTGTAGTACTGTGCAACTATCCCAATCCGTTCAATCCTGCGACCTCGATCGCATTCTCCGTGCCTGTCGCGGGGTGGACGAGCGTGGTCGTCATGGATGTGCTGGGGAGGGTCGTCAGGGAATTGCAGCATGGCCCTTCGGCGGCCGGACAGCATCTGCTCCGGTGGGATGGCAAGGATGGTCGGGGAGAACCCGTCGCCGCCGGGGTGTACCTCTGCCGGCTCTCCGCCGGACCCATCGTGCGTACGCACACCATGCTGCTGTTGAAATGACGGTGCAGGAACCGGCGTTCCGTGGTTGGTGTTCGAATTTGTGGAGGAGCAAGGTCCATGCAGCATATCTATCTTGATCACGCCGCGACCACGCCGCTCGATCCCCGCGTCCGTGAGGTCATGGAACCATATCTGGGTTCCATGTTCGCGAATGCGTCGTCGGTACACTGGCATGGCCGGCAGACCAAGGCCGCGCTCGAGGCGGCCCGTGCAACGGTCGCGCAGGCGATCGGCGCCCACCCGTCCGAGGTCTTCTTCACCAGTGGCGGAACGGAAGCTGACAACCTCGCAGTCCTCGGCACCGCGGCCGCGCGGCAGGGAAGGGTCATCACCGCGGCGTCAGAACACCATGCGGTACTGGATGCATGCCTGTATCTCCGTTCCCGCGGCGCGTCCGTCCACGTTCTTCCGGTGAATGGTGAAGGCACTGTCGATCCCGCCATCGTCGAACGGGAACTTCAGCACGGAGCCGCATGCATATCCGTGATGCATGCCAACAACGAGGTCGGCACGGTCCAGCCTGTGCGGGAGATCGCTGACCTGGCCGCGGCGTATGGAGCGATCGTCCACACCGATGCCGTCCAGTCGGTCGGGAAGATCCCTGTTTCCGTGGATGACCTCGGCGTCCATTTGCTCTCGCTCAGTGCCCACAAGTTCTACGGCCCGAAGGGCATCGGTGTTCTGTATATCCGGCGGGGGGTGGAGGTGGAACCCCTGGTGCATGGGGGCGGACAGGAACGTGGGAAGAGGCCCGGGACCGAGAATGTGGCGATGGCTGTGGGTTGCGCGGAGGCCCTGCGCCTGGCCGTCGCGGAACGGGAGGAGAGCATGGCACGCCTCGTCCTGTTACGCGACAGACTCGAGCAGGCGCTCACCGGGACGTTCCCCGCTGCGGTGGTGAACGGGAGCCGGACGAACCGGCTGCCTCAACTTCTCAGCGTTTCGTTCGACGCTGCGCGCGCACCGATGGAAGGTGAGATGCTCGTGACGAACCTCGACCTCGAGGGGATCTCTGTTTCGAGCGGCTCGGCATGCACCTCCGGCAGTGTGCAGCCGTCGCACGTCCTGCTGGCCATGGGCCGTGATCAGGCGACGGCCAAAGCGACCGTGCGGTTCTCGTTCGGCAGCGCGAGTACAGCGGAGGATGTCGACACCGTTCTCAGTGTCATGCAGCGGGTCATCGGGCGGATGGTCAGGCCCCGCTGACCGCGTTGAGCAGGGCGCCATACCGTAACCCACGAACACTCACCTGTACCCGGCTCAGCCCGAAGTGGTCCATCACGGAACCCAGGATGAGGGTTCCGGCAGCGATCACATCTTCCCGCCCCTCGAAGTACGTTCCCAGTGCCCGTATCTCCTGCGGGGTCATGCCGGCCAGCTGCCGGAGTGCTCCGGCAACGGCGCGTCGGGTCAGAATGTAGCCGTCCACGATGGTGCGGTCCGCGGTGCGTGACCCGGAGAGATGGGCGGCGAGGGTCGTGGGCGTCCCTGCAACCGCGTAGGCGGTCCCCTGCGCAAAGTGTTCGGCCGGGATCGTGGCAAGGTGTGACAGGATCTCCGCCTCGGCATCGGCCAGTTCTTCAAGCCGGGGTGGGGATGAGCGCAGGATCCGTTCGGTGAGCCGCACCGCTCCCACGTCGAGGCTTGTGTGGAACGATGGACTGGTGCCCGCCCCGATGCTCAACTCCGTGCTCCCTCCGCCGATATCAATGACCAGCGCGGTCCCTGCCTGCGGTGTTCCGATTACCGTCCCCGCGAACGTCCATGCCGCTTCCTCATTCCCGCTCAGGACCCGCACGGCCAGTCCGGTCCTGTTCCTGACGGCGTCGATGAACTCCTCCCGGTTCCGTGCATCCCGCACTGCGCTTGTCGCTGTAACGATCGTCCGGTCCGGATGAAATCGTTCCAAGATGGACCGGTAGGTTGAGAGGACTGCGAGCACGCGGTCCATCGAAGCGGGTGCGAGGCGGCGTGCTGCGTCGACCCCCTGTCCCAGGCGGGGTGCCTGCACTTCATCATGGAGGACGTCGATGCGTCCATTGGCGGCGATGGACCCGATCAGCAGGAGGACGGTATTGGTCCCGATATCGATCGATGCGACGGTCATGGTGTGGCGCTCAGCGTGTGGCAGCGAGTGCGATCCATTCGTTCTCGGTGCGCTCCTGGAGGACCGTGAATCCGTGCGCGTGCAGCGCCGCTGTCATTTCTTCGCGGTCGGTGGTGAGAAGTCCGGCCAGCAGGAGCGTGCCGCCCGTGGCCAGACGAGACCGCATGGCGGGGAGGAGCGGGATGAGCACATTCCGCTGGATGTTGGCGATGACGAGATCATGCGGTCGGTCCGGCGTGACCGTGATATCGCCTTCGAGGATGGTGATGTGTTCAGCGACGCCGTTCAGCGCGGCGTTCTCGATCGCATTGTCGTAGGACCATTCGTCGATGTCGCATGCCACGGCGCGGGCCGCCCCGAGCCGGATGGCAGCGATGGCAAGCACGCCGGTACCGGTGCCGACGTCGAGCACCGTCATGCCCGCACGGGTGTAGTGTTCCACCAGACCGAGGATGAGCCGGGTGCTTTCGTGGTATCCGGTGCCGAACGACATCTTCGGATCGATCGTCAGGACCAACTCACCCGGGGCGGCCGCGTACACGTGCCACGAAGGTGTGATCACGATGCGGGGGGTGACGTGGATGGGCTGGATGGTCTTCTCCCATTCCGCGTTCCAGTTCCGTTCCGCCAGTGCTTGCACATGCATCGGCGGGAGGGGATGGGTGCTGGGGCTGACGAGCATACCGATGACGGACCGCATCTCTTCCTGGAGCGCCGGTGACCATTTCTGCTCCGGGACGTAACACTTCAGCAGGTCGCCGTCCTCCCAGAATCCTTCGATCCCCAGCTGCCCGAGCATCGCAATGAGTTGCTGTCGAAGGTCTTCCCCGGCGGGGATCGTGATCTCGATCATGTCATTTCTTCTGCTTGTAGACGACGTGTGTCAGAACGGTTCCCACGGCACCGAGGCTCTCTGCGCTGCAATGCTCGGGGGTGTCCTCATGCGTGTGCCAGTACCGGTGCGTCTGGTCGGGAAAGTTGAAGTCGATGATGTCGATCGTCTTGATACCCGCTTCGTTCAGAGGGACGTGATCGTCGAGGATCTCGTCGCCGTTCTCATCCACGAACTGGGTGACCCCGAGCTCGCGGGCGGTACGCCAGACCATGGAGACGATATCGGGGGCATACCGGAAGGAATTCATCTCCCGGGGGATCTCCAGCTGTGCATCGCCCACCATGTCCAGGAGGATGCCGAACCGGGGCAGGTAGTCCGCGGGTTTGGTCCTCGCGAAATGCCGGGACCCGAGGAGGTAGAGGTTGTGGTCCGCTTCCTTGCCATAGTCTTCGCCGTCCAGGAGCACGATGTCCACCCCGATCTCCGGGGGGGTGGCGTGCAGGAGGGACGCGAGCTCGAGCAGCACTGCGACGCCGCTTGCGGCATCGTTCGCTCCGAGGATGGGCAGATCGCGTTTCTTCGGATCCTCATCGCGTTCCGCCCGCGGACGCGTGTCCCAGTGCGCGCACAGGAGGATGCGGTCGCGTTCCTGTGGCCGGAATGAGGCGATGATATTCGTGAGGCGGAGCTTCTCCCTGTTGTACCCGGTCTCCGTGAATTCCTGCAGCCGCACATCGTCCGCGCTCGCGCGGAGGGTGGCGATGAAGTAGTTCTTGCATGCTTCGTGCCCGGACGAATTGGGGTTCCGGGGGCCAAAGGATGTCTGTTTGAGGAGGTAGGCAAAGGCCCGTTCTGCATTGAATGCGGGGACTGCGGGTACGGGTGCGTGAGACTGTTGTTGTGTCATCTCGGTACGTTCCTCAGTTCCCGGTCGGGAGCAGGCCGCGATGCAGCAGAACAGAAGAAGAGGCAGGGATTTCCACATAGGATTCCATTCGATGGTACGCGTGGGATGCGTCAAAGTACAGAAAACACCCCCGAAAAGCAAAGCGATGCCGCAACCTTTCCGCGGCGGTCAGCGTCTAAGTGATAAGAGCCCACACCCCAAGAAGCCGTCACATCCAGGAGCGATCCCCATGCACAGGATCTTCGCTGTATCCGCTGTTGCCCTCATCATCGGAGTGGCCTGCAGCACAGGCGTTGCGGAAGTCAAGACATTCGAGAAGAAATTCCAGGTCGGGGCTGGCGGGATGCTCGCCGTCGCAACGGAATCAGGATCGGTCTCGGTGATCGGCGGGTCCGGGTCCGAGGTCGTTGTGTCCGCGCGGATCGAAGGGCGGAGCAGCGACGTGGCCAAGTTCGTCGTCGATGCCACACAGAACGGCAGCACGGTGGATGTCACGGGAAGGGCTCCCAAGGATTTCTGGCGTTTCCTCCGCGGGCATGACCTCGATGTACGCTTCACCGTGACGGTGCCCCGTTCGTTCAATGTCCGTCTGCAGACCTCCGGCGGGGACATCACGGTGTCCAGTCTCACCGGCAAGGTGGAAGGCGAGACCTCCGGTGGCAATGTGTCGATCGATCACGTTGAAGGGTTCTCGAATCTCGGAACGTCCGGAGGGGATATTCGTGTGGAGGCGGTGAAGGGTGACGTGAAGGCAGAGACGTCGGGCGGCAACGTGAAGGTGAAGAACGTGGTCGGCAATGTGGACGGTGAGACGTCCGGCGGCAATTGTGTCGCCGAGGATGTCGATGGACGGGTCCATCTCGAAACCTCCGGCGGCAATGTGACGATCAAAGTGCGCGGAGCGAACAAGGGAATCCATGCGGAGACGTCCGGTGGCAACGTGACGATCATGATCAGCAAGGGTGTCGGAGCGGTGATCGATGCGGGGACGAGCGGTGGTGAGGTGGTCTGCGACCTGCCGGTGATGGTATCCGGCAAGATCGCAGAGGACCGTGTGAAGGGGACCGTGAACGGGGGCGGTGAAGTGATCTACGCCCATACCTCCGGCGGGAACGTGCAGATCAAGCCGCTGGATTGAATCACCCATCCGTTGGTTGTGTGTCGTGCCCGGTTCCGTCCCGCAGAGCGGGCCGGGGCCGGGCACGCGCGTGTCCGGGCGGAGAACGAGCGTCGGATCGTGAGCAGGGTATCCCGTGGTCGCATCGGGACCTCTGGTTGTCCCTTCCCGTCGTCCACCCGCGCTTGATTGCCGTGCGGATGTTTGTTAGCTTCCATCAGCATCCACAATGCGGGAGGTCATCATGTTCTGTCCCGAGTGCAAAGCCGAGTATGTTGATGGCGTCACCACCTGCGCGGGATGCGGTGTCCCGCTCGTTGCCACGCTTCCTGCGGAACCCGACCATTCCGGTGAGGGCATGGTCCGCGTCCTCACCACCTTCAATGCCGGCGATATCGCCATCGTGGAATCGATCCTCGACGGGACCGACATCGAGTACTTCATTCACGGCAAGAATTTCAATCAACTGGAACCTCTGGTGCAGCCGGCGCATCTCTACGTTGCGCGGCATCAGGTGAATGCGGTCAAGGAGCTTCTGGAACCCGTGCAACTCCGGTTCCTGGGCGTCACGCAGGCCGAGGAGTAACAGCTGGGAGTGAACGTCCCCCTCGGTGTCCTGATCGCCGTCTTCCTCCTCATCATGGTCCGCCAGATCGGCCCCGTCCGGTTGCAGATCTGGCAGATCATGGCAGGGGGGGCTTTCGTGGTGCTGTTCTCCGGATCGATCGGCCCCGTGGATGCGGCCCGCGCGATCGACCTCGATGTGATGCTCTTTCTGTTCGGCATGTTCGTGGTCGGACAGGCACTCGAAGAGAGCGGGTACCTTGCGCATGTCTCCTACAAGGTGTTCCGGCGGGCCGCGACGAGGGACGCGCTGGTCCTGATGATCGTGACCGGAGCAGGGCTTGCCTCCGCCGTGCTCATGAACGATACCCTCGCGATCATCGGTACGCCGGTCGTCCTCCTGCTGGCGCGCAAACACGGGATGCGGCCGGCCTTGCTCCTCCTGGCCCTCGCCTTCGCGGTGACCACGGGCAGCGTGATGAGTCCCATTGGCAACCCGCAGAACCTGTTGGTGGCGGTGCATGGCGGCATTCCCCAGCCGTTCGTGACCTTCCTTCGATGGTTGCTCCTTCCCACCCTGATCAGTCTCGGTCTCACCGTGGTCATCCTGCGCCGGCTCTATCCGGATGATTTTCACACCGCGGAACTGAAGCACTCGCAGGAGCCGATCCATGATCATGATCTTGCCGTGCTCTCCCGCATCTCTCTGGTCAGCGTGGTGGTGCTCATCATGGTGAAGGTCGTCGCGGGTGTCGTCGGCAAGGGTGATGTCCTCCTCCTGCCGCACATCGCGCTGGGTGCGGCGTTGCCGGTGCTGGTGGGGAGTCCGAAGCGGTGGGGGATCCTGCGCCGGATCGACTGGCAGACGCTGGTGTTCTTTGCCGCGATGTTCGTGGTGATGGAGAGTGTGTGGCGGACGGGCTTCTTTCAGGGGCTGCTGGCACAGGCGGAGGTGGACCTCCGGTCAACGGCGATGATCCTCGGGGTCGGGGTCCTGCTCAGTCAACTGATCTCGAACGTGCCGCTCGTTGCTCTGTTTCAGCCGCTGATGCTGCATACGGGGGCCGGGGTGCCGGAACTGATGGCCCTGGCGGCAGGGAGTACCCTCGCCGGGAACCTGTTCATCCTCGGGGCGGCGAGCAACGTGATCATCATTCAGAACGCGGAAAAGCGTTCCGGCGCCACGCTCACCTTCCTGGAGTTCGCGCGCGCCGGGATCCCGCTCACTGTCGTTCAGACCCTCGTGTACTGGCTGTGTTTGCGGTTCCTGTGACCGCCGCACACTTCAGTCGATCTTCCGCAATCCCGCAAGAAGGGCACCGATGGCGTCCTGCACGGCGCGATACTCGCGTGAACTCCCCGCATAGTTCTGCATCATGATCGAGAATGCGAGCCACTCGCCGTCGAGGGTCTTCACGTACCCGGACAGCGCCGTCACGCCACTCAGGGTACCGGTCTTCGCATGCAGATTTCCCGCCGCGAGGGTCCCCCGCATCCGTCGCCCGATCGTACCATCCACGCCGGCGATCGGCAGTGTACGATAGAAGAGTGGGAAGTGGACGGTGTCCGCATACATCTTCTGCAGGAGTGTGATCGTCGCTGCCGGAGTCGTGAGGTCGTAGCGCGAAAGCCCCGACCCGTCAGCGATCGCGATGAGGTTCGTATCGATCCCGGCGGTGGCAAGGAATTGATTCACGACGCGAGCCCCATTTTCGGCGGATCCCGGCACACCGACCGTGCGCGCGGCCAGCACCTTGAGCATGGTCTCAGCGGTGAGATTGTCGCTCACCTTGTTCATGAACGTGAGCACGGTGTCGATGCGGTGCTCGAAGGTGAAGAGTGGAGGAACTGCCCCGGCGGCAGAAGAGTCCAGCACGACCCGGCCGGTGGTGGTCACCCCTTGTCTTTGCAGAAGTTCACTGAACACCGTGCCCGCGTAGATCTCGGGCTTCCAGACGCTGAGCACATCGACGCGTGTACGATCCCTGGGTCCCACCATGCCGGTGACAAGGATCGTGTTGGAACGTTCCATCCAGTTGCGTGTGACCCGGACGGGGTGGGTGATACTGTCGGCGGTCGTCAGAGCGGTATTCACGACCGGTGTGTACGTGCTCGGGGGGTCGACGGATACGAAGGGCGCCGTGCCGGGGGTGGGCGATGGCGTGACCTTGACCGTAACGGTATTGAGGTTCAGCATGAGCGGCGACAGGAACATCCCGTACTCCGAGGGTTCCTCGTCCCAGGTCCACCCTGCACCCCAGTACAGACTGTCGAACAGCCGCACATTCACTCCGACATCCCAGGAGGAGCCGGGGGGGATAGCTGCTGCGCACATCTTCGCGATCGAGTCCAGATCGGCGGTGGAGAGGATCGGATCGCCCCCGCCGGTGATGATGATGCGCTTGCGTGCCGTGTCGGCCGTGACCATCGTGGGGAACGTAGCATCCGTACCCAGAAGGGTGAGCGCCGCGGCCGAGGTGTAGAGTTTCTGATTGGATGCCGGATTGAACAGCATACGTTCATTCAGGGAGTACAGCTCACGGTTGTTGGTCAGGGAGACGATCTTCACCCCGACATTGGCCGGGGGGAAGAGTGAATCCGCGAACAACGGGTCCAGTTGCTGTTTCAGGGAAGGCGACGACGCGACGCTCAGAGAGCTCAACCGCGGTGGCGGTTCCAACGTACTACGGTATGCACCTGTGCAGCCGGCAAGGAGGACCGCGATGAGGAGGACGGAGAGCGGGCGGATCATGGTACCCTCAGTATCGTTGAAATAGGCGGTGGAATCACAAATTCAGCAACTTTTGGCCGAAATGCAACAGATTGCTTGGCAGTACGAATGTCGTTATATTACTCTTCTGCAATCATAACTGTGGTGACGACGATGCTCGATTTCTTCAAGAAACTCTTCGGCAGCAAGCATGAAAAGGACGTCAAACGCCTCATGCCGGTGGTCGAAGAGATCAACGCCCTGCTGCCGGCAATGGCAGAGCTGTCCGACGAGCAATTGCGCGGAAAGACCGAAGAATTCCGCGCCCGGATCCGTGAGGGTGTCCGCGAACTCGAGGAGAAGATCGCCGAAAAGC
This sequence comes from Bacteroidota bacterium, assembly GCA_030835135.1. Lineage (GTDB taxonomy): Bacteria > Bacteroidota > Ignavibacteria > UBA10030 > UBA6906 > JAGDMK01. The sequence continues at coordinate 102,934 of JAUQWO010000076.1, forward strand.
GCGCGTCCCTCGTGGACATCGAGGATGGCGCCGCGCGTGAGCGGATCCTGGATGAGATCGGCGAACTGGAAAAGGAGAGGGACGATGTCACGTCGGATCTCCTCGACGAGTTGATCCCTGAGGCATTCGCCGTGGTGAAACAGGCCTGCCAGAAGCTCAAGGACCGCCAGTGGAAGTTCGATCTGATGGGCAGTCCGGCCATCTGGGACATGGTCCCGTTCGACGTGCAGCTGGTCGGCGGCATGGTGCTGCACGAGGGGCGGATCGCGGAAATGGCCACGGGTGAAGGCAAGACCCTCGTCGCCACGATGCCGGTCTATCTGAACGCCCTTGCCGGACGCGGTGTGCATCTCGTCACGGTGAACGACTATCTGGCGAAGCGCGACAGCGTGTGGATGGGGCAGTTGTATGAGTTTCTGGGTCTGACGGTCGGGTGCATCCAGAACACGATGGACAGTGCCCAGCGCCGGCGCGAATACGGCTGCGATATCACCTACGGCACCAACAATGAGTTCGGTTTCGATTATCTGCGCGACAACATGGTGGTCGATAAGATCGATCTCGTGCAGCGCGAGCATTACTATGCGATCGTGGACGAGGTCGACTCCGTCCTCATCGACGAGGCCCGGACCCCGCTCATCATCAGCGGTCCCACCAAGAGCGAAGACCACAAGTTCAACGAGATGAAGCCGTCCGTCGAACGGATCGTCAACGCCCAGAAGACGTTCATCTCCAAGATCGTTGCCGAGGCCGAGAAACTCCTGACCGATGGCAAGGAGGAGGAGGCCGGTGTCCTCCTGCTGCGTGCCTCCCGTGGTCTGCCGAAGCATCCTCGCGTCCTGAAGGTCCTGGGCGAGCCGTCCTGGAAAAAGCTGGTCCAGCAGACCGAAATCGAGTACCTCCGCGACCAATCGCGCCGGATGCATGAGATCGATGATGAATTGTACTATGCCATCGACGAGAAGAACCATCAGATCAATCTGACCGAGAAGGGTCGGAACTACCTGACCCCCATCGTCGGGGACAGGGATTTCTTCGTGCTGCCCGATCTGGGGACGGAATTCAGTCTCCTGGAAGTGGACGAGACGCGTACGCCCGACGAAGTGCGGCAGAAGAAGGACGAACTGAACCTGTTGTATGCGGAACGCAGCGACCGGATCCACACCGTGACGCAGCTCCTGCGTGCGTATTCGCTGTATGAGAAGGACGATGAGTACGTCGTCAGCGAGGACGGGAAGGTCCAGATCGTTGACGAGTTCACGGGCCGCCTGTTGCCGGGCCGCCGGTATTCGGACGGGCTCCATCAGGCCATCGAGGCGAAGGAAGGCGTGAAGGTCGAGCGCGACATGCAGACGCTGGCGACCATCACGCTGCAGAATTATTTCCGTCAGTACAAGAAACTGGCGGGCATGACCGGTACCGCGGAGACCGAGGCGGGAGAGTTCTTCGATATCTATAAGCTGGATGTCGTGGTGGTGCCGACCAACCGGCCGATGGTGCGTGCGGACATGGACGACTTCGTCTATAAGACGAAGCGCGAGAAGTACAATGCCCTCATTGAAGAGATCGACAAGATGCGGGCACTGAATCGCCCCGTGCTGGTGGGGACGACGAGCGTCGATGTGTCGGAGACCATCAGCCGCATGCTCAAGCGGAAGGGGCTGGCGCACAATGTGCTGAATGCGAAGCACCATCAGCGGGAGGCGGAGATCGTGGCCCATGCCGGTCTGCCGGGTGTGGTCACCATCGCAACGAACATGGCCGGCCGTGGCACCGACATCAAGCTGGGGCCGGGTGTGCGTGAGGCGGGCGGTCTGCATATCATCGGGACGGAGCGTCACGAAGCCCGGCGCATCGACCGTCAGCTCCGCGGCCGGTCCGGCCGCCAGGGCGACCCCGGGTCCTCGCAATTCTTCCTCTCGCTGGAAGATGACCTGATGCGTCTGTTCGGCAGCGACCGTATCGCGGGCATCATGGAGCGGATGGGGCTGAAGGAAGGGGAAGTGATCCAGCACCGGATGATCACCCGGTCGGTCGAGCGCGCGCAGAAAAAGGTCGAGGAGAACAACTTCGGCATCCGCAAGCGCCTGCTGGAATACGATAATGTCATGAACCAGCAGCGCGAGGTGATCTATACCCGGCGCCGCAAGGCGCTGGTGGCCGAGCGCATCAAGGACGACATCCTCGACCTCGTCGATGATTACGCGCAGCGGCTGGTCGACAAGTACTATGCGAACGGCGAGGTCGACGGCCTCATGGATGACCTCCGCACGACGCTGCTCGTGGAGTTGCCGATCACGCCTCAGCGCTGGCAGGAGATCGGGCCGAACGGTGTGCGTGGGGAGATCATCAAGGCGGCGACGGAGTTCTACCACCGCAAGGAGGAGAAACTCGGCCCGGTCATGATGGCGCAGATCGAGAAGATGGTGGTCCTCCAGGTGATCGATGAGAAATGGAAGGACCATCTCCGCGAGATGGACGACCTCAAGGAAGGCATCCATCTGCGTGCGTACGGACAGAAGGACCCGCTCGTGGAGTACAAGACCGAGGCGTTCCGGATGTTCATGGAACTCATCGAGCAGGTGAACGCCGAGACGGTGACATCCGTGTTCCGCCTCTTCCCGGCGAACCAGCAGCAGATCCCGCTCCGCGGGCCGCAACGTCCACAGCAGATGCATACCGCGCATGATTCCGCGGACGGCATGGGGTTCCGTGCGAACCGCGAGGCCGCGCCCGGTGGCGAGATGACCGCGCAGGCGGACCCCGCGTCGCGTGCCGGCAAGCCGCAACCGATCCAGGTCGGGGACAAGACCGGACGCAACGACCCCTGTCCCTGCGGCAGCGGCAAGAAATACAAGCAGTGCCACGGTCGATGATCACCGCCACCGACAACGTAAAGGATGCCTCCGCATGAAGAAGATCGAAGCTATCGTCCGGCCCTTCCGTATCGATGACGTCCGGGAAGCCCTGGCCGAGATCGGTGTGAAGGGCATGACCCTGACCGAGGTGAAGGGGTATGGCCGTCAGAAAGGCCACACCGAACTCTACCGCGGGTCAGAATACCAGATCGATTTTCTTCCCAAGATCAAGCTGGAGGTCGTGGTCCCGGACCATCTCGAAGAGCAGGTGGTGGATACGATCCTCCGGACCGCGAAGACCGGGCAGGTGGGCGACGGCAAGATCTTCATCATCAACGTCGAGGATGCGGTGCGTGTCCGCACCGGCGAGTCGGGTGAGGCCGCACTGTGACGGATGAGATCAGCATGGACGGGGGCGTGGCGGAAGGGAACGATGCTGCGCCGCGGAACGGCCATCCATTCCGTGCGGGGTACGTGACCATCATGGGTGAGCCGAACGTCGGCAAGTCCACCCTGATGAACCGGTTCCTGAATCAGAAGATCTCGATCGTCAGCAGCAAGCCCCAGACCACGCGGCACCGGATCCTGGGCATCCTGACCGACGACGATTCCCAGATCGTGTTCCTCGACACACCCGGCATCATCAAACCGAAGTATCTCCTGCAGGAAGCCATGATGCAGTTCGCCACGCGGGCGATCGCCGACGCGGACGTGCTGCTGTTCATGGTGGATGCGCTCGATCCGAAGACCGGGAGCGATCTGGCGCATGCGGAGGCGTTCCAGAAGCTGCGCGACCTGGCGAAGCCTGTCCTGCTCGTCATCAACAAGGTCGATGCGATCCAGAAACCGCTCCTGCTCCCGATCATCGATTTCTACGCGAAGGCATTCCCGTTCCGGGAGATCTTCCCCGTGTCGGCGTTGACGGGCGAGGCGACGAACGCCATTCTCGGCGCGGTGCGGCCGCTGCTCCCGTCCCACCCCCCCCTGTATCCACCGGATATCATCAGCGAGCAGAGTGAACGGTTCTTCGCTTCGGAGATCATCCGTGAAAAGGTGTTCCTCGGATGCCACGAGGAGATCCCCTACGCCACCACCGTGGAAGTGATCGACTTCAAGGAACGTGAGCGCGGGAAGTGGTTCATCGCCGCCGAGATCTACGTCGAGCGTGATTCGCAGAAGGGGATCCTGATCGGCAAGAAGGGCGCGAAGCTGAAGGAGATCGGCGGTCAGGCGCGCCGCGACATCGAGAACTTCATCGGCCACCCGGTGTTCCTGGACCTGAAAGTGAAGGTCAGGGAGAAGTGGCGGGAAGACGCGGGGTGGCTGAAGCGCCTGGGGTACGGCGAGTAGCTACCACCCCAGCCGTGCCTGGAGGAAGTACGACCGCGCCTGCACGTAGCTGTCGTGTGCGTACGCACCGTCGATCTGCAGCACGCGACCGAGGTTCAGCCCCAGCCCCAGCGTCCACTGGCGGTCCGCCATGCCGAGCCGTCCGGCGATCCCGAGCCACTGCGCGAATGCATGGAGCCGGTATTCCGTGCCTACCCGCACCCTGTCCACATAGTTATCGTACCGCAGGTCCTGCTTTGCCACATCATGCACATCCAGCGCGACGTCCCAATCGGGCGTGATCGGGTGGCGTGCGCCGATGCTCACGATGATCGGCATCTGCAATTCGAACGGGGCGTCCACCGTCACCTGCTGCTCGAGTCCCACCAGCGCCGTGTCCCCGGCAGCGTTCAGGATGACCTGCCCCAGGCCGTCGCGATCGTAGTCGGTTCCGGATGCGGTGAATTTCGCGTTCATGGATGAGCGGATCGCGCGGATGGGGAGGAGATTCTGGACCGACAGACCGAGCTCCGTGCCGGTGCGGGGGAGCCGGTACAGTGCGCCGATGTCCACCGTCACGCCCGTCACGTTTTCCGTGAAGTCCTTCCGCACCTCTCCCAGCAGGTCGTCAAACGTATCGGACGCCACGCGTTTCGTGGAGAAGCGCCGGTTCACGATCTTCAATGACGCGCCGACACTCAGGTTCTTGTTCAGCTCCATCCCGTAGCCCGCGGACCCGACGATGTCCATGTAGGAGACCGCGAATGCTTTGGGCATGGCCTCGTCAACGACGATCTCGCCGTCCGGGGTAAGGACGGCATCCAGCACCGTGGACAGCGCGGCGATGCCGCGGGTGATGGCAACGATATCGTCCAGCGTCGCGGGGAGTTGCACATCGGCGAGTTGTTCCAGAGTGGAACTCTGGAGGACCTGGAAGCCGGACTGGAGTGAGCCATACACCGAGAACCCCCAGTTGCCGACCTGCGCGGTGATGGAGGGGATCACGAGCACCCCGTGGGTCTTCGGACTGTTGCTCGGGCCGATCACCGTCTGGAGGAGCTCGCGCGGGAAGCGGAGCCCTTCCTGGATCCTGCCAAGCGCTGCCAGGCGCGCCGTGTTGGTCGTGGCGGCCTTGTAGGCGTCCACGCCGGCCTTCACATCCTTGAGGAAGAGCGCGTCCTTGAACTCCCCCATGTGGTCCTTCATGAAGAATAACGCATCGTAGGTCTCCGTCGGCAGGCTGGCCTGAACGCTCGGCACCTCCAGCGCGAAGCGCTTGCGTGCAAGAAGGGCGGGGTTGTATGACAGCGCGGTGAACGTGGTGCCCATTGCCACCTGTGCGCGGCCCATACCGATCGCTTTCACATCCTCGCGATTCACATCGATGGGCATGTTCGTGACGGGTGCCCAGACCGTTCTCGGGCTGAGCTCGACCGTGCGGCTCTGGTAGTAGCCCCCCTGGCTGAAGGCAGGTATGGAAAGCAGAATGGTGATCCCCCCCACACCGAAGATGGAACGAAGCATCGGTCCTCGCGACATGGTTCCTTTCAACCAGCGAAAAATCCGCGACAACTGCAAGCCGCATCCCTTCTTTGGAGGGAAATCGGTATATTCCCTCATGAAGCACTCTGAACGTGTCATGATCTGGATCGCCTTCGCGATCATCTCCACGGTGTGGGGAACCACCTGGCTCGCCATCCGTATCGGGCTGGAGACGGTGCCGCCCTTCCTCTCGGCCGGCATCCGGTGCGTTGCCGCTGCCGTGATCCTGTATGGCATCGTCCGTGTCCAGGGACTCGCGATCCCGCTGACGCCCAGCGCCTGGAAGGTCTATCTGTCGCTGGGTGTGCTTACCATCGGGATCCCATTCGCTCTCATCTACTGGGGACAACAGTACATCCCGACCGGCCTGAGCAGCATCCTCTTCGGCGCATTCCCATTCTGTGTCGCGGTCCTGTCCCACCTGATGCTCCGGGATGAACCGATGACCGTCAGCAAGGGTGTGGCGATCGTCCTCGGGTTTGCCGGGGTCGTCATCATTTATTACTCCGAATCGTCCATCGCGGACCCACGGGCATTCCTCGGGATGTCGGCAGTGCTGGTCAGCGTCATCCTCCAGGCCCTTGCCCTCGTCCTCATCAAGAAACACGGTGAACCGGTCAGCCCGATCTCCATGAACTTCGTGGGCATGGCGATGGGCGGCATCATGGTGCTCCTGCTCAGCGCGGCGGTGGAAGGCGACCGGACCGTGGTCTGGACGACGCAGGCGATGCTTTCGCTCGCGTATCTGACGGTGGTCGGGTCGGTCGTAACATTCGTTGCCTACTACTGGCTCCTCAAGCGGATCGATGCGGTGTATGTGTCGTTGTCGAGCTTCATCAACCCGATCGTCGCCGTCGTGCTCGGAGCCATCATCCTCGGAGAACGGCTGCCGGCGACAGTCTTCACGGGAGCGGCGTTGGTCATGGCTGGATTGCTCGTTGCCAATGGGAAGGGACTCTATGCGCGCGTTCGTAAAGACCGGTGACCGGTGGTTGATGCCCCGCATGGGCGCCGCCGCTCTGTGGTTCCTCGCAGCCGGGTCATGGCTGACCACCGTGCCGGTGTGTGCACAGGAGCCCGGGGGCTTCAGCAAACAACGGCTTGCGCCGTCGGTCGTTTCTCTTGCGGGTGTGGCATGGGACGTTGACGCGGTGGATGTGATCCACTATGAACTGAACCTGACGCTGGCGATGACCGAGGAACTGATGGGCGGGACCACTTCCCTCCGTGTCGTTCTGAAGAACATCGCCGGGGGCATGACGGACAGGGTCGCGCTCCACGCCGCCCGGTTGCAGATCGACTCGGCGCGCGTGAATGGAGTGGCGTGTTCGGTCGCGACCGATTCTTATGCGGAGGCGATCGCGCTCATCGCACCCTCCGGTGTGCACTTCATGAGCGGTGAAACGCTCGCCGTCAGCATTGGGTACCGCCGTCTTGCCGGCGTGACGCGGCCCGGAGGTCGGTGGGGGTACTACTACTTCAGGGATTCCCTCGGCATCCCTGCGCATCTCGGCTACACCATGTCCGAACCGTCGGATGCGCGGTTCTGGATGCCCTGTCACGATGACCCCTCCGACAAGGCAACGGCGGACATTCGCGTGACCGTGCCGGATGGATACGTGGCAGTGTCGAACGGGAAGCTTCTCGGTACGGACCACCCGGTTGCCGGCTTCATCCGCTGGCACTGGCGCGAGGACCATCTGATCGCTCCGTACCTGATGGCGATCACGGCCTCCCGATTCACGGTATCGTCGATGCCGTTCGTCCGCGCGGCAGGCGACACGATCCCCCTGCAGTACTATGTCTGGGCACCCGATTCGGTCGAGACCGCCGCATATCTCCCGGTGGTGCACGAAATGACGGCCGGGCTGTCGGAGATCTTTGGCCCGTATCCATTCGACAAATACGGGATGGTGTGTATCGTGCCCTTCAGCTACGGCGGTATGGAGCATCAGTCGATCACCACCATGAACCGGCATCTGAAAACCGAGGAATGGGTGGTGCTCCATGAACTTGCTCACCAATGGTGGGGCAATCTGGTGACCTGTGCGACGTGGGCCGACATCTGGCTGAACGAGAGCTTTGCCACCTACAGCGAGGCGCTCTGGCATGAGCTCAAGGGCGGTCCGGACGGACTCCGCTCCTACATGATGAACTCGCTCCTGCATTTCTACTATGGGTCATGGCAGGGTGCGGCGTACGACCCGGAGGGGCAGGGGTTCCATCTGTTCGATGACGTGGTGTATAGCAAGGGGGCGTGGATCCTGCACACGCTGCGTGGGGCGGTTGGCGATTCCGTATTCTTCCGCACGCTTCGCGCGTATCGTGCACGGTATGCAGGCAGTAATGCAACCACCGCGCAGTTCCAGGCCGTGGCCGACTCCGTTGCCGGTTCCTCCACGGCATGGTTCTTCGATGCATGGGTTCATGGTATGGGATGGCCGATCTATAATGTGCGGCGGGGTTGGTCCGGCGATACGCTCAAGGTCACGGTCAGCCAATTGCAGAGCGCTTCATGGCCGGTGTTTCCGATGTGGCTGCAGCTCCGCATCCGGGGAGGCGGGCATGATACGACCGTCACGGTGTGGAATGATGCCCGGTCGGCGACCTATGCATTCCGGCCCGGGTTCGCCGCCGACAGTATCGAGCTCGATCCGCAGGATCGGGTACTCAAGCAGGTGACGTATACTGCGACGGCGGTCGAAGAAGTGATACGGGTTCCGGAGCACATGATGCTCGAGCAGAATTACCCGAATCCTTTCAATGGTACGACGGTCATCCGGTTCTCCGCCGGCGATGCCGCGGGGGCCCGGGTACGGCTCGTCGTGCACGATGTTCTCGGCCGGGAGGTCGCGGTATTGTATGAGGGGCCCGGGGCCGTGGGGGAGCGCAGTGTGTCATTCGATGCCTCCCGGCTCGCCAGCGGCGTCTACCTGTACACACTCCAGGCCGGTGAACGCCGCAGTACGCGTCCCATGCTGCTGATCCGGTGAGCGGGGCAACACGGTGACCACAGGAGGATCGGTGCCCGGGATGGACCCACAGTCGCTGACGATACGCATCGCGGCGGAAGAGGTCTCGCTGGCGGAGAAGCTGGAATCGTTGCCGACGGGTCCGGGCGTGTATCAGCACAAGGATCCGACGGGGAAGGTCCTGTATGTCGGGAAAGCGAAGAACCTCCGCAACCGCGTCCGTCAGTACTTCCAGCAGTCGCGCACGATGGACCCGCGCATCGAGCAGATGCTGGCGAAGGCGACCGACATCGAGATCATCGTGACGGATTCCGAGGTCGAGGCCCTGATCCTCGAATCCAACCTCATCAAGAAACTCCGCCCGCGGTACAACGTCGTGCTCAAGGATGACAAGAGTTATCCGTACATCGTCATCACCAATGAGCCCTACCCGCGCATCTTCATCACCCGCCACATCCGGCGCGACGGCTCACGGTATTTCGGTCCGTATACCGACGTCAAGAACGTGCGTGCGGCCCTGAAGGTCATCCGTGATCTGTTCATGGTGCGGAGCTGCAATTTCCGTCTGGATGCCGAGATCATCGCAAAGAAGAAGGTGAAGCTGTGTCTGGACTATCACATCAAAAAGTGTGAAGGTCCGTGCGAGGGGAAGGTCACAGCGGAGCGATACAATGCGATGATCGATCAGGCGGCGGTGTTGTTGAAGGGGAAGACCGAGACGCTCGCCGGGATGATGCGTGAAGAGATGGAGACGCTGGCCGCAGCGAGGAAGTTCGAAGAGGCCGCGGTGATCCGCGACCGCATCCGCGGGCTGGAGGCGTACGCGGAACGGCAGAAGGCGGTGGACCTGGATGCGTGTGACCGGGACATCATGGCGTACGCGGCGGAGAACGATGATGCCTGTGGTGTGATCTTCAAGGTGCGTGATGGCAAGATGATCGGGCGGCAGCACTACTACATGAACTCCGTCGAGGGGAAACCGCCGGCGGAGATCCTGGCGACGATGGTGCAGCAGCACTATCTCGAGGCCCAGGATGTGCCGCAGGAAGTCCTCGTGTCGGCCACCCCGGATGACACGCCCGCGGTGGAAGAGTGGCTCACCCGGCGGCGGGGAAGCCCGGTCGCCGTCCGCGTCCCCCATGAAGGCGAGGAGGCGAAGCTGGTGGCGCTCACCAGAACGAATGCGCAGTTCCTTCTGGATGAGCTGAAGGTCCAGCGGTTGAAACGGGCGGACACGACCCCCTTCGGAGTGCTGTCGCTCCAGCGCGATCTCCGTCTCGAGGTCCCGCCGCGGCGGATCGAATGCTTCGATATCTCCAACACGGCGGGGACGGATTCCGTTGCTTCACTGGTGGTGTTCATCGATGGGAAGCCGAAGAAGAGTGAATACCGGAAGTTCAAGATCCGCAGCGTGGACGGTCCGAACGATTTCGCGAGCATGCGGGAAGTCGTCGGCCGCCGGTTCAAGCGGCTGCTGGAGGAACAGGCAACGCTGCCGGATCTTCTCATGGTGGATGGAGGCAAGGGACAGCTGTCCAGTGCCGTCGATGTCCTGAACGGCCTGGGGCTGACCGCGCAGCCGGTGATCGGGCTCGCCAAGCAGCTCGAGGAGGTTTTTCTTCCGGGCCGGAGCGATCCGGAACTGATCCCGAAAGCATCCGGGAGTTTGCGGTTGCTGCAGCAGATCCGGGATGAGGCACACAGGTTCGCCATCACATTCCACCGCTCGCTCCGGGAGAAGCGCACGCTGCAGACCGAGCTGGATCTCATCGAAGGTGTTGGAAAGAAGCGGGCCAGGGAACTCCTCGAAGCGTTCGGGTCGGTGCAGGGAGTACGCTTCGCCTCGCGAGAGCAGCTCGAGGAGCTGGTGGGGAGCAAAACGGCCGACAGGATCCAGGAGTACTTCGGCGGGGAACGAGAAGATGGGGCAGGTGGCTAATATTGTCCTTCGTGGAGGCCCGTGCGGAGTGGTTCCCATGTCCAGACCCGCTGAATGGAAGCGATTTTCGGTGGTACGGTAGTTGCAGGATCTTTGTCGGTGGAGTGGGGGATGAGTGTGTGTTGGCCTGTAAGAAAGGGAGCGGATGGGAGAAGCCCGACAGCGTACACCGGGGATAACAATGACCGAGCAGCAGTTCATCGCGATCCTTGATGAGTTGCATGTCATCCACGTGACCCGGCCGGATGGCGGCAAGGTCACAGTGGTATGCCGGCGTGACGATCAGTTCGTCACCTGCACGGTCACGGACATCAAGGAAGAGGCGAACGCCGTTCTGGCTGAGCTGGAAGACCGGAAAAAGGAGATCGAAGAGAACCAGTTCGCGATGCCTCTGGAGGGTGAGATCGCGACCGCGGGTGATCATCTGCTGCGCGTCCGGTACGCGAAGCGGAACGACCAGCTGACAGTGGACGAGGTGGCGGAGAAGCAGCGTTTGCTGCGGCAGGTGACCGCGGACATGGCCCATCAGCGGATGATCATCGGGGGGATGAACTATCTGCAGGTGCACTACCGGGAGTTGCAGCCGCGGCTGATGCAGCGGGCGATCCCGCTGGAGGGGTTGGAGAAGAAGGATGCGGGGGGGCGGCGGATCTGGACGCGCGGCATCAAATCGGCCGCGCTGTACTGCATCAAGGAAGGGGAAAAGCCCGCCAATGCAGGGCGGCCGGGGATCGATATCTGCCGGGAGTTCTTCGCGCAGTATTCCCTGGAGGACGAGGACGGGTACACGCCCGAGATGCTGTACAGGAACGTACAGCAGATACTCCGGTTGGACCGGAGTGAGGGGTAGGAGGAAAGCACATGACAATGGAGGGTCACATGCGGCAGTATCGTACAGCGCTCGTGGTGCTGGTGTGCGTGCTTCTGGCGTTCGTGATCGGCTGGAAGGCGGACGCACAGCAGGGGCGTACAGCAAAACCGCCTGTCTGGGAATACCGGGACGGTGCGAACATGACGATCCAGCAGCTCAACGCGCTCGGGTCCGAAGGCTGGGAGCTGGTGGTGGTCACGTCGTATGGCAAGGACTACTACTATATCCTGAAGCGTCAGAAGTAGAGCGGTCCGTCGCCCTGCGACTTGCGTTGACGCCGAGAAATGCGTATATTGGTACAATTCAAAGGGCGATTAGCTCAGTTGGTCAGAGCGCACGGTTCACATCCGTGAGGTCATAGGTTCAAGTCCTATATCGCCCACCCCTTTAAATCCTGCCCGAGAGGCAGGGAAGGGACAAGGCAATGCAGCATCGCACCACCCCCATCGTGTATCCTCCGTTCGCTCCGGCGTGCGGAGGATCATTCGTTTTTGGCCATCCTTCTTCCACCCAGTTCCCCCACACCGAAAGGCTATCATGAGACGCCTCAAAGCGCAGATCATTGACGGCGACGGGTTCGAGCGGACGATCACCCGTCTGGCTCACGAGATCCTGGAAAAGAACAAAGGCGCCGGCACCATCGTGATCGTCGGCATCCGCACCCGCGGCGAATTCATCGCACGCCGCATCGCACGGATCATCGAATCGGTCGAGAAGACCACCCTTGCCATCGGGTCGCTGGACATCACGCTGTACCGGGATGACCTCCATGGGAAGCTCGAACAGCCGCAGCTGAAAGGGACCGACATCCTCTTCGATCTCAATGGCAAGGATGTGATCCTGATCGACGACGTGCTCTTCTCCGGCCGCACGATCCGCGCGGCCCTCGATGCGCTCAGCGATATCGGGCGTCCGCGCACGATCCAGCTCGCCGTCCTCGTGGACCGCGGGCACCGGCAGCTGCCGATCCGCGCCGACTATGTCGGCAAGAACATCCCGACCGCCGCGCCCGAATCGATCCGCGTCCACGTGAAAGAGATCGATGGCGAAGATGCGGTTCTCCTGATGCACCCCGAAGAAGACTGATCCGACCAGCAAAGGACTACGACCATGCCGCTCCATAGCAGACATCTCCTGGGGCTCGACGGGATGCCGCGCGAGGACATCCAGCTCATCCTGGATACCGCCGTCAGCTTCCGCGAGGTCCTCGACCGACCCATCAAGAAGGTCCCCCCGTTGCAGGGCAAGACCGTCGCCAACATGTTCTTTGAGAATTCGACCCGGACACGCCTCTCGTTCGAGCTGGCGGAACGCCGGCTCTCGGCCGATGTCCTCGGCTTCGCCGCTTCGGGGAGCAGTGTGAGCAAAGGCGAGACACTCAAGGATACCGCGCGGAACATCGAGGCAATGAAGGTGGATATGGTGGTGATGCGCCACGCCGCCGCCGGTGCCACCGCGTACCTCTCGCGCATCATCGAAGCGAACGTCATCAACGCCGGTGACGGTTCCCACGAGCATCCGACGCAGGCGCTGCTCGACATGTTCACGATCCGCGAGAAACTCTCGCGGCTGCAGGACCTGCACGTCTGCATCGTGGGCGACATCGCCCACAGCCGCGTCGCGCGCTCGAACATCTTCGGGCTGAAGACGATGGGGGCGCGCGTGTCGGTGTGCGGACCCGCCACGATGATCCCGCGGGATGTGGAGAAACTCGGCGTCGAGGTCTATCACCACATCGACGACGTCCTCCCCACGGTCGATGCCGTGAATGTGCTGCGCATCCAGCTGGAGCGGGACGCCAGCCGGCTCTTCCCGTCGCTGCGCGAGTATCACAACTTCTACGGCATCACGCGCAAACGTCTGGAGAAGGCGGGCCGCACGATCACGATCCTGCATCCCGGACCCATCAACCGCGACGTGGAGATCTCGGCGGATGTGGCCGACAGCGAACACTCGGTGATCCTCCAGCAGGTGCTCAATGGCGTCGCCATCCGCATGGCGGTGCTCTATCTGCTGTCCTCCAAGAACTGAACTCCACCCACTGATGAGGTACTGACCATGCAACTCCTATTGAAGAACGGCCGTGTGGTGGACCCGGTGACCGGCCGCGATGAAGAGATGGACCTTCTGATCGTGGACGGCCGCATCGAGAAGACCGGCAAGGGGCTTGCTGCGCCCGGGGCGCAGGCGATCGAACTGCGGGGCAAGGTCGTGGCGCCCGGCTTTCTGGACATGCACGTGCACTTCCGCGAACCGGGATTCGAATACAAAGAGACGATCGCCAGTGGTTGTGCTTCCGCGGCAGCCGGCGGCTTCACTGCCGTGTGCTGCATGCCGAACACCAATCCGCCGATCGACGATGAATCGGTGATCCGCTTCATTCAGAGCAAGGCGAAGGAAGCATTGAACGGACTGGTGGATGTGTATCCGATCGGTGCCGTGACCATGGGGCGGAAAGGGGAGCACCTGGCTCCGCTGGCGGAACTGGCAACGGCAGGTGCCGTGGCGTTCTCCGATGACGGGTCGCCGGTCTTCGACAGCGAACTCATGCGCCGGGCACTCGAATACAGCGCGATGTACAAGAAGCCGGTGATCCAGCACGCAGAAGACCCCGCACTGAGCAAGGGCGGCGTGGCGAATGAAGGGTTCGTGTCCACCCAGCTCGGACTCCCCGTGATCCCGCGCCTGGCGGAGGAGGTGATGGTCGTGCGTGATATCCGTCTGGCGGAATACACCGGCGGACAATATCATGTGGCGCATGTCAGCACCGCGGAGGCCGTGGCGGCTGTCCGTGCCGCCAAGGCAAAGGGAGTTCCGGTGACCTGTGAGGTCGCACCGCATCACTTCACGCTCACCGACGAGGCGCTGCGCGGCTATGATACGAACACCAAGATGAACCCCCCGTTGCGCACGCACGGGGATATCGAAGCGATCAAGGAAGGGCTGCGCGATGGCACGATCGATGCGATCGCGACCGATCATGCGCCGCACTCTTTCGATGAGAAGGAGGTGGAATTCCAGGTCGCCCCGTTCGGGATCGTGGGGCTCGAAACCGCGATCGGACTGGCGGTGACGGAGCTGCTCAGGAAGAACGTCCTCACCCTCACGCAGCTCGTGGAGAAGTTCTCCGTGAACCCGCGGCGCATCCTCCACTTGCCGGAGATCCGCATTGAAGCCGGGGCCATGGCGAATCTGACCATCTTTGATCCCGCGGCCGATTGGGTCGTTCACCCGCAGGCGTTCCGCTCGCAATCGCGCAACAGTCCGTTCGGTGGATTCAAACTGACCGGCCGGGCCGTGGGGGTACTCAATAACGGTCAAGCGAGCTGGGCGACACCGTCCTGATTTGTGGACGGTTGCATGGTTTCTTCGACAGCAGCCGGTGAAAATCGCCGGAATCGGGCCCATCAGGGCCGGTTCCGGCGATCCTGTCTGTGGCATATGCTTTGCCCTTGATGATGGTGTTACCGTACCACATCAACGCGAGGCACCTATGAAAACCATCCTGTCGATCCTCTCCTTCGCCCTCATCGGCCTTGTTGCCCCCGGGTGCCACGATCTGCTGCATCATCCGGACAATGACCCGCCTGCTGCACCGACGGGACTGCGGACCGCGACCGGTGACAATTTCATCGAGTTATACTGGCATGACGACCGTGACCCCGATGTGGCCGGGTACAATGTGTACGTGAGCGACACCTATGGCGGGCGGTATGAATATGTGGGCACCGTGCACAAGGCGTACTACCTCGATGATGAAGCGAGGAATGGCGTCCTCTATTATTATGCGGTCTCCGCCTATGATTATGATGGGAATGAAAGCGAACTGAGCAATGATGTCGCGTACGACATCCCCCGGCCCGAGGGGTATGATGTGCTCCTGTACAATGCGGGCATCGCATCGGCACAGGCCGGTTACGACTTCTCGAAGTACTCCGTGGTGTCCATCGATGATCAGTATGCGGATATGTACTTCGTGACCGGGACCCCGGGCCCGGTGATGCGCGTGGATGACGACACGGATATCCAGGACCTGGGTGCGACCTCGTCGATCCTGGACATCAGCCAGGCGCCACTGAACGGGTGGTCCACGGTCCATGAGGTACCCCTTGTCGCCGGACATACCTACGTGGTCTGGACCTGGGACGATCATTACGCCAAGTTCCGTGTCTCGTCCATCTCGTCAGGGCGGGTGGTCTTTGACTGGGCATACCAGCTCGTGCCGGCCAACCGGCTCCTGAAGAAGACCCCGACAGGGGAGCGTCACCGCAAGTGACGTGGTTGACTTTCAGTCCGGCATGGTGTACTTTTTTGCATCGTCGCAGGAAGGCCGGAACGTGTTCTCGATCATGCTGTACATACTGTTGATGGGTGCGTGGAGTCCCGGAGCCCCCCCGGCCGAACAGGCAGAGGGCTCCGGGGCTCTGCCGCAGGGGGCAACCTCACAACTGCGCAGATCCCTCCTCCCGTCGCGGGGGAAGGAATCCGTGGCAGCCGGCCCCCGCGAAGTCTTCACTGCCGTGGAGCAGGGGCTCGCCGCTGGCAATGTCGAGCCCGTGTCCACCCACCTCGATTCCCGCGTCTACATGCAGCTCCGCGGATCCGAAGGCGGCTATCACTCCTCCACACAGGCCTACTACATTCTCTCGGCGTTCCTGAAGGCCCGCAAGCCCGCGTCAGTTGCCTTCACCACCTACGGGGAGACGGACGGGGCCCCGTATGCCACCGGGGCCGCCTCGTTCATCACGCGCGGCATGCGTGAAGACCTCCAGATCTACGTCGCGCTGCACCTGTCGGGCGACCGCTGGGTGATCACCCACCTGAACATGTATTAGGATCCCATGCCCACTGGCAGTGTCCCCGGGGTGTCCTGGTTGTCCTCCACCCGCTCGCGGCGTGCGCTTTCCTTCGTCGGCATTGCAACGGTCCTGCTCCTGGGCGCCTGGGGGCTCCGCGCCTACGAAGCATCCCGCCCGCCCGGTCGGTGGACCGCACTCGCCGAAGAACGGTCGGAGGAACATCTGCAGAGCGCTGCGCGCGCATTCACCGAACTCCAGCGCGCATCCCGGGAGCTGGCAAGCGATGTCGGCGCGATCCCCGCGGTGATCATGTACCTCAATGGCGAAACCACCGACAGGCGACCGCTCTTCGATGCAGTGGGCAGGATCGCGGTGTCGTCCGGCACCGGGATCGAGATCTACGATTCACAGGGCGAACTGGTCAGCTGGTGCGGACAGAGTGGAGATGCGGGCCGCCACGAGATCGGCCGCGCACTCTCCGGATCCATCGCGTCATTCGTTTCACGCAATGCGGTCTCCTCCCAGATGGTCACCGCCGTCCCGGTGCGCCAGAACGCACGCGTCATCGGCGCCATCGTCGTGCGGCAGACGATCGAGGTCGCCTCGCCGCTGCGCAACCGGTTCCTGGGACGGGAAGGGCTGGCCGAGCAGGTATCGGGTGCACTCGGGGTTCCCGTTGAATATCTCTTTCCCCCCGATACGGTCCGCACACCCGACAGCCTGTGGCGTGCCATGCCGCTGGTGGGGTTGGACAGCGTCCGTGTTGGTGACGTGCGCGTCGCTGCCACATCCGGGCCAGGGCTCAGCGACCAATGGCTGGGCTTCATTTCCGATGTCATGTGCATCCTGGGTTCGGTCATCCTGATCGTTCTCGCACTCGTTACCGTGCGTATGGCGCTGGAACGCGTCTCGCCCCTCCAACGGTTCCTCGGAACGCTCGTGATCCTCTGGGGTGCGCGCGTTGTGCTCCTGCTACTCGATATGCCGGGGCGCGTCGTGGGGACGCCATTGTTTGACCCGATGGTGTACGCCTCCACCTTCGGCGGGGGGCTCGCCAGGTCCGCTGGTGATATGATGGTATCGGTTGTGACGTTGCTTCTCACGTTCGTTCTTGGTATCGCACCGGCAACGTGTACGCAGGTCAGGGAAGCCGGAACCCGGCGGCCGACCGCACTCCGGCTCCTCGTGTCGGTGATCGCCGTGGCGTTGGTGCTCCTGCTTGCGCGCGGTGTCGGTGCATCGGTGCGCAGCATTCTGTATGATTCCACGCTGACCTTCGGCGATCCGGCGCTCCTGCTGCCTTTGCCGGTCATGGGCGTGTTGCTCCTCAATGCGATCCTGCTCGCGGCGATGCTGAGCGTCGTGGCGTTCGAGGCCATGCGTGCAGTGGTGCGATGGATCCGCTGGACCGGGGCCGCCATACTGGGTGGCGCAGGCGTCACGCTCTATGCGCTCCAGGATGAACCGCTCATCACCGTGCCCGTGCTCGGGGCGTGGCTCCTGGTCATGGCGATGATCCTGCGGATGAGTACTGATGGTGGCGGACGCCAATGGTTGCTCACCGGACCAACCCGCATCCTGGCGGCCCTCCTGTGTTCCGCCGTCCTGCTCCTTCCTGTTCTCGATCGCCAGGTGGGTGATCGTGACCGTAGCAAGCTCGAGACCTTTGCGGCGGAGGTCGTACGGCCCGTCGATGGCTGGCTGAAGTTCATTGTCGAGGACGGTCTGCAGCATCTGACAACCGTGGTCGGCACTTCACCGAACAACGCCGCCGATCCGGCGGTTGCATTGCGTGCCTGGGCACAGAGTGCTGCATGCCGTGAGGGATACTCCTCGATCTTCGAGGTCGTGGGCCCGGATGGAACGCCACTGAGCAGATTCGCGATCGGCGGCCAAACCGGTGTCGCCGAACAGGTCGGAGGGGCCGTGCCCCTGGACACCGTAGGCGTGCTCCGTGTGAAAAGCATCGGGGATGGGGTCAGCGCTGTCCGCGTCTACGCCGGCTCCGTTCCTGTCCCTGTCGTCCCGGACCCCGACCGGCCACCGGTGCATGTCCGCGTTACCGTGGCCGCGGGTGAGGAGCAGCTCTTCCGCGGGGCCAACCCGGCCGTCCTTCGTGGTCTCTCCCGCGAAACCCTCGAGTCGTTCTACCGTCCGATCACGATCACGGAGTATCGGGACGGACTGTTCCTCCGTTCCACGAACAAGGCATTCCCCTTCACGCATGTCCTGCCGCAGGACCTCCGCGAGTCGCTGCCTGCACGCGTACCTCCCATGGAATGGCGGAGTGAGGTGATCGGCGGCAGCCCGTATGAATCATTCTATGTGGTCCGGGGTGACGAAGGCCGGAGTGTCGTCGGGCTCAGCATGGAGGATCAGCCACTCATCATGCGCCTGGTGGGCCTCGTGAAGGTCGTCTTCGTGTATGTGCTCCTGCTTGCGTGCTGGGGCGTGACGATCGTGGTGCGCAGGCGGCTGGCCGGAGAGAAGGTGCAGTTCACATTCAGGGACCGGCTGCTGGGGATGATGTTCCTGGTCACCCTGGTGCCACTCGGCGTCCTCCTCCTGTACAGTCAGCTGGATGTCCGCGACCGAATGATCGAGAGCACAGCATTGCGCCTGGAGGATCAGACCTCGGGCATCGCGCAGGACATCGCAGGGATCGGAGAGCATGCGGACGCCTCGTCAGAACTGGAGGTACGGCCCGACAGGGTGGAATTGATCGCATCGAATGCCGGCACGGATTTCAATCTGTATGTGGGGAACGAACTCCGCATCAGCAGCCGTCCGGAGTTGTACACCTCAGGCCTGCTCGATCCGCGGATCAGCGGGAGCGCGTATGCCGAGGTGGTTCTGGGTGGCAAATGGTTCTGGGTCGAGACGGAGCACATCGGACAGTTTCGGTACGTGGTCGGATACCGTCCGGTGATCGATGCCGCGGGCGGTGTCATCGGTGTGGTGTCCGTGCCGACGGTCTTCCGGCAGGATGAACTGGACCGCGGCCTGGTGGCACGTCACGCCGTGTTGTTCGGCGTGTATGCCGTGGTGCTCCTTGCCATGCTCATCATCACGCCGGTCCTCGCCCACCGCTTCGCTTCACCGGTTCTGCAGCTTACCTCGCTTGCGCGTGCGGTGGGGAAGGGGGACCTGGACATCAGCCGCCGTCTGCCCCGGGCCGATGGCGAGATCGGGGAATTGGTGCATGCGTTCGATTCCATGACCCAGGAGATCGCCCGGAGCCGTGATTCCCTGGTGAAGGTGGAACGCGAACTCGCCTGGAAGGAGATGGCCCGGCAGGTCGCCCATGAGATCCGCAACCCGCTCACGCCGATGAAGCTTTCGATCCAGCACTTGCGCCGGACGTATCTGGACGGCGCACCGGATTTTCCGGATATCATGGAGCGGGTGACGCGGACGACGATCGCGCAGATCGATGCCCTGGGGCGGATCGCAGCAGAGTTCGCGTCGTTCGCCCGGATGCCCCGAAGGGTTGTGGTCGCATGCGATCCGGGCGAGATCGTGCGGGAAGCAGTGGCCCTGTTCCGCCAGGACACCGCTGTGCGGTTCGAGCTCCAGGCCGAGGGACCCCTGCCATCCATCCAGGCCGACCGTGAGGAATTGCGCCGGGCATGCATCAATATCATCCGGAACGGCGTGCAGGCCATGGGAGGTGCCGGTGTGATGGAGGTGCGCGTGAGTGCAGCCCCGGGTCTCGTGCAGATCTCGTTCACGGACCATGGCACGGGGATCCCCGATGAGGTGAAACCGAAATTGTTCCAGCCGAAGTTCTCCACGAAGACCGACGGGATGGGGCTGGGCCTCGCCATCGTGAAGAAGACGATCGATGATCTCGGCGGAACCATCACCATCGAGAGCACGGTCGGGAAAGGAACGACCGTCGTGATCGGGATCCCTGCCGGTGAGATCCCCGCATGATACTGCACCCGGTGTTTGCCGAAGGTGATGAACGTCTGGTGTGTGCCCTGAGCACGCGGCTTGGTGGCGTGAGCACCGGTTCCTTCGGCATGAACCTGTCCTTCTCCGTGGGCGACGATCCTGCCGCGGTTGAGGAGAATCGCCGCCGTTTCTTTGCTGCCGCGGGGGTCCCGCCGGACCGGGTCGTCTTTCAGAGGCAGGTCCATGGCGCAACGGTGCGCCATGTGCAGACCCCCGGCGTGGTCGACGCGACGGATGGCATCTACACGGCGACCCCGGGGTTGTACCTGTGCGTCACGGTGGCCGATTGTGTCCCGGTCTTCCTGTATGATCCCGAGGCCGGGGCGGTCGGCGTGATCCATGCCGGCTGGCGGGGAACGGTGGCGGGGATCGTGGCGGAAGGTGTGGCGGCGATGACCAGGGAATTGGGAGCACGCCCGGCGAGGATGAAGGCGTACATCGGTCCGTCGGCCGGGGTGTGCTGCTACGTGGTAGGTGACGAGGTCTCATCCCGGCTCCCTGCATCCTGCGTCGTTGCGACATCCGGGGGACTCGCGGCGGACCTCAAACGTGCGAACGAAGAGATACTGGAAGGAACAGGCATCCCGGCGCGATCGATCGTCGTCGATCAGGCATGTACGATCTGTGGATCTGCACGATACCATTCCCACAGGCGCGATGGCGCACGATCCGGCCGCATGATGGGGGTGATGGGCCTGCGTCCGGTTGGTTGATTTCCGGTACCGAAATACATATGTTTAGGTTTCTCCACGACGCAGGGGGTGACAGATGTGCGGTATTGTCGGCTATATTGGCACCCGGAATTGCGTTCCGGTCATTCTTGAGGGCCTTCGCCGCCTTGAGTACAGGGGGTACGATTCCGCCGGGATCGCCCTGGTACGGGACAAGGAATTCTTCATTCAGAAGAAGGCAGGCAAGGTCTCCAATCTGGCAGCCGCGCTCGGTGAGGCCGAAGGAACCGTCTTTGCCACTCTTGGGATGGGTCACACCCGGTGGGCGACGCACGGTGAACCCAGCGATATCAATGCCCATCCGCACTGGGACCAGAAGAAGCGGATCGCGCTGGTCCATAATGGGATCGTGGAGAACTACCAGGCGATCAAGACGAAATTGCTGCGCGACGGGCACACGTTCCTCGGGGCGACGGACACCGAAGTGCTTGCGCATCTCGTGGGTGTGATGTACGATGAATGCCGCGACCTCCCGACGGCCGTCCGCCTGGCACTGTCGGAGGTGGATGGGACCTACGGCCTGGTGGTGATCGCAAAGGATGATCCGGGCCGGATCGTTGCCGCGCGCAAGGGGAGCCCGTTGTTGATCGGGGTGGGGGACGGCGAGAATTTCATCGCCTCGGATGCTTCCGCCATCGTGGAGCACACGAGGAAGGTGGTGTATCTGGATGATGGGGAGGTGGCGGACATCACCACGTCGGGTGTCCGGACCATGACGATCGATGACGTCACGGTGGAGAAGCCGATCCATCAGGTGACGCTCGAACTGTCGCAGATCGAGCGCGGCGGGTATGACCACTTCATGCTCAAAGAGATCCATGAGCAGCCCGAGACGATCCTCAATGCCATGCGCGGGCGTTTGCTTGTGGAAGAAGGGGACGTCAAGCTCGGCGGGCTCCAGAACATCATTGGCCGCCTGCTGAGTGCGCGACGGTTGATCCTGACGGCCTGCGGCACCTCGTGGCATGCCGCGCTGGTCGGGGAATACATGTTCGAGCAGATCGCGCGCATCCCGACGGAAGTGGAATACGCATCGGAGTTCCGGTACCGGGATCCGATCGTGAACATCGACGACGTCGTGTTCCTGATCAGCCAGAGCGGAGAAACGGCGGACACCCTGTCGGCGCTCCGGGATGCGAAGACGAAGGGTGCGACCGTCCTGGGTATCGTGAACGTTGTCGGCAGCAGTATCGCCCGCGAATCGGACGGTGGCGTGTACGCACATGCCGGTCCGGAGATCGGCGTGGCATCGACGAAGGCGTTCACGTCGCAATTGACGGTGCTGGCGCTCATCACGATCCTCCTCGCACGCGTGCGGGGGATGTCGCGCGAGCGGGGGCAGGTCCTGGCGCGGGAGCTGGCCACACTGCCGGACAAGGTGCAGACCATCCTGAAAGAGACCGAGAAGATCAGGAAGATCGCCGAAGAGTTCAAGGACGCGAAGAATTTCCTCTACCTCGGCCGTGGCGCCAATTTCCCGGTGGCCCTGGAAGGCGCGTTGAAGCTGAAGGAGATCTCGTACATCCACGCCGAGGGGTATCCGGCCGCGGAGATGAAGCACGGACCGATCGCGCTGATCGACGAGAACATGCCCGTGGTGTTCATCGTGCCGAAGGACGGGATCTACGACAAAGTTGTGAGCAACATCCAGGAGGTGCGTGCCCGGCGCGGCCGCATCATCGCTGTTGCGAATGAGGATGACACGGACATCGATGAGCTGGCGGAATTCGTGATCCGGGTGCCACGCACGTATGGCTTCTTTGGTCCGATCCTGAACATCATCCCGCTGCAGCTGCTGGCATACTATATCGCTGTTGCGCGCGGCACCAACGTGGACCAGCCGCGCAATCTGGCAAAGAGTGTCACGGTAGAATAGATGAACCACAAGGAGAACGCATGAAGCAGGAAACGCATTTCAAACCGAATGAATGGGCGCTGGTGCTTGGCGCATCGAGCGGGTTTGGCGGAGCGGCGGCGGTGGAATTCGCACGCAACGGCATGAACGTGTTCGGTGTGCACCTGGACCGTCAGGCGACGATGCCGGCAGTGCAGGCGGTGATCAAGGAGATCAAGCATTACGGCCGCGAAGCGGTGTTCTATAACATGAACGCTGCCGATGCGATCAAACGGAATGAGACGCTGGACGATATCCAGGAGCGCTTCGCTGCCAACTCGGGGAACACGGTCAAGGTCCTCCTCCACTCCCTCGCGTTCGGCACGCTGAAGCCGTTCATCGGGAAGAAGGTGGACGATGTCGTCTCCCAGGCGCAGATGGAAATGACGCTGGATGTGATGGCGAACAGCCTCGTGTACTGGGTGCAGGGGCTGGTGATGCGCAACCTCATGAAGAAGGGCGGCCGGATCTTCGCGCTGACCAGCTCCGGCGGCCACAGCGTGTTGCCCAGCTACGGCGCTGTGTCTGCCGCCAAGTCCGCGCTCGAATCGCATATCCGTCAGCTCGCGATGGAACTGGGACCCCTGGGTATCACCGCGAATGCGATGATGGCCGGCGTGACCGACACCCCGGCCCTGCGCAAGATCCCCGGTGCCGTGAAGATGTTGGAAGTGGCGCAGGCGAAGAACCCCGGCGGGCGTCTGACCACCCCCGAGGATGTCGCTCAGGCGATGATCCTGTTGTGCCAGATGGGTGGAGCCTGGGTCTCCGGCAACGTCATCGGCGTGGACGGCGGGGAGGATATCGTCAGCTACGTCGGACAGAAGAACCACTGATCTCCCGCCTGGCGGGATGAATGATCGGTGCTGGTTTCCGGGCGGTGCTGGTGTGCGGGGGATGTCCCTGTGTACCGCACCGCCCTGCCGTTTTGAACGGGTGGTCCTGCCATCCTTCCCCCTCCCGTCGTCTGACACGAAGGAGTCCAAACTGACCATGTCGATGCCCTTCACCAGAATTGAACGTCCATCCACGCTGAGCCAGGAGATCGTGGACACGATCGAGGGCTCGATCCTGTCGCACGGGATCGGTCCCGGCCAGAAACTCCCGACGGAACAGGAACTCTGCAAGTCCTTCGCGGTCAGCCGGACGGTTGTGCGCGAGGCGCTCCGCATGCTGAGCGCCAAAGGACTTGTGAGTATCCGCAAGCGGACCGGCATCTTCGTGAATGAGCTGTCCTCGCGGGATGCGACGGCAGGTGTCGGGATGTATCTCGCCCTTCATTTCGACAGGGAGTACATCCTCCACGTCTTCAACGTCCGCCAGGCCGTCGAACCGACGGTCGCCCGATGGGCGGCCGCCAACCGGACCGCGGCGAACATCTGGGCGATGGAGAAGCACCTGCTTGCGCTGGAGGATTGTGGGGAGGAAGACAGAACGACCGGGTACCGGCTGGACCAGGAGTTCCATCAGATGGTCGCCGATGCCACCCACAATCCCGTCGTCCCGTTGATGATGCAGCCTGTGTATGCACTGATCCCCCGCATCCGCGGACTGGTGCATGCCCACGCCCCGGAAGTGCGGGGATCGGAGGTCGAGGACTACCGGCGTATTCTGCAGGCGATACGGCAGCGGGATGAGGATGCCGCATATCACGAAATGCAGTTGCACATCAGCAACGCCGCACAGCAGGCGAACGCGGTCGTGGATGTGCTGGATGCTGCCGCCGCCCGGGAGGTACAGGGCGCGGCCCCATCTCCCGGCACGGTGTAGCGCTTCTCTTTTTCGAACAGGATACCGGTATGATCGTTGTCATCGATAGCAAGAACCCATTTCTCGCGGAAGCGCTCTCCCCGGCATGCGAGGTGCGCGTGCTGCATACACCGCTCATCGATGCGGACCATCTCCGTGATGCCGATGCGGTGATCGTCCGGTCGGAAACGCACGTCGGCCCCCGACTGCTGGAAGGGACACGCGTCCGGTTCGTCGGGACCGCGACGATCGGCACGGACCATGTGAACACAGCGTGGCTGAAGGACGAAGGGATCGGGTTCGCGTCCGCTCCCGGCAGTAACGCCGATTCGGTGGCCGAGTACATGGCCGCGGCTCTTCTGGTCTCCGCCGCCAAGACCGGCATCACCCTGCGCGGGTCGACGATCGGTATTGTCGGTGCCGGCAATGTCGGCTCGCGCGTGGCCCGGGTCGCCGGTGCCTTCGGCATGAAGGTGATCCTGAACGACCCGCCGCTCGCACGCACGACCCGCGACCCGCGGTACCGTCCGCTCGAGGAGGTGATGGGTGCGGATATGGTCTCGCTTCATGTGCCTCTGACGGAGAGTGGCGAAGACCCCACGCTGCGTCTCTGGGACGCTGCGCGCATCGCCCGCATGAAACGCGGCAGCATGCTCTTCAATACCTCCCGTGGTCCGGTCGTCGATGGTCATGCCCTGCGCGAGGCACTGATCGCCGGTCATCTCCGGGGCGCCGTCCTGGACGTCTGGGAGCACGAACCGTCGATCGATGTTGGCCTGCTCGGTCATGTCCTTCTTGGTACGCCGCATATCGCCGGGTACTCGCTGGATGGGAAGATCAATGCGGCGCGGATGATGTTCGAGGCCCTCGTTGCGCACTTCGGGCTGGGACTCACCTGGCCCGAACCACACGGCGTGCCGCCGGCCGGGAGCGGCGAGGTAACGGTGCACGCCGCTCCGGATGAGCAGGGTGTGCTCCGCGGTGTGGTGACGCGGTGCTACGATATCGAGCAGGACGATGCGCGGTTACGCCTGACCGAGTTGCTGGCTCCGGAGGAGAGGGCACAGGCGTTCCGGACGCTGCGTGCGCATTATCCGGTGCGTCGGGAGTTCGCGGCGACGACCGTGAAGGCGTCCGGTGCGACACCCGGCGTGGTGCAGACGCTGCGGGGTCTCGGGTTCACCGTGACGGAGGCCTGACGTCGGGGCCCCCGCCACGGTGCGCGGCATGCGATTCACTTCACTTCGAGCACATCGCGTTCAGGGAGCACCGGGAACGGTGCGTGGGGCTCGGTCTGATACCAGAACGCCACCGACGCGATGTCGTCCTGGAGCGGGAGATAGCGTCCGCCGGATCGCCATCCGAGCGCCTGGATCGTCACCCGCAGGTCCTTCTCGAACCGGATCGGGTCCATGATATGCCAGCGGTAGAGGCCGAACCGTTGCTGTGACTGATACAGCCCGTCGGGTCGGATGACCTGGGGAAGCCCGGCATACGCGGTCGTGAATTCCTGATACTGGTGGGTCTTCTGGTTCTCGAAGTTGTACGATCCACAGAAGTAATCCTCCGTGCCCGTCCCGCAAATGGTCGGGAACTCACCATCGCCATCCATGTAGAACTTGATCTCGCCTTCGCCCCACCACCCGGTGCTGTTCACACCCCAGGCCATGTACGTTCCGATGTACTGTCCCCAGCCCTTCACGCCATCGAGCAATGTATACACCGATTTGTACGGGAGCGGATTCACACGGCGGAACTGGGCATGGAAGTACGCGGCATCGTTCGGCACGTCCGTGAGCGTGTAGTTCACCTGGTAGAATAATGTCATCTCCTCGTCGGCGATGTTCTCGGCGGTGATCCGCGCGCGCTTCCGGAAAGGCATCTCCCAGTAGCAATTGAATGCGCTGCCGGGGTTCACGCAGATCGCGAGGGACGAGATCTGGGCGTAGTGTCCCCAGCCGCACGCGAAGAAATCGCCGATAGGGGCCTCGACGGAGGGCGTTTGTTCATCATCCCAGTAGATGCGGAGGATGGTGTACCGCCAGTTCCCCGTCGGGGTCATCCAGATCTGCTGGATCGCACCCTCGCCCTGAATGTCCGCCACCGTGAAGGTCTGCTTCGGTTTGATGCGGACACACGGCGCGACCTTCCATGTCTTTCCCAGATCGCGGGCTGCCGTGGCGCCCGTCCCCTCCGTGGCCATGCCGCCTTTGCCCTTGTCCCCGTTGGGGTTCTCGGCACTGATCGACCGTGTCTTGGCGCGCGACAGGCGCGACAGGTTGCCCAGGTTCATCCCGAGCCCGTTGAACTGCTCTTGTGCGTTCATACCATCTCCGATGATCATGAGGAGAGCGAGGATGACGACTGTTGATCGCATAGGGGACTCCTTCAGTTGGACAGCCACTCGCCACCGGTGGCGAGATTGTCTTTGGTGAAGACCCGTGAGCGCAGGGTGATCTCACGGGGGACCGCTGTGCCGGCGAGGATGAGCAGGGCGTTTTCGATCGCTTCCCGTCCGCCGGTGGGGTATTCGAAGGACGCCGCGAGGAGTCCCTGTTTCACATACATCTGCCCTTCGTGGGGAAGGGCGTCGATGCCGACGAACTTCATGGACTTCTCCCGTCCCGCGGCGCGTGCAGCAAGATAGGCGCCATGGGCACCGGGATCGTTGTGTGCGTACACGAGGTCGATGGCAGGGAAGCGGGCGAGTGCGGACTCCATCTCCCTGCGTGCGTTCGGTTCCAGCCATTTCATGTCCGCTTCGAAGATGATCTGCAGGCCCGATCCCTTGATGCCCTCGCGGAATCCGGCATTCCTGTCCTGACCCGGTGTCGAGGTCATCAGTCCCTTGAGTTCCACGATCGTTCCTTTGCCGCCGAGGAGCTTCGCGATCCACGCGCCCGCGGCGCGGCCGATGCGCTTGTTATCGGCGCCGATGAAACAGGTGTAGTCGTTCCCGAGGACGCGTCGGTCCAGCACGATGACGGGGATGCCTTTCTTGAATGCGGCACGCACGGGCGGGGTCAGCGGCGCGGCTTCCTTGGGAGAGATGATGATGAGGTCGACGCCTGCGCGGACGAACTCATCGACGTGGGCACCCTGCCGAAGGTTATCGTTCTGGGCATCCTTGAAGATCACCGTGAGTTCCGGATGCGCATCGGCGGCCTTCTTGATGTCGGCATTCATCTGGACGCGCCATGGTTCGCCGAGGTTGCACTGGCTCATCCCGATCGTCCACCGGCGCTGTTGGCCTGATGCCGGGAGGGCGATGATCGTGGCCAGAAGCACCGTGAGAAGGATGAAGCGGTGGGGGTGTCTCATGTGGGTCTCCAGGGTGGTGGAATAGTTGCGCAGGTGCCGGGATGTGCACGCGCACATTGTCGATGCCCTGCATGGCCGGGGTGAATCCGCCCCGACACCGGACACGGGTTGATCATGGAATGCATCCTGATGGAATGCATCGTGGTGGAATGCATCCTGATGGAATGCATCCTGGCGGTCCCTTGCACCCGCGCCATGCCCGGTCGAATGTCTCTGCATTTGTAGGGGCGCAGCATGCTGCGCCCTGGTATGGTCACCGGTTGCGCTGCAGCAGCACCGCGCCCAGGATGATCACGCCGGTGAGCATCAGCCGCATCTCTTCGCCGACCGCATTGATGCTCAGGATCTTTTCCAGGTATCCGATGATGAGCACGCCGAGCAGCGTCAGCCAGATCGAACCGCGCCCACCCTGCAGGCCGGTACCCCCGATCACGACCATGGCGATGGCACTGAGTTCGTAGGTCGATCCGGCTTCCGGATCGCCCTGGAGTTCCTGGGCCGCCTGACAGATGCCGGCCACGGCACAGAAAAGTCCGCTGAGGCCATAGGCGAGGACCTTCGTCGCGCCCACCGGGATGCCGGCGTAGCGGGCTGCTTCTTCGTTCCCGCCGACCGCGAAGATCTGGCGGCCCCATGTGGTGCGGGCGAGGAGGATACCGCAGACGGCCATGGAGAGCAGCATGACAAGGGTCACGACCGCGATGTTGTCGCCGGCGATCCGCGCGCCGATCATATCGAACACCGGGGGGATCTCGACGTAGGAGTAGCTGCCATCCGGGATCTGGACCGCCGTCGAGATCTTCTGTCCACCGGAAATGAACTTCGCCAGGCCGCGCGCGAAGACCATCATGGCCAGCGTGGCGATGAATGGTTGGACGCGGAAGCGGGCGATCACGGACCCGGAGACGACACCGCAGGCGGTCCCGAGCAGGAGGGTGAGGGCGATCGCAATGGCGGCGGGGAGGCCCTGGTGAATGGAGAGGAGCGAGAAGACGACGGCACAGGCGCCGAGGATGCTTCCGACCGACAGGTCGATCCCCCCGGCAATGATGACGAGGGTCATGCCACACGCAAGGATGCCGAACACCGAGACGCCGCGGAGCATATCGCGGTGCGTGTCCCATTGAAAGAATGCGCCATCCGCATGGAAGAGCGCTCCTACCGCCAGCACGAGAGCCAGCGAGAGGAGCGCCCGTATCACCGGATGGTTACTTGCCGACGCCACAGAAGTGTACTTTCAGCCCGAGCTCGCGCATGGCCGCTGCCTTGGCGAACATGGCCTTGCGTGCCCCGGCTGCATCGGGTGCGTACACGACCTGGATGTGGTTCGCCTTGTGCTTGGCCATCATCTGGTCACGTGAGACACCCTTCAGCACGGCGTGCATGATCGGCCACTGGGGTGTGGTCTGATTCCACCGGTCCCGGGTTTCTTCGAGCGGAAGCGACACCACCTCGCCGAGTCCGAGATCGCACTGCATGCGGTCGTCCTCGACATACACACGGCTCCACACGATGTGCCCCGGTTTGCTGATGCCTTTGACCGTCGATCCACCCAGCCGGAAGTACATCGGTGGCTGGCGCTCGCCCACTGAACCGGCAAAGCCATCGACGAGGTGGGCGGGTGGCACGGCGCCGGAGATCTCCAGCACCCAGACGAATCCGCGGACGTCCCCGTCCTTGTAGGTCCGGCCCCACCGTACATCGTGCAGGGTGTTCTCCGGCGGATAGCCAAGCTCGCGCCAGAGGCCATAGGTGACAAGACCGTCGAACCCGGCGCATTCATCCACTTCATTGAAGTGGGGGAGCGCCTCGCCGGCGTACAGCACGGTGCCCGTTTTCTCATGGCGCACCGGCGGCCGGTCGGTGTTGTTCAGGAGTCCTTCGGCAAGATCGGATGCCGGTGCGAGATCCTTCAACCCCTGCTGATACTGAATGCCGATCGTGGAGCAGCCGAACTCATCGGCGATCCGCACCGCCGCGATGTACATCTTGCACTGCAACAGGACCTGTGCTTCGGTCAGATCAGTGGCTTCATCCGGGCCGTAGGTGAACTTCATGCCCTTCGCCAGGATCCAATCGTAGACCTCGCGGGCTTCGGCGTCGGAGACGGTCAGCATTTTTGCGTAGAGCGACGATTGACTCAGCCGTTCCTTGAAGACGCCTGCCGTAAAGAGGAGTTCATCCGGGATGATGGCGTTGTACATGCCCATGCATCCTTCATCGAAGATGCCCATGATCGCCTTCTTCTCGCGGAACGCCTTCGCGAACGAGACGCCGATCTTCTCGGCCTGGTCCGGGATGCGCGCTTCCTTATACGGAATGGCATGCGAGGTGTCGTGCTTCACTCTGCCCTTCTTCATCCACTGCGAAAGACCCTTGAGGAAGAACCTGTCTGTGAAGTCCTCGCTCCAGAGTGTGCTGTACTCCACCCCGGCCTTGGTCAGGGAGCCGTTCAAATTGAGCATGCCCACGAGACCCGGCCACTGGCCGCTCCAGTTCGCCACAGTGAGGATAGGACCCTTGTGCGTGATCAGGCCCGGCAGCACGTGATGCGTATACTGCCACACCGCTTCGGCCACAATGACAGGTGCTTTCGGGGGGATGGAGCGGAACACTTCCATGCCATATTTCTGGCTGTCGATGAAGCCGTGCTTTTTGACCGGATCGTACGCGTGAGCGCGTGTGACCGACCCGCCGAGTTTTTCGACGGCAGCGATGACCTGCTGCTCCATCGCTGCCTGCGCAGCCTCGCATTTCTGGTTGGCGGAAGCACGCAGGTCGCCGCTGGCGACGAGGTAGATGGTTTTCATGGTTCCTTGATCTCCGGGGTGTTCGGCAGTATCCGTTGCAGGACCGGGGTCCTGGCGTTCTGTTGGTTGGATTCGGGACGCAGTAGAGTCTGCGGAGAAAGTACGGAATTCTGGCCGGAAACTCAACTTGAACTTTGGGAATGCTCTGTCTACATTGCATGATACACTCACCTCGAGCTCTTGTCCATGAACAGCCGTACACCTTTGCGGGTCATCAATAGCGTCGCCCCTATCCGGATCGTCGACAACGGGGGGTGGACGGACACCTGGTTTGCCGGCCACGGGAGGATCTTCAATATCGGGGTCTATCCGTATGCGGAGGTCCAGGTCGAGGTCTTTCCCGCGGATGGCACGCGCGAGCGGGTGATCATTCAGGCAGAGAATTACGGAGACCGGTACGCGATGGGGCCGGCGGGGCAGGCCTGGACGAAGCACCCCCTCCTCGAAGCGGCCATTCAGTACATGAAGGTGCCCGAGGAGCTGGCACTCGAGGTCACGATCTTCTCGGAGGCACCGGCGGGTGCTTCCACCGGAACATCGGCAGCCGTGTCTGTTGCCTTGCTGGGCGCGCTGGACCGGCTGACGCCCGGGCACATGACCCCGCATGAGGTTGCGATGGCAGCCCATCACGTGGAGATGAAGATGCTCGATCTTCAGTGCGGGATCCAGGACCAGCTTTGTTCAGCGTACGGCGGTATCAATTATATCGAGATGCAGAAATTCCCGTGGGCCACGGTATCCCAGATCCAGGTCCCGAACAGTATCTGGTGGGAGCTCGAACGCCGCCTTGTCCTGATCTTCCTCGGCCGCTCCCATGATTCCACCGACCTCCATAAGAAAGTGATCCGCGAACTGGAGAACGAGGGGCCCGACAGTCCGCGCCTCGAGGCCCTGCGCGGTACCGCGGGGTTGTCGCGGGATGCCGTGTATGCCGGCGACTTCACCGCGTTCGGCAATGCGATGATCGTGAATACCGAAGCCCAGTCACACCTGCATCCGGCCCTCGTGAGTGCGGACGCCCTGAAGGTGATCGAGATCGCAAAGCGTCACGGCGCGATCGGATGGAAGGTGAACGGAGCGGGCGGGGCGGGCGGTTCGGTGACCCTTCTGGCCGGCGATCTGTCGAGCATGAAACGCAAGATGATCCGCGAGATCGAGGAGGCCGATCCACTGTTCCGGAACATTCCGCTGTATCTGAGCAGGTACGGCCTCCGGACTTGGGAGGCCTGACGCGCGCGATGCTGACCTCGCTGCTTGCCGTGTCTGCCGTTGTGCCTTCCGCACTCCTCGTATGGTACTTCCATGCCCGCGATGCGTATCCTGAACCTCCGCGGGTCCTGTGGACCACCTTCGGGCTCGGCGTGCTTACGGTGATCCCGATCCTGCTGATCGGCTACCCGTTGCAGCACGCGGTGGAATTGGTGCCGAACCCCATCGCGTCGAGCCTCATCGGTGCGTTGTTCGTCGCCGCGATCCCCGAAGAGTTCGTGAAACTCCTGGTCCTTCTCGGCTACAATATGCGCCACCGCGCCTTCGACGAACCGATGGACGGCATCGTCTATGGTGTCGTCGCCTCCCTCGGCTTCGCGACACTGGAGAATCTCCTGTTCGTCTTCGGGGGAGGAATGAGCGTCGCCGTCTCGCGCGCGTTCACCGCCGTGCCGTTGCATGCCTTCGTGGGTGCGATCATGGGCTACTACGTCGGGCAGGCATGGCGAATGCCCGGGGAGCGCACGCGCTATATCCTCCAGGGGTACGGATTCGCCGTGCTCCTGCACACGCTCTACGACTTCCCGCTGATGGCGATGGCTGACGTGGAGGATGTCAGGACGGTGTTCATCCTGGGTGTCTCCACGCTGATCGTCCTGTTCGTGTGCTGGATGTGGACACTCGGTCTCGTGCGGCGCCTCCGCAGGGACCAACTTGCCCATCCACCCGTGCCGGCGGTGGAGTCCGCGCCCACCGGGATCCGCGTGTTCGGTGAAGAGGATGATCCCGAACCCGTAGAGTCTTCCCCGGTTGCGCCGGGCGCAGCGGCCGCCACCCCGGCCTCCCCCCTGGAAATCCCGGAATCAGATGCCGCCCGTATGCGCAGACGCATCACGGGGATCGTGGTCATCGTGGTGGGGGGCATCGTTGCGTCCTTCGGTGGGATGGTAACCCTGGGGCTGGCGCTGGCGTTCATGATCGGTGTGGTACGGCCCGAGCATGTCGTGGATGTCGCGATCGGGGGGATCGTGAGCGGTCTTGCACCGTTGGCGATCGGGGTGGTGGTATTCCGGGGAGGCGTGAAGCACTTGAACCGGAGAAGCTGAGGAACAGGGGGACGGGGAAGAACCACAAGGCAGAAGACCGAGGGCAAGAATTGTCAAAGGGCACAACAGACGCTGGTGTGCCCTTTGACATTTGACGCCGGATCATCCCCGTGGCTGGTATCGGCAGTTCCTCGCTTCCTCCGCGAACGCTTCCAGCAAAGGCGTCTTCGCGTCGAAGAAATGATCGGACGGACAGAGGATGTACCCGCCGCCGGGACCCGCCGCCTCGAAACAGGCCCGCACCGCCGCGCGCGTTTCTTCGGGCGTGCTCTGCATGAAGTACTCCTTCTGATCGAATCCGCCGATGAAACATACACGGTCGCCGATCCTGCGTTTCGCTTCGCGGAGATCGACATCCGCACCCATGCCGGGCGGCGTGAACGTTTCCATCGCGTCGGGCTTCATGTCCGCCAACCGCTCCAGAAATGGCATCATCCCCCCGCAGGTGTGATACACGATGCGCTGCCCGGCCGCGTGTGCCCGTTCGATGAGGGGTGCGTCGTAGGGCGCAACGAACGCATCGAAGATCTTCGGCGAGATCACCGTGGAGGATGCATCGCCGCCGCCGAGTTCGGAGATGTCGATGTGTGCGCCCCGCATCGAATCGATGAAGACACCCTTCCGGTCCATCAGGATCTTCAGGAAGGCATGGACCCATTCCGGATCGTCATACGTCGCCATGATCAGGTCTTCGATACCGTACAGCACAGAGGCGTCCTGCCAGCATCCCGGCTGACCGTAGACATCGAAGCAGATCACCGTCCCCCGGATCATGCCGCGCTCACCGTATGCCGCCGCCTTCGCATTCACGGCGGCCACGTCACATACCGGCTTGGTTGCGTATGCGGCGATGATGTCGATATCACTCTTTTCCTTGATGAGTCGCTCCGTCACCCATGACGTATAGTCGTTGCTCTGAAGAACGAGCGTCAGGTTCTTCTTCGGTGTGTGGAAGGTGTAGCGGACGGTCGTGTACTGCGGATCGGGGATTTCCTCCGTCGTGATACGCCAGTTGTCGGACGCGATCCGCCTGGGTTCCAGATACCCGGGCCTGTGGTCCGGATCATAATAGTCACGGGTCCCCGGATCCGGTTTGTGATCGGAGACCCACTGGATAGGATCCATCCCGAACCGGTCAAAGAACGCATCATTCGATATGCCGTTCAGATACTTGTCCAGATAGTACGGCATCACATGATGCGTGGTGACCGGCAGACGGTCGGGGACCTGCCGGTTGAGGACAGCGAGGAAACGTTGCTTGGATGTCATTGGTCGATCACCGGGATTCTCTTGATGGATGGGTCCGTGAAGATGTCGCTTTCGTCGTCGCTCGAGGATGAGAATTCCGAGACGACGGCTCCCCGGGGACCTGCCTGAAACCAATGCAGGGTATCCGGCTGGAGCGTGTGCTGCTGGCCGGGCGTGAGGACGATCTCATGCCAGACCGTGAACACGTCGCGTTTGCCCGCGGGAACCGTGGCCTTCGGCCGGCGCGTCGGCGGACCCGCGACATAGAGATAGACCGTGCCCCAGCGGCACCGGAACGTTTCGCGCTTCCCCGGACCTGCATCGCCACGGGGCGGATGACGGTGCTCGGGACACGTCTGTCCGGGGAACAGCACCAGTTCCTTTGCACAGTAGCGGTCATTGTTCTCGTAGACCACCAGTTCCAGTCCGATGTGCGCGATGTCGTTCAATCCGAAATCAGCGACCTCGATGTTCCGCGCTTCCCGCGGCGTGATGGGGAGATGCGCCTTCTTCAGGAACCCGAGGGCCCGCGTCCGGTGCTTGCGTACGTCGGCGAGTTTCATAGTGATACTCCTTCGTTGAATTCGTTGCTTCCCGTATGACTCATGGCATCATGCCGCAAGGCCCGACATCAGGCGGAGCAGCTGTTCCTGGTCTGTATCCCCGGCGCGCACCTCGCCCGCGATGCTGCCGGTCCGCATGACCAGGATGCGCGTCGCCAGCTGCAACAATTCGGGCAGTTCAGAAGAGATCAGCAGGATTCCCGCTCCCTGACGCGCGAGGTCCCTGATCGTTTCGTGCAGCGCGCTCTTTGCTCCGATATCCACCCCCCGCGTCGGTTCATCCAGGATGAGCATGCGGGCGCCACCGGCCAGCCACCGTGCGAGGACGATCTTCTGTTGATTGCCGCCGCTCAATTGTTCGACCGGCGTCTCAACGTCCGGGGCCTTGATGGCGAGTGCACGGAATGATCGGTCGAGCATGCACGTCTCCTTCGTCCTGTCGAGAAACAGGAGCCGCCGCAGTGAAGGCAGCAGCGGGAAGGAGTGGTTCATTCTGCACGAGAGCGCAAGGGCAAGCCCCTGTATCTTCCGGTCCTCCGGAACAAACCCCAGTCCTGCGGCGATCCGCTGGCGGGTGGAGAGTCCGGAGAGCGACCGCCCATCCAACCGGACATCACCGGTAGCCCGGGGATCGAGTCCCATGATCGCCGCAGCGAGGTCACTCCGCCCGGCACCAACGAGCCCTGCGATACCGACGATCTCTCCCGGGTGGACGGAGAAGTTCACCTCCTGAAACCGGCCATGAGAGGCCAGATCCCGGACGTCGAGGAGGGTATCGCCGGAGGCCGGTGCGGGATGGTGCGGAGAGACCGCAGCCAGCTCGCGTCCGATCATCATCGACACGATCCTCTGTTCGTTGGCCTCACCGCGTCCGAGCGAACCGATGCACCGTCCATCACGCAGCACCGTGACCGTATCGGCCAACGTGAAGACTTCGTTCATCCGGTGCGACACATACACGACCGTGACGCCCCGGTCGCGGAGACGTCTGATCAGCGCGAACAGGTGGCTGGTCTCCGCGTCAGAGAGCGAGCTGGTCGGTTCATCCAGGATCAGGATCGAAGCGCCCGTGCCCACGGCGCCCGCGATCTGGATCACCTGGCGCAGGGCGACCGGGAGGGTACCGAGGGTGACCCGGGGGTCGATCGAAGAACCCACATCCGCGAGCATCGCCATTGCCCGTGATGTCATGCGTGCCGGATCGATGAACGGCGGTGCCAGAACGGGATACGCGCCGAGGCAGAGATTCTCCGCGACGCTGAGATCGGGGCAGAGCGCGAGTTCCTGGTGCACCATGGCGATCCCTGCACGCCGCGCCTCGCGTGGAGAGGCGAAGGCGGTGGGTGTCCCATCGAGAAGGACCGACCCGTGGTCCGGACGGAGGATGCCTGCGAGGATCTTGCCGAGCGTGGATTTTCCCGCACCGTTCTCACCCATGAGCGCATGGACCAGGCCGCGTTCGAGGGAGAACGAGACGTCGTCCAGTGCCGTGGTGCCGCCGTAGGTCTTGCTGATGGAAGAAAATGCGATCACGTGTCCGCGGATGCTGATGGCTGTGAAAAAAGGTAGCAAGAAGGGACACCAAGAGCAACGCAGAACCTTGCTTCGTTCATTGCCTTTTCGTAGGATACACCCACACCCATTTCAAGGATAGAACCATGTGCCGTTTTCCAGCGCTCCATGTGCTCCTCACCATTTCATTACTGATGCTCTTCGCTGATGCCGGGGCACAAGTGCTTCCGTTGTCGAATCCCGGGTTCGAGCAAGGCAAGGATCGTGTGCCCTCGGGATGGTCCGGCGCGATGACCGGATCACGTACCGCGCCGGCATGGGATACCACCGTGGCACACGCAGGCCGGGGCAGCATCGCCATCGTCCACACGGAAGCAGGGAGCAGCACCGCTGTCTCCGGTCCGGTCGGCCTGACCGTGGGACATCTCTACCGGTTGTCGGTGTGGATTCGGACCTCCGGGGTGGAGGCTGATCCGATGTCCCGCTATCCGACCGCCCTCGCGGCGACCGCGACAATGGAGTCGTTCCCCTTCACCATGCATGCACCTTCGGTCGCCGGAACGCGTGAGTGGGATCGGGTGGAGATCCTGTTCTTTGCCACCCGTGCGACCGACAGGGTCATGCTGCGTCTCGGTCACAACGGAACGGCAACCGGGACGGCATGGTTCGACGATGTCCGGGTCGAGGAGGTCAACGATATCGGCGCGTACATCCCTCCGGAGACCGTGCAGTGGTTCGGACCGGCGTTCCGGTACACGGACAAAGGGTGGATCAATGTGCACATCGAGGGGAAACCGTACGAGCGTGGCTATCAGTACGGCTCGTTGCTTGCACCGGAGATCGTGGCCTACATGGACAAACTTGCCGTGCGGCAGAACGGTGACAATCCGCGTGGAGGATGGAACGAACTGCGCACCCTGACCGATGCGCTCATGTTGCGTCAGTACGACCAGGAGTATCTCGAGGAGATGCAGGGGATCGCGGACGGTGCGGCTGCTGCCAGCGCGAAGATCCATGGCCGGACCCTGAATCTTCTGGATATCGTGACCATCAATTCCGCGGTGGACCTCAGTCAGCTCGGGAGTGCGCTGACCGAGACCGCCCATCCACTCTCCGGCCGGAGCTTCCGGAAGGATGAGGAGGAAGCCCGCGCCGCGGAGCGTCTGCACAAATGCTCTTCCTTCCTTGCGAATGGGAACGCATCGCGCGATGGCAGGATCGTGTTCGGGCAGTTGTTCATGTGGAGCGGGTACACGGGCATCCATTGGGATGTCATTTGCGATGTGCAGCCGGCCCGGGGACACCGCCTGGTGTATCAGACGTTCCCCGGCGGGATCCATTCCGGTTCGGACTTCTACATCAACGATGCCGGTATCATGATCGGCGAGACCACGGTGATGCAGACGCCGTTCAACATCAAGGGCGAACCGCAATCTTCCCGGATCCGCAAAGCGGCCCAGTATGCGTCGAGCATCGATGATGTGGCGCGGATCCTGACCACGGGGAACAATGGCCTGTATACGAACGACTGGCTCATCGGCGACACGAAGACCGATGAGACCGCGATCCTGCTGCTCGGCACGGCGACCCATAAGCTCTGGAGGAGTTCGAAGAAGGATTTCCCCGGCGCAACCGATGGCTTCTACTGGAGCGTGAACAACGCCAAGGATCCCGTGGTGCGGCGAGAATATATCCCCGACCCGTCCAATGCGCCGTTCGATGTGGTGTACGGCAACAGCAACCGTGACCTCGCCTTCTATGAGTACTATCAGCGGCGGAAGGGTCAGATCGATGAACTGGACGCGGTCAACATCATGGCCACGTCACCGATCAACCGTCCGCATGCGTGCGACGGGAAGATCACGAACTCCACACTTGCGTCACGCATGATGTTCCTTGCGCACTATGGCAAGGTCACCCTCCGGGAGAAGGTCGTGGACAAGAACAGTCGGCTGATGCCCGACCTTCCGCATGCTGTTCCCCATCTGACCCTCGGATACACGGTGGTCAACCCCGTGTACGTTGCCGACCGGCTGAAGGGGAAGCGGCCCACCGCGGTGCAGGAGGCGAAAAAGACCGTGAGGTATGCGGAGGTTGAATCGGTGTACACCGTCGCAAAGAAGGGACTCTGGCTGAATACGGTGCTCCCCGCGACGGACGGAGACAACTGGTTCGTGAGCGGTACTGCTGCCTATTGGCAGATGCTGAATGGACTCGCCACAGACGTGTCCGGCGCGGCGGCCGGATGCAGCGACGCCTTTGCGGATCAGAGCTGCAGGCTTCAATACACGATGGACCATGAAGGACCACTCGCGCCGGCCGATGCGAGGCGGGTGTATGACCGGTACGGGCACTATGTGATACCGCGCATCCGCGGGACATTCGCGCTGCACCAGCTCCGGCTTCTGATGGGGAATGCGTCCTTCCTGGCTTTGATGAATCGTGTGCACGACCAGTATGCGAACAAGCCCATCACCACGGCACGGTTCCTGGACGCCGTTCAGTCGGCCGGCGGACCCCAAGCCGTGGCGGCCGTGCGTCAGTGGATCACGCGAGACGACCTCCCCGCACCGGTAGTGTCCGCCTCGGTGGCGGAGACGGGCGATGTCTGGACCTTGACCCTCCGGGTGCAGCAGCCGGGGACCCCGTATACGTTCATCTCGTCCGTAGCGATCGAGACAGCCGGTGAGACGGAGTGGAAGCCGGTGACGGTCACCGGATCCGACCAGCAGTTCACGTTCACGACGAAGAAGAAGCCCGTGCGCTGCGTGTTCAATCCCGGGAACGACATTCCGGTCCGCCGCGAGAACAATGCGGTGTATGGGAATCTCTTCGATGATTTCCGCACGGTGCAGATCGTCTACGGGACAGGGCGGCAGACGGAAGCGCACCACACTCTGGCGTTACGGTATCAGACCATGCTCGCGGACCAATTCGTCGAGTATCTGTTGCCTCTGCGGCAGGATGCGCAGATCGCGCCGGAGGTGATGCAAGACCACGACCTCGTGGTGCTGGGGGGGGCAGCGGACAATACACTGGCAGACTCGCTGGCGCGAGCGGCAGGCATCGTGTTGGGCAGGAGCTCATTCCGGTGGAAGGGGAAGACCTATGCGGACCCGGATGACGGGCTGTTCCTCGCGCTTCCGAACCCGTTGGCCCGGGGGCGGATGGTCTATCTGTTCGCCGGCAACAGCGCCCTGCAGTTGTACCAGATGACGAAGCGGCATCAGTCGCTGCCGACCTGGGCCGTCTTCAAAGGCGAGACTGTCGTCCTGCGCGGGTACCTCGAACCTGCCGCCATGGGCATCGTGCCGCACTGACGCCGCGTTGCGGGGTGGAGATCATCCCCGCGCGACAGTGATGCCCGTGGAGAGTGATGTGGACATCATCACGAAGGCTTCTTTCGCGAGCTGTGCTGCCGTCTTGCCGCGATAGCTGTCGGGCATGATCGGCGGGAGTACCCGCACCAGCATCTGGTGACGTCCCCGCAGCATGATGCCCCGTTTCGGCAACGCCTCGCCGGTACCGGTGATCAGGATGGGAAGGATGGGCCGTCTCATCCTGATCGCCAGCTCGAACGCCCCCTCTTTGAACGGTCGCATCCGGCCATCCGCGGACCGCGTCCCCTCCGGAAAGATCAGCAACGAATTCCCATCCCGCAGCGCCATCTCGCAATCCCGCATCATCTTGAGATTGCCACGGATCGATCCACGTTCGATCCTGATGTAGCGGTTCAACCCCATGTTCCACCCGATCAGCGGGACACGGAAGTTCTCCGCTTTGGAGACCCACTTGTAGTGGATCGGGAGCCGGAACAGGACGAGGATATCAGCGAACGACTGATGGTTGGCGATGATGACGGCGGGTGCTTCCACCGAGAGATGTTCCGTCCCGGTGACGGTGATGTCCCACAGGGGATGCGCACGGGTATACAGCGATCCCCAGAACGAGGTGAACCGGTGGAGGAGCTTCAGCCGCCGGTCGAATGGTGCCGTCGCCACGCGCAGGATCACTGCAAGGGGAAAGAGGATGAGGGAGCTCAGCAACATGAACCCCCAGAAGTACACGGTCACAAGGAACGAGAGCATCTGTCCATTCTTCTTCGTGATGAACGTCTGAGAGGGATCATTCCGCTTCGATCACTGCCCGGAGCATTGCGCGCTTCCACCCGGGTCGTGAAGGGTCCGCCAGCTCGCGCTGGAACAGGTTCCGGTTCGCTGCGGCCGCGAGGAAGTGCCGCGCAACATCCGTTGCCGGGCCGCGCAGGCGGCCATTCGGATGACTCATGGCATCGCAAAGCGAACGCGCGACGTCCTCCGGACAATGGTTCTGGCGCCGGAGCGCCTCGAAGGCATTCACCCGGGTCCGGAACTCCTGCTCCGGCCGGGCCAGCATTGCGAGGGTGTCCAGCGATGCGGCTTCACCCATGCCCGCAAGGATCTCGTGGCGGATGATCCGTATCTGTTGCCCCACGCCCCGGTCACCGGCGGTGCGCGCGCAATAGGACCGTGCCTCATCCGGGAACCGGCGTGCAAGCTTCCGGAGCGCAGTCGCGACCACTTCATAGGACGAATCCGCAAGCAGCGTCTCGAGCGTCGGACGTTCTTCGTCCGTTATGGCGTTGATGGCGGTGATCAGTTTCAACCGCACCTCTGCCGCGGGGTCGCGCACTGCCCGCATGAGCAGGGCCCGGGCGGTGGGGTGCTGATCCGCCGAAAGCTGGGCCACCACCTCGCCCCGCGCTGCGTGGAAGGTCTCCCGATCATACGCTCGCACGAGCTCGGCGCGCTTCTCCTCCGCCGGCAGCGGCTGCATTGCCGCCAGCGCGTCATACCGGTCGATCATCTGCGGCGCGCGTGCGGCCTGTGCTGCGAGCCACGCGAAGGGCTTCGGGAACGAGACGGTCTTCAGGATCCAGCTGCCCGGGTCGAACAGGACGAAGGCCACCGGCCGGGCTCCGGGGTTGGGGATGACGACGGTCTGCGTTTCGTTCCCGATCATCACGCGTGCCGTATCGCGTGATCCATCCGCGTAGTGGACGGCAACGACGACGGGCATGCGGAAGAGGCCGACGAGCTCATCGCGCTGATGGGTTTGCCTCACGGTGACCGCCGTGCGCCGGAGTCCGTCGGCGGTGCTCTCTTCCGCGTTCACCATATAGTGCGGTTCGCCGCCGCGGTAGATCCATTCCTCGAAGAACCATGCCGGGGACAGACCGAGGACATCCTGGAAGGCCTGGTACAGATCGTTGGTTTCGACCGACCCATACGCGTGCTTCTTCAGATAGGCCGCGATGACCTTCCGGACCGGCTCCTCGCCGAATGTGTACCGCATCATGTCGATGACGGCGGATCCCTTCTGATAGACCCGTTCCGAACCTGCGCCCGAGTGGAGGATCGGATAGCGGTTCCGAGCCGACGCCGCGATCGCCGTTTCCTGTTCCTTGCGGCGGGCCCACTGGTACGCGTCTTCACCCTCCATTGACCGGAGAAAGAGCTTGGGATAGAAGCTGGCGAAGCTCTCATGCAGCCATGCGTTGCGCCCGACGCGTCCGGTGATGTAGTCGCCGAACCACTGATGCGTCAGCTCATGCAGGTTCACATACACATAGTTGCGGTCGAGATAGCCGCGGGCATCCACCAGGAAGAAATCGCCGAACACCGTTGCCGTGGTGTTCTCCATGGCCCCATACAGGTAGTCCTGCACGGGGATCTGGGCATAGGATTCCCATGGATAGGGGATCCCCGTTTCCCGTTCGAGGAAATCCACCGCTTCGGCGGAATACCGGTAGGTCGGCTCCACGCGGTCACGGTATTCGGGGTAGTAGTACAACGAAAGCGGGACACCGCTCGCACTCCGCCGTCGCTCGATACCATACTCCCCGATCCCGAGCATGACCAGGTAGGTCGCGTGAGGACGGTTCATACGGTAGTGCCAGCGGACCCGGCCATCGCCGGTCCGCGTCTCCGACACCAGGACGCCATTGGACAGGACCCGGTACTTCGCGTCGAAGGTCACGATCGTTTCGGTCGTGAGCTTGTCATTCTGCTCATCATAGCAAGGAAACCAGTGTCTGTTGTCGATCCCCTGTCCTTGCGACCAGATCTGCTTTCTGCTCGTCCCCGAGGGGTCATTCCACCCGATGAAGTACAGTCCCCGCCGCGGATGTGCCTCGTAACGGATCGTGATGCTGTCTGTCCGGTCCCAGGCCGCGGGAGGATCGAATTTCACCGTCACGCCTTCGTCTGAGGATGTGAACGGCGCCGGCTTCCCGCGATACGACACGGAAGCGACCCTGATGCCAGGGCCATTGAGGAACAGGGAGTCCACGCGTGGACGCAACGGCGTGAACCGGTGCGTGACGGTGCCCCGGACGAGTCCCTCCGTGGGCTCGAACGTCACCTCCAGGCGCATATGGAGCATGTCCACCGGATGCTCCGGCGGTTCGAACTGCGGCTCATAATACCACCGTGCCGTGGATGCGGAGGTCTGTCCCACGGCAGTGTCCACTGCTCCCATCATCAGGATGGGGAGCGAGGCCGCGCACAGCAGCCCGCTAACAGACAGCAGTGTCGATCTCATCAGACTCGTGTTCATCGTCTACCCTTTGTTCCAGCTTACTGAATGTCGGTTTCCAACCCGAACACCTTTCCTTTGTTCACCGCCGGGATCCCCTTTGTCATCCACGCGGGTGCCGGGGCATCCTTCAGATAATGATCGAAGAACTGCATGAGTCGCACCGACAGATCCTTCCGGTTCTTCCTCTGGACGAGGTTGTGGGCC
This sequence comes from Bacteroidota bacterium, assembly GCA_030835135.1. Lineage (GTDB taxonomy): Bacteria > Bacteroidota > Ignavibacteria > UBA10030 > UBA6906 > JAGDMK01. The sequence continues at coordinate 146,127 of JAUQWO010000076.1, forward strand.
TCGCCATTGTAGGTGAGCATCCACGCCGGTTTGTCGAGCCGGCGTAACGCGGAGAAGAGTTCGATGCCCTGGTACCATGGCACGGCGCCGTCCTCATCGTTATGCATGAGCAGTAACGGGGTCGTGATCTTGTCTGCCGCGAACAACGGTGAGTTCTCGATATACAGGTCGCGCCGTTCCCACAGACTGGCCCCGATGCGGCTCTGGGCGTGTTCATATTGGAACATGCGGCTGACGCCGCTCTCCCAGCGGATGCCGCCATAGGCACTTGTCATATTGGCAACGGCCGCGCCGGCCATCGCCGCGCGGAACATCGGTGTCCGCGTGACGATGAATGCGGTCTGGTACCCTCCCCAGCTCTGCCCTTGAAGTCCGATGCGGGAGGGATCCACGAAGCCCGCTGCGATGAGCTTCCTGACGCCGGGGACGATGCAATCCACCGCGCTCTGCCCGGGGTACCCGGTCCGGTACACGATATCGGGGATGAAGACCACATAGCCGTTGCTCACGCACCACGCCGGATTGATGGTCGACGCGCTGGGAGCGGGTGCAACGTAGCGGTTCAGGAGATCTGCGTTGCGTTCGTAGTAATACACGATCATCGGGTACTTCTTCTTCGGATCGAACCCCTCCGGCTTGAAGAGCAGGCCGTCGAGCGCCTTCCCGTTGGCAGCCTTCCATGAAACGAGCTCCACGGTACCCCAGCGGTACTCCCGTTGTTGCGGGTTGATGTCGCTGATCCGCGTCTGTTCTCTGAACGGCGGACGCGCAACGTACAGGTCGGGTGAGGTGACGAAATTGCTCTTCTGGAAGATGAACAGGGAATCCTCCCGGGCCCGGATCGGCGCCGTGTAGTCGAATGCCTGCTTCACGAGCGTGACGGGCGCACCGGATGCCGGGAGGGATGTCCGCGCATACCCCGCATCCTTGGTCCTGGTGTCGAAGACCCGAAGGAGGATGTCGTTCCCCTGTGTGAGGAACCGTTCTTCCGGATCGGTGCGGATGTAGCGGTAGCTCACCAGAGCCTTGCGTCCCGCACCGCCGGTGAGGGATACCGGGGCACGACGTCCCGTCGGGTCCGTGATCCAGATGTCATACCGGTCATAGATCAAGAGCAGGGAATCGTTCGCGGTCCAGCCGAGGAGGCCGTATGCAGAAGGGTCCTCCGGGACATCATTGAGCTCATTGTAGAGCGGCACCGTGATGCCCTTTGTCACCTGTGCCGTTGTCCTGGTGGCAACATCCATCGTGAACCAGTGACGGCTCTTCTGGTCGTACCACGACAGGAACCGGCCGGCGGGGGAGATGCCGGCACTGCCTTTGCGTTTCTCCATCACCCGTGTTGCCGCGCCGGTGCGAACATCGATGAGGTAGATATCGTTATAGCCCGTGCCCTCCCACGAGGTGAGCCGGCGGTACGAAACGTCCGAGAGTCCGAGTGCGGTGCCGGCATTGCCTTCGTTCGCGAGGATGACGGCCGGGATCGCGAGGGTGCCGAGTTGATGGACTGTTCGCGCCGCGAGATCAACGACCGCCAGATAGGTGCGCTTGCGTTCCTGATCGACATTCTTGTTTTGCTGGGTCTGGAGGTAGGGGTCCTGCCAGTTCCAGACATCCAGCTTTGCCGTTTCTTCGTCGAAGAGGGTGGTGTCTTCGGGGAGTGGCACCGGGGCGGTCCCGAAGAACAACCGGGTACCATCGCGGGAGAAATCGGGGGTCCGATGCTCGCTCACCAGCCAGCCATCCGGCACGCCGGCGGTCGTGGTATCGGCCACAGGGAGCACGCGGGCCGCGGCCGCGCTCCAGTAGTAGAGGGTGAAATAGCGCTGCTTCGCCTTCGATGTGTCGCGGTCGGCGAGGAACGCTGCCTGCGTGCCGGCGTCGTCCCACGCGGCACCGCGATAGGTTCCCTTACCGGACATCAACGTATCCACTCCCGCCGTCCGGGTGTCGAAGCGATAGATGCCGGGCGTGACAGTCGAGTCCTTCGCCGCGCAGATGAACAGGAGGCCGGTGCCGGTCTTGCTGAACACGTATTCGGTAACGCCGGCGAACCGGAATTCCCGGCCATCATCGAGTCGGCGGACGACGAGTGGTGCGCCGTCGTTGTTCTTGTCCTTTCCCGCGCTCTCATCGCCGGCATCGGGATCGCGCGCATCCGACTTCTTCGGCTCCGTTCGCGCAGAGTCCTTCGCGAGCTGCCAGGCGATCCAGCCGCCGGCTTTCGCAGGGAACGTGAAGGATTTGACCCGGGGGATCCGCACGAGGGAGTCTGCGCCGAACCGGAGGATGGCCAGGGAGTCTTTGGGGAGCTGATCGGATTTCTTTTTTGCGATCTTCGCCTTCCGTGTCTCCGCGAACGGGGCCTTGATGATGAAGGCCGCATAGCGCGAATCCCAGGAGATGCGCGGTGCCGAGCCGCGTGCCACGGTGTCCATGGCGCCGGTACGGGTGGTGCGGATGACCAGCGTGGGATCGCCCTCCTGCGGCTCGATCACATAGAGGATATGGTTGCCATCGGCGCTGATGGTTTCCCCGCTGATCTTCTTCCACCCATCATACACCGTATGATCGAGTGGTTTCTTGTCGGCGGCGAAGGCGCACGCCACGAGGAGCGCACTGGAGAGAAGGAGAGAACGAATGGAGGACTGTACGTGCATGGTGGATCCTTACCTGTGGACGGGACACCTCGGTCGAGTACGGGCCGCGCGAGTGCGGGGCCCGGGTCTGCGGTCATGTGAATTTGGACAGCAGCATGGCGTTGGTGGGGTACTGTTCGAGCAGCTTCTGGACCGCCAGCATGGCCTCGCGCGGGCGCATCCGTGAGAGCGACCTCCGCAGCGTCTGATGGCGGTCGATCTCATCGCCGAAGAGCAGCTCCTCGCGGCGGGTGCCGGAAAGGTTGAGGCTGATCGCCGGGAAGATGCGCTCATCCGCCAGCTCGCGGTCCAGCACCAGTTCCATATTGCCGGTCCCTTTGAACTCCTGGAAGATCAGCTCGTCCATGCGCGATTCGGTCTGGATCAACGCGGTCGCGATCATGGTCAATGATCCGCCGCCCTCGATCTTCCGGGCGGCGCCGAACATCCGTTTGGGGATCTCGAGTGCGCGGACATCCACGCCACCGGACATTGTGCGGCCTGTGCCGCGCTGGTGGACGTTGAACGCGCGGCCGAGGCGGGTGAGGGAATCCATGAGGACGACCACGTCTTTGCCGGTCTCGACCTTTCGGCGGGCATATTCAAGGACGAGCTGGGCCAGGCGCACATGCAGTCCGCCCTCGCTGTCGCTCGAACTGGCGAAGACCTCACCCTTGATCGACCGGCGCATATCGGTGACCTCTTCCGGCCGTTCGTCGATGAGGAGCACGGCGAGTTCGATGGCAGGATGGTTCCTGCTGATCGCGTGAGCGAGTTGTTGCATGAGCATCGTCTTGCCGGCCTTGGGGGGCGACACGATGAGGGCGCGTTGGCCTTTGCCGATGGGGCAGAAGAGGTCGACGACGCGCATCGACCGCTCGCCCAGGCGTCCGGCGACCGTTTCATCGCGCCCTTCGAGCTTCATCCACTCATAGGGCGAGATCACGTCATGGCTGGTGAAGTCGGGGAGCGCTGCCCATGCACCCGGAGCGAGGCCATTCACGGCATGGAGCTCTTCCATGATCGGATGCGGGTTCCGTCCCTGTCGCGCAATGCCTTCAAGGACGGAGCCGGGGCGGAGATTGTTGTCGCGCAGTTGCCGCGGTGTGACCATCACATCGCCCGGCTGGGGCTGGAGGGTCAGGGAGCGGGTGCGGATGTATCCACCACCGCGTGGATCCAGTTCGAGGATGCCGGAGAACGGGAAGGGTGTTGCCTTGATCTGCGTGTGCTGCTGATGCTGCATGCTGTTCCTTTACGCCGCGCCCGATGCCTTGCGGCGTTGCCGCCAGCGGTCCAGCGCGACCGCGATGACAATGATGACGCCGGTGACCATTTCCTGGACCCAGTTGGGGAGGCCCATCTGGGCACACCCGGACCGGATGACGGTCATGATGAGCGCGCCGACGATCGTGCCGGCGATCGAGCCTTCGCCGCCATTGAGGCTGCCTCCGCCGATGACGACGGCGGCGATCACATCGAGTTCGACGCCCGACGCGACGGTGGGATCGCCCACCGTGAGTCGTGAGAATTGCAGGATGCCTGCGACGCCGGCAAATGCGCCCCCGAGCGAATACACGATCACCTTCACACGGTCCACCGGTACACCGCACAGGCGGGCCGTCTGTTCATTGGACCCGATCGCGATGATGTGCCGGCCGAGCCGCGTATAGAGGAGGACGCCGGCAACGAGGAACGCGAGGGCGATGGCCAGCCAGACCCCCCACGGTACGATGCGCCAGCCTTCGCCCTGCGGAAGAGCAGCCAGCAGTTCCTTCAGCCAGGTGAGCGGGGCATCGATCTTCTGTTCGTGCGCGAACCCCTTGGCCGCACCGCGCACGACGAGGAGCGTCCCCAGGGTGACGATGAACGGCACGACCTTGAGCCGCGTGACCAGGTAGCCATTGAGGAACCCGCAGAGCAACCCGGTGGCGATCCCGCCGAGAGCGGCGACGATGGGGGGGAGCCCGGCCTGGAGCAATGCCGCCGTGATGACCGTGACGAGCGCGATCATGGAACCCACGGAGAGGTCGATGCCCCCGGCGATGATGATGAGCGTCATGCCGAGCGCCGCAGTGCCGACGATCGCCGTCTGCCGCGCGATGGTCTCGAGATTGTTCAAGGAGGAGAAGCTCGCCGGTCCCGCGACCGCAAAGAGCGCGAAGATCAGTATGAGTCCGATGAGCGGACCGAGTGTCTGGGCAAGTGAGGATGAGCGTTTCATGCGGGCGTCCCCTGTCCTGTCGCTGCGAGCAGCAGCGTGTGTTCGGTCCATGCTGATGCCGGGCGTGCGGGTCCGAGCGTACCACGGTGCATCACCGCGATCCGGTCGCACACGCCGAGCAGTTCCGGCAGATAGCTGCTGACCAGCAGGATGGCCCTCGGCTGGATGTCATGCTCCGGGTCGCCCGCCGCCAGACGGTCGATCAGTTCGTAGATCTGTGATTTGCTCGCGACATCGATGCCGCGTGTCGGTTCGTCGAGGAGGAGGATATCCACCTTCTCATGCAGCAGTCGGGCGATCGCCACCTTCTGCTGGTTGCCGCCGGAAAGCGTGCGGACCTCCTGGTCCGGTCCGCGGGTGCGGATGCCGAGCCGATCGATCCACTCCCGTGCCACCGTCTCGATGTGCCGCGGGTGGACGATGCCGAGCGGGCTGGCATCGTGCGACAGATTCATCGTGATATTGCTGGCGATGCTCAGCGATCCCGCGAGGCCCTCGGTGGCACGGTCCTCGCTCACCATGCCCGCCCCCTGCTGCCAGCGATCTCTCGGCGTGGCCCATCCGCTATGTACCCGGACGGTGATCTCACCGCTCGCGACCGGATCGAGTCCGAACAGCGTACGGAGCAATTCGGTGCGGCCCGCGCCCACGAGTCCGGCGAGACCGAGCACCTCACCGCGGCGCAGGTCGAAGGTCGCGTTCACGGGTTTCGGGGCGGCGCCGATCCCGACGGCATGGATCATCACCTCGCCGGGCGTGCGCGTCGAGCGGGGATACAGCTGCTCGAGCTTGCGGCCGATCATGAGGTTGACGATCTCTTCGATGCTGTGTTCCGCGATCGCGCCGGACCCGGCGGTCTGACCATCGCGCAGGACCGTGAACTTGTCCGCGATGCGTTTCACTTCTTCGAGGAAATGCGAGATGTAGACGATCGCGTGTCCCTTGCTGCGGAGCGTATCGAGGACACCGAAGAGGTGATCGATGTCGGCGAGCGTGAGACTGCTGGTCGGTTCATCCAGGACGAGGATCTTGCACCCCACCGCGAGGGCACGGGCGATCTCGACGACCTGGCGTGTCGCGATCGGGAGGTCGCCCACGCGCGTCCGGGGCTCGAGCGAGCCATAACCGAGCATGGCAAGCGCCTCATGCGCACGGTCCCGGATCGCGGTGCGGTCGCGCAGACCGAACCGGATCGGCTCCATCCCCAGCATGATGTTGTCCTCGACCGGGAGGTGCGGGGCGAGCGAGAGTTCCTGGTAGATCATGGCCACGCCGGCTTCGCGCGCGGCCTGTGTCGTCGCGGGAGCGAACGGTTGACCGTCCAGCAGCATCTCGCCTGCGTCGGGGCGGATGGCGCCCGCCAGCACCTTCATCAGGGTGCTCTTGCCGGCACCGTTCTCGCCGATGAGCGCATGCACTTCGCCGGGCGCGACGGCAAGGTCCACGCCCTGCAATGCCGCGGTGGCACCAAAGCTCTTACGGATCCCCCGCATCGCGAAGCGGGGGGCCGGTGTCGCCTGCGTCATTCCAGCCACCGTGTCAGGTCCGGTTCAATGAGGTCCTTCATGTCAGGCCTGTTGATGTTTTCCGGCGTCACCAGGGTGACACCGGTATCGATGCGCTTCTCGACCTTCTCTCCGCGCAGATGACTGATCACGGTCTTGACGCCGATATATCCCATGGACATCGGATTCTGGACCACGAATGCGTTCAGCTGGCCGCTCCGGAGGGCTTCCACGAGCTTGGGCGAGGCATCGAAGCCGACGAACGTGATCTTGCCTGCGTGGCCACCATCCTGGAGGGCACGGAGCATGCCGAACGTCGTGGATTCATTCGGCGTGAAGATGCCGTCGATCGTGAGGGCGCCCGACTTGTCCGTCAGCGGTGCAAGGACATTCTCGCTCATGCGGTAGGCCGACTCGACCGTCGGGCCGCCGTACTGATTCGAACTGACCACGGTGATCCCCGGTGCCTCGGCGATCGTCTCGAGGAACCCGCGCTCGCGGTTCGTGGTGCTTGCGCCGCCTTCCATCACCCGGAGCATGATCACTCTGCCTTTGCCGTGCAACAGCCGGATCAGTTCCTGGGCCCCCATCTTTCCACCGAGGTAATTATCCGTGGCCGCGAAACTGACGTAGTCGTCGCTCTTGAGGTCGGAGTCGATGATCACGACCGGGATCCCTGCGGCCCTGGCGTTCGCCACCGGACCGCGGAGGGCGATGTCGTCGAGAGGTGCGAGCACGATCCCTGAAACGCCGCGGCTGATGAAATCCTCCATCACGGAGATCTGTTGCTCCCGGTCGTCCTCCCGCATCGGGCCTTTCCAGATGATCTCGACGTTCATTTCGCGTCCGGCCTTGACCGCACCCGCATGGATGGACCTCCAGAATTCGTGGGTCGTGCCCTTCGGCACGACGGCGATGGTCAACTTCCCGGATGTTGCGGAACCTTCACGTTTGCCGCAGCCTGCCATCATGACCACGGTCAGGAGGATGAAAGGCACAACGAGGCGGAACTTCATGAGTGAACCCTTTCGCCAATGAAGAGATCGTGTGTGTACACCGTGTGTCGCCAGGTTCAGGGGCCGTAGAGCAGGTACGTCACCACGCTGGCGACGTAGGCCGACAGGCCAATGACCAGAAGGCCAAGTTCAACGAAGTACAGGCGCGTCTTGTGATTCCGGTAGCGGATGATCCGGACCAGGGTCTCCCGGGAGTCATCGCCGAGGAATTGCGTGGTCCACCGGATCCGGAGGCCTCCCAGGAGCAGGATGACCACGGCCGAAAGGACGAAGACGATGCCGAGTGCCATACTATATCTGGCGAACAGATTCGTCTGCGCGATCTTCGGCCCGGAAAACCCCGTGATCGTCAGCGCGAGTGTCGCAAGGGTGAGAAGCAGCTGGGACCGTGCCTGGATGACGTCGAAGTGATGACGCATGAATTCGATCGCTTCGCCAAGCCGGCGCTCACCCGTGAACAGGTCCAGGAGGCGGGATGCCTCCTCTTCGGCACCGAGCGGGCGGTCCACGACTACCAGGTCTTTCTCAACGGATGGGCCTCTGTATTGAAGAAGAGTCCATCGAGGTTCACTGTATTCTCGGGCGCGAACAGGAGATAAAGATACTTCAGTGTTTCAGCAAGGAAGTAGGTCTCCATCCGGTCCATCTTCTCCTTCGTGACCACATTCTTCAACTCCGCATATCCGCCATCGGTGCGGCAATATGCTTCCAGGCTGTCCAGGAAGACCTTGCCCATTGCCAGATAACGCTGATCTCCGGTGGCCCGGTACAGGTAGAACGCCGATTCCATGATCTCCGGGTTCAGATAGTATCCGGGCTTGACCGCTTTCATCGTGGTGTAGTCGAACTCCGCCGGTTCAAGGCCATGGCGCTTCCACATCGTGAAGAACGACTCCTGGAGCGCGGCCGCCTGCTTCGAGTCGCCCGCCAGGACCAACACCGCGGGATAGAATGCATCCAATGCGCCGGCGATGGTTGCCGTGCGCTTGCCGGTGTTCATATCCACGCGGCCATACCAGAGTCCCGATGCTGTGGAATCCGCAACGTACGTCTTCAGTGCCGCTTGTGCCTCACGCCAGATCGCCAGGCAATCCGTATCCTCGAACATGAGGGCACCCTTGACGAGATACTCAAAGTACGAATCGATGCACGCGGAAATGTGGGAAGTCGTTCCCGTCCATTCCCCGGACACGCAGTCGATCCCGTCGCCATAGAGTCCGATATCCGATCGGCGTTCATACAGGTTCAGCAGCGCATACTTCGCATAGTTGTAATACTTTGCCTCTCCCGTGAGCCGCGTGAGCGTCCCAAACTCGATCAGGTAGGTGCCGATCTCCGCGGGATTGGTTTTCGTGCCACGGACGGCGCCGGTCCTGAGATTGACCTCCACGTACGGCAAGCCGGTGGGCGACTGGAAGATCGGTATCAATCTGTCCCCGAGATCCCGGGCAAGCTTCAGGAACCGCTCGTCTCCCGTGAGCTGGTAGCTCGAAAGGAGCCCCCCCAGGAGACGGATATTGATCTCGAACGCCTTCACGTACATGTCGTGATCGAACGACAGGTGGGTGAGGATGTATTCGCGGGTGGAATCGGCCTCGGCCTTGAACCCCATCAGGATCATGGTATCCAGGGCATCGATCTGGGCCATCAGCAGGGGGGCGCTGTACCAATTGAACCCGGTCTTGCTGATGGGCCGGAGGGCATCGTGGCCCCACGCATACTTCTTGTAGCCGGTCCAGGCATGGGCGAATTCCTCGCGCACGCTCGCAGCGAGGCGTTCTTTCTCCTCGGGGGAAAATGTGCTCTGTGCCGTGGCCGTCGGGGCACCGGCGCACAGAATGATGCTCAGCAGGATGAGGGCAGAGGCCGTCGAACGCATGGGACACTTCCGGAATGGAGAAAACTGGTGTTTCAGAATATACATAAAGAAAGGTCTCGGGGAAACTGTTATCTTTTGCGAACGAACGTGAAGGACACCGCCCTGCCGGGGGGGATCTCGATGGCGGCAGCATCTCCTCCGGATACCGGACGGAAGCCAAGAGCCCGAAGAGACTCCAGGTGCAGCACCACCCGGCTCCGGCCGTTCAGACCCTGCACCGGCCCGATCTGTACGGTCGCTGCCTCTCCGTCCGCCGCGATGTCGAGCGATAGATCCACGCGGCCGAGGAGCGACCCCCCCTTCGCTATCGAAGTCCGTGCACCGGGTACGAGCCACGCTGCGGGGATCCCATCGAGGAGGTGCAACGTGGTGCCGCGTTCACGCATAACGAACGAGCGCACGGCCTGGACAAAGAACGCCGCAGCTTCGGCATTCGCCATGTCACCGGACGTCCCGGGACCGACCTCCCTGGGCTGCTGCTCTTCGACCCATGTCCCCAGCGGCGTTGCGTGGTCCGCATAGGCCTGGAGCAGCGCATAGGCCGTGGCCCCGTTCCGCCGGTATACGTGTGCGAGCGCATGGATGCCACCCAGCCACCCCCAGATCCCGTCCTGCATCCAACCGCTTCCCACAATGATCCCCTCACGCGTGGTGCTGTCCAGCATGGTGAGCGTCGACCGCACGGCGCTTTCGACAACGGGGTCATCGCTATAGAAGATCTCGGCGTACGGGATCGGAAGGAGGAAGGCGTACTGTCCACGCTGCGGCGGGATCCCCTGTGTCGTATCGCCGATTCCGACGGGAAGGTAGGGAAGCCCGCGGGCATCCACGGTCATGTCACGCCGGATCGCGATGCGCGCTGCGTCGGTCATGCTCTGGCGGAGGGTGGACCAGTGGGCCACATCACGCACGAATCCGAGGCGCGATCCCGCTTCGATGGCATGATCGAGAGCGATCAGGGTCCACCAGACCGTCCCGAAGTCCGCGGTGCGGTGTGCGATGCCGCCATCGACGAACCCCGGAGGCATCAACCCTGCATACGGCGCGTCCGGCACGTCGCGCGTCGTGCGCTGCACGTCATCGATCCAACCGATGCCCGCCCGCACGACATCCCAGTGACGGTGCAGCCATGCGTCGTTCCCGGCGAAGGAGGCATAGCGGCACATCATCGCGATGAAGACCGGCGTTTCGTTCAAGGCCTCCGAGGGACGGAGGACGACGAACTGTCCGTTCGGCCTCTGGAACTTCATGCCGTGCTCGAGCGCGCCGCGCACGGATGCCGTATCGCCCAGCATCAGCGCAACACTCCCGCTCAGGAACACATCGCCAAGCCAGAGGCCACGGTACACGCTGGGTCCGGGCTGGAATTGGATGCCGCCGTCCACACGGTCCCGGATCTGATAGATCGTCCGTGTGCTCGTCTCGAGAAGGTACTGCAAGCGGGGGTCCGGCACATGGATCACGCCGGCGGGGATGGTGCTCTGTGTGGTCCAATACCGGATCGCCCTGGCCTGCTCCTGCGCTGCATCGGGCATGCTGATGGGTCCGGAGGGCGCCGGCTTCCCCGTGAGGATCATCGCCGTCACGTGTTCCGAGCCCCGGGGGAAGTACAATTGCAGGGTGTCGCCCGTCCGTGCGATGCGCGCGGCCTTCGGCTCGGTGACGACGAACGGCGCATCACCGGACAGCACCGCCCCCGTCCTGGCGTCGATGCTGAGCGGTCGGCGTGACCGGATCGAGAGCATGGGCTGTCCGTTGCCTATGGTCCTGGCCACCAGCAGATCCTTCCGGGTCACCGGGGCCCACGCTTCCCATTCGCTCCCGCATTCGTGAACGAGCTCCGCGGATCTCCGCGCCGCTCCGGAGATCACATCCCCGGGGGTGACCGCAGCACCGGACGGAAAGATCCAGAATGCATTCAGGATCACATTCGGATCGGGGCTCTCCGGTGCGGCATGGACCTCGATGGTGAGCCAACCGTTGCGGTCAGCATCCTTCCCCGTGAACAGATGGACCGATGGTGCGTTCCGTTGCCCGTCAGGCATGGGATCCACGACACGTGCAGGAGCACCCTCGACTTCCAGCGACTCGAGACGGGCCCGCCGTGTCCCCTTGTACGGTTCACAGAATCCGAGCGCTACGAGACGGCTCGATCCGGGTGGAACCTGGACCCGGTAGCGGATCGGACGGTTCGTCCCCCAGGCCACCGCACGAAATGCAGGATCGGTCCCTGCCGGTGGCGACGCCCAGTACCGGGTTCCATTCAATCCGCCTGAACGTTGGATCCTTCCGCGTGCCGCCGGGAACGCCGACGGAGCAGCGCGGGGAGGGATGATGGTGAATGCTTCTGCAACCAGTCCTTCGGCACCACGCCGTCGCTCTGTGCACGCGATGGGGACGTGGGGGTCATCATACCACTGCGAGGTCACGGTGTCGGAGCCGTCCTTCAGGTGGAATCCGATCTCTGTGAGGGGTGTGGCGTACGGCCCGGGAGCGAAATCGTAGGCGAGCGAGCCGTCGCCGGTCACGAGCGGTTTGTGCCAGTCATCGGGCAACCCGATCGCATTCATGTGCCGTGCCGGCGCGAAGGGGAACGAGAGGCGGGCATCGCCGGTGCCGTCCCCGCGGGCCCACGCGGCCACGCTGATGAGCAGGAAACAGGTAATGAAAGAATACCGGATGGCGTGTGACCTGGAAGTCATGGCGTTCTTCTTTCTTGCAGTGCACTGCCCCGGATCAGGGAATGGTGATCCGGAGATGCAGTATGGAAAGAGGCGGCATCGTCGCAACGATGGAGTCTCCGGCAACCACGGGCGTCACGGCATGCGGCACGATCCGCCCGGGGTCGGCAACGGTGTTGCAGGCATTGGGGTCAGCGTCAGCGATCTCTTCACCCGTGACCGCTCCGATGGATGCGCCGGCCAGCTGCATCCGGATCGTGCGCGTCACCTCAGGGTCAGGGTTCGCGCATGTCACCACCACGGTGCGGTCGTCGCGCGATGCGGAAACCGACAGTTCCCGTGATGGTGAGAGTGGGGATGCGATGCGCACCGCCGTCCTGTTCCGGTGTTCCTGCATCAGCATGAGGGTGTGGTAGGTCGGGGTACGGAGACAGGCCTCCCCCGAAGTGAGGAGCGAGGCGTGCAGTACGTTCACGATCTGCGCGAGGTTGCACATGCCGAGTTTGTCCGCCTGCCGGTGAAAGAGATTGAGCCCGAGCGCGGCGGCGACCGCATCGCGCAGCGTGTTCTGTTGCCAGAACAATCCGTGTGCATCCTCGGTCTCCTGCTCGCTCAGGTCCCACGTGCCCCACTCATCCACGAGCAGATCGATGGGCGGGATGCCCGCCCGTTCCGCGAACATGTTCAGGTAGGCACGCTGCTCGATGATGGCATGTTCCATGCCGTCGAAGCTCGCGAACTGGCTCCTGATCGCATCCGGGGTGTACCGGGTGGGGGCGCACCTCCCCCAACTATAATAGTGCATCGCGAAGCCATGGATCCGGGGCGTGAACATCCGGCCGGTGGCCAGGGCTGTGAAGAACCTGCGTGTCCAGTCGGTGTCGTTGTTGTTCGGGCCGACGGCGATCAGGTACGGCGTCGTGCCGCCGCACGTGGGGACGAACGTGCTGAACCGGGCATAGTGGGCCGCGTACTCTTCCGGGGTCATGTTCCCGCCGCACGCCCAGCTCTCGTTGCCGATGCCCCAGTACCGCACGCCGAACGGCTCGCGCGCGCCATGAGCGATGCGCAGTGCCGCGAGTGTACTTCCTCCCGGGAGATTACAATATTCGACCCAGTCGCGCACTTCGGACGGGGAACCGCTCCCCATGTTCGCCGCCACGTAGGGGCGAGCGCCGATGAGGGAACACAGGTGCATGAACTCGTGGGTCCCGAATCCATTGTCCTCGATCGTGCCGCCCCAGGTGTGGTTCACGGTGTGCGGGCGTTGATCCGGCGGCCCGATCCCGTCGCGCCAGTGATACGCATCGGCGAAGCATCCACCCGGCCACCGCAGCACGGGGACAGCGAGCGCACGGAGGAACTCCACGGCGCTTGCCCGGAGGCCATCGATGTTGGGGATCAGGCTGGTGCGCCCGACCCATATCCCGCCGTAGGTGGCCGTGCCGAGATGTTCGAGAAAATGTCCGTGCAACTCCGGCCGGATGAGGCCGATGGCATCGTTCACATGGACCGTGATCGGCGTTCGCATCGTCATGTCACGGCATCCAGGACCGCTCGATCTCTTCGAGGGTCTTCCCTTTGGTCTCGGGCAGGGATCGCCACACCATGACGACGGTTGCCACGCAGAACACCGCATACAGCCAGAAGGGGAACGCGTGGTGGAAGTGTGCGATCAGGAATTCGTTCGCATCCAGCATCGGGAACGTCTGGGAGATGATGTAGTTCGAGGTCCAGAGGAGGAACGTAGCGACCGCCATGGCGCGTCCGCGGATGCGGGTCGGGAAGATCTCCGCGAGGACGACCCAGACGACCGGTCCCATGGACAACGCGAAGCACGCGATATACCCGATGATGAAGACCAGCGTCCACCCCGCCGTGGTCGATGTGTACGCGCTCCACCCCAATCCGGCGAGCGTGGCACCCATGCCTGCGGCGCCGATCATCAGCAGGGGGCGACGTCCGAGCCGGTCGACGCTCCGTATCGCCACGACCGTGAACAGGACGTTGCATGCGCCAATGACCACGGTCTGGAGCAATGCGGTGTCGGTCCCCGAGCCGAGGGATTTGAAGATCTCGGGAGCGTAGTAGAGGAAGACGTTGATGCCGGTGATCTGCTGCAGCACCGCGAGGGACAGCCCGATGACGAGGGTCCGGCGGATCCCGGGCCGGAGGAGGTCGCGCATCGATGAGCCTTCCAGAGCGATCGCGTCGGTGATCTCGCGTACCTGCTGCTGTGCGTTGCCGTGCGTGGACAGCCGGGTCAGTATGGCCGTAGCTTCGTCGACCTTCCCCTGCTTGATGAGCCACCGCGGGCTTTCGGGGATGGCGATGAGCGACAGCATGAACAGGAGGGCGGGGATCGTCTCGGATCCGAACATCCACCGCCAGCCCGTCGATGTGTTCCATGCCTGGTCGCCGAGCCCGGCGATCCCGTAGTTCACGAAGTAGACGAGCAGGATACCGGTGACGATGGCGAACTGGTTGAAGGAGATGAGGCGTCCGCGGATCTCAGCCGGCGCGATCTCGGCGATGTACAGCGGCGACAGCATGGAAGCCATGCCGACGCCCACGCCGCCGATGATGCGGGCGATGTTGAATTCCGTGAGGGATGTGGGGATGGCGGACCAGACCGCGGAGACCGTGAAGAAGAGCGCCGAGAGGAGGAGGGCGCGCCTCCTGCCGAACCGGTCGCTCAGCGTTCCAGCCCCGGCCGCCCCAACGATGCACCCGAGGAGCGCGCTGGATGCGGCGAAACCCGTTTCCGCGGCATCCAGCGCGAAGTGGTCGCGCAGGAACCCGATCGCACCCGCCACCACGGCCGTGTCATAGCCGAACAGGAGTCCGCCGAGCGCGGCAACGGTGCTGAGTAAGGATGCGTACTGCGAGGGTCGCATGGGGTCCACTCATTTCCACCGTTCGCATCCGGTGAAGGCCATATGGACCCCCTCCTGATAGCGCGGCCGAGGGCGGTAGTCGTTGACGCCCGGGACGGCCTTCCCGCGCAGGAGGAAGGGTGCCGCCGCCTCGGGCTTCAGGAGACGCGTGCTGGTCGGGATGTAGCGGATGGTCAGACCCATGCGCCAGAGGTCGGAGGTGTTCGCCTCCGAGCCGTGGATAATGTTGGGATGGTGGATCGACAGATCTCCTGCTTTCAGGATCACATCGATGGCCTTCGCTTCATCCACGAACTCATCCCTCATCGCGGAACCCAGCACGTTGTCCACGTCCTGACGCTCCTCGTGCTGCTCGAGGACCAGATGATGGGTGCGCGGGATGACGCGCATGCATCCGTTCGCGGGGAGGGAATCGGATACGGCGAGCCACATGGTGATCACGTTCATCGGTTCGATGGGCCAGTAGCTGCCGTCCTGATGCCAGAGCACCGCCTGCCCCGTGCGGGGCGGTTTGCAGATGTAGTGTGTCGCGAACAGTGCGATGTCGGGTCCGACGAACTGCTGCGCAATGTCCAGGAGCCGGTCGTCGCTGATGAGCCGGACCCAGAACGGGTCGTTCCACGCGAGATGGGCGTGGAGGTGTTCCGGCCGGACGCCGGGGTTCTTTTCGAGGAGCCAGTGGACATGCCGTTGGGCCTCTTCGACGAGTGCACCATCGATGGCCTCGCGGACGACAACGTAGCCTTCCCGATCGTAGATCTCCTTCAGGTCCTTCTGCATCGCGGATCTCCAATGATGTGCAAGAGGGGACAGCGCGGTGGGCTTCCTACAAGGGGAGATACGGGAAATTGTGCTCGAATGCAACGGCGTTTCAGATGAGAAACGCCGTTGCACAGGTGGAAAGCCTCACCGGGAGCGCGGAGCGGTCGGGTCAAGCATCTGCATGCACATGAACAGACAGCGGGGGACGTGGTAGCACCCCTTCCATTTGCTGCCCTTCAGCGGGAGGGAGACCTCGCCACGGCGGTTGAGATACCCGAACCATTCGCCGTGCGCGGGATCGGGATAGTGCGACCAGGTATAGTCGTGCACCTTCTCGAACCACGCGCGGCAGTCCGTCCGCCCCAGGCGTGTCTCTGCCATGAGCAGTGCGACGAGCGTTTCGATGTGCGCCCACCAGAACTTCTGGTCCCACTCGAGCTTCTCGCACGGCTTCCCGCGGGCATCGAGGAATCCGAAGATACCGCCGTATTCCTTGTCCCACGAGAACTCAAGGATCCGCAGCAGGGAATCCGCCGCACGGTGGGCGAGCGCAGTGTCACCCCGCCCGAGCGCGGCATCCATGAGGAACCACATGCCCTCCAGGCCATGTCCCGGGTTCAGCAACCGGCCTTCGAAGGTATCGGGGTGGCTGCCGTCCGGTGCTACGTTCTCATACACCAGGCCGCTCTCCCTGTCGATGAACAGCGTCGCGATATCGTTCATCCACCGCGTGGTGTTCTCTTCGAACAGGTCTGCCGGAAGCAGCCACTGGAGTTCGTGCGCGACGTGGAGGAACATCATCGGGAACGCGAACGAGCGGAGCGGCCGCGTACCGGGATATGCCTTGGTGTAGACCCCCTTCGGGAATGATTCCCGGCGGAGCATGTTGCGGTAGGCGCGGTGGGCGATGTCCTTCGCTTCTTCATCCCCGGACGCCAGCGCGTACTGGCTGAAGCCGACCGCCGCGAAGCATTCGCTGAAGACATTGTAGGGTTGGACGAGCGGTGCGCCGTTGCGGTCCAGCGAAAAGTACCACTCGCCGTTCGCATCACGCCCGTGCGCACGGAGAAAGTCCGCGCCGTGCTTTGCCATCGCCAGCCATTCCGGCCGCTTCTCCAGGCGGTTGTACAGCATGGCATACGTCCACGTCTGACGCCCCTGCAGCCAGATGAACTTGTCCGTGTCGTAGACGTTCCCCATGCGGTCGAGACACGTGAAGAAGCCACCCTGCGGGTCGCGCGAATGACGGTCCCAGAAAGGCAGGACATCATCGAGCAACGCGGAACGGTACTGCTGATACAGCGTGTGGTTTCCGGGCAGCATGGGTCACCCTTTCTGGACGATCTTCAGGTCGGGGAGCGGGATCCATTTCCTCTCCTTCCAGGATTCGATGCCCTTCTCCGCGAGCTGCACCCCCTTCGCGCCTTCCAGCAGGTCCCAGGGGAATGGTTCGTTGCCTGCGATGTGGCGCAGGTACAGCTCCCACTGGATCTTGAATGCGTTGTCAAAGGCCTGCTGCGACGGGACGGTCATCCACTGATCCGGGAATGTGAACGGATTGTCGATATCCGGATTCCATGTCGGCCGGGGTGTGGCATGTGCAGGCTGGATCCAGCATTCGCGCAGACCCGCCACCGCGGAGCCGAGCGTGCCATCGACCTGGATGGTGAGGAGATCGTCGCGGCGGACACGTGTCGTCCACGACGAATTGAATTGCGCCACGATGCCATCAGCGAGTTCGAAGGTGGCATAGGCGGCATCGTCCGCCGTGCACGCATAGGGCTTGCCCGCCTCGTCCCACCGCGTGGGAACATGCGTGGCACCGAGGCAGGAGACGCTGCGGACGGGCGCGATGACGTTATCCAGGACGTAGCGCCAGTGGCAGAGCATGTCGAAGATGATGCCGCCGCCATCCTCGACGCGATAGTTCCACGATGGCCGTTGTGCGGGGATGTGCTCTCCCTCGAAGACCCAGTAACCGAAGTCGCCCTTGACCGAGAGGATGCGGCCGAAGAATCCGCTGTCCCTGAGCAACTGCAGCTTGAGGAGTCCGGGAAGCCACAGTTTGTCCTGCACCACGCCATGCTTCACGCCCTTCTCCTGGGCGAGAAGATACAGATCGTATGCTTCATCCGTCGTGAGGGCGGTCGGCTTCTCACAGTAGATATGTTTCCCCGCCTTGATGGCCGCACGGATGGCCGGGACACGCAGGTTCGTGACCTGGGCGTCGAAGTAGATCGTGTTGTGTGTGTCGGCAAGGGCCTTGTTCAGGTCCGTGGTCCACCGGACGATGCCGGAGCTTGCCGCGAGGTGTTCCAGGCGCTGGGCATTGCGGCCGACGAGGATCGGATCGGGCATGATCACTTCCCGGTCGTTCAACCGGACGCCACCCTGGCGCATGATGGCCACGATGGAACGCATGAGGTGCTGATTGGTCCCCATGCGACCCGTGACCCCGTTCATGATGATGCCGACGTGATGTGTTGTTGTTGACATGTCAGAATTCTCCAAGACACCTCTGGTTCACTGCGTTGGTGGTTCCGTACACTGTGCGCGGGCGCCGGCGGGGAGCGGCGGTGCTTCCTGTCCGGCGTGTGGGAGTGTTCCGCTGAGCTCCTGTCGCCAGTGGGCGACGTCGCCGCCGGGGGCGTAGCAGTAGATCATCCGCATCGGAGTGAACCCGATGTTCGTGATCTGGTGGAAGACCCCGGGGGGGATGTACGCGGCCTGGCCGGTCTTCAGGACCTGTCGTTCCTCGCCGAGACACATTTCGGCGGTCCCCTCTATAATATAATACACTTCTTCCTGTTCCTGATTATGCCATGGGACCTGCCCGCCGTTCGGGTCAAGGGTGACGTGCCCCATGGCGAAGTTCATGGCCTGGATGGGGGAGACGCCCCCGACAAGGTTCTGGGTCCGGCGCCGGGCCGGGTAGCGGCGTCCTTCGATGACACCCAGGTCTGCTATGATCATGATGGTACTCTCCGATACGCGGTGATGTGGGCTACGATACGGGCAGGCACAACGGCTGCAGCCGCCTGCGAAGCTGATGCATCATGTGGATCACGATCTCCCGGATGTCCGTCACGGGCTGACGCGTGAACGGCAATGCGGGCATGTATGGCGCCGGACCGAATTCCGGGCAGACGGCAAGGAACGGTGCGCCGCGACGGGCATGGTCTGCCGCGATCCGTTCCCACCACTGCATGTGCCGCTCCACCTCGGCATTCCACTCCGGCGCCCGCGGGTCATTCACCTGCGGACCTTCCATGTGTCCGACGCGTGCATGGATGTACGACGCCCGCGCGATGGCCAGCGTCATCGCATCTTCCTGATCATGGAGAAGCGACTCATGCACACAGCACCAGTGCGAGAAGTCGGCATTGATACGGAGCTCCGGCATCGCCTCGAGCACCTCCCGCGTTGCGATCGCACTGTACGTTGCGCGCCCGCGATGGGTCTCATGACAGATGGTGATGCCTGCTTCCTTTTCGAGCGCGCGTGCCGTGCGGAAGATCCTGAGGTTCTCGTCCCTGGTGAAGATGTCGCGGCCGGTATGGCAGTTGACCAGCAGGGGACGGTAGCGCACCGCGGCGCGGTAGCGTTCTTCGATCGACCGGCAGTGTTCTTCCACGGTCGATCCCTCGCTCGTGATCATGGCCACGAAGGTGAGTCCGTGCTTCTCGTGAAGAGCACGACACTCTTCCGGTGACGCATGCAGCGACGGGAGATGGATCTCCGTGCCGTCAAACCCCGCACCCCGGGCATACACGAGGAAGTCCTCGAACGGCAGCGCATCGAGGTCCCATTTGGACCGCGTGATGATCAGGCGCATCGTGCATCCTCCCGTCGTAGACTCTTGATGTGGTCCCGTCCCTGCATGCTTAGGTGTACCTGAGATGAAGTGTGTGCGGAGTGCCCGACGGGAACCGGTACCGGCGCAGGTTTCCGTCCACCGGACCTTCGGCCTGCGGGAACGCGATCTGTTCCCGTTCATCGAGGATGAGATCGGCGGTGCAGCCGCGGGGGACTTCCAACCGGAGGGTACGCTCACCGCGGGTGCCCGTACACGCGAATGCGATCGGACCCTGCGGCGTGGGGACCGTCACCGCGACATCGGCAAGGTCCGCGGGTTGCGGCCTCACCGTGCACTGTGTGAATCCGGGTGCCGTCGGTCGGATGCCCGCGATGCCCTGGGTCAGGAGGTAGAGCGGCACGACGGCGCAGTGGCTCCAGAGGTCGCCACTGTCGGGCGCTGCCGTCCAGTTCTCAAAGATGGTGTTGTTCTCGATCACCGACGGCATCGTTGCCCAGCGCTCGCGGAAGTCGCGAATGATCACATCCGTACGTCCGCCGCGGGCGAGCGCCCAGTAGCGCCAGCATGCGTTCGCCGGGTAGGAGATCCCCATGTGCGGTGGCGGCGCTGCGAGCGCATCGATCGCGGGACGGTTCCGGCCACCGGGGCACTGGTCGAAGATCACGGCCGTGGCGAGTGACCGGTCGCAGAGGCGCGGCGCTTCGCCGGCGCCAAGCCAGGGGCGGTTGACGATGAAGAGTCCCTCGGCGTCGCTCCAGAATGCACGGACGGCAGCCTCGATGATCGACGCCGCGAAGCCTTCGGCGAAGTCCGCCCAATCGGTATGGTCCAGCACGCGTGCAACGGGGGCGAAGGCGTGGCGGAGCATTGCCGCCGCATAGAGGTTGAAGGCGCACTGCTTGTGCAGCGGTTTCCCCGTCTCGTACGCGACATGGTCGATCCATACCGCCGGCGTGCCGAGGTTGGTCACCGGTATCAGACCGTCTTCCTGTCGGATCCTGTGGAGATACCGGACGAAGCGCTGATACCGGACGAACGGTTCACGGACGGCGGCGGCATCGGCGGTGTACAGATGATGGTGGAAGATATCGAATCCGAACCCGACGCTATGGTCGAGCAGCGGGCCCCATGGCGTCAGATCGAGGTGTCGTTCCATCACGCGGGCGAGACGGTCGTACGCCGGCCAGCAATCGAAGAAGTATCCGTCGAGCATCAACCCCTGACCGAACGTCGCGATGAAGCGTGCGCCGGGACGGGGTTCGCCGAAGGTCATGTACGCCGCGTGGAGCTGGTGTGCGCCGTCGCCGCTGTACTGCTGGCGCTCGCGGCCCATCCCATCCACCGCCGTCTCCTGCGTGCTGTTGTACAGCGTGTTCACGCAGGCATCCAGGAGCCGCTGCAGGGCAGGCTCGCCGACGGAAGCGTGGGGCTCCACGGGCCAGGGGAAGACGCGCCGGAGCATCCCGACGTTCCGGATCGTGACGGTTCCTGCGGTGCCGCGAATATGCAGCTGGATCCATCGCGCAGCTTCATAGTCGAGCGTCTGGAACGTCTGGACGCCACCGGCGCAGATGAACCGTGCCCAGGCGTGGAAGTGGGTGTTCAGCAACGCCGGCCCGCCGGGGGTGTGTCCTTCCTGCACCATCAGTTCGACGATCGTGCCGGGAGGGGCATCGATGGTGAAGAAGGGGAATCCGACATGCTGATCGTGCAGGGCGAACGTCAGAGCGCGTGCCGTTGTGCCGTCGAGTGCGATGGTCCACGATCCCGCGGCGCTGCCCGTCACCGTCAGTGGTGTGGCTGTGAACGCGTTCGGCGGGAGGACGTCGAAATACTCTTCCGCGGGCCGGTGCCAGTCGATGGTGTATGCTTCCACGAGTCGTTCGACCGCGACCGGATGTTCGCGCAGCAGGGGAATGCTGCGGGGGATGAGGCACGATCCGTCCCGGGTCGCCCGGGTATCGAGCAGGTAGTCGGGATAGGACGAGCATGAAGGGGGAAGGGACGGGGGGCAGTCCACGAGCATCGCCTGCACCCACCTGCCATCCGGCGTGAAGCCGTTCGTGTCCCAGCCGTACGGGTGTTTGCGCGCGTCGAACATCTCCTGGAAGGCGCGGAGGTACCAGCGTTTGTAGTTGCCGGCTGGCCAGGCGGTGCTGAGATGGGCGTGCCAGGAGTCGTCGGAGACGAGGCTGGTGGAGTTCCCGGTGGCGGTTGTGGTGGTCAGGGTGAAGATGAACCCGGGTTTGCCGACGGGGTGTGTCCCATCGCCCCCTCCATAATAGAGGACGGTCACGCCGATGGTATGGTCGCCCGGCGTGAGGAGGCGCTGCAGTTCCAGCGGATCCACTTCCATTCTGCGGGGATCCGCCGGTGCCGGTCCCCACTGGACGCGTCTGCCGTCGATCGTGAGGAGGTACCGGCTATCGGCCGCGATCCAGCCGTTGGCTGATCGCAGGGGAGCCGGGATATGGATGGTGTGCCGGAACAGAACGACGGTATTGGGGAGCGTCCGTTCGGACGGATACCAGATCCAGTGTGCCGGCGCAAGGTCGAGCCGGAGCGGTGCATCCGGGAGGGACAGCGGTGAAAGGTCAGGCATCGGATCAGAGGGTTGAAGGCTGTGAGCGTGTGCGACTGGTACCGGGAGAAGGCCGAGGAGAGCACTGCCTCCGGCGGCCTGTGTCAGAAATCGTCGTCGTGTGGTCATCGCGGGATTCCAATTCCCCAAGTTTTTGAGTATGCCAGAAAGGGATGACAATGTCAAGATGGAGCGGGGAGTATTTGCAGATTCGTGCAGAAGTTTTTTTCTGTGGCACTTGACAATACAGCGCGTCCTTCGTAATATACCCCTGATAAAACGCTGTTTCACAGATGAACCACTCCACGGTAGCGGCATTCCCTCGCACGACCGACGTGTCCTGAGCACCCGCGGTTCATCTGTTGTCGTTTCCCGATGACGTGATTTCCCATAGTTCTCAATTCCTTCCTCAATCAACTTCGAACGGGTGATGCGTGCCCCGAAAGGAGGTCCTCTTCACGGACAGTACACGCTGCGTTACTGCCACGTGCACTCACATTCCACTATACGATCATTGTGTCAACGGCCGCTGCGCGACGGGCATCGTGCACGGTCTGGTGTTTCTCACGTTGGTAGGTAGAAGAGCATGACGCGCAAGAGCCCATCGGGGTGTTTCCCACATGAAGTCCTCTCACCGCTCACCTGCGAAGTGGGCAGTCCTGCGAGAGAGCCTTCATTCAATACCATACTCCAAAGGAGGAGCGACATGAGGCAACCATGGTACACGCTATTCGCCGTTCTCTTGGTGACGCTTGTTCTCGCGACAAGTGTCACGCTTGCGGGGAACGGGAAGATCACAGGATCAGTAATGGGTCCGGACGGGGCAGGTTTGGCAGGAGCCAACGTCGTGCTCGTCGGAACCTCTATGGGGGCATCTGCTGATGTCAATGGACGGTTCAATGTGTTGAACGTTCCGCCGGGCACCTATCGTATCCGCGCGGCGGCGGTCGGCTTCACCCCACAGGTCATCACCGATGTCCGCGTGGGTTCTGATCAGATCGTCACGCTGAAGTTCGATCTCCAGACCGAAGCAGTCGGTCTGGCCGAGGTTGTGATCCAGGCCGAGCGGCCGGTGGTGGACAAGAGCCAGACGAGTGCACGGTCGCGTTTCTCGGGAGATGATATCGTCTCCCTGCCGGGCGCGGATCTGCAGGCGATGGTCGCCACGTCGGCGAGCACCTACAAGGGGTTCGTGCGCGGTGGACGCGTCTTTGAAACGAAGACCCTGGTCGATGGTATCGACGTGACCGACCAGTATGCTGCGTGGTATGCTGACGTTGCGGGTGGTTCGACGGCCTATCTGACCTACAACGCCGTCACGCGCACGCGTGATGCGCAGAATTCTTCTCTGGTCGAATTGAGCAGGGCCTCTGTTGAAGAAGCGAACGTGCTGACCGGTGGTGTCGGTTCCGATTACAGCAGCGCGAGCGCCGGTATCATCTCCTACAACCTGCGCGAAGGCCGCGGTGCGTGGACGGTCCGTGCGGAAGCACGCATGGGCGCCCAGGGATACAAGAACCTTGGTCCCGATGCGTACAGCGACGACACGACCTACTTCCGTATCCGCGACAACTACGCGAGGAGTGCTGCCGCGACGGACCGCGACAAGGCGGCCCGGTTCACCTACTATCGTGACAAGTATTCCTACAGCAAGAAATTCCCCGACATGACCGTCGACCTCTCGGCGGGTGGTTCGATCACCGAAGACCTGGGTCTGTATCTGACCGGTCGCTGGTACGACTCGCACGGGTTCCTCCCGAACGAGCATACCCGCAAGTTGAACATGTCGGCGAAAGCGAACTACAACCTGACGCCGTCCATGAAGCTGAACGGTACGTTCCTTCTGGAAGACCGTGGGAACCTGTTCGGCTGGAAGAACACCGGGTACTCGGATGACTTCCGGTATTTCCTCGAGGGCGTGCCCACGTGGACCGGGACGAACGTCGTGGGAAGCCTGAAGCTGACGCATGTGCTTTCGCCGGAGACCTACTACGAAGTGCAGGCCAGCATCGTGAACGATCATTCGCTCCGTGGATTCTCCGATGACGACAATGACGGCATCGTGGAGATCGGCGAGAATGGCGCGTATCTCGAGTGGGCAGACACCGCACAGGTGAACCGCTACATGGCGAATGCCGGCAACGCGCAGATGAACAAATTCTTCTCGCCGACGCCGAGGAACGAAACCGCCAGCGAGAACACCGTGATCATGTCCGGCGCCGCGAACCTGAAGATCGCCCGCCCGGGTATCTACTATGAGAACTTCGTCAACCAGGTGATCACGGCGAAGGCCGATATGACCTCGCAGGTGGACGTGCACCATCAGCTGCGTGGTGGTCTGCAGGCCCGCTTCCACAACCTGGACATGACCCGCCGCGCGGGCTACATCGGCGGCGTGTTCTCGACGTACAAGAACTACAGTGAAGAGATTTGGAACGTCAAGCCGTCCGAGTACAGTGCCTATGTGCAGGACCGCATGGAGTATGCCGGGTTGATCATCAACCTCGGTCTGCGTCTGGATGGTCTGAGCCTCGGTGCGGGCGACTTTGCGAACTTCTTCGCGCCGTTCACGGACACGAAGGATGCCGCGGGTGGCAGCGTGCGCGTGCCGGTGCGTGGTGCGGATGCCGACATCAAGTGGTTCTTCTCGCCCCGCCTGGGCGTGTCGCATCCCATCAGCGACGACGCGGCGATGTATTTCTCCTTCTCGCGCCAGCAGCAGTCGCAGCCGTTCTCCAAGCTGTACACCAACTATGCCGACTTCGGCAATCCGTCGCTGCCGGTGGAAGTGCGCACGAACCAGGACCCGATCCAGTCCACGAACTATGATCTGGGTATCCAGTGGGCATTCCTCAATGGCTACGGTGTCGATATCAACGCGTTCTACAAGGACATCCAGAGCTACGGCGGAACGGGTCTCGTGATCACCCCGCTGGCCCCCTGGAGGAGCTACAACATCAATACCGAATTCGGGTATGCCGATTCCCGCGGTGTTGAGCTCACGGTCAAGAAGATGCTCATGCCGGTGACGGATTTCCTCGCGATCGGCGGACGCATCGCGTATGCCTACAGCTATGTGAAGCAGTCGGTCTATGCAGGCGGCAACCAGACGTCCTATTCGACGGTCGGCGGCGACAGTGCCAAGTATGCCGGTTCGTTGCCGTGGACGGACATCAAGTATTGGAACACCATCGAGCGTAACGTGCTCGGCGGCAACAGCACCCTGCTTGGTGGGTACGACCGCACGCACCGTTTGACGTACAACCTCGTCCTCCGGTTCCCGGAAGAGATCACGCTGTCCAGCATCGGTACGTTCCAGAGCGGCTTCTTCTATCCGCTGACCCTGGGCGATCCGCGCAAGCGCGAACTCGGCCAGTCGCCGATGACGAAGCAGATCGATTTCCGTCTTGAGAAAGCCTTCACGCTCCCCGGTCTCGGCCGCGTGGCCGCGTACGTGGATGTGCTGAATGCGTTCGGATGGGAGAACATCATTGCGTACAATAGCACCAACGTTGGTCAGATCGCGTGGGAACGGACCGGTGATCCGACCGGTGGTCCGACGATCAACCGTCCCATTGGTATCTCGTCTGCCGGTAACGACGGCTCCATGATCTATGATGTTCCGAGGCAGATCTTCTTTGGCCTGACGGTCAATTTCTAGGATCTGGACATCCGGACGACATCAACGGAACTCAATGACAAAGGAAGTTTCACTATGAATACATTTCGAAGCCAACAACGGACTGCCGGTGCCCTGGTTCTCCTGGTGACCGTGCTGCTGTTGACAGGAGCCAGTGTGGCGGTCCTCGCTCAGAACAAGGTGTCTTCGACACTCGATCCTGCGGCCGGCAAGGGTATGCTGGTTGCCGGTGAGCTGTGGGATTCGTACATGCCGCTGAACAAGGGACCATTCTACAGCGAAGCGACGGTCGATCTTCTCCGTGTCTTCCGCATCGGGAATTTCGATCGCCAGTGGTCCTCCCCGACCCACATGTGGCCGGGCGGATGGAATTTCGGTGCGTTCTGGAACAAGAACATGGAATTCACCGTGTGGGATCCGGATGCAACGTTCAATCCCGCGACCATCGGCGGTGTGGCCAATCCGTCATACTTCGCGGCAGCGGGTGCGAACTATGCCTACCTGAGCTATCCGAACCTGTCACGCTCAAAGACCATCCCGGGTGTCGGCAATGCCCAGCGGGACTATGCGCGCGAGACGAAGTGGGTGGATGCCCAGAAGCGTCACCACGTGATGTATGAGGCCGCCCATCCGACGACCGTTGGCGTGGATGTGAAGTACCGGATCTTCCAGTATTCGTTGAACTGGAACAACATGAACGACTTCATCCTCGTCGAGCTCACGTTCACGAACACCGGTGTCGTGGATATGAATGCCGACGGCGTCGCCGAGAAGACCAACCATGTGATCGAAGGTCTGGCGATGTCGCTGCACGGCGAATATATGTCAGCGTATTCTCTGAACGAAGGTGCCGGCCGCGGCAACGCATTCTTTGCGCAGCGTGCGATCGGGTACATGGGTGACAACGATGCGAGCGGCGCACCCTGGGCCATGCATGTTGCATTCCCTGGTGAGAGCGGCCCGGGTCTCAAGGATATGGGTATCTTCGCAGGCCCGCAGCGTTATGCGGCTGATGTGTGGAGCGCCTGGACGTGCCTGGGTGCGAAAGATGCGACCGGCACCGATTTCCCGACGCGGTTCGGTACCCCGGCAGTGGGTACGGGCGCGGAGCGCGGTTGGTACATGACCGCCGGCGTCGGTAAGGGCTTCAGCATCGGCAATGGCGATCCGAAGGACGGCTTCATTGGCGCCATGGGCGCGTACTTCATCGATGGCGGCAAGTCGCTGGACAAGACCAAGTTCAATCTGGCCGCGAATCCGAATCTCTTCGACGCAGGGAGCACGGCGGGTGATCTCCGGACGTTCGTGTTGAAATCCTCCGGCCGCACCGCACCGTCGGGCGATCTGAAGTCCACGAACGGGTTCGTGGTGAATCCGTATGAACCCAGCTGGACGAAGGGCTACACCGCGGCGAACAACTTCGACGGCGACGGCTTCCTGGGCGTTGGTCCGTTCAAGCTGGAAGTGAACCAGAGCGTCACGATCACCTTCGCCATCGCCGGCGGTTATCGCCTCCAGGGCGTCGCGAATGCGATCGGTGCCGCACGCTGGGTCTATCAGAACAAGATCGATGCCGACTACAATCTCCCGACGGCACTCGAGTATCCTGCCGTGCCGGAAATAAAGGTCGACAATACGTTGACGAAGTCCATCCGCGTGCGCTGGGACAACCGTGCAGAGACCGGCGACTTCGCGGGCTACAAGGTGTACCGTGCTGGTCTGTCGGAGCAGGTGGACTGGCTCGCGACCGGTATGCGTGGCCTGGATGAGTACTGGCGCAACATGACGCCGGGTCCGACCCCTGCCAGCTTGCTGAAGCCGATCAACCCGAACTTCACGGCGCAGTCGTTCGTCGCCGGACGCAATGGCGTGCCCGATGGTTGGGGACCCTACACGCTGATGGCCGTCATTCCGGCCGCCAGCAAGGGGACGTATGCCGATGCTTCCGCTCCCGGTTACAACTATTCATGGGAAGACAAGGCCGTCGACGTTGGCTTCAAGTACTGGTACTACGTTGCGGCCTATACGAGCACCGGCCGTACGATGCCCGGCCTGGTGTCGTTCAGCAACCAGACCACCACGGACTTCGTCGAGACGTCCAACATCAACAGGAACGGCGCGAGCGGTCTGTGGATGAACACGTATCCGTTCGCCACGCTGAATACCTTCTTCCCGAAGACCTCCGCGGGCCAGAAGGACATCGGCGCAGGCTTCATCGTGAAGTCCGCCCTTGCGAATCCGGCAGACCTCGTCTCCGGGAAGACGAAGGTCGTCGTGACGCCGAACCCGTACAAGAAGAAGGCTTTGTTCGACAACGCCACCCTGGCGTATGACCACAAGGTGACGTTCATGAATCTGCCCGGCAGGGCGAAGATCACGATCCTTGATGTCTCCGGCCAGGTCGTCGATGTCATCGATTTCGCATCGACCGATCCGAACAACGGAAGCACCTTCTGGGATATGTTCTCCAAGGATGGTGTTGAAGTGGCCAGCGGCCTCTATATCTACGTCGTGGAGTATGATGGTGGCCAGCAGGTCGGCTACTTCTCGATCCTGCGCTAATACGGCGCGCGAAACGAACAATGATCTCATAGAAATCATGATGAGGCGAAAACGATGAAATCAATAAGGATCCTGTTGACATGCCTGTTTGCGGTGTTGCTGGTGGCCCAATCGGGCATCGCGCAGAACCGCAAGGCTGGCTTGACCGGGGCGGCCTTCCTGAAGGTCGGCGTCGGGGCGCGCAATGTCGCCCTCGGTAGTGCAGTGACGGCCCTCCCGGGTGATGTAACGCAAATGTTCTACAATCCTGCCGGCATCGCTCTGAAGGATCAGACCATGCAGGCATCGTTCACGTACAACAAGTGGATCGCGGATATCGGTCACAATGCCGCCGCCGTGTCGTACAATATCGAAGGGGTCGGCACCGTCGGTGTCGGCTTCATTTCCTTCGGTCTGTCCGGCATCGAAGCGTCACGTGACAAGACCGATGATGTGACCTCGCCGACCTACGACTATCGTGACATGGCGTATCAGGTGTCGTTCTCCCGCTATGTCGTGGATCAGCTCGCCCTCGGTATCACCGTGAAGGGGATCAACCAGTCGATCGATGGTGTCTCCGCCTCGGCCATTGCCCTGGACTTCGGTTCGGTCTATCACATCGGCGTCCTGGACTGGACGATCGGTGCGCGGTTCAATAACCTCGGGTCGGATCTGCTGTACTATGATATCGCATCCGCCCTCCCGATGCAGTTCAGCATCGGCACGGCAATCAAACCCTACAAGAATGAGATGATGGGTGTGATGGTTGCCCTGGACGCCGTGAAGCCGCAGGACGGACCGCAGTATGTGTACGGCGGTCTGGAACTGAGCTTCATGGATATGGTCGCGCTGCGTGGCGGGTACAAGTTCAACTACTCCGGGACCGACGAGGTCACCGGGACCGGCTCCAACGCGGTCATCTCGACGATCGAAGGGGTCTCGGCCGGTGCCGGTCTCCGTACGAACTTCGAGGGCTATGCCATCGGCTTCGACTACTCGTTCACCCAGATGGATCTGCTGAAAGCAGCGCATCGCTTCACGCTCACAATCGGTATGAAGTAACGCCGTATGGCTGCCGGCAGGTCAACGTCTACCCCGCGACCTGCCGGCGGTCCTGTGTCCCGAAGGGGTGATCTCCTTGCCGTATATGCGTCGAGCGAGGGTGATCGCCCCTTCTCGCTTTCGTGCCGTTCCCCCGGGTGGCACACCGTGAGACACCCGCCGCACGCGCGGCGATCGCGGCCACACCCGGCACCATCACCATGCGAGGCTTGACCCATGCTCCCGCTTCTTCCTACGACCGTCATCGGCAGCTACTCCTTTCCCTCCTGGCTTGGCAAGGTCAGGGAATTCGGCACCGCCGGCACGCTGACCCCCCAGCAGGCCGCCGAGGCCCACGATGCCGCCGTGCGCGCCGTCATCCATGACCAGGAACTCGCCGGCGTGGATATCATCACCGATGGCGAGATCCGCCGCGAGACCATGGTGAATTTCTTCTCCATGCGGATCCATGGCTTCGACATGAGCGGGAAGATGAAAGCCATCGGGAATCTCGATCCGTCCATCCAGATGCTCGACCCCGTGGTGCGCGAGAAGGTGCGCCGCAAGCAGGGATTGGGCATGGACGAGCACTTCCGCTTCCTGCAGGCCAACGCCCGCCATGCAACCAAGGTCTGTGTCACCGGTCCGCAGATGCTCGCCAAACGGGCCACGAATGAATTCTATCCGTCGGACAAGGAACTGATCTTCGATCTCACGGACATCCTGAACGAAGAGCTCCGTGGGCTCGTCGTCGCGGGGTGCACCTTCATTCAGATCGATGAGCCGATCTGGGTGGGCTATCCGCAGGATATGCCCTGGCTCGTGGAATCGTTCAACCGGCTCATTGCGGGCGTCAAGGCGAAGATCGCCCTGCATGTCTGCTACGGCAATTACCAGTTGAAGAAACTGTTCACCGGCCAGTATGCCGAGCTGTTCCCGGCGATCCTCGATACCAATGCCGACCAGATCAGTCTGGAATTCGCGGTGTCCGACGGTGTCGGACTCGAACTGTTCAAGCAGTACCCGACCACCAAAGAGGTGGTGGTGGGTGTGATCGATGTGAAGGATGAGGCGGTGGAAACGCCGGCGACCGTGGCCAGCCGCATCCGCCATGCCCTGACATTCATCCCGGCGGAGAAGATGTTCATCAGTCCGGACTGCGGCATGAAGTTCATGCCGCGCGACCGGGCGTTCGCGAAACTCAAAGCAATGGTCGACGGGGCAGCGATCGTCCGCGCCGAACTCACCGGCACACGGTAACATCGTTCCCACGACACAACAGGCAGTCGTGTGATAGCACCACAGCAGTCCATCAGCAGCGCACTGGCGGGGACCAGCATGCTCCTCCGTCGTGCGCACGGTCCGGCCGTCGAGCACGCCGCGGCGGAGCTCTGGACCCGTACGCTCGGACGCGAGATCACTATCGGAGAGGCCACCGGTGCGCCGGCGGATCGGCCCGGTGCGCTGCTCTTCGATGCCGGCTCCGGAAGCGCCGATGCATGCGCGTTGTACTTCCGGATGGACGCCAGCGGCGCCGGCGTCATCCGGGCCGCGCATCCGCGCTTTCTCTATTTCCTCACCGGTCACGTCCTGAAGCACCGGTATACGATCCCGGCCGATGCCGCCGCAGCGGGGATCACGCTCACCCCGTCCTTCCCCTGGTGCCGGAACCTCAGCGACCTTCTTGTCGGCAGTCAGCGTACTGCGCGGGGGTTTTCGCCCGCGGCCTATTGTGAGCAGATCGCTCTGCAGGGATTCACCCATGTCTCCGTGAATGCGCTCGGTGTTCCGCATCCGTTCGAGACCGGACCCGCCGGCGATGTGTACGGGGCCTTCTACGACTACAGCCCCGATCTCGATCAGTTCGTCGACTCGTCGTTGATCAGAGGATATTATCCGGCCCAGTATCTCGCCGCGAATCTGACGGCCCTGCGCAACCGCGCGGCGCTCGCGCGCCGCTATGGCCTCGTGCCCGGCCTCCATATCAACTCCCCGCGGTCGATGCCGGAAGAATTCTGGGAGAAGAACGCCTATCTCCGCGGAGCGCGCATCGATCACCCGCGCGAAAGCTTCCGTCCGCGGTATACCCTGGCCATGTCCCATCCGGTCGTCCAGGAACACTATCGCGAACTCCTTCGCCATCTCCTGGCCGAAGTGCCCGATCTGGGATTCATTCATATCTGGACCAACGACAGCGGGGCAGGGTTCGAGTATGTCACGTCCCTGTATGCCGGCCGGAATGGCGGACCCTATCTCCTCCGTGAATGGAGCTCGCACGAAGCGATCGCGCGGGCGGCTGCGGCGAATGTGCTGTCGTACTATCACCTGTTGCTCGACGAGGCACGGCGCGTGAACCCGGCGTTCCGTGTCGTGTGCGACCTCGCTCCGTTCTATGAGGAACGGCAGTACATCGTGCCCGGACTGGGTGGGGGTCTGGATGCCGGTGCGTTCGGCTCGTTCGAAGCGCAGGGGGCTGCGATCACCCGTCGCGATCTGGAAGAACGCGGCGCGTGGGACCACCGGAAGCTCGAGATGAGTCACCTGCATCTTCCGGGCCTGCCCTTTCCCGGACTCCTGTACGATCTGCTCACGGCAGCGATCGCTGCAAAGGCGAACGCGGTCCTCGGTGCGACCGCGGCACGCTCCCTGGCGCCGTACGATGTGAACGGTGAGGTGCTGGCAGCACTGCAAGCGGATCCGGCACGGCCGCGGGATGAGATCCTGCGCACGGCCGCAACCGCCATGGCGGGAGAAGACCGGGCCGAGGATCTCGTCCGCTTCTGGCTGCTCGCCGACGCTGCCGTACGCGCGTATCCGGCGGATATCCCCCTGGGGACATTCGCGTTCGCGTGGTTCAGGCTGTGGGTCCGGCCGTTCGTTCCGGACATCGATGCCATCCCGGAAGGAGAACGCCGGTACTACGAGCGCTTCCTGCTCGCGACGTTCAACAACCCTGCGCGCATCGACCTGAATGCGGACATGCTCTGGCACTATATGACCGTCGAGCAAGCCGCCGAACGGCGCGACCGGATCGATACCCTGGTCGTGCCGCCCCTGGACCGCGCGATCGGCGGCCTCCGGGTCGTGTGTGCGACAGCAGCGCCCGGTGTATTCCCCGATCTCCTCGACCGGTTGCTGACCGCCCGGACGTACTTCATCACCATGAGGAACACGATGGCGTGGACCTCGGCGGTCCATGGGTACGGTGGCGCAGCTACGTCGGACGAGCGTGCCCGCTGTCGCCGGGAGAGTGTGGCGATGGTCGACGCCGAATGCGCCAATGCGCGCGATCTGTTGGCGCTGTGGGAACGGTCTCCGCGGCATCTGTTCCCCGTATCGGGAACCGCGGAGTCTCTGCACATCTACGGGGAGAACTTCGGCGAGCTGCTGCGCAAGAAGATCGCGCTGATGGAGCGGCACCGGGAGGATGAGCCGCGGGTGGACGGAAGGTACATGTGGAGACGGAAGGAAAATTGAGGATCGTCGATTGACCATTGCAATTGTCAATGAACGGAGGAGAGAACATGTACGGCGGAGAGTACCGGCTCACGGATGACCAGATCAGGTTCTATGAAGAGAATGGATTCGTACAGCTGCACAATGTGCTGACGGCGGAGGAGGTGCAGACGCTGCGCGCCGCACTCGACGTGGCGATCGCCGACCGCGACCGCCTGAAGGCGAACTGGGGCCCGCGTGAGGATGAAGAGTACGCCAAGGTGTTCCTGCAAATGGTGAATGTGTGGGAGCGGTATGCGGCGATCGAAGAGTATGTGCTCGGGTCCCGCATCGGCGGCATCGCCCGGCAGCTCACCCGTTCCTCCGCGGTGCGGCTCTGGCATGATCACGCGCTGATCAAGTATCCCAAGGACAGCAAGGCCACGGCGTGGCATCAGGACAAAGTCTACTGGCCGATGCGGGAGAACACCGCGCTCTCGTGCTGGATGGCGCTGGACGATGTGACGGTGGACAAGGGGTGCATGTGGTTCATCCCCGGCTCCCACAAGCTCGGACCCCTCGACCCGGTGGACCTCGGCAAGGCCGGCGATGAGGACCTCCTGGCGTTGTTGCCCATCGGTGGACGGGAGAGTGTGCGGCCGTTCATCGCGGAGATGAAGGCCGGCAGCTGCACGTTCCACCACGGACTCACCTTCCACTACGCCGGCCCGAACGTCACCGATGGACCCCGACGGGCGATGGTCACGATCTATATGCCGGCAGGTACCCATTACGCGCCGTTGGCACATCTCATCGGGGACCGCGGGAACCTCACGGATGGCGAGGAGTTCCATGGTCCGCTCTTTCCTATCATTCGGTGAATCCTCTCATGGCACGCACAACGAAACGAACGAATGTCGTGACATCGCTCCGGACCGGCGACAGCCGGCTGAACGTCCTCCTGCCGCGCATCAAGGGATTCCTGGATCAGGACGTCTCCGAGGTGAACGTCATGGGCACGCGCATCCGGGGCTACCATTCTCCCGATGGACCGAGCCTCTGGCTCCGCGATCATACGGACATGCTGCGCGGGGTGAAGTACTGGGAACACGATATGACCAGCATGGTCGAGTACTTCGCCGACACGCAGACACGCGCGGGCTGGCTGTTCGACTATGTGACGATGACACCCGACAAACTGCCCTGCGAGCGGGAGAACTGGGCGAAACATGTGCGTGTCCCCGTGGAAGCGGACGTTGAATACCGGTTCGTGAACGGCGTGTTCCTTGCCTGGCAGGCCACCGGCGACACCGCATGGATGAAGCGCATGGTCCTCCATTGCGAGCGCGCGCTGGCGTACATCCTGTCCGATCCGTGGCGGTGGGACCGGAAGCACGGTCTGGTGAAGCGTGCCTACACCATCGACACCTGGGACTTCGACTATACCGCGGGAAAACACGAGTGGCTGAACTTCCAGGTCACCGATGACACGTTCTGGGGGATCATGCATGGCGATAGTTCCGGATACTATCAGGCGTTCCGGCAGATGGCGGTGATGTATGCGGCATTGCGCCAGCGGCCGCGCGCATCGTACTGGGCCACCCTCGCCGAGGAGTTCCGGAAGCGGGCCAACGCGCTGAGCTTCAACGGGCGTTTCTACACGCATCACGTGCCGCTGGTGCCGGTGCAGATCGAAGGTGTGGACACTGCCGCGCAGCTCTCCCTGAGCAACCCGATGAACATCAACCGCGGGTTGGCGACGCACGCGATGGCGGCATCGATCATCGAGGAATACCGGACCCGCGGCCAGCGACCCGGGACCTTCGCGCCATGGTACAGTATCGACCCCCCGTTCCCCGATGGGATCTACGGCGACGAGAAGCTCGTTGGCGGCGCCTATTGTAACGGCGGCATCATGCCACTGGTCGGTGGTGAACTCGCACGGGCGGCCTTCGAGCACGGCTTCGAAACGTACGGCGTGGAGCAACTCCTCCGGTATGAAGAGCTCACGGCCGCGAATGAAACGTATCTATGGTACTTCCCGGATGGACGTCACGCAACGAAAGAGACCAGCACGAGTCCCGAGGCCTATCCCACCGACGGGTGGGGTGCGTCGACGATGGTGTACGCGCTCATGGAGGGGCTTGCCGGTGTGGTGGACCAGGCCGACCTGTACCGGAAGGTCCGTCTCTCGCCACGGTGGGTTGGGGCAGGACAGGACGATGCCCAGGTACGCTGCGCGTACGGCGCATCGGGTGCCTCCATTGGGTACGACTATCATCACGATGCTATCGCGCGTACCATCACGATGCAGATCGTCGGTGATGCCATGGTGGATCTGCATGTGATGCTCCCTCCGGGAACGGAAGGGCGGAAGGTCACGTGCAACGGCCGGACGATCGCCGCGAACGCTGGGAAGATACGTGAAAGCAACTATGTGAATGCACCGTGCAAGGTCCGTGGCCGCGCAGAGGTCCGGATCCATTACGCATGACAAGGGAAGAACCATGAAACGACGTCAATTTCTCGCAGCGCCGGCGATCTCACTGCTGTTGCCCGCGTCCGGTGCGTTGAACTCGATCGCCTCCGCAGGGGAGATCCTCGAAGGGTCACAGCGGCCGGCGAATCTTGAAAAATTCCCGCAACGGCTTCACCAGGACTTCGTCACCTACCGCCCCGGGGTGGAGTACTTCTTCCTCGGGAACGGCGACATCCATGCGATCCTCCAGTATCAGCCCGACCGGTCCGGAGACCTGCCGATGACCTACCTCGGTCTGACATTGATGGATGCGGAGCGGTTCTCACGCAAGTGGTCCACGTATTTCTTTCTCCCGGAACGTGGTTTTGAACGGACGATGCTCTCGGTCACCACCGGGGGCAAGGGGTATGGGGCGACGCCTGCGTCCGTCGAGACGGTGGCATGGACGCAGAAGGAAGGTGTGCCGGTGGTGGTCCTGCAATGGAAAGCCGGCGATCTGACGGTGACGGAGGATTTGTTCGTGCCATCGGAGGGTGGCTATCTCATCCGGCAGGTGCGGTTGCAGAATACCAGTGCAGTGGCGGCAGAGTGCACGCTCGGGCTCGCGCTGACACCGAACTTCGCGATCTTCGATGATATCGGTACGGACCGGAACGAGGGGAGCGTCCATGGACGCGGCTACACCGAGGTGACGCTCCGGTGTCTGGATGGGAAGGTCGAGACCGTGGGCCGGTACGATCTCCGTGTGACCCTTCCGACGATCGGAGCGGGGATGGAAGCAACAGCGCGGTTCGTGTATTCAATCCGTCCCGGAACCGCGGCCATGACCGCACGCCGGCTGCCTGCCGTGTGGAAGAAGACCGTCGCGTACTGGGCGCCCAAACCCGTGCTCCGGTCGGGCAATGCCACGATCGATCATCTCCATGCGGTGGCACGCTCGGGGCTCAAAGCGCAACTCGCGCGCAGCGGGAAACGCGACAGCGGGTACTGGATGTACAATATGGAATGGGTGCGCGATGACGTGATGATGATGCAGGCCATGTCCATGGCCGGACTGCATGACGAAGCGCGTTCCATTCTGGAGAAGATCCTGTCGAAGGCGGTCGGCCCTGATGGCTGCGCGATCGAGTCGAGCAGGTGGTCGGGGTATGATTACACGGAACTCGATCAGAATGGTCAGATCCTGTTCGCCGCGTGGATCTACCTGTGCTGGACCGGCGATACGGGTCTCATCAAGAAGTACTGGAAGCAGATCGTCCTGGCCGGAGACTTCCCGTTGCTGGACGTATTCCGTGATGCGAAGAGTGGATTGCTCCGGAACAAGCGTGAATTCTGGGAGCGTGACGACCGTCTCGGCGTGGAAGATGGCTTCGAACTCGTCTATCAGTTCTGGGTCGCCTACGGACTGGAGAAGGGTGCAGCGGTGGCCCGGCTGTTGGGTGACACCGCTGTGGCGGTCCGTTGGGAGAAGGAATCGGCCCGTCTCCGCCAGGCCATGCTGAACGACCCGGTTTATCGGTTCGTGGAGGAAGGACATCTGATCAAGCGCCGGAAACGTAATGGCAGCTGGCAGAAGTACTTCATCCCGCCGAACAGGAATGTGCCACCGGCCGGTTCACCTCTGGCGACCGTCGAGAGACCGGAAGGGGATCCCGATTCGGGGTCGCTCTATCCTATCATCTACGGTATGGTGGATCCGCGTGGCGAGGTGGGACGGAACACGATCGCGCATATGGAGGTCCTCTGGGATCAGCGGTGGGATTTTGGTGGGTATGCGCGGTACAACACGGACAGCGAGCCTGATCCGCCCGGCCCGTGGCCGATCGCAACCATGCTCGTGGCGCGTGCCGCGCTGGAAGCGGGCGATCACGAACGTGTCTGGCGATCGCTGCGCTGGGTCGAAGGTGTTCATGGGGGGCTTTCGGGTGCGTGGTTCGAGCGGTATGGTCCGAGCATCACGCCGCCGGCGCCTCCGGTGTGCATCGTGGGGTGGGTCTGGGCTGAGATCGAGCTGTTCATGGTCCATCACCTGTTCGGGTTCCGCCCCGATCTGCAGGGGATCGAGATCCGGCCGAAGCTGCTGGCGGGGGTGGATACGCTTGCCACGCGGTTCACCATTCGGGGTGGCGGTGTCGAGGTGGAGGTCGTCCGTGGAGGAGTTCCCGGTGCCATGGTCAGCGGTACGAGCACCCCGCTTGTCGATGGTGCCGTCCGGTTGCCATATCCCCGGAAGAATGCGGTCACGAAGGTCACGGTCACGCTGGAATAGCGACCGCCGGGGAGAGGGCGGCGATCACTCTCACAGAAACAACGAAGTGCCTATGAAACGCTCAGATTTTCTCCGTACGTGCTGTACCGGCATCGCCGGCACGGCGCTGCTTCCACAACTCATGCACGCGGCGCCGGACGCTCTGCCCGCGCCGGCGTGGCCTTCCATCGATCCTTCCGACGAGCGGTTCTGGACGCTCCTGCGTGATCAGTTTCCCCTCACGCGCGAACGTGCATATCTGAACACCGGTGGTCTCGGTGCATCACCCTACGTGGTGCTCGAAACGGTGAAGGGGAAGATGGACGAACTCGAACATATCTGCGAAACGGGACACACGGACGAGGCGCTGCACGGGATCAAGGTCAACGCCGCCGGCTTGCTGGGGTGCGACGCACCGGAGCTGGCGCTGGTCCGGAACACCACCGAGGGCATCAACATCATCGCCCAGGGCGTGACGTGGAAGAAAGGCGATGAAGTGATCCTCTCGACCCACGAGCATGTGGGCAATTCCATGACATGGATGGCACTCGCGCGGAGCCAGGGGATCGTGATCCGGTTGTTCGAACCGTCCACGGCTTCGGCGGCGGAGAACCTCGAGCGCATCATGACGCTGACCAACCGCCGCACGCGGATGATCAGCATACCGCACGTGGTGACGACCACCGGGTTGCGCATGCCGGTGAAGGAGATCTGCGCCTTCGCGCGCTCCCGTGGGATCCTGAATCTCGTGGATGGTGCGCAGACGGCGGGGATGTTCCCGTTCAGCCTGCATGACATCGGGTGCGATGCCTATGCGACCAGCGGACACAAGTGGTTGATGGGACCGAAAGAGACCGGGATGTTGTACGTGCGAAAGGACATGATGGACACGTTCACCCCGCGTTTTGTCGGCGCGTACTCGGATGGCGGGTATGATTTCCTGAAGGGGACGATGGCCTTCAACCCGACCGCGCAGCGGTATGAGTATGGGACGGTAAGTATGCCTCTCCGCGCCGGACTCGGGGCGGCGTTCCAGTTCGTGCAGCGGATCGGCATCGCGACGATCTGGGAGCGCGACCGCGCGCTGTCGTCACACCTGGCCGCGGGGCTCCGGGCGATACCACACGTCCGCGTCCACTCGCCGGAAGATCCCGCGCTCTGCAGTGCGATGACGACGTTCGAGCATGACCGTTTGCCGTCGCTGGAGATCCAGAAGCAGCTCACCGAAAGGAACCTGCGGACCCGTTCCGTGAATGAGGGCGGGATGGCGGCCTTGCGCATCTCCACGCATATCTACAATACCTTCGAGGAGGTCGAACGGGTCCTCGACGGCGTTCGCGCCGCGAAATTCTAGTCATATCCGCGTGCGCGCGGACAACGAACAACGGAAGCAGTCATGATCAAAGCAGTCAACATCTACGATTACATCGTCATCGCCGCCTACTTTCTCTTCATGCTGGGGATCGGGTTGTACTTCATGAAGGTGAACAAGGGGGCAAAGGAGTACTTCGCGGGGGGGAGTATGATCCCGTGGTGGGTCTCAGGGATGACGCTCTACATGGCGAACTTCAGCGCCTGGACCTTCACCGGTGCAGCGGGGTTCGCTTACGCGACGGGGTGGTTCGCGATCCTGTACTTCAGCACCTGGTCGCTCTCATACCTGGTCGGGTCGCAACTCACGGCCTCGCGCTGGCGCCGCACCCGGTCCATCTCGCCCGTGGAGTACACCTATACGCGCTTCAACTTCACCACCCAGCAGTTCCTGAGCCTCGTCATTTCGCTCAACTTCACGCTCTCGGCGGGTGTCCAGCTTGCAGCGACCTGCAAACTCCTCGCCCCCGTGATGGGCCTGGATATCGTGCTGGTCACACTCGTCACCGGCACCGTGATCCTCATCTACACGTTCATGGGCGGCATCTGGGCGGTATCGATCACGGACGTCGTGCAGGGGGTGATCCTGCTCAGTATCACCTTCATCGTCATGCCGCTCGCCCTGGAGCTTGTCGGCGGCCCCGGCGTGTTGCTCCGTTCGATCCCGCCGCTGTCGTTCGACCATCTCTACAACGGCGTCCACTACACCGAGCACTGGCTGGTCTCGATCTTCATCATCATGACGTTCGGGACGGCGGCCGGAGCGGCGCAGCGCTTCTACAGCGTCAAGGATGAGAAGGATGCCAAGAAAGTGGGATTGCTGGCCGGCGGGTTGTTCCTCACCGTCCCGCTCGTGTTCGGCGTGCCGCCCCTTGTGGCCCGCGTTATCTGGCCGGACCTTGCGGCGGTCGATTTCTTCAAGCCGTACATCGGTTCGAACCCTCAGGATCTGGTCTTCGTGGCACTCTGCCTCAAACTGCTTCCGAATGGCCTGATCGGGGTGTTCATTGCAGCGATGCTCGCAGCGACCATGAGCACGCTGAGCTCCGTCTACAATCTGGTATCGTCCATCCTGTCGCGCGACATCTATCAGGGATGGATCAGGCCCGACGTGACCGATGAGAAACTTCTGACCGTCGGGAGGATCTTCTCGGTCGTGATCGGGTTGATCGTGGTCGGACTGGCCGTGGTGTTCGTCACGAGTCAGTTCGGTATCTTCAATCTGATGCAGGCATTTTTCACGCTCCTCAACATTCCGGTGGTCGTGCCGACCGCCTTCGGACTGATCTTCCGCCGCGTCCCGAAGTGGTCCGCCGTCGGTGCCATCACCTGGGGGCTCATCGTTGGCATCACGGTCCGGTACGGTCTCGGGTGGGACATCGGACCGCAGGTCTATCTTGCCTTCGTGAGCACGTTCGCGATCTTTGCGACCTCGGCATGGACGGGTGAACTGTTCAAGCGGAACAGAATGCTCCTGGGCGTGCTCGCCGTTGGCGTTGCCGGCGTCTATGCCTCGATCTTCCTCCTCACGCTGGCGCCGGACGCCAGCCAAACGCAGACGTTGTTGGCGTGGGCCGGGGCGGTGTCCCTGGGCGGCAGTCTGTTCGGCTTTGCGAAGCTCTTTGCCGGTGAGACGGAAGAGCAGCGTGCGATCGTGCGCGAGTTCTTCAAGAAGCTGGACACGCCGGTGGATGTGGCGCGCGAGGTGTTCGGGGCCGGACGGAAGCAGATCTCGACGTTCCCGCTGGTGGGCGGCACGACGATCGTCATGGGTCTTCTGATGGGGCTGATCCTGTTCACGGACATCTCCACAACAGAGAAGTACATCCTCGGGACGATGGTCGCGATCATGGTCCTGTTCGGTGCCCTCATGTGGTTCTTCGGGAAACGGTCAGAGATCCGGAGTGCGGCCCAGTACGAGGGAGGGAAGGGAGAGACGGCGGAATGAAGATCGAGATGGCGTACGGCAAGACCGGCATGACGGTGGATGTACCGGAGAAGAATCTTTCGGCACTTCTCAGCATGCGTGCATCCGCCCCCGTGGAAGATCCCGAGGGTGCGGTGACACGGCTCTTGCGTGCGCCGATCGGTGGGAAACCGTTGGGCGAGCTCGCCCGGGGCAAGCGGACGGCATGCATCGTGGTGTGCGACATCACGCGGCCGGTCCCGAACCGCGTCATCCTGCCATCGCTCTTCAATGAACTGGAACGTGCGGGCATCACGCGCGACCAGGTCACGATCCTCGTCGCCACCGGACTGCACCGGCCCAGTACGCCGGACGAGCTGGTGACCATGCTGGGTGAGGAGATCGCCTCCACCGTGCGGGTGGTGAGTCATCACGCACGGGAGATCGGGGAGCAACGCTTTCTGGGCACGACGCCGCAGGGTACCCCGGTCTACGTCGATGAGGTCTATTGTGCCGCGGACGTGAAGATCACCACCGGGTTCATCGAGCCGCACCTGATGGCCGGCTTTTCGGGCGGACGGAAGCTCATCGCGCCCGGATGTGCGGGAGAAGAAACGATCAAGGCGCTGCACAGTCCGCGGTTCATCGAGCATCCCGGCTGCCGGGAGGGGAGCATCGAAGGGAATCCGTTGCATGCGGAGTTGCTCGAGATCGCACGGATGGCGGGGCACGATCTGATCGTGAATGTGGCACTCGATGCGGATCGCCGCATCACCGGTATCTTCGCGGGCGACCCGCTCGCGGCCCATGCGGCGGGTGTTGCGCATGTGCGTGCCGCGGTGACGGCGCAGGTGCCGGCGCCGGTCGATATCGTTGTTACCTCCGCGGCCGGGTATCCTCTGGACCTGACGTTCTATCAGACGGTGAAGGGGATGACCGCGGCGGCGCCGGTGTTGAAGCCGGGTGGCACGCTGATCATCGCCGCGGAATGTACGGAAGGACTCGGGAGTCCCGAGTTCACCGAGATGGCCACCACCGTGCGTTCCGCCCGCGCATTCCTCGACGGGCTGCAGGACCGTCCGGTGGTGATCGATCAATGGCAGCTGGAGGAGTGTGCGAAGGTGGCTGCCGTGCACGATGTGGTGCTGGTGTCGGGGGGGATCGCCCGGGAGCAGTTGCAGAAGTTGTTCGTGCGCAGCATGCCGGACCTGCGCACGGCGTTGCAGGACGGGTTGCAGCGGCATGGTGCGGACGCGCGTGTCGCGGTGATCCCGCGGGGTCCGTACACGCTGGTCGGTGTTGCCGGGCAGTGAGCCGGTCAGAATGTGCTTGCGATTCCCGTGGGAAGGTAGTACATTTACTAATAAAACGTTGTTTCATTGACTAAACATCCTTGGTCATGGCACACGAATACACCGTTCCCGCAGTCCACCGGGCGGTTCAGGTGCTGGAGATCCTCGCCGGGTCTCATACAGGCTTCTCGCTCGCCGACCTCTCGCGCCAGACCGGCATCCCCAAGAGCTCCCTCTTCCGCATCCTCCTGACGCTCGAAAAATCGTACATCGTTCAGCTCGACCGTACACGGAACGTGTACAACCTCGGGATGAAGCTCATCGATTGGGGCAATCGCGCGCTCGACAAGATCGACCTCAAATCGGTCACGCACCCGCACCTCGTGCGCATGGCCCATGAGACACGCGAGAGTTACTAT
This sequence comes from Bacteroidota bacterium, assembly GCA_030835135.1. Lineage (GTDB taxonomy): Bacteria > Bacteroidota > Ignavibacteria > UBA10030 > UBA6906 > JAGDMK01. The sequence continues at coordinate 188,500 of JAUQWO010000076.1, forward strand.
GTCGCGATCATGGACGAGCATGAGGTCATCATCATCGACCGGGCGGACACGCCCGAGATCTGGCGGATGGTCGCACGCCTCGGCCAGCGGTCGCCGGTCCACGCGACGGCATCCGGACAGATCCTCGTCTCGGAGGCGAATGACGATGTGGTCAGTGCGATCGTGGCGCGAACCGGCCTGAAGCGTTACACGCAGCGCACGATCACCTCGATGGCGAAGTTCAAAGAACGCCTCAAGGAGGTCCGGAAGGCGGGCTTTGTGATCGCGGATGCCGAGTACAAGCCCGATCTCTGTGTGATCTCCGTCCCCATCCGGGACCACCACGGCAAGATCGTCGCGGCGCTGATGACGGCCCTCCCGTCGGAACGCATCCGCCGCACACGCGGCCTGTCCAATGATATCATCGAGATCCTCAAGAAAGAAGGTGCGGTCATTTCACGGGAGATCGGCTACCAGGAGCCCCAGGCATGAAGACGCCCCTCGCACTCGGCATCGTCAGCGACGAGATCACGAATGATTTCGGCGAGGCACTCCGTCACGGGTCCTCATGGGGGATCGACCGCTACGAGATCCGCTGTCTGACCACGGGACGCATCCCGAAGGTCGATCCGCAGGAGATCCGCACCGTCGCCGGTCTTGTCCGCGAGCACGGTGTCCGGATCACCGCGCTCTCTCCCGGCATGTTCAAGGCGCATCTGTCGCGTACGGCCGAACTCGAAGAAGAACTCCGCTCTGTCCTCCCCGCGACGCTGGACCTCGCACGCGAGCTGTCCTGCCCGATGATCATCGTGTTCGGCTTCCAGCGTGAAGCAGGCGAGCCGGCGGACCGTGAGAAGCTGGCCGTGGAGTACATGCGCCGCGCCGCGGAAGCTGCGGCTGCCGCCGGCGTCCGCATTGCGATCGAGAACGAACCGGGATTCTGGTGTGACTCGGGCGTGAACACGCTGCGCATCATCACGTCGACGGGTTCGGCCGCCATCGGCGCCAACTGGGACCCCTGCAACGCGTACGGCACGGACGAGGTGCCCTACCCACAGGGCTATGAGACCCTGCGATCACGGATCATCAACGTCCATGCGAAGGACACAGCCGTCGGTTCGCTCATCAAATGCGTCCCGATCGGCGACGGTGCATTGGACTGGCAGGGACAGGTCACCGCGTTGCTCACGGACCGCCTGGTCGAGCACATCACGATCGAAACACACTGTCACCCCCTCATCGAAAGTTCACGGCATAACGTCGATATCCTCCGGCGTATGATGGCGGCCGCACACTAGAGGAACACGGAACACCCGCTTCAGAGGGACGTCTCCGGGGAACCTACGGACCATGTCACCTTCACGCAGACAATTCCTCAGACATGGCGCCAGTGCCGCGGCAGGCCTGGCGCTTGTGCCTCATGCACTCGATGCCATGACCGCCGTTCCCGGAGCGTCCGTGCCGGGCGCCGGACCGCTGCTGTGCGATGCGGCAGACATCGCGCGCATGCGCCGAACGGTCACGCTCCCCCGGTTTGCGACCTACTGGCGCTCGCTCACGTCCGCCGATCCCGTACCCGATCACGCATTCCTCCGCGATGAACTCCGGCTGAACAACCACGCGCACCACATGCTGCGGGCGCGGCAGATCCTCGACCGTTCTTCGTTCGTCTATGCCCTGACGCGCGAGCAGAAGCAGCTCGACCTTGCCCTGCATGCGATCGAAACAATGCTGGCGTATGAGCGGTGGGATTACTTCATGGAGGCGGGGGAGCACACCATCGGGCTGCAGCGAGCGCCCGAAGCGACGATCGCACTCCTGACCGCGATCGAATTTCTTGGCGATGGCATGCCGGCGGCGGTCCGTTCCGCGATCGAAGCGGGGGTCGCTGAAAAGGGCGCCCCGGCCTGCTACCGCACCCTGTACGGCATGAAGTATCCCGAACGGGTCCGGGGGTGGGGGTTCGACCCCACGGATGTGTACCCATACCGGTTCGACCTGCGGCGCTGGCCGCTCATCCTGAACTCGACCAATCTCAAGATCATTCCGGTCGCCGGCCTCATGATGGCGGGCTGCTGGCTGTACGGCCGCCATCCCCAGGCGGAGACCTGGATCACGATGGCGCTCCAGAGTGCGCAGGCATTCGCAACGATGTATGGACCGGATGGTGCCTACGATGAAGGCGTCGGATACTGGGCGTATACGAGCCAGCATCTTGCACTCGCCCTCGAGGTCCTCCACCGTCGTCTCGGCCGCGATCACCGCCGCCTGATCAACTTCCCGGGGACCATACGGTACGCGCTTGCCATGGCGATGCCGACAGTCGGGAACACCCGGGGGTGCGTCAATTTCGGAGACGCGTTCTCGATCGGGGATGTGGCGATCGCCGCATGGGTGGCGCGGACGCATGGCGATCGTGTGGCGCAATATGTCACACACGCCGTCGGAGAGATCGGGAGCACATTCTCGATCCTCTGGTACGATCCGCGCATCAAGCCCGAAGCCCCCCCGGCATCCCTGAAGAATGTGCGACTGTCGAACGATCTCGTGATCGGGCGGACGGGATGGGGCGTGAAGGAGAGCGTGGTGGCGTTCCGCAGCGGGTGGCCCGCCAATCACGAGCATGCCGACCGGAACAGCGTCATTTTCTCCGCCCATGGCGACCGGCTGTTGCACGATCCCTATCATGCGGCGTATTCGTACACGGATCCGCATTGGGCGCTCCGCCTCACGCATGCGCATACTGCCGTGCTCATCGACGGCAAAGGGCACCAGTATCACGATGGCCATGAGGGCACCAACGCCTCGTGGGCCGAGGCACAGGTCGTTGCCTATGAGGAGCGCCGCGGCGACCTGCTCGCCACGAGTGACGCTACCGCGGCATACAAGCTCGTGCTTCCGCGCGTTGGTCTCGTCCGGCGATCGGTCATCTTCCTGAAACCCGACATCCTGCTTCTCCTCGACCGGATCCGGTGCGACGGTGATCCCCTGCCTGCCCAGCTCCGCTTCCAGGCGGATAATTTCGATGGTCAGGGTTCGGTCGCCCTTCTGCCGGCGGGGTTCCGGATCGTTCGTCCGTTGGCTACGCTCGAAGGGGCAACATATGCCGCGTCGGTCCCGGCGTACAGGACCGGCGTGCTCCCCGTGCCCGCAGACCACGGCGTCCACCCGTTCGTGGAGGTCGTTGCGCCGGCAGCCGGTGAACACACCCTGCTCACCGTGTGCACCGCTGCGGCCCACGGTGACACTCACGGCACGCTGACCGTGACGCACGCCGGTGCCGCGTTCAGCATCACGGGCACCCATCGCAGCCGGACACTGAACGTGCGTATCGACACATCCCATGACCTACCTGTGGTGACCCTATGAGACCGTCGGACAAGCATTTCGAAGAGGCACTGAAACTCATTCCCTGGGGGACGCAGACCAACGCCAAGCGTCCGTATCCCGCGTTCGAAGAGACGATGCCCAAGTTCATCGAACGGGGAAAGGGATGCCGCCTCTGGGACATGGAAGGGAAGGAATACATCGACTTCCGCCTTTCCCTCGGACCCGTGACGTTGGGCTATTGTTACGATGAGGTGGACGAGGCGGTGCGCGCGCAGCTGGCGAAGGGAGTCTTGTTCAGCATGGCGAGCCCGATCGAACTGGAATGTGCCCGGCTCGTGCACCAGATGGTGCCGAATGCGGAGATGGTGCGCTTCATGAAGACCGGAGAGGACGCCAACCTCTCCAATATCCGCATCGCACGGGCGTACACGAAGCGCGATATCATCCTGATGAGCGGGTACCACGGGTATCCGGACTGGTTCGCCACGGAAGACAGTCCCAACAATGGCGTCCCGGAGTTCATGAAGGAGTACGTGAAGATCATCCCGTGGGGGAATTGCGAGGAGGCGGAACGGCTGATCAACGCCTACGGTGAGCGGGTGGCCTGCGTCATCGCGATCCCCTATGATTTCAACGAGGACACGAGCGGCGACTACATCCGGTTCCTCCGTGCGAAGACGCGTGAGTTCGGGATCCTCCTGGTGATGGATGAAGTGCTCACCGGTTTCCGGCTGGCGAAGGGTGGGGCGCAGGAGTACTTCGGGGTGGAACCCGATCTGGCGAGTTACGCGAAAGCGATCGCGAACGGCTTCCCCCTCTCCACCTACGTCGGCAAGAAAGAGTATATGGAGACGCTGTACCGTTTCAAGATGACCACGACCTACGCGGGCGAGACATTGTCCATGGCCGCGGCGGTCGCGACGATGACGATCATGCAGCGGGAGGACGTGCATGGCCATATCCGCGCGATGGGTGAGCGGTTGATGGCGGGATTCAACCGGATCGCCCGGGAGGTCGGCGTCGAGGGACGCGCGGTGGGCATGGCGGTCGCGCCGTTCCTGAAGTTCATCTCCTCCGATCCGTCGTTCCATAGCCGTCTGGAGTTCCTGTGGCACCGGGAGCTGTACCGCGAGGGGATCTTCATCAATCCCCGGTGGTTCATTTCGTATTCCCACACAGCGGCAGACATCGATGAAGCAGTGGAGAAGGCCGGCCGTGCACTACGCCGGGCGGTAGAAGCAGAGGCACGAGAACGAGATGTGAAACCATTCTGGTGGTGACCATGGCGCAGCGTATCTTTATCGACGCAAATGCATGGGTCGGACGGCGTGGACTGAAGGATGTGGAGACGCCCTATGAGACGGAGACCCTGCTGGAGGAGATGGCGTGGTGCGGGATCCAGGGTGCGCTGATCGCGCACGCGCTGGGGAAGGAATACACGCCGGACTGGGGCAACCGTGCGTTGCTGCAGGAACTCAAGAAAAGTCCGCGCCTCTATGGCGTGTGGACCGTGATGCCGCACCATACGGGCGAGATGGCGCCGCCGCGTGACGTGATCCGGCAGATGCGGGACAATGACATCCGGGCGGCGAAGATGTATCCACGCACGCACCACTACTTCTTCAACGAAGAGAGCTGTGGCCCGCTGCTTTCCGCACTGGAGGAAGAGGACATCCTGTTGATCCTGGAAGGTGGCGGCATGTACGGCCCGGACATCATGGACCCGGCGAACCAGGTGCTGCTGAGCGAACTCGACGCGATGCTCACGCTGCATCCGCGCCTGCCCGTTCTCCTGCAGAACTCCCGGTGGGATGCAACCCGCTACCTGCACACGCTGATGGCGAAGCACCCCCGGCTGCATATGGAGTTCTCGAACCATCAGGGGAATCATGCGCTCGAGGAGTTCGCCGGCTGGTTCGGCGTCGAGCGCGTTCTGTTCGGATCGGGTGCGCTCGACAAGTCGCCCGGAGCCGCCAAGGCATTCGTGGACTACTGCACGCTCACCGACGAACAGAAGATGCTCGTGGCCGGCGGGAATATCGCACGCCTCCTGAAGTTGAAACAGGGTCCTCCTCTGTATCGCGCACAGCGCACGAAGGACACGATCCTTGCTGCCGCCCGTGCGGGCAAGCCGATCCGTGACGCGCTGGTCATCGACGCGCATGCGCATATCGCGCATGATGGCGCGGTGGGCGTCGGGTTCCTGCATCAGCCGTTCTCCGATGCGCAGTCGATGTGGGAGCGGGCGAAGCTGATGGGCATCACGCAGATCCATATGAGCGCGTGGTTGTCGGTGTGGTCGGGTCACGACGATGGGAATCGCGTCGTCGCCGATGCGATGAAACGCTTCCCTCGATTCTACCATGGCTATGCGGCATTGCATCCTGCGTATGTGAAGGACTGGAAGAAGGAGATCGCGCGTGTGCACGGCAGATACCGTATGGCGGGACTCAAGCCCTACCATCCGCGCACGGACCTCGGGTACAGCGACCCTGCGTGGGAGACGTGGTTCGAGTATGGCAACCGCCACCGCATGTACACCTTGCTCCATCCATCCCCGAACTTCGGGCCGGAGCTCGATGTGATCCTTCCGAAGTATCCGGACATGATGTTCATCCTCGCGCACCAGGGCGGCTCGTTCAAGGAAGCCCGGCGGGGCGTCGAGTATGCGCAGAGGTACAAGAACGTCGCGCTCGAGATCACACTGACCGCCGCAACGTACAAGGTCATCGAGTTCATGGCGGAGCATGCCGGGGCGGACCGCGTGCTGTTCGGGACGGACCAGCCCATGCGCGATCCCATCCCGCAATTCGGGTGGATGGCATACACGCACTGTTCGCCGGAAGCGAAGCGACGGATGTTCGGGCTCAATATGAAGAAGATCCTTCAGCGGGTGAGGTGGTGAATGCGGGCGTACCGCCTGATCGCGACCATCGGCGTGCTGGCGATCCTTGCCGGTCAGGGGGCCGCCGCCGAGGCACAGCGCGTGGAGATCGCGAACACGCATCTCCGGGTGATCGTCACGCGGAGCGGGGGGCGGTGGAGCGAAGCGTTTGAGGCGAGGTCGGATCGTCAGTGGGTTCGCCTGTTGAAGGCCGGTCACCGGCTGAGGACGGACCCATCGATCGTTACCGGCGGCACAGAGAAGGACCCGGGATACACCGTCGTCCGGCGGTCGACATCCGCAGGTGGGGTGCAGGAAGTGGAACTGGCAGCGCGGACCGGAGGGCTCGCCGTATGGAAACGCATTTCCCTCGCTCCGGACGACCCCTACGCCCATGTGACCGTTCGTGTGACCGTCCATGGTCGCGCAGATCTCAGCAGACTGGTGGCGGCCTATACCGCGTTCCCGCTGGATGCGCAGGCGTTCCGGGGTGTGCCCCCGGAATTCGTCTATACGCCGGCATTGCGGCCGGAAGCGGACGACGTGATCGGGGACCATGTCTTCCGGTCCCCTGCGTTGATGATGCAGCGGGGCAGGGGATTCGTTGCGGTCGTACCTGACCCCGACCTGATGAACACGCCGCGGGCGCGGGTGCGGACCGCAGCCGATGTGCAGATGGATGATGGCGGGTCGCCGCTGATCGCGTACGGCTTCATGCCGTGGACGGTGCGCGGGCACGTGTACTACCGGCACACCGATTCCATGAGCGTCCCGCTGGCGGATACCACGATCGCGTTCGGCTACTATGTGTTCTGCTCTGCCGCGGCTCCGGAGCGCGAAGGGTACCGTGGCGTGGTCCGCTTCCTGTGGGATCGTTTCGGTCACGCGGCATTCGCCGGACCGGGTGGGCCGCAGCACGAACCGTTCTCTTCGTATGTGCGGAAGGCATGGGACGACTACCTCCCCTCGGTGGCGATGGCAGCGTCGCACAACGGCCAGCCCATCACGCTGCTGCGCCAGGGGCGCCTTGCGTGGAGCAACCGTCTCCCGCGCCAGGCGGACAATGACAGTTGGTTCAACGTCTGGTTCAACTCCCTGCGCACCGCGTACGGGATCGCATTCTACGCTGACCGGTCGGGTCGGCCCGAGCTCTCGCGGCTGGCTGATGGCGTGTTGAATCTCGCTCTCAACGCACCGCAACGGGAGGGGATCGCCCCGAGCATCTTTTATCTGGACAGTGTGGGCATCGGCCATTGGGTCGGCGACCATGCATGGGGTGGGATCGGGCAGGGAGAGTATCTCCCGATGTTCCACAATGCGTGGACGGGCGTGTGGCTTCTGCGCTGGGCAGGGCTGCGGCCCGGCCGGTGGCCGGAGATCCTGGCGTACACCGGGCGGCTCTCAACGTTCCTGGTGAAGAACCAGCATGCCAGTGGAGTCATCCCATCCTGGTACGAACCCGCGACCTTGCAGCCCGCCGATGCGTTCCGCGATGAGAATGCGGAGACCGCCGGCGCTGCGCTGTTCCTCGCCGAGTTCGCGCGGAAGACCGGTGATAAGGAGGCGCGCGCGGCGGCAGAAAAGGCGATGGCGTATGTGTTCCGGGAGATCGTGCCGGACCGCAGGTGGTTCGATTTTGAGACGTTCTTTTCGTGCTCCCGTAAACCGCTCGGCTTCTTCGATCGATACACTGCCCAGCATCCACAGAATACGCTCTCGATGCACCAGGCGGCCGAAGCTTGCCTGTCGTTGTACGAGCTCACCGGGAAGAAGGAGTATCTGGGCCGCGGTGAAGCCATTCTGGATTATCTCGGGCTGTATCAGCAGGTCTGGAGTCCGCGGTGGCTGTCGTGCGACCTCTTCGGTGGATTTGGCGTACAGAACACGGATGGGGAGTGGAGCGATTCGCGTCAGGGGTACTTTGCGGAGACGTATGTCCGCTACTTCACCGCGACCGGAAAGCGTGAGTACTTCGAGCGGGGCATCGCCGCATTGCGTGCCATGTTCTCCCTCTTCGAATCGGCCGCGTCACCGCGCACCGCGGAGAACTATGCGCATGGAGGCACCGATGCGCCAGCGGGCGTGACGGGCCTTCACTGGGGGACAGGGAGTTCGGTCGTGACCGCGCATCTTGTCACGGCCACGTATGGCGACGCGTATGTCGATGCCGCCGGGCGGTGGGGTGTCGGGATCGATGGGTGCAGGGTGACCAGGGTGTCGATCCGAGGGGACCGTCTCGCGTGCACCCTCCGGGATGATGTGTCATCGCCGCGGACACTCCGGCTGGTGGTGGGCCATGCCGCACCGGCGGGATATCGGGTGACGGTGAATGGTACAGCGTATGGAAAGTTCGATGCCGCGGCTTTACAGAAAGGGATCAATGTTGAGATCTGAACGGCGGTCGGCGATGCAACGATGCAGTGTTCTTCTTCCCCTCCTCCTCCTGCTTCTCCTGTCGGATGGCGGAGGCGCAGCGAATGCCCTGGCCGGTGAGACCATCTACATGTCGGTCCTGAGTTCCCGCGCGCATGCCTGGGGAAAGAATGACTATCCTGTCATCGGACTGTTCGTCAGTTCCGATGCGGGCACGACATGGGTCCACCGGGGGTGGCGCGAGTACATCCGGATGTTCTACACGGAAGCGGGACCTGACGGCGTTCTCTGGTCGGCATGCGGGAATGGCGTCCTCCGGTCGAAGGACGATGGCGCCACATGGCGTATCACCACGGGCTCCGATGTGACGGAGGTGATGCGGTTGTGCGTGGACAAAGGCGATGCGCGCCGTATCGTTGCGGCAACCGCCTACGGCCCGATCCTGAGCACCGATGGCGGGGAGCGGTGGCGGTTCATCACGGAAGGGCTGCCTGCGCGGTTCTCCGGCGACATCATCATCGACCGTGTGAACGGCACGTTGCTCGTCGCGACGGAGCACGGGATCTTCGTGCGGTCGGCGGCGGACCGCATGTGGCGTCGGTCGTCCATGACGAAAGATACCCGGACGATCGTCCAGCATGCGACCGAACCGAGGGTGTTCTTTGCCGGGACTGAGGAAGACGGGATATGGCGATCCACTGATGGCGGGCGGACATGGAAGGCGCGCAATGAGGGGCTCGGGCACACGACCGTGTACGCCCTTGCGACGGCGCCAGGAACCTCCGGCGCTGTGTATGCGGCGACGTTCGGAGGTGGTATCTACCGATCGGATGACGGTGGCAACAGTTGGCACCAACGGTCGGCGGGACTCACGGTCCTGGACTGCCATGCGGTCCAGGTGCTTCCGTCGGCACCGCGGACCGTCTTTGCGGGGACATTGAATGGCGGCCTGTTCATCAGTACGGATGCGGGTGAAACCTGGAACTTCAACAGCCAGGCGGACGGTCAGGTCTGGGGTTTGTGTGTACGCAACTAAGAATGAAGAACTAAGGATTCTTAGCTGCGTTGAGAGATGGCAAGTGATGATCGGAAATTGAAAGCAAAGATGAATGGCTGGTGAGCGGACATACGATCGGCGGCAGTTGAGGGACCGCTGGCAGGAGGCGGATGCACTCATCCGTACCTGGTGGGACGCTGATCTCCGCCAGGCGGGCGAGGCCGAGGTCCGTGATCCACGCTGCAACCAGGTCTGGTTCGTGGACGAGGAGCACCGTGCCCGTGAGCAGAAGGGCGCCGCTGCGGACCCGTTCACCCTGCTCTATCTCCCGTTCCCGTACGTGTCGGCCGGTGGCAGTGAGGCAGCGTTCCCGGAGATGTATTGCTGGGACACCCCCTTCATCAACCGTGCCCTCCTCATCCATGGCCGTGCGGAGATCGTGCGCCACCATCTCCTCAATCATCTCTTTCTTATCGATCGGTATGGGTTCGTGCTGACCGGGAACCGCACCTATTACCTCACCCGGTCACAGACCCCGTTGCTCGCTGATGCCGTGGTGCGGTACGTCCGTCATACCGGCGACCGTGATATGCTCCTGCGGTCGTACCCTTCGCTGCGGCACGAGTACGAGAACTACTGGACGGCACCGCCCCATCTGACCCCGACGGGCCTTTCGACGAATGTGGACGCCGGTGATACGCGTTTGCGCCCCGAACTTGCCGCGGAGGCTGAGTCGTTGGATTTCACACCGATCTACGACGGGGATATCCGCCAGTGCATTCCGCTGCAACTGAACTGCGCGCTTGTTCGCTATGAAGAGAGCCTGGCGTGGATCGCGGAACAGATCGGGCGCCCGGATGAAGAGCAACTGTGGCTCGGGCGGGCCGACAAACGGAAGGGGCTCATCCGTCACTTCTGCTGGGACCCTGCGATGGGTTTCTTTTTTGAGTACAGCATGACGCACGGCCGTCGGCTCCCGTTTTGGTCTCTTGCCGGATTCTGGGCGATGTGGGCCGGTGTTGCTACGCGCGATGATGCGGTGGCGATGACCGCGCACCTCCACCGTTTTTTGTTCCCGTTCGGCCTGACCGAGACCGACATCGCGTATGCGAGTCCGCACCCCGAGTTCACCTGGCTCCAGTGGGGATACCCATCGGCCTGGCCTCCCAGCCAGATGATCGTGCTGGAAGCTCTTGACCGGTACGGCTTTCATGCACTGGCGGAGTCTGTGGCCGGTGCCTATGCGCGTTGTCAGCTGGAAGAGTTCGAGCGGACCGGCAAGTTCTGGGAGAAGTATAACGGTGTGGAGGGGAGTTCCCGTGTGCCACGGGAACGGACGCCGTGTGTTCCCATGCATGGCTGGTCAACGGCCTCCGCCGTCTGGCTTGGCCATCGCCTTTTCGGCGCAAACGGTTCACCTGTTGCACCCGGGAATATGCCATGAAACATCTGATGTGTTCAGTGGGTTGTTGTGTTCTTCTTTGTGTCCTCGCTCCGCTGGCGGGTCGCGCTGATGGATTCGAACAGCGCCGCGACCGGGTTCTCCAGGTGGCAGCCGCGGAGCAGGAATACAACCTGATGACGGTCCTGGCCAAGCTGAAAACACGCACCGATCTCGACCGGGCGTACGTTGTGCTCGATTCGATGGCGCACGACCGTGCCATGGGAGGGATGTTCTTCGCGTACAGCATGATGGGTGTGTATCTCCATGCGCACGATGTGCTGCCGGATACTCTCCGGGTGAAGATCCGGGAGGCGTTCCGCGTGCGGACCATGTACCGTGGCGATACCGAGAATCATTGGGTGATGTACTATACCGGCTTGTATCTCGCCGCGCAGACATGGCCCCACGACCCCGGCACGGCATGGTTCAACGGCAAGAGTTCTGACGAGAACCTCGTGGAAGCGGCCGGTTGGTTGAACCAGTGGATGCATACGACGGTCACGATCGGGCAGGGGGAGTTCGACTCCCCGACGTATATGACGGTGTTCCTGTGTCCGATGCTTCTCTTGCAGGAATTCGCTCAGGACCCTGCCATGAAGACGAAGGCCGGGATGATGGTGGATCTGCTCCTGGCGGATTTTGCCGCGGAACACCTGAACGGGAATTTCGGCGGGGCCCATAGCCGCGACTATCCCGACGACATCGTCAACCCGCTGTCCGCCCCCAGCACGATGTGGGCCTGGTTCTATTTCGGCCAGCCGGCCATGGAACAGTGGAACGAAGCCCGCTATCGCCCCCGCCATCGCGGTTCGTGGGAAACGGTCTTCGCCGCGGCAAGCTCATACCGGATCCCGGAGATCATCCGGCATATCGCCACCAACCGTGCGCAACCCTATGTTCATCGCGAGAAGAAGCGTGTCCGGAACGTCATCCGGTTCAGCGCGGTGAAGAATCCGCCCGTCTACAAGTACACATTCATGTCGCCCCGCTACGTGATCGGATCGATCCAGGGTGGCATCCTCCAGCCGATCCAGCAGCACACCTGGGATGTGACCTTCTCGTCGACGCGCACCCACAATACGCTGTTCTCGCTCCATCCGTTCGCGTCCGGTAAGGAACTCGCAATGTTCTTCCCCGAGGAGCAGAAGTTCCTGGCGGGTGAGGTCGACCGGTATCATCTGGTGTATACGAATCCCGGCAAGTGGAACTCCAGTTCGCCGTACGAACAGACATTTCAGCACAGGAACGACCTGATCGTCCTGTATGATATCGCCGATGGTGTCCGGCATCCGCATGCCGACGGCTTTTTCCCGAAGACCCTGGATGAGCGGGTGGTGGACCCCACGGGATGGATCTTCGCACGCTGGGATTCCGTCTACGTCGGCGTATTCCCTCTCAGCGGCGCGGCGTGGATCGAGGACAGCATCTGCTGGCGCTGGAGAAGCACATCGCGGAGAACGGGTTGGGTGGTGGAGGTGCGTTCCGTTGAAGAAGCCGGGACCTTCGAGGCCTTCCAGCGGTCGCTCCGGTCCCGCACGCCCGACGCGGAGACATTCATGCGCACCGGGAGCGTGGCGTTCACGACCGCCGGAGGCGACCGGATGACCTTCGCGGTGAACGGATCGAGGAACCTGAATGGCCAAGCGGTGACGTTCAAGAAGTATCCCCTGTACGATGGGCCGTGGATGCAGGCGAAGGTCGGCGAAGGGGTGATCCGCCTGACCGATGGCATCCGGACCCGGGTGTTGGACTTCACGACGGGAGAGGTGCGGGAACGATGACGGCCCGACAGGTTCTCACAGCCTCGCTGCTGGCAGGGGCTGTCGCCACAGCATATGCGGGCGGTCCTGATCCCGCCCCGCTGCAACGCGTGCACGCGGCAGTCTATCTCGTGCGTGGCAGCGTCGTCGGATCGAACGTCGGTGCGTACGGTCCGTATGTCCGGGAGTCCGATACCACGTGGCATCGGCTCTCGCGGTCGAACCTCATCACCTTCGGATTCGGGGCCACGGTCCGGGGACCTGCGCGCCGGCTCTACGTAGCGGCAGGGAATGGGCTGCACAGGTCGACCGATGATGGTGCCACCTGGAAGATCATCACCGGTTGGAAGACGATGGAGATCCTGTCTGTTCTCCCCGATGAACGGGATGAGCAACGGATCCTTGTCTCATCCCCCTGGGGGGTGTACAGGACGACGGATGATGGTGCTACCTGGCAGGAAAGCATGAAAGGCATGCGGACGTGGTACGTCCGTTCGCTCGTGCCGGATGCATTCTCGCCGCGGACGGTCTATGCGAGAGCTGAGGACGACATCTATCGATCATCGGACCGGGGGGTGAACTGGCGGCCGATGCGGGCAGGGAAAGGTGTCGTCACGGCGTTCCTTCAGATCCCGCGAGGACCCGGACGATTCCTGGCCGGCTTCGAAGATCAGGGGATATGTATGACGACCGATGGGGGGAAGACGTGGGGCCAGACGGAAACACCGTCGCGGACATCGATCTATGCGATCGCGGCCTCAGCCGATGGCGGCGTGATGTATGCCGGAGGCTGGAGGTCGGGCGTCTGGCGCAGCACCGACGGCGGGATGCATTGGGAGCAGCGGTGGCGGGATGATGCCGTGGAGAGCTTCTTCTGTTTTCTGGTGGATCCGGCCAACCCGGATCACGTATATGCGGGGACCGATGGGAACGGCGTGTATGAATCCAGCGATGGAGGCATCCACTGGTCGTTCGCCGGGTTGCGGGGCGGAAAGATCAAACATCTGTATCTCTATCCTTAACGGAACGTACGCATGCGCATCTTGACATTCTCATTGATCGCGGCATTCCTGGCCGGTGTGCCGGCGGCTCACGTGGCCGCCCAGGGTCCGGAATCCACGGTGTACATCTCCGTGGTCGCGACGAAGCTCTTCGTCGTCGGGGCTGCGAACCCGCAGACGGGCATTCACTATCAGCGCCCTTCCGCGGATACGGTGTGGCAGCATACCGGCGCGGTGAACATCCGGGCGTTCGGTGTCGCCGTCCATCCGGGCTCCGGACAGAAGGTACTGTACATCGCGTCCGGCAATGGCCTGCACAAATCCACGGATGGCGGCGCAACGTGGAGGATCACGACCGGCTGGAGTATCACCGAGGTCCAGAGCGTGAGTCCTGACCCGTTCGATCCTGATCGGGTCTACATCGGTACACCGTACGGCGTGTACCGGACCACCGATGGCTGCCGCACATGGCAGGAGGCGAGCGCGGGGCTGAGCTCCCGGTTCATCTCCCAGGTCACGGCGAGTCCGATCGTGAAAGGACAAGTGTACTGTGCAACGGAGAGCGGGACGTACATCAGCATCGATGGTGCTTCGACATGGGCACGGATGGGACTGAGCGTGGGTGGGGTGCGGACGCTCGTTCAACACCCCCGCGATCCGAAGGTCTTTGCCGCAGGGACGGAGGATCATGGCTTGTACATGTCGACGGATGGCGGGGCCGTATGGACGCGCCGTGAAGCGGGCATCGATCATCTGACATTCTATGCGATCGCCTTCGATCCGACGGCGCCGGACACGATGTACGCTGCGGGATACGTGACGGGCGTGTACCGGTCCGTGGACGGCGGGACATCCTGGAAGCGTATGAATGAGGGCCTGTCCGTTCTTTCCTTCAAATGTCTTGCTGTGGATCCGCGCGACAGCCGTCGCGTCTATGCCGGTGCGTACTGGGGCGGCGTCTGTGTGACCCGGGACCGGGGGGAGCACTGGCGGTCCGTCGGTCCTCCGGATTCGCAGGTGTGGTCCATTTCCATTCAACCGTAGAGAGTGAGAGCTGCCATGACTGTTCGATCGTTCCTGTGTGTCATCCTTCTTCTCGCCGGCGTCGGCTCCTCCTCTGCGCAGACCCGTGAGGAGTATCTGAAGGCCTATACCGCGCGTGCCTCGGAGATCCGTCATTCCTTCGACACATCGACCGCGGTGTCGTACTACACCATCGCTGCCCGGTATGCGTCCCGGCGTGGCATTGCGACCGCCGACAGCCTGTTCCAGATCGCGCTGCGCGAACCGCGGGGCGACATGTTCTGGATGTTCCCCGTGATCGGTGCCTATCTGCACGGGAAAGACATCATGTCGGGCACGACGAAAGCAGCGGTCCGCAATGCGTGGAAGACCTACGCGCCGTACCGCGGTGACACCGAAAATCACTGGGCGATGTATTACTCGACCTTGTACCTGGCGGCCGAGCAGTGGCCGGATCTGCCGGGAACGGAGTGGTTCAACGGCAAGAGTTCGCGGGAAAATCTCGATGAGGCGCGTGACTATCTTATCCACTGGATGAAGATCACCACCACCATCGGGCAGGGAGAATTCGACTCGCCGGACTACTTCCCGGAATATGCGATCTCGATGAACCTGCTATCGCAGTTTGCGCAGGACCCCGTGATGAAGAAGCGCGGCGAGATGATGTACGACTATATCCTCGCTGATTTCGCCGCGGAGCATCTGAACGGCCAGTACCTGGGTGGGTTCAGCCGTATCTACCAGCCGGCCGTCTATAAGCCGCTTCTCTCCGGGGCATCCGGATTCGCATGGCTCTACTTCGGCACGGGGGAGGCGCAGGACACGTCCGTGGGACATCTGCCGCCCACGCCCAAGGCCCGGCCACCGGGAGAATCACCCTATTCCGGATGGCAGTTGCTTCCCGCCTTGAGTGACTACCGTCTCCCCGAGATCATCTATCGTATCGCCACGGACCGGTCGAAACCCTACCTGCACAAGGAGCGGAAACGTGTCCGCAACGTGATCCGGTTCGGCACCGAAAAGAATCCCCCGGTGTACAAGCAGACCTATGTCACCGCGGACTACGGTATCGGTGCGCTGCAGGGTGGGCTCCTCCAGCCGATCCAGCAACATACGTGGTGCGTGCGGTTCACGGCCGGCCGTCCGTACACGACGATCTTTGGTCTGCACCCGTACTGGTCCAGCTACGAACTCGGCATGTTCTTTCCCGAGGAGATCAAGCCGCTCATCGCCGATGTGGTGGCGTCCAAAGGGACGTACAACAATCCCGACAAATGGACCGGTGGGTCGCCGTACGAGCGCACATTCCAGAGCAAGAATACGCTGATCGTCCTGTACGACATCCCGGCAGGAACGATGACGGAACACATTGATGGCTTCTTTCCCGGAACGCTGGACACGCGCACGACCGATGCTTCGGGATGGATCGTGTGTAAAGCAGGCAGGACATACGTTGGCTGGTATCCGCTGCAGCCGGCGGAATGGATCCCGGAGACCGACCCCCCGGGACAGCAGAAGAATGTGATCGGGAGGCCTGAGAGCATGCGCGACCAGAAGACGGGCCCGGTCAACTGGCGCCTGCGCAGTCACAAGCTCCAGAACGGCTATGTGGTAGAAGTGCGATCCGAAAAGGAGGTCGGAAGCTTCGAGGCGTTCGTTGCTCAACTCCGCACGCACATCCCGCGGGCGACGCTTCTGCCGGGGAAGGTTGCGGTCGAGTACACATCGATCGGCAAGGACCGGATGGTGTTCGGATTCCCTGAACGCCGCATGCTCAATGGCACACCGGTGGATCTCAGTACGTACCGGCTGTTCGATGGCCCCTTCCTGCGGGCCGATGTCGGCAGTGAGACGTTGACCATGACCTGGGGCGGGAAGACCCGCACCCTCAATTTCAAGAACGTGACGATCTCCGAGAAATGAAAAATCCGATCCCGCGCACCGATGTCGTGCTGGCCGGCCTTGCCCTCGTGGATGTGATCGGGAGGCCTGTGGACATCCAGCACCCGCCCCGTAAGGGCGGACTGCAGGTCCTGGAATCCATGACGCTCACCACGGGAGGCAATGTCGCCAATTGCGGCATCGACCTTGCGAAACTCGGCTTCCGTGTGGGCGCCATTTCCCGGGTTGGCGATGACCCGCTGGGCGATTTCGTTCTGCGCCATCTGGCGAAGTACCGGATCCAGACTTCGGGTGTGACCATCGACCGGAAGGCGCAGACCTCGGCGACGTTCGTTGCGGTGGAGAAGGGGGGCGAGCGGACGTTCTTTCATACGCGGGGATGTCTGACGCATTTCCGGGTCAAGGACATCATGAAGCATCTCCCGCTGATCGCGCGGACGAAGATCTTTGCGCTGGGCTACCTGGGTCTGCTCCCGGAATGCGAGCCGCATCTGCCCCGGCTGTTCGCCGCGGTGAAATTGCGCACCGGGGTGGCGACACTTCTGGATACGGGAGGGAATCCGAGGAGGGATCCCTTGCTCCTCAAGCGGATGCTGCCGTACGTGGATTATTTCATACCAAGCCGCGAAGAGGCGGCGGTCCTGACCGGCGCCACCTCGCCTGCCGCGATGGTAGCGAGCTTCCGGGCCTGGGGTGCGCGGGGCGTCGTGGGTATCAAGCTCGGCGCCGATGGCTGTTATATCACCGACGGTGACCGCGAGGCCACCGTTCCTGCGGTGAAGATCCGCCGTGTCGTGGATGCAACGGGCGCCGGCGACGCGTTCGTGGCCGGGTTCCTGGCAGCCACCCTTCGTGGGTTCGCGCCGATCGATGCAGCACGCCGGGCCAACGCCATCGCCGCATCCTGCGTGACGGCCGTCGGTGCTTCCACCGCGATCAAACATTTCGATGACTACCGATGACCCCTACCTATCATATCGTTTCGCATTCCCATTGGGACCGCGAGTGGTACAGGAGTTTCGAACAGTTCCGTTCGATGCTGGTGAACATGGTTGATGACCTGATCGATCTGCTCGAGCGCGATCCGGATTACCGGTGCTTCACTCTCGACGGGCAGACCGTGGTCGTGGACGACTATCTGGCCGTCCGGCCGGAACGTGAACCGACCCTCCGCCGCCTGGTGGAACAGGGCCGTCTCGTGATCGGGCCCTGGTACGTCCTCCCCGACGAGTTCCTGGTGAGCGGCGAAGCGACCGTACGGAATCTGATGCACGGGACGACGACGGCACGCCGGTTCGGTGGCACGATGAATGTCGGGTATATCCCCGACAGCTTCGGCCACATCGCCTCGATGCCGACGATCCTTGCGGGCTTCGGGATACCGACGGCACTGGTGTACCGTGGATTCGGGGGCGAACCCGGTCAGAACTCTTCGGAGTACCGGTGGCATGCGCCCGATGGGACCGAATGTCTCATGGTGCACCTGTTCCGGCATGGATACAGCGCGGGATATTTTCATCAGGAGACGGACGAACAGATCATCGGCCGCTTCGCAGGCCTCAAGGCGGAACTGGACGCACGGGCTACTACATCGCACCGCCTCATCATGAACGGCGGTGACCATCACTGGCCGGACCCGAAACTGCCGCACACGCTCCAGCTCCTCGGATCCAATTTCGACGGTCATTTCGTGCATAGCACCGTTCCGGCGTATGTCGATGCCGTCCGCCGTGAGGTCGGCGACCTTCCGCATGTGTACGGCGAGCTGCGCTTTGGCTACCGGTATGCTTTTGCGGTGCTCGGTGGCGTCTATTCCAGCCGCATGTATCTCAAGCAGGCGAACTGGCGCGCGCAGACGTTGCTTCAGCGGTATGCGGAACCATTGAATGCCCTGGGCGTGCTCGCGGGCATGCGGTCGCAACTTCCCCTCGTCCGGCAGGCCTGGCGCACACTGATGCAGAACCATCCGCACGACAGCATCTGCGGCTGCAGTATCGATCCGGTGCACCGGGAGATGATGACGCGTTTCGCCGCCGTCACCGATATCGGCAATGCCATCGTTGATGAAGGGGCGCATGCGCTTGTCCCCGTGGACGACCTCGCCGCGGGCGACGACCGGGCAGTGTTCTTCATGAATCCGGGAGTGCTGCCGCGCACCGCGGTGGCGAATGCCGAGGTCCGCTTCTATCTTCAGGACATCGTGGTGGGTCTGAACCCCGATGTCCAGGTCGCCCCCAAGCTGCCACCGGTCAAGGCATTCGGACTCTTCGATGCCACGGGCCGCGAAGTGCCGATCCAGGTTCTCGGCAGGACGCAGGGCTATGATATCACGTATACCCGGTACAACTATCCCAAGCAGACCTACGCCGAGCGCTTCTCACTTCTCGTCGATGCCACTGATGTGCCACCCATGGGCTTCAAGGGGTTGACCGTCCGGAAGAAGAACACCTTCACCCGGTTCGCGTCGGCAGTGAAGGCGGGTCCCCGCTCCATCGAGAATGACCATCTCCGTGCGGAAGTGAAGGGCAACGGACAGGTCGTTCTCACGGACAAGGCGACGGGCGCCGTGCTGCAGGGATTGCACCTCTTCGAGGATACAGGCGACGTCGGGGACGAATACAATTATTCGTATCCGAAGAAGGACCGGAGGATCCTCACCACGGCATCGCGTGCGCGGGTTGAACGGCTCGAACGGGGGCCACTGCGGGCAGCCCTCAGGATCACCATCACCATGATGGTACCCGAGGCAGCGACCGCGGCACGCACCTCCCGGATGGCACGCCGGATCCCCCTGACGATCTCGACCACGATCGCGCTCACGCGGACATCGCGCAGTCTCTCCTTCGAGACGACGGTCGTCAATGATGCATCCGACCATCGGTTCCGGGTGCTGTTCCCTTCGGGCATCGATACCGATTCGGTGCTCGCCGATGGCCAGTTCGCCGTGATCGAACGGACTCAGAAGACGTTCGCGACAAAGGAGTTCGCGATCGAGCATCCTGCGGCGGTCGCTCCGATGCAGCGATTCGTGGCGGTCCGTGATGACCGGCGTGCCATGGCGGTGATCACCGACGGCCTGCCGGAATACGAGTTGCTGCTTGACGGCAAGGGGACCATCGCGCTGACGCTCCTGCGCTGTGTCGGGCTCCTGGCGGGAGAGGACCTCATCACCCGGCCGGGTGGGAAGGCCGGCTGGCACAACGAGACTCCCGATGCGCAATGTCACGGGACCCATACCTTCCGGTACGCGGTGATGCCGCTGTCCCGCACGGCACTGGACGGGAGGTCGGACCTCGAGGCGGAGCTCGAGCAGTTCCATGTTCCGCTGCTCGCCTTCCGGAGGAAGAATGAAGGGGACCTGCCGTTGGAGTCCTCCCTCCTGCGTCTGGAGAGCGGCCGGTGCACGATGAGCGCATTCAAACAGAGCGAGGATGGCGCGGCATTCATCCTGCGCTTCTACAACTCCGGCGCCACGGCGTGTGATGAGACCATCCGCTGTGCACGACGGGTCCGTCAGGCGGAACTCGCGCGGCTCGATGAGACGCCGGTACGAGCGCTGGCGGTGGAAGCGGACGGCGCCGTGCGCTGCACGGTACCGCCGGCAGGCATCATCACCCTGCGCATCAGCGTTGATGCATGAACGCAGGCCCGCTGTGGTCCCGGACCAAGGAGATGATCGATCATGAACGTAGCGCAATGTGAAAGCGAGAATGGGCTTTTTGTCGGGCTGGAGGTGGACGGTCGATGGATCAATTACAGCAAGGCGAGCGCGATCTACTATGCACTGGTCCATGATCTGAGGCTGCCGCCACGGCCGACCATCGAGGTCCTGCTTGAACAGGGGCAGTTCGACGTAAAGGAGTTCCGGACCGTAGCGTCGTTTGTCCGCAAGAATGCGTTGCAGCGGTACATGGTCCCGGCCGGAGAGATCCTGTTCCGTGCGCCGCTCATGCGACCGAGGAAGATCGTTGCGCTGGGTCTGAACTACAGTCTTCATGTGAAGGAGGGGTCGCTCGCGAAACCCTCGGAGCCGGTCCTGTTCATGAAGGCCGGTTCGAGCGTCATCGATCCGGGAGCACCCATACGAATACCCCGTGGGCTCGGGAGGATGGATCATGAGGTGGAACTGGCCGTGGTGATCGGGAAGGCGGCGAGCGGGGTTCAGCGGAAGAAGGCCCTCGACCACGTGGCGGGCTATACGATCTGCAATGATGTCACGGCACGGGCGCTGCAGACGGAGGATATCAATCGCCGGTATCCGTGGTTCCGCACGAAAAGTTTTGATACCTTTACACCATTGGGTCCGTGGATCGTGACGGCGGACGCCATCCGCCAGCCCGTGCGCCTGGACATCGAATGCCGGGTGAATGGCAAGGTGCGGCAACGCTCGAATACCAGGCACATGCTGTTCGATATCCCTTCGATCATCGCATATGTGAGCCGGTACATCACGCTGGATCCCGGGGATATCATTTCCACCGGGACCCCGGAGGGGATCGGCCGGATCGAACACGGCGATACGGTCGTGTGCAGGATCGAAGGCATCGGTGAATTGAAGAACCCTGTCCGTCATCGGTGAGGTCCCGCGGGAGTTCTCCGGGGTACGGCCGCACCGTTCACTGACACTCGAGGTGTGTCCGGAGAGGGAGCAGATGGGAGCATGAACAGCATCGCGCATATGAACGATCCGGCTGCCCGGCTGCTCGCGGAACTCGTGCGGATCCCGAGCGTGAATCCGATGGGTCGCGCCGTGAGTGGCGGCGAGTATGGCGAGTCCGCCCTGGCAGAACACGTCGCGGCCTTTCTGCACCGGCATCGTATCGATGTCCGCGTCACGGAGGTCAGTCCCGGGAGACCGAACGTCACCGGCTATATCGATGCGGGTGCCGAACGGACGCTGATGCTGCAGGCGCACCTGGACACCGTGCATGTTGGGGGGATGACGGTGGCGCCGTTCGGTGCGGAGATCAGGGATGGCTGTCTGTACGGCAGGGGGGCATGCGATACGAAAGGTTCGTTGGCGGCATTCCTGCAGGCGGCGGTCGAAGCTGTGCAGGCTCCGAAGAACTTGCGCTACAATGTCATCCTGCTGGCAACGGCGGATGAGGAGTATCAGTTCACCGGTGCCCGGCATGCGGTGCGGTCGGGATTGAAGGCGGATATGGGGATCGCCGGCGAGCCGACCTCTCTGCAAATCATCCGGGCGCACAAAGGAGTGGTGCGGTGGCACCTGCACACCAGGGGCACGGCTGCTCATGCGGCGTACCCGGCCCGTGGTGACAACGCGATCTACCGGATGGGACACATACTGACCCGTCTGGAATCGTATGCGCGTGGCCTGACGGCCGGAGTTGCGCACCCGCTGCTCGGAACGCCGAGCCTGAGTGTCGGGGTGATCGCGGGAGGAGAGGCGGTGAACATCGTCCCTGATGCGTGCAGCATCGAGATCGACCGGCGAACGATGCCCCATGAGGATGCCGACGGGGTGATGGCCGACGTCCAGGAATGTCTGGCAGGTATCGAAGGGTGGGAACTGGCGCCGCCGCATCTGGTTGCGAGCGGTATGGACATACCCGCGGACGCGCCTGTGGTGCGGGAGCTGTCGCAGGCCATCAGCGGGGTGACCGGCACGGTGGCGATCGAAGGCGCATACTACGCGACGGATGCCGGCACATTCAACGCTGGCGGGATCCCGACCGTGGTCTTTGGCCCGGGCGATATTGCGCTGGCACATACGGTCGCAGAACACATCCCGCTTGCCGAACTCCGGCAGGCGACGGATATCATCCGCTCACTTCTTGTGGCACACTGATGATCCTGGGATTCGATATCGGTGGGACGAAGACGGCCGCCGTGTTGGGGACGCGTGAGGGGAATATCATCCAGCGCCTGGAGATGCGGACCGAGCCTGGGCGTGGCTTCACGACCGTGTTCGAAGAGTTATGCCGGCTTGGTGAAGATCTCCGCATCACGAGCGGTCACGACATCGAGGCGGTGAGCGTGTCCATCGGCGGTCCGCTGGATGTTGGCCGTGGCATCATCCTGTCGCCCCCGAATCTTCCCGGCTGGGATGCGATCCCCCTCAAAGAGCTGCTTGCCGGACGCTTCCTGCTCCCCGTGTACATCGAGCATGATGGGAATGCCGGAGCGCTCGCCGAATGGAAGTTCGGGGCAGCGCGGGGGATGAGGAATGTGATCTTCCTGACCATGGGGACAGGATTCGGTGGCGGGTTCATCCTCGATGGCCGGCTGTACCGTGGCACGACCGACATGGCGGGAGAGATCGGCCACCTGCGCATCGCGGAGGAAGGTCCTCCCTGTTATGGAAAATCGGGATCGCTCGAGGGCTATGCGAGCGGCACGGGCATCGCGCTGCTGGCACACCGGATGTTTCCCGGACACTGGCCGCAGATGCTGAGCGTGCGTGAGCTCGCCGAAGAGCAGCGGTCCGGCTCGGCCGAAGCAAAAGCGGTATTCACCATGGCCGCAAAGCGGTTCGGCCGCGGACTCGCACTGCTCATCGATACCCTTAATCCGGAGTGCATCGTGCTCGGGGGACTCGGGATGCGATTGCAGGATGTGCTGGTGGAACCGGCACTGCGGACGGCGAAAGAGGAATCACTCCCGCGGGCGTGGGAAGCGTGCCGGGTCGTCCCCGCCCAGCTCGGAGAATCGATCGGTGACCTTGCGGCCCTCTGTGCTGCCATCGACCAGGCACAACAACAGGAACAGAAGACATGATGTCGCGCTACCCCCATATCCCCCTGGGCAACGCCCGGCCGGACATCACCCGGTTCGTGGACACCTTGATGGGCCGTCGCACGGGTCAACGGCCCCCGCTCGTGGAGTACATCGTCGATGATGTGGTGATGCGCCCCGTCCTCCATGAACTGATGGGGCGGGAGTGGGTCCTGCCCGGTCCGGAGCGTGCTGATCTGGAGAAGTTCCTGGACAACTTCATCGCCTTCTGGCATGGCATGGGGTACGACTTCATCCGCTTCGAACAGAGCCTGCCATTTCCCGAACATCAGACGCTGATCCCGGATGCAGCACCCGGTTCTCCCAAGGACCGCGCCTGGCCCGATGAACATCATGGCGCGATCATGTCGTGGGCTGATTTCGAGCGTTATCCCTGGCCGACCGTGGAGGCGTTCGACTTCTCGCAGTTGGAATATTTGAACGCCCATGTGCCGGACGGCATGGGGCTCATCAGCAGTCACGGTGGCGGCGTGTTCGAGCACCTCTCCTGGATCATGTCGTTCGAAGGGCTCTGCACAGCGCTGTATGAGGCGCCCGACCTGGTGCAGGCGATCACCGACAAACTCGGTACGCTCATGACCGGCTTCTATGCGCATCTTCTGGACCTTGACCGTCTGGCCGTGGTGTTCCCCGGGGATGACATGGGGTACCGCTCGGCGACGATGATCGCTCCGCGTGACCTGCGCACGTATGTCCTGCCGTGGCACAAGAAGTTTGCGGCGATGGCGCATGCCCACGGCCGGCCGTACTTCCTGCATTCGTGCGGGAAGGTCATGGCCATCATGGACGACCTCATCGAGGACGTCGGCATCGACGGCAAGCACTCCTACGAGGACGCGATCATGCCTGCCGAAGAGTTCCAGCAGAAGTACGGACACCGCATCGCGGTCCTGGGAGGCCTCGACATCAATATCCTGTCCGGCGCGACCCCGGATGATGTCCGCGCCCGGGTGCGTGCGCTGATCGATGTCTGTGGCCCCCACGGCCGGTACGCGGTCGGTTCCGGCAATTCCGTTCCGAGTTATGTTCCCGTAGAAAACTATCTTGCCATGATCGATGAAGCCCATGCCCCGAACCATTGAGTATACCCGTTCCCTCCGTTCCGCGGTGATGTCCGTCGTCCTGTGTTGCACCCTGGTCGGCGCCGTGCAGGATGCGTCCGCGCAGAAAGCGCGTTACCTTGGAGAGATCCGCGAGGCCGCGGAGAAAGGGTGGCGCGAACTCCCGGCCGCTCTCCAGCGGTGGAGGGAGAACCCGAACCACAGCGTGCTCTGGGGATACAATTCCCCGCCCCAGCCTCTCTATCTCGCCGGGGTGTATGCGTACCTGTACAGGGTGACCGGAGAGGAGTTCTACGCCGAGCGCGGAGTGGCCCTGCTGGCGGCGTATGGGGATCTGCGCCAGACGCTGCCTGCGGGATTCGAAGCGACGCGGGCGGAATATGAGCAGGGGGTCCCGCCCGTGTCGAACTTCTTCTTCCTCGCCCCGTTCGTCCGCGCAGTGCGCGAGCTGAAGGGGAGCGTGGCGTTCCGGGGGGCGGCACGCGAGAAGATCGAACGGGACCTTGCCGAGAGCATCGACTTCATCTTCCGGTTCCCGGAATGGGGCGCGCATAACCGTGCCGCATTGCGTGCCGAGGCGCTGCTGGGTGCCGCAGAGGCGATGCCGGAGAACAAGCACAGCGCCCGCTGGCGGGCGATGGCCCTGGGTATCGGCGCCGACAACGTGCGGCACTGGGAGATCGAGGATGCCACGGTCTACCATCCGGTGTGGCTCCATGCCGTCTTCTCCTTCGGTGACCTGGCCGGCCGTACGGATGTCGCCCGTTCGCCGATGATGCATTTCTATATGGAGTACTTCTCGCGGCTCATCGCTCCCAGCGGATTGATCCCGGATTTCGGCGATGCGTACTGGCTGTCGTCCCTCGAGGGACTCCGCATGGTCGCGATCTTCGAACGGATGGCTGCAACGTTCAGGGACGGGGGGGCGAAGTGGAGTGCCCTGCGCCTGCTCGAAACGGCGAAAGACAGGTACGATACACTCAGTGCCGGCGATGCCTACTATCTGTGTGATGCACACCGCTGGGCGGACGAGACGATCGTTCCCCGGCATCCGGAGGGAGGGAGCGAAGAGGTGCTCGATGATGTCATCGGCAAGAAGGTTGTCTTCCGGAGCGGGTGGAACCCTGCGTCGACCTATTTGCTGTTGAACTACCGGGATGAGGGGGATGGTGGCTGGTTGGGTCGCTCCTACCTCCGGAACACCATCTCGGTCGAAGAAGAGAAGATGCATCACGGACATGCCGATGAGAACAGCATCGTCCTCCTGATGGACAGTTCTTCGGTGCTGCTCCACGATGCGGGCTACCGGAACGACCTCCCGAGCGGCCCCTATGGCGCCTGGCGGCAGGATTACTTCCACAACCGGCTCGTGGTGCGGAACGAAAAACGTGACCAGCGGCAGAATGTCCTCGCGTTCGTGCAGAATGCCGGCGCATATCATCCGGTCCGGACGCAGAAGATCGATTTCGTGAACCTGCGCGATGCGGACATGAGCCGCACGCGCGTGACGGATGAGACGCGCGGCTACGTCTGGGACCGCATCCTGGTCTATGCGCGCGACGCCGGGGTGTTCATCGTGGTGGATGCGGTGAAGGCCACGCGATCGGACTACTTCACGTTCACGAATTTCTGGCATGCAGGGGCCGTGCTGGATTCGAACAGACATGCATTCACCATCGCGGTGGACTCCATCGGGGATCATCCGGTGGCCGGGCACCGGGCGCTGAAGGTGCTGTTCCTGGAGAATACGGCAAAGAGTGAAGGGTATAGTCCCATCAGCAGACACTCCCGTACCGAGCAGGCGTTGTATCAGACCATCTCGTCACAGTACAAGACGGGCGACATGGAGGTGTTCGTCACGGCACTGATCCCTGTCGACCGCGTCGCACGGGGCGCGAGGATCCCCCGTGTGAGCCTGGTCCCGACATCGCGTCCGATGCAGGCGGTCGCGGTCCGCATCGATGTCGGCGAGGACCGCCTCACCCTGGGGATGAAGCTGGACCTGGAATCTGAACTGGCACGCGAGAACATCCGGCCACGGTATCAGTACGATCTGGGGCGGACCACGTACGGCGGGGCAGAAACCGACGCGCACTTCTTCACCCTGCGTGAAACCAATGGCGAGGTCCAGGTCTCTGCCGTCAATGTGCTCAAGTTCGCCTATGCAGGGACGACCATGATGACCGCACTCCCGAACACGCATGGACTGCAGCTGGACGGCAGCAAGCCGCGGGTGGGATTCTCGAAGTGGAGGGTGTGGGAAAGCACCAATTAAGAATGAAGAACCAGGAATTCTTGATTCTTGATTGTATTCACAATTGGAAAGGTACAACTCCGAATGATGACCGGCAAAGAGGTCCGGCTGCAGAAGATCTGGAAACACCGTCGCGCGGTGATCGTGCCGTTCGATCACGGTGGGTTCAGTGGCCCACAACCTGGCATCGAGGACCTTCTCCGTCTCACCGAACGGGTGTCACGGACGCAGGCTGATGGCATCCTGGTCGCGGGGGGCATGATCCCCCACATCGCTCCGGCCGTGGGAACGCTCGGGATCATGGCACGGCTCGATGGCGGATTCACGAAGTTTGCACGGGAGGTCACGGACTACCGGCAAATGATGTCGGTGCAGGATGCTGTCGCCCTGGGCGCCGATGCGGGCATCGTCTTTACCCTCGTGGGAACACCCGTTGAATCTGCCTCGCTCCACCGGCTTGGTATGACGGCAGGCGACGCCCTGCGCGCCGGATTACCGCTCGCCGCCGAGGTCATCCCCCCCTCTCTGCTCAACAATCACTTCGGCATGCAGATCTTCCCGAAGCCGCCGAAGAACGCCAGCGTAGACGACGAGATCGCGCAAACCGTCCGGATCGGCGCAGAGGCGGGTGCGGATATCATCAAGACCCGGTATAGCGGCGATGCGGACAGGTTCCGCCGGGCCGTGAAATCCGCGCATGCGCGCGTGATCGTGGCAGGCGGACCCCTGAGCTCGGGCTCCGATGAAGCGGTCCTGGAACTCGCCGCAGATTGTGTGAACGCGGGGGCGGATGGCATCGTCTTTGGCAGGAATGTGTGGCAACATCCGCGGATGGAGAAGATGCTCGCTGCGCTCTGTGCGATCGTGCACGAGGAAGAGACCGTCGCCCGCGCCCGGAAGCTTCTCCGATGATCACCACCGTCACCCTGAATCCGATGCTGGATAAGACCGTGTCCGTTCCCGGCATCCGTCACGGTGCGATCGTGCGTGCCTCGGGGATCGACATGGTGGTCGGTGGCAAGGGAGTGAATGTCTCACGGCAGCTCGCGCGTCTCGGAGCGTCCACGGTGGCGACGGGATTTCTGGGTGGCGAGATCGGTACGCTCCTCGAACGGTTGCTGGATGAAGAGGGGCTGCATCATCGATTCGTGCGGGTTGATGGCATGACGCGTGAAGGCGTGACCTACCTGGACGAGACGGGCCAGATGACCAGCGTGTTCGAACCGCCCCACGCCGTCACCCCCGGGGACGTGGAGCGGCTGGTGACCGTCTGCGCGGACCTCGCGCAGAACAGCGCGTGGGTCGTCTGTTGCGGCAGCTCTCCGTCGGATGCGGCGGATCTGGTCTATCGTGACCTGATCAGCAATGCCCGGGCCTCCGGGAAACGGACGGCGCTGGACTCCTATGGGGCCCCCTTGCGCGCGGGGATCGACGCCGTGCCGGACCTTCTGAAGATCAACAGACATGAGTATGAGCAGACCTCGGGGAACAGTGCCGGGACCGAGCGCGAGGTCCTTGCCGCCCTCGATGCTCTTCGCAATGCGGGGATCCGCTTGGTGGTTCTGACCGACGGCGAGCGCGCCGTGTATGCTGCCGATACAGCATCTGTCTGGCGCGTGGCACCCCCGGTGATCACCAGTGTCAACCCTACCGGTTCGGGCGACAGCATGCTTGCCGGCATGCTCTTCGGCATCGAGCAGGGATGGGACATGCCGGTCTGGCTCTCCTTTGGCGTCGCTGCCGGCGCGGCGAACGCCGCTGTGCGCGAGGTCTCTGCGTGTCCCCGCGCGGCCATCGATGGCTTGCTGGACAGGATCCAGCCACAACGTATTCTCTGATCCTCACCACCCGTTCAACAGGAAAGGCATTGTCATGGCAACGCTGCAGCAGTATCTCTCACAGCTGAAGAAAGCCGAGTGCACTCCCGGCGGGCCGCTCGTAGAAGCGACGGTCGCGCGGGAGTTCATCGCTGGGTGGGCTCCGGATGCCGGCCTGTTCGCGACCCCCGGCACAGCCGCTCCTGCCGGAACCATGCGCATCGGTGTGACTGGCAGCGGCGTTGCGGCGCGCACGATCCATCCCGCGCTTGACGGCAAGAGCCATTGGATGATGTTGCGCTGTGCCGACGGACAGGGCGCGGAGCTGCTCGCCTCGCATCCCCACCTGCTGTACCAGCTCTGGACACTCGTTGCCGGCGAATGGAAAGACCTCGATGCAGCTTCATTCCGGCAGGGCCGGATCGTCGTCCCGACGTTCCCCGGCATGCGTCCGGTGTATGATATCTTCCTGACCCAGATCGCACGCACCGTCCGGTGGTTCGACCGGGATGAACACTTCCGCACGATCGCCCGGATGGGGTCGTCATACGCCGAGGTCAACGGACTCGCCTTCCCCGTGCCCTTCGAAACCGGACCGAAAGGAGAACTGCTGCATCGGTTCTACACGTACTGTCCCGCGTTGGACCAGTTCGTCACGAGCCGGTTGAACAAGGGCTTCTACGATCAGGATTATCTCCAGGCCAACCTCAACAATCTGAAGACCAATGCCGGGTATGCGGAGAAGTATGGCCTGACCCCGGGGATCGTCTGCTTCGAGCCGCGCTCGGTACCCGATGAACTCCTGCAGCGCTACCCGGTGCTCCGCGGTGCGCGCGTCGATCACCCTATGCGCAGCTTCCGTCCCCGCTTTAACCTGTCCGTTGCCCATCCGGTGGTGCTCGATCACTACGCCGAAATGATGGTGAACCTCATGAGTGAGGTCCCGAAGCTCGGCTACATGTCGATCTGGTCGAACGACAGCGGTGCCGGTTTCGAATATACAAGCTCGCTCTATGTCGGCCGGAATGGCGGCGGCTATCTTGTCCGCGAATGGCTGGCGGCCAAGGATATCGCGGCTGCAGCAGCATTCAACCTCGTCCGGTTCATGAAGACCCTGCGGGATGCAGGCAGGAAGGTGAATCCCGCCTTCCGCACCCTCATCCGCCTCGAGCCGTTCTGGGAAGAACACGATCATATCTGGAAACTGCTGGAAGATGGTCTGGATGTCGAGGTATCGTCCCTGCTCACCAAGGGGTGGGACCTTGCCTACAAGCACCCGAAGTATGAGGAGGTGCCCCAGATCCATGGCACGGCACTCTATAATACATTCGTGGAAAAGGAACGCGAGATCATGACCGATCTCGAGTCCAAGGGTTCCTCCGCGGACATCTATTTCGTCCCCGGCATCCTCGGCAACCATGAACCGCTCATCGGCATCCCCTTCCCCGGCCTCATTCACCGCAAGCTGCAGGAAATGGCGGAGCGCAAGGTGGAGACCGCGGCGTATCAGGGAGGCGCGACACAGCCCTCCTTCGCGCCGTACAACATCAACCAGGAGGTCATGCGTGCGTTCCAGTTCGACAGGTCCATGGATCTGAAGGCGTTCGTGCGGTCGCGCGCCGTCGCATGGATCGGCGAGGAACTGGCCGACGATCTGGTGCAACTCTGGGCCATGTCTGAAGATGCGTACACCTCCTTCCCGATCCCCATCTGGATCTATTCGGGCTGGGGTGTGTGGTACCGATTGGCGATCCGACCCATCGTCCCCAACATCGAGGCGATCCCGGAAGCCGACCGAGCATACTACGAGGACTTCCTGCTGGCCACGACGCACAACAAGACGCGCGTCGATCTTCGCTGGGACGTCGGGTTCGATCTGCTGGAGCCGGAGCGGGGCTGGAAGGCGGTCCAGCATATGACCGACGACCTCTTCCCCGTCATGGAGAAGGCGGTCGCACACGCCGGGGCCATGCTCCGGAAGGCAACGACCGCAACAGCGCGTGCGTGCGCACAGGATCAATACGACAGGATGCGGGCGTTGCTCTGCTGGTACCGGACGCAGTATGCGACCACGGCGTGGGTGTCGGCGGTCCATACCTACCTCGGGACCACGGATGCGAAGGAGCGTGCCCGGTGCAAGAGCGTGCTTCGTTCGATGGTGCTCGGGGAGATCCAGAATACGAAGGACCTGCTCCACCTCTGGGAGAACTCCACGACGAACTGGATGATCATCTCCGACGTTGCCGAGACCACTTTCATCTATTACAGGAATTTCGGCGAGCTGTTGAAGAAGAAGATCGCGCTCATGACCGGCCACGAGGATGACGATCCGTACGTGGATCCGGACTTCCAGTGGCGCGTGCCGGGATTCACGCCGGAACCGCACGCATGAACGATGGCCGGCCGTTGCGCGTGATCGTCGCCCCGGATTCCTTCAAGGGGTCGCTTGATGCCGCCGCGGTCGCCGATGCGGTCCGGTCCGGGATTCTCGATGTCCTCCCCGATGCGGAGGTGACGGTGGCGCCGGTCGCTGATGGAGGAGAGGGGCTGCTGGAAGTCCTGGCCCCCGTGCTCGGAGCAGCTCTCCAAACGACGAGGGTCGCCGGGCCGCTTCCCGGACAGTTCGTGGATGCTGCGTGGGGCTATGTGGACCGCGACCGCCTTGCGATCATCGAGATGGCGTGTGCCGCCGGTCTGCTGCTCGTGCCACCGGAACAGCGTGATCCGCGCATCACGACGAGCTACGGCTTCGGCGAGGTCATCCGCGCGGCGTTACATGCCGGCGCGAAGCGCATCCTTGTCGGCATCGGAGGGACGGCAACCAACGATGGCGGTGCGGGGATGGCGCAGGCGCTCGGCGTACGGCTCCTTGCGGATGATGGCACTCCCATCGGGCGGGGTGGTGTTGCGCTGGGCCTGCTTGCATCGATCGACCTCTCGGAACGGGAACCGCTTCTGGCCGGGGCAAGGGTCGTGGTCGCGTCAGATGTCAGCAGCCCGTTGACGGGTCCGAACGGCGCGTCGCATGTCTATGGTCCACAGAAGGGGGCAACGCCGGCGATGGTTGCAGAACTCGACCGCGCCCTCGAGAACTATCGTCAGGTGATCGTGCAGTCGACGGGGGTCGATGTGCAGCAGGTGCCGGGGAGCGGCGCGGCAGGTGGGGCCGGAGCGGCACTCGCCGTGTTCTGCAATGCGGAGATGCGCCTGGGGATCGACGTGGTGCTGGATGCGATCGGGTTTGACGAACATCTCTCCCACACAGACCTTGTGATCACCGGCGAAGGCCGGCTGGATGACCAGACGAGTGCCGGAAAGGCCATGGCCGGGGTGCGGGCACGCGCGCATGCACGGGGTGTGCCCGTCGCGGCCATCGTCGGGTCGGTGCAGGGTGATCCGGAACGGTTCAAGGGCCCCGACGGGTTCTGCGATGTCCGTCCGCTCGTGGATGGCACGATCACCGTCGACGCAGCGATCCGTGATGCCAGCCGGCTCATCCGTATGCGGACCACGCAACTGATCCGCGGTCTGGACCCTGGCGGGCGTCGATCGTGATACACACAGCCTCAACATGACGAACGGAACAGGTGTGACCACCATCTCCGCTCCCGACATGAATGTCCGGCACTGGCTCCTTGATCAGGCCCGCGCATGTGGTGACCGGCACTTTGATCCCGCCTCGGGGCTGTGCCTCATCCCCCGCGATACTCTCTGGTACGCCATCGCGCTCCTGCTGGAGCACCCCTCCTCCCGTCGTGAGCTTGCCCTCCGTCTCATGGGAACCATCGTGGGTGGGGACGGGACACATACACCCGCGACCATGCTGGCGGTCCTCCATGGTGTGGGAGACGATCTCGACCAGAAGGTCCGGCAGCATATGCGCGATGCGATCGGCGCGGATCTCGTCGCTGCGGCAGGAGTCCAATGGCGGGACGGCAACGTGAATCATCCGCTCGGGGCGTATGCAACACTCATCCTCGGGGGTGAGTTGTGCGCAGCGGGATGGGCGGTCGATCTCGGCCTCCGGCGCCTCCGTGAGTTCCAGCGCCTCACCGGTGACCGGCGCGGGAGAGGCAAACGCCAGGCGGGGATGTCGGAATACAACAGTCCGACGTATACCGCGCTCGATCTCGTCTTTCTTGCGTTGATCGCGGCATATGCCTCCGACCCTCGGGCACGGGCGTTGGCGCTCTGGCTCGAGCAGCGGCTCTGGATCGATTGTGCCCTCCATTATCATGCACCGAGCCAGCAGTTCGCCGGACCACATTCGCGGTGTTATCAGGAAGACTCCACCGGCGGGTTTTCCTCGCTCCATGCGGTCCTCTTCGCGGCCACCGGTTGGCCGATCCACCGTGACCCTTCGCTGTGTGTGCGGTTCGACCATCCATCGACGCTGCTTCAGTGTGCGCTGACCGCGATCACACCGTTCCATGTGAACGATGAGATCATCCGGCTCTTCACGGACAAGCCACTACCTTTATCCGTCCGTATGACCACGTACTCCGAACAGTATCACGAGAACGCGACCGGGCAGGGGTTCCCCTTCGATCATGAGGTCTACCCGGGTGGATGGCGCGAGCTGACCACGTTCATGAACGGGGAATGGGCGTTGGGCACCGCCTCGCTCCCGTACGTCAATGGCGGACAGACCGACGGGTTCATGCTGCGTATCCGGCGCTCCACCCCGGTGACAGAGGCATCGTCATTCCGCTCGGTCTATATGCGGGGAGTCTTTAACGGTGCGGTGGTCGGACAGCCGAACCAGTGTCATGTCACCGGCGGGCAGATCGATGCCAGCTACCTCTACGAAGAAGCGCGTTACGGCATCCATCAGCACGAAGGCATCGCGATCGTCATGGTCACGCCCAAGCGCGTCGGGCATCATGGGATCACCAGCTTCCGCCTGGACCTGATCGGGGGGTGGGCGGTTCCGTTCGATGAACTCTTCATCGATGGCCGGGCCATCACATCGTTGCCGGCCGATGCCGCAGGCACGAGTCGCGTGTACTTCCGGGACGCGCGGACCTTCGGCGCGCTGATCCCGCTCACGCTGGCGCCGGCCCCGGCAACACCTGTGCGGATCTGGCAGGCGAACGGCCACGTGATGATATCGCTCTTCAATCATGACGGTCCGCCCGTGAATGTGGCACGCGAGGAACTCACCGGTTGGCGCAATGGGTGCATCGTGCATCTGTCCACCGCCGATGCATGGCCTTCCTTTGAAGCGTTCCGCGCGATGGTGGCCTCGGGTCAAGTGACGGACGCGATGGGTCCCGACCGCATCCGGCGCGTGCAGTACGCGTCGGCGCAGGGCTCACTGGGGGCGGCGTACGATCCCGGACGGGAACGGTTCCTCTCCCGGACCTGGAATGGTCGCGAAGAGACGCTCGAACATCTTGTGATCGAATCCGGTCCCGCGCGCGAACCACTTCTGGACCCGCTGACCATCTACGGGTCGGAGGCAGGTGCGTGATGACCTCTGGCCGCGACGGACGGACCGGGTATCTGTACATTGCCCCATGGCTCATCGGCTTTCTTCTGCTGACGGCAGGGCCGATGTGTGTTTCCCTGTATCTGAGCACGACATCGTGGACCATGCTGACCCCGCCGGTCCAGGTGGGTTTCAGGAACTATGCGGCCATCCTGACTGACGATCCGATCTTCACGGTGAGCCTGCTGAATACGCTGGTCTATGTGGTGCTCTCCGTCCCGCTCGGTCTTGCCGTCGCCCTTGGCCTCGCGCTCCTGCTCGACCAGAAAGCAAAAGGGGTCGCGATATTCCGAACCGCGTTCTTTCTCCCATCGATCACGAACATGGTCGCGGTGGCCATGCTCTGGCTCTGGATCTTCAACCCGGAATATGGCCTGTTGAATGCGCTCTTGCAGCATGTCGGTATCGCGGGGCCGCTCTGGCTGCAGAGCGAAGTGTGGGCGAAGCCCTCGCTCGTCCTCATGTCCCTCTGGGGCGTTGGCGGCACCATGATGATCTTCCTTGCGGCACTGCAGGGTATCCCGCAGGAATTGTATGAGGCAGCGGAACTCGACGGGGCCGGCCCTCTGAGCCGCTTCATCCATGTCACCGTCCCCATGATCTCACCAGCAGTGCTGTTCAATCTCGTGGTCGGGATCATCGGCACGTTTCAGGTGTTCACCCAGGCGTTCGTGATGACCGGGACCGCACAGCCCGGGACCGAGGGCGGGCCGAACAATGCAACGCTGTTCGTGGTGCTGTACCTGTATAAGAAGGCCTTCCAGGAATTCCGCATGGGCTATGCATCGGCGCTCGCGTGGGTCCTGTTCTTCCTGATCCTCGCAGCAACGGTCGCGCAGATGCGCATGGCAAAGCGCTGGGTGCACTATGAGGGAGGCGAACGGTGAGGCGCATGGACACATCGTGGAGGGCGACACTGACGATGACCCTCCGGACAAGCCTGCTGTACGGCATCCTGAGCGTTCTCGGGGCGGCGTTCACGCTCCCACTCGTATGGATGCTCTCTGTGTCCCTGCAGGATGCCTCAGGCGTGTTTGCCCAGCCCTTCCAGTGGATACCCCCGTCCCCCCGGTGGGAGAACTATATCGATGCGGTGACGCTGTTCCCGTTCAGCCGGTATCTCTTCAATACATCCGTGATCACCGTGAGCGTCGTGGTCCTCACCGTGCTGTCCTCGTCCCTCGTGGCATATGGATTCTCCCGGCTGCGCTTCCGCGGGCGTGATGCCCTCTTTGCGGTCTGTCTGTCCACCATGATGCTGCCGGGGCAGGTGACGATGATCCCGCTGTACGCCGCATATGCGCGGCTCGGGTGGATCGATACGTGGTATCCCCTGATCGTCCCGGCTGTGTTCGGATCGCCGTTCTACATCTTCCTGTTCCGGCAATTCTTCATGACGATCCCGCGGGAGTATGACGAAGCGGCGCGGCTCGATGGCGCGGGACGGTTCAGGATCTACTGGAGCAT
Source organism: Bacteroidota bacterium (assembly GCA_030835135.1). Classification (GTDB taxonomy): domain Bacteria; phylum Bacteroidota; class Ignavibacteria; order UBA10030; family UBA6906; genus JAGDMK01. The sequence continues at coordinate 224,042 of JAUQWO010000076.1, forward strand.
CATCCTGCCACTCGCCCGTCCGGCGGTCGCAACGGTGGCACTCTTCTGTTTCATCGGGGCATGGAATGATTTCTTCAACCCGCTGATCTATATCAATAGCCCGGAGAAAGCCACGCTGACCCTCGGGCTCCATATGCTGAAGAACCAGATCGTGGGCTCCGGCTCCGTCCAGTGGCACGTCCTGATGGCCGCCGCACTGGTGGTGATGATCCCGAACGTCATCGTCTTTATCGCGGCGCAGAAGCATTTCGTCAAAGGGCTGCAGATGGGAGGGCTCCGCGGATGAGAGCATGCATCGGTGTTGTGATCCTCGCGGTCTTCGTTGCGGGGTGCGGCGGCAACCAGCAGTCCGCTCCGGGCACGGTGACCTATAACTGCCCCGCGAATGCCGTGGAGGTCGCCGTACTGCAGAAGGAGATCCCCGCATTCGCGGAGACGTCCGGTGTGACCATCGTCCTGCATCCGTTCTCGGGACAGGAAAAACTCTATGCGATGATGGCAGCGGACAAGGCGCCGGATATCTTTTATACGAACAGCACGATGCGGGATGAACTCGCCGCGAGCGGACGGTTGCTCGATCTGCGAACGGTTGCGGCGCATGATCCGTTCGTCGGGCGGCTCTGGCCGCACGTTGTCGACGGTGGCATGGCGGCGGATAGCGGGTGGTATAGCGTCGGGAACTGGGAATTCACCTGCGGCGTGTACTACCGCAAAGACATGTTCGATGCCGCGGGGATAGCGTATCCCGACAGTGCCTGGACCTGGGATGAGATGGTCGCGGCGGCGCGGGCATTGACCCGGCGCAGCGGACCAGGGGGAGCGCCTGCCCGGTATGGGATCTACTGTGGCAGCCATTTCGTGGAAGCCCTGGAGATCATGAATGGCAGCCGTTTCCCACGGGGCGGTACGCGTCTGGAACTGCCGGCAACCTCTCGTGAAGTCTATCGCCGGTATCTCGACCTCATGAACGATGGGCTGATGCCCGACCTGCGCACGGTCCAGGCATTGGGCATGCAGGCACCACAGCTCCTGCAAACAGGGCGGGTGGCGATGCTCGTGGAGGCCGTTCCGCATCAGTCCCTGATCGAAGCACTGACCGTTCCCTGGGGCGTTGCGCCCCTGCCGCGGTTTCCCGGGAAGGCACCGGCCTATTTCCGATCGGCGAGCGGAGGGCTATCGATCTCATCCCACACCGCCGATGCGCGCGCTTCCTGGAAAGCACTGAAATGGATCATCGGAGGTGCGTCGACCTATCAGCCGAATCCCGTCCTGCGTGACGTGGATTTTGTGGGTGGTTGGGAGAGCAGATATGCCGCTCTTCGGGGGAGCGGCTTCCGTGAGGTGTGGGATCTGAGTCTGCGCCATAACGGCGGCGATCCACGGTTCTTCGTCCGGTTCTCGAGTTGGGCGTCCGCTCCGATCATGGAGAGGCTGCAGCCACTGCTCGACCGGGTGTGGGCACGCGAACTCCCGGTGGATGAACTCGCAGCGCATGTGGATGAGATCAACCGCGCAGCCCGCACACAGATCGAGACCTCACTGCGCACGTCCGTGTACGGGTCATCGTTCCGCGCACGCATTGAAACGGACCTGCAGACGATGGAGGTCGCTCCTGCGCCTTGAGCTGACAGGGCCGGCTGCGTGCCGGATATGGGATGGCGAAGAACTCGTCGCGGAGATCCACGCGCTGCGCATGACGTTCTTCAGGACCCGGGTGGGACAACCGCCACTTCTCGGCTCCACATTCCCATTGGCGCTCTACTGGCAGCAATATGCTGACCATGAGCACCCGGAACGGAATATGTCGTCGATGGCAACGGTCACTGCCGGCACCACCACCGCACGTTCCGTTGCGGTCGTCTGCACGGGAACAACGGCATCCGGCGTCGCAACGAGCACGTACCATCTCAACGTGACAGCGGAGGACGATGGCCGGTATGAGGTCCATGTGGAGGCAGAGCTTCACGTCACGGGAGCCGCCGGGTGGCGGGTGACACCGAATCCGCACCACGGTGAGCTGGAATTCTGCGATCTGTGGGTCGAGGGGAGTTTTGTTCCAGGAGATGGCGGGACGAAGCGGTATCAGAGGCATGCCGTGCGCCGTGCCGGTGACGTGGTGCTGATCCCACACCATCATTGCGAATCGGATGACAAACATAACATCCTGATGCATGCGGGCGATGAAGCTGCCTGGCTGACCGAAGACGATAACCCCGTGGTGCGGATCGAATCCTCTTCCGGGGTCGCGGCGGGGATCTGTGCATATATGTGGGATATGCACTTCGCTTATACCGTGTGCCAGGGAGGCGAGCCGGTGACGCTGCCCCGGGGCTTCATCGCCCGGGCACGCTTCTCTCTCCGGAGCATGCCGCGGAACGAGGCAGACCTGTGGTTGCGGGTGGCCAGAACTGCCCGTCCGGGCGGACTCGCCGATGTCCCCGTTCATGTCCGTGGTGTGCACACATTCACCGACACGTTCGCCAGTGCGGATCTCACCAGGACCGACCTCTGGCCATGGGCGTTCGAAGTGCTGGAAGGTGGAAGGACACTGGTCGAAGGGAAGATCGACAGGGAGGTGGGGTTTGACGACTCCGCCTCGCTCAAGATCGGCGCGTCTGCCGGGGGGAGGGGCCGCTGGGTCCTCACGACGATCGGCCCGGCATTCAGCGGTCCTCCGTTCATCCCGGGGAGACACTATCGCCTGTCCGCACGCGTCCGTACGCGCGGTGGCACCGCCACCGTTGCTCTCGCACTTCATCGTTCGGATGCGCCGGGAGTGTACGATCCGTCGGGGTATGAAGAGTTCACGGGTCAGACACGATCCGTGGAGAATGGATGGGCCCTGGTGGTCGTGGAGACGCCCCCGATCGCTCCCGCACCCGACCGGGTTCATTGCCGGCTGTATCATGCCGGCGAAGGCATAGGCTGGTTCGACAACGTTCTTTTCGAGGAGTACGACTGATCCATGAATCGTGAAAAGCATATCCTTCCTGTGACCCCCATGGTGTGGACCATCCCCGATGCCGTGATCGAGGACGCGGTGTTGCGCGAGACGCAGTTCCGGGCGCTCGTGGCTGCCGGGTTCGATGGTGTGGCGGTGTTCGTCCGTTGCACACGGTACACGTGGGACGACCCCGAGGCCCGCGCGGCCGTTGCACACATCAGCAGAATGTGCAAGGCGTCCGGCCTGAAACTCTGGATCGGTCCGGACCCGCGGTTCATCTCGCGGACGCTGATCGGGGAGCACGGGGGGGCTGAAGTTCTGTTGTTCGGGAACGCAAGCCGTGCATCCGTCTTTCCCCACCGTGTGCCTGTCGAAGCTGGCCGCTTCTCGGTCCGGTGTGAACTCACACCGCGGCACGGTCACATGTTCCACGAGGTCGCCCTGGAATACCTGCCGCTGGGATTGGCGCGCGTGTATGCCGTGAGGAGTGGCGTCACCTCCATCGCCCATGATGATATCACGGACATTACCGCCTCGTCCCGCATGTTCTACAACGCGCGTGACAGATATGTGGAAGCATTCGGGACCTTTGCGCCGCCGGACGGTGGGGCCTGGGACATCCTCGCGTTCTTCCGTGTGCGCTCGTCCCATATGGACTACTCCAGCCGGGCGCAGATGCGTGCGTATGCGCGCCGGCTGGCAGCGCAGAAGAAAGCAGGGATCCACCCGCAGGGCCTCATGTGGGATGAACCCGGATACACCTGCACGTATGGCAGCCTTCCGTTCACCCCGGTGATCCGTACCGCGTGGACGGAATCGCTCGGGCTCTCACCGGAGAAGGTGCTCTGGAAGCTCGCACTTGACGCTGCCGATGGTTCCCATTCCCACGTGCGCCAGTCGTACTACCGCATCGTCCAACAAACCGTCGTGGATGCGCAGCGCGCGACGAACCGGGTGATACGGCGCCTCTGGGGTCAATACTGCGTGGCCGGGATCCACGACACCTGGCACTTTGAATCCGGCGACATGTGCGACATGAACCATGGCAGCATGGACCTCTGGAAGGGGGGCGAGGCCAAGAGCGGTGGCTTTGTGGACGTTGGCGGCGTGAACGACCTCCGTCTTCCGGGCTCGCCCTATTACGCGAACCTTGCCGCACTCAGTGTCATCGCGGCATCGTTGGGGCGGCACTCACCCGGGAAGTTCGCGTACAACAATCTGTGGACCGTCGGCGACGACGACGGCGAAGGGTGGCAGCTGTCCGTGATGGACCATTGCGTGGATGTGCTGGCGTTCGCCGGCAACCGATGGCTCGCCCATGCCTACGGGCCGGTCGGCACGATCGGGCAGGAACGCTCCTTCCTCGGGTCGCCGCCGTTGCCGGGATATCCCGACCACAGCACGTGGCCGGGCTTTCCGGTCTGGAACAAACGCCTGCAGGATCACGTGCAGGCTACGGGTGGGGCGCTTCCCGTGGCGAATGTGTTGTTGGTCTTCCCCGTGGATCTTCTCCACGCGCTCGCCGACCCGCGTGCGGACCGGCTCGCGGCGGAGGTGTTTGCTGGTGTCCTTGCGCTGCTGGATGATCACTTTCACCCGGATGTCATCTCGCCACTCCTTGCATCGCGTGGACGGTGGATCAACGGTTCGTTCGTTCTGGGTCGGCACCGGTATGACGCCGTCGCTCTCCCGTACGCGAAGGAGGTCGATAAGAACATGGCAGCCGCGATGCGCAACGGGGGCGACCTGGTGATCCGGTTCGATCCCACCGCGGCATCGGCACTGCCGAAGCATCTTGCACTGCTCGGTATCCCGCGTCCAGCCCGCGGCCCTGCGGGAAGTTGGATCAGCATGACCGCCGGTTCGCAGGAATCGGTCGTGACCGTTATTCCCTCCCGTCATACCGGTGTCATGGAAGGCAAGGTCACCTGTGGCGGGGCCGAGGTATTCCTGCCGCGGACATCGGGGCTGGTACGCGTCCATTTCCGCGAAGGCTCCACCCCTCTGGTGAGATCGGACGTCCATCGGCTGCCGTGATCACGCGTCCGCGACATATCGCAGAGTGTGATCTGCAGCCGGTCGGGAGCAGCGCAGCTGACTGTGCGAGTACCCCGGTCGGTCCGTATGCGCATGATGTGCGCATCGTGGTCATGATCGATACGAAGGAATTCCCCCTCTCCGGACTCTGCCGCTATGCACGCTGGCGTGATCCCTCCGGTCCGGCCACGTTCTCCAATCTTGATTTCGCGGCCGAACTCCCGGGCGTGCGTGTCGGACCCTGGCCGGGATGGAGGGGCATCCCGGATGTTCCCCGGATCACCGTCACCTGGGGAGCGTTGGCCCGTGATGCGATGGTCCAATGGTGGGGTGATGAAGCCGACTGCGGGTGGCTCCGGGCAACCGTCTGGTTTCCTCCCGCGTGCAGCGGTGAGATCCGGTGTACCGCCGCCGACCCCCGTCTCCATCCTCGTACGGTTGCGCTCATCCAGGATGCGCCTGTCCGCAGTACACCCCGTCCGGTCCGCCTCCGTCCGTCGATCGGAGGATCACACCCGCGTCTTCTGATCACGCGCGATGATATCGCGGAACTCCGGTCCCGTGCGGGTTCGTCCCATCACGCACACTGGGATCTCATTCAGGCACTACTGGCATCCCCGGCTCTTCCCGCGGTGGTGACGCCCGAATCGAAGGTGCCGGCAGGCCCTGAGCGCGTACGCCCCGAAGATCGCGCGGTGCTGGCCGCCTTTGTTGCCGTACTGGATCCGTCTGCAATGTCGCAGAAGGCTGCGCTGGCCGCGCTGAGAACTTTCGTCACCGAAACCCGCCGTCCGGACTTTGAACCGTGGGGGATCGACACCCAGGCCGGCGAGATGCTGTTCCTGCTGTGCCTGGTGTATGATTGGATGCACGACGTGATCCCGGAGAGTGAACGGGACGAGGTACGCAGGTGGATCTGGAATGCCGCGGAGATCGTGCGCGGGCATCTGTCACCCGCGCGCACCGATCTGGCCCAGGCGCATTATCTCGGATGCGGCCTTGGCCTGCTTGCTTTCGCGTGCCTGTTTCACGAAGACCACCCGCATGCCGATGCATGGTTGGCGGAATGCCGGGGATCGCTCGATACGATCCTTACGATGCTTCCTGACGATGGATTCCATCCCCACGGGACGAATCTCTGGATCTATGAGTATGGATTCCTTCTCCGTTGGGTGGAGATCATCCGGGTGTGTACCGGGGAGCACCTGTGGCACCTGCCGCACTGGGAGCAAGCGTCCGCGTTCCGCTCAGCGACGATGTCACCGGATGCGCTTCGCGGCATCACGTTCGGCGATCCACAATTCCGCGTCGGTGGCGACGCATGGTGTCATTATCTGATCGCTGCGCGTACGGGATCACACAGGGCCAAGGCCACCGCACACGCTCTGGTGGACGGCCCGCATGAGGGGATCGACTTCCGCGGCGTGCCCCCGCGCCGGCGCGTCTATGAATTCCTCTACGATGATCCCACGATACCGCCGGAGGGCAGCTTCTCCACCATCGATCACTTCGCCGATGGAGGGCAGGTCACGGTCCGTACCGGCAGAGATCGAAGCGGCGTGTTCACGTTCCGTGCCGGGCCTCCGATCGGCGCCGCTCGGTACGCTGCAGGAGAACGTGGGGGGTACGGGCATGCCGATCCCTGCAATGGCTCCTTCCTGTGGTACGCCGATGGGACGTTGCTCGCTTCCGGCCCCGGTCCCGTGTACCGCCGCGATTCGTCGCTGCACAACATCGTGACCATCAACGGGCGAGGGCAGATCGGCGACAGTACCGTGTGGCTTCCCGATTTCTTTCCTCCCGGATGTCTTGCTCCACGGCCTCAGGTCGTGTCGGATGACGGCGTGGTGTCGCTTTCCGTGGATCTGGCGCGTGTCTATCTCCCGCATCTGGGGGTGCAGCGCTGTCACCGTTCCCTGCTCGTCGATGCGGCGCATGAGCGTGTCGTTGGCATCGACGTCATTGCTTGCCGGGCGGAAGCGGACATCGCCTGGAACCTCCATAGCCATGCACCATTCACGGCCGACGCCATCTCCGGTATGACCGTTTGGAGGGCGGGATCCGCCGGGAAAACGATGTCCGTCTTCCTGCTCGCGCCTGACGGTGGATTGGTCACGACCGGGTCCGACGAATGTGTGCCGGCGTATCCGAATGATGGCACCCGTCAGTATTTCCTCCGGTGGAGCCATGCGGGCACCTATCGGCACCTGGTCTGGTGTTTGTCCCTGGCCCGCGATCCCGTGCCTCCGGTCGTGCGGATGTTCGATCATGTCGTCGACCTCCGGTTCACCGATGGCAGCCATGTGTTCTTTGATGGCACGCGCCTGTCGGAAGGGGTCCGCCTATGATGCGCGACCTTGGACGGACAGCCGACCGTTCCTGCTGGATCTCGGGGGACCGTGTGAACGCCTGCATCGGTGACGGTGGGAACGGGATCGTCGACTTCGGCTTCCATGGGCTGCAGCCCGTCAGCCGGAATTCCCGGTTGCTCGTGAGGCCGGAGGGCGTGGTGACCATGGTACTCCACGGCCCCGGGGGGTGGGTGATGCCGGTCACCTTCGACACGGTTGACCATCACCCGCACAGCGTGTCCACGGTGGGCTCGATCCCGGGTGGCCGCTTTGTGTGCGAGATCGTTGCGGCCGATCGCGCCGTGCATGTCTACGTCCGGTGCGACGTGCCGCATGTGAGCGTCATGGTTCGATTCTCAAAGGATGCCGTGTTCACCGATGTGCGCGGCGACCGGACGTGGGAAGAGGCAGTGGTGCGCGGGCCCTGGCTCACATGGTGTTGCCGCGACCGCATTGAGCTCGGTCCCTGGCTGAAGCGCACGGGTCCGTACGCAGGCGATTTCCTGATTCCCGAGCACTGGCGCAGAATGATCTTCAACCGGCCGATCCGCTCCGGACTTGCCACGCCCGAGGATCTCCGGCCGGAGTACCGCGATACGTCGATCCCGATCTGCGATGCGAGGACCTGGATCGTCGCCGGATCTCAGAGGTCCATGCCCTCCGTGGATGATCGGTGGATCACGTTCGTGGTACCTCTCGATGGATCCGATCCCCGGGAGCCGATATTCGTTATCGCAGGCAGTGAGAACGACCCCACCGGACGGGAAACTGAGCTTCTTGATCACGAAACGGTGGAACGTGTGCGCAAGCGATCGGCAGCGGCGAGTGCATCCGCACCGCGTTTGAGCTGTGCATCCCTGCCGGAACTCAGCGCGTTCATGAGCACCGTGCCCGGTCTGGTGCGCTCCGCTGCTGTGCATGATGCCGGCATGACGCGGGCCACACCGGGGGCCTACTACTGGTTATGGGCCTGGGACAACCTCGTGACGGGACACGAGTGTCTTCGGTGGGGCGCCGGGGATCTGGCAGGATCGATGGTACGGTATGTGCACGCGCACCGGGATGTCGACGGCAGTATCCCGGCACGCTGGACGAGGTCCCACGAGCCGATGGACACGCCACCGCACGGCGCTCTGGACTTTCTTCTGTTGCACCTTTCGTACGAGCATGCGCGGGCGACGGGAGAGATGACAGGGTTACTATCCGTCTACCCACACGCCGTGGCGCATCTCCGCCGATCGATGGCGGCGGATCCGGATGGACTCGTCCCGAATTTGAGTTTCTACCCGGACCGGCCCGTTGCATTCGGGCGGAGTGACGAGAGCGTGGTGGCGCTGGAGACCGGATGTCTGTATTCCTTTGCGCGGCTGATGGACACTGTGGCGGTCATGATCGGGGATGATGCGGTGCGGAAGGATGCGTGCCAGTACGCCTCCGCCATCGAGCGCGTGTTCCTGGCCAGGTTCTGGGATCCGGCCGTTGGTTTCCTGGTTGACAGCTATGACCGCGTGACCGGCCAGCGCAATCACACGTTCCCTTCGTTCTCGCTGCTCTTCCTTCAACATGCCCCGGGCCTCCATCTGCTGCGGGGGATGGTGCCGGCCATGGGACGGTTCATCACCGAGCATTTGCAGACGCTCAGGGGGATGCGGATGTTGTCTGTTCGCGATGACCGGGGTTCGGGAGAGGATGCCCTTGGTGCATGGTATCCTCACTGGGACATCTATCTGGTGAAGGTGCTTCGCCGAGCAGGTAACGCAGAGGCGATCGGCCGGTGGGCGCGTTCAGCGGAACTCGTGCTTGGCCGCCTGGGCTTCGTTCCGGAGTTCCTCGCGCTCGAGGGATTGACACAGGAACCGGGTCCGGCGTGGAGGAGGCATGGCGCGGTATCCAATCTGAATTGCGTCACCGGATGGCACAGAGCCATCGTTGAAGGGCTGTGTGGTATCGAACTGGATCCGGGCGGGATGTCGGTCATCCCTCTTGGCCTGGATATCGGGCCGGTCACGCTGCGGGGCTACGACGTGCGCGGCACGATCTGGGACGTGGAGATCGACCACGCGGGGCCGTGCCTGGAAGAGATACGCGTCGATGGCCAGGTGCTTCGGGGATGTCTGAAGATCCCCGCGACGTATCAGGACCGGGGTCACCATACGCTCACGATACGGTACGGCACGAACGCCTGCGCCATGCCGGTGCGCGAGGTGGGAAACGGGGAGGTCCTCGAGGTACGCACCGGGTCTGCCGGTACCATCGTACGGATCCGTGCCATGGGGATGACGGACGTGGTCATCGGGGATCCTGCTGCCCGGGGGATCACCATCGATGGCGTCCCGGGGCATCCGCAGATCGATCCTGCCTCCGGGTTCGGCTCGATCCGGATCGAGGATCCCGGTATCCATGAACTTGAATTCTCCATACTGTCGTAACCATCCACTCAGCAGGTGCATATGAACCTTGTCGTCAAGCAGGTCAACGTTCTCGACATCCTTGTGGTCGTCATGTATCTGTTGATGCTCACCGGCGTCGGCATCTATCTCACGCGCTTCAACAAGACCGTCGATGATTTCTTCAAGGGGGGAGGGAAAATCCCGTGGTGGATCTCCGCTCTGTCCACGTTCGTCGCGGGGTTCTCGGCGTTCATGTTCGTGGGCGCCGCGGGGTATACGTACCTTCACGGGGCGGGCGCGATCGTCCTGTTCACTTCCGCCGCATGGGGCTACGCCCTCGGCTACATCGTATACGCGGTGCGCTGGCGCAGGGCACGACTCTCGTCGCCCATGGAATTTCTGACCCGGCGCTTCTCGCAGTCCACGACCTACTACTATACCTTCCTGTCCATCATCCCCGCGATCATGGGCCTCGGTCTCATGATCTATACGCTCTGCAAATTCATCGCCGCGGCGCTCGGGATCGTGGCCTTCACCGTCTCCCTTGGTCCCATCACCCTCACCGGTCTGGAAATGTCCATGATCGTCACGGGACTGGTGATGCTCATATATACCAGTGCGGGTGGCCTGTGGGCGGTGGTGATCACGGACTCGTTGCAGTTCTTCATCATCCTGATCGTGTCGTTCCTTGTCTGTCCGCTCGCGTTCGTGGCGTTGGGCGGCAGTTGGGACCTGACGGTGGGATTCCAGCGCCTCATTGCCGAGGCTCCGGCGGGGTATCTTGGTTTTTCGGAGGTGTGGACGAAGCCGTGGTTCTACATCGCGTATCTCCTGAGCACGTTCATCGGGTACAATGCCGCATGGCATATCGGGCAACGGTATTACAGCGTGCCCACCGAGCACGACTCCCGGAAGATGGCGTTGCTCTGTGCCGGACTCAGCCTCGTACTGCCGTTCCTCTGGATCGCGCCGACCATGGCAGCGCGGGTGCTGTTCCCGGACCTCGCGTCAATGTGGCCCGGCGATCCGCATCCGGAAGAGTCCGCGTTCGTTACCCTTGCCCTCACGCTCCTCCCGAACGGTTTGATCGGCCTGACACTGTCGGCGATCCTGGCGGCGGCAATGACCTCGATCGATACGCAGTTGAATTACCTCGCGTCCATCCTCATCCGGGATGTCTATGTGCGATTCCGGACCACGCCGGCGGGTGTTGCACCGGACGAAAAGGAACAGCTCACGGCCAGCCGTATCACCGCGATCATCCTGGGGGTGCTCGCAACGGCCACCGCGCTCTTCTTTCAGCGATGGAAGAGTGTCTTCGATGTGGCGCTCAACTACTATTCGTGGTTCGGGCCTTCCATGCTGACGCCGGTGATGCTCGGCTTCCTGATCCGCCGCACCCCCTCGTGGTCGGCGATCGTAGCATCGACCGCCGGGCTCGTCATCGTGCTGATCGTGAACGTCCTCTTCTCCTTTGACGGATATCAGTACGAAGCGAACATCATTGCCGGTGTGGGGGTCTCGTCCCTGGTGTTCCTGCTTACGGCCCTTTGGCCGGAACGTTCGGCAGCCACCCTGGAGCGGATCAGGGTGTTCTTCGTCGATCAGGACACGCCGGCAAGCGACGAGAGCCTCCGGTGGTCAGGGAACGCCCTGTCCTCGTATCAGATCGTTGGTGTCCTCACCGCGAGCATTGGGACCGTGGTCGTTCTGCTGGGTATCGTCCCGGCTTCGGTCCCGGTCCATGTTCTCACGATCGGGCTCGGTGCCGCTACCGCGTTCATGGGCTGGTTGATGACATGGTACTTCCGGCGGCAGTCCAGGATCATCAACGAAGGGTGACAGTCATGCCGCACAGGGCCCGCACGACCGGCGCATCATTGCCTCTCGGCGTCCTGAGTTGTATACTATAGTGACCGATCCGGCAACGCGGACGCGCCGCCGCGGGCCGGAGAAGACCAGCGAACGAAGAAAAGGAGTGTGAGATGGCAGCATCGTTACCCGTCGCGATCATTACAGGCGGAAGCCGTGGCCTCGGCAGGGGGATCGCACGACGGCTCGCCGAGCAAGGTGTCTCGCTCGTGATCAACTACGCCGGCAACGCGCAGGCGGCAGCGGAAACTGTCGAGATGTGCAAGGCCCGCCAGTCAGAGCTGGACCAACGATTCGTGACATTCCAGGGGGATATGGCGATCCAGGAGGACCGTCAGCGGCTCGTGGACCAGACGCTGGAGGCGCTGGGGAGGATCGATGTTCTCGTGAACAATGCAGGCATCGGCCCGCGCGTCCGTGCCGATGTCACCGAGACCACGCTCGAATCGTTCCAGCACGTGCTGCAGGTGAACCTCGAGGGACCGTACTTCCTGACCCAGGCGGTGGCGAAGTACTGGCTCGAGCAACGTCCCGATCCGATCCTCCCCCATGGGTTCGTCGTGGTCAACGTGTCATCGATCTCCGCCAACACCGCCTCCCTCAACAGGGGCGAGTATTGCGTGTCCAAGGCCGGACTCTCCATGGTGACGCAACTCTGGGCCTCGCGCCTGGCGCAGTCGCGTGTGCATGTGTTCGAACTCCGGCCGGGCATCATGGCGACCGACATGACCGCCGGCGTGAAGGAAAAGTATGACCGGCTGATGGGCGAGGGGCTTGTCCCGCAGTTTCGCTGGGGACAGCCGGATGATGTCGGGAAGGCGGTGGGCTCGCTCGTCAAGGGCGACTTCCCGTATTCGACCGGGGAAGTCATCTACCTCGACGGTGGCATGCACATGAGAAAGCTGTAGCGTTGAGGGTTCCACACGACACAAGCAGGAAAGCAGAAGCTCCATGAAGATCGATACCACACTCTCCCCGCGGGCACTCGCACCCCAGACCACACGGTTGTTCGAGCTGGCGGGGCAGAAGATCACCCTCCTTCAGAAGACCTGGAATCCGCACCACGGGACCCCTGTGTTCACGGTGAACGGCGTGTATACATCGCGCGGATGGACCGAATGGACGCAGGGGTTTCAGTTCGGTGCCGCGGTCCTGCAGTTCGATGCGACCGGGGACGCCGGTGCGCTTGCGATCGGGAGGCAGGCGACCGTGGACCATATGGCGACGCATGTCAGTCATGTCGGCGTGCACGACCACGGGTTCAACAATATCAGCACCTATGGGAATCTGCGCCGCCTGATGCTCGAAGGGAGGATCCCCGAGAACACATGGGAACGCTCGTTCTATGAACTGGCCCTGAAGGTGAGTGGCGCGGTCCAGGCGGCACGGTGGACCGACCTCGGGAACGGCGAAGGATACATCTACTCATTCAACGGGCCGCATTCGTTGTTCGCCGATACCATCCGCTCGTTGCGCGTGCTCGCGCTCGCGCACCAGCTCGGGCATGTGCTCATGGGAGAGAAGGACCGGAAGATCTCGCTCCTGGAGCGTCTGGTCACGCACGCGTTCACGACCGCGCGGTACAACGTGTATTTCGGTGAAGGGCGTGATGCGTACGATGTCCGCGGACGCGTGGCCCATGAATCCATCTTCAATCTGAACGACGGCTCGTACCGCTGCCCGAGTTCACAGCAGGGCTATTCGCCGTTCTCCACCTGGACGCGCGGGCAGGCATGGATCCTCTGCGGGTTCGCCGAGGAGTTGGAATACCTGGCGGCACTGGACGAGGGGGCGATGCCGAAGGGACGGAAGAAGGCTGAGGTTCTGTCGACATTCCTGGCCACGGCGGAAGCGGTCGCGGACCATTACATCGGGCAGTCGCCTCTCGATGGCATCCCCTACTGGGACACCGGTGCACCGGGGCTGGCGCATATGGGCGACATCCTGGGCCGTCCGGCGGATCCGTTCAATGCGCATGAGCCCGTGGACAGCTCCGCGGCGGTGATCGCTGCCCAGGGGCTCCTCCGCCTGGGCCTCTATCTGCAACAGCATGGAAAGAAGGAGCAGGGGACGGCCTACCTGCAGGCCGGACTCACCGTGGCGAAGCATGTGTTCGCCGAACCGTACCTTTCCCTCGATCCGAAACATCAGGGACTCATTCTCCACTCGGTCTATCACCGTCCGAACGGCTGGGACAACATCCCCGCGGGCCGGTCGGTGCCGTGCAACGAGGCCACCATGTGGGGAGACTATCACGCGATGGAGCTCGCTCTTCTGATCGCCCGGATGGCGGAGGGGAAACCCGCGCTGAAGTTCTGGTAGGAAAAAGGACCGCCGGAAGGGCGTCTGCTCCCTCCGGCGGGGTCGCTGTGTGTGGCCGGTCAGCGGCCGACGGTCGTGAAGAATTCCGCGAGGTTGGCCGGGGGTGCGGCCGCCGGGATATCGCATCCGGAAGAGATGACGAAGTTCTTGTACGACGCTGTCGCAGCAAGCAATGCAGACGTTCTCGCCGCAACATCACCCACTGTCGATCCCACGAAGATCTCCGATGGATCCAGGTTTCCGCACAGAATGGTATCGCCAGGTACCTGCGCAAGTGCCGCAGGGAGGTCCATGGGCTTTCCGAAATGCAGGATCTTCGCGCCGGAGGCCAGCGAAGCCTGGAGATGGCCGATCCGTGCGCCGCAATTGTGCAGGATGATCGTGAAGGTGCCGTCCTCGACCGCCTCACGGATCTGCTTCACATACGGGGAGGAGAATTCCGACGTCGATGCGGGCGACATCAATCCCGCCGTCGGTTCTGCGATGATGAGCCCGTGTGCCCCGGCCGCCTTGAACGCGCGGGCATAGGCCGTTAGGTATGAGGTCGTCTTCTTCACCAAGGCATGCATCATTGCCGGTTCGCCTGCGGTCTCTGCCAGCGCTTCGCTCACCCCGAACAGGCGTCCGGCCAGCGAGAACGGACCGATCATCCCACCCAACACAACGGCGTCCGTGCCGGCCGCACGCAGCTTCTCGATGGTCTTCAGATATACCGTTGTCCGCTTCGCGCCAACCGGGGGGACGCGGAGCTGATCGATGCCCGGCATGTCGATCACGAACCTGCCGGTTACGGTGGGTACCTCCCAATCATCCATCATGATCGATGCCCCGAACTCCTCTGCTTCAACGCTGAGGTCCATGGCGGACATGATGAACGGGGTTGCGTACTTCGTATGCAGGGCCAATTCGGCCGCGGCCTGGGCATCGGGGTTGGTGACCATCCCGCGGACCGTGGTGCCCGCGAGTGATGCCCCGGGAAACGAAAGTACCGGCATGGCGAGCCGGCGTGGGGAGGTGAGGATGCGTTGTGCGACGATGGACATGGTCATTGCCTTCAGTGCGATGTCGTGGACAGGGTGTTACGGTGTCTCCGGCTCTCCGCCGGGGAAGATCATCTCGTCAACATAGATATCCTGGAATCCCTCGAGTTCGCTGAGGGAGACATGAGCGATCCGTTTCGCCAGCGCGTCGAATGTGCCTGCGGGGGCGAACAGCGCCATCTTTGCTCCCAGCAGCGCCGTATTCCCGGAGGGCTGGATCTGTTCCGCCGCGAAGGGGAGCAGGCCGATGCGGCGCGCGCTGCCTGTATCGACGTAGTTGCCGAAGGCGCCGGCCAGGAGCACTTCGTGGACCGCGGGAGGCTCGACACCGAACTCGCGGGTCAGAAGGCGGATACCAGCCGCGATCGCGCCCTTGGCAAGTTGGAGTTCACGGATGTCGGTCTGTGAGATCTTCACGGGCGCAGCGAGCGTGAGTGACGACCCGCCGTCTTCGAAGCGGCCGCCAGCACGGATGAGACCGAGGCGGAGCGCATTGGCGACCGCATCCACGAGTCCGCTTCCGCAAATGCCGCGGGGTGGGACGTTGCCCAGCACATGGCAGACCAGCGTATTCTGCTCGATCCGGACGGCGGAGACCGCGCCGGTGGCGGCACGCATGCCCATGTAGATCCGTGCCCCTTCGAAGGCGGGGCCTGCGGCCGTGGACGCACAGATCATCCGATCACGATTGCCAACGACGATCTCGCCGTTCGTTCCGAGGTCCACGAGCACCCGGGTCTCGGCACGCTCATGCATCCCGGTGGCGAACACCCCGGCGAGGACATCGCTCCCCACGAATCCGCCGATCCCGGCAAGGAAACGCACGGGAGGATCTCCCGGGACCTCCCAGCCGAGCCCCGACGCCGTGAATTCCACGGTGGCGAGGGAAACGGGCTCGAAGGGATAGTAGGAGAGCGGTGTCACATCGACGCCGCAGAAGAGATTGTGCATCACGGTGTTGCCCACCAGGACGACATCCGTGACCGTCCGCGTGGGGTCACCCGCGGCCTGCAACAGTTCGGCGATCATGGTGGCGATCTGTTCGCGGATGACGTCAGCGAGCCGTTCGCGCCCGCCGGGTTCCACGGCAGCGGAGACGCGGCTCATGATATCGGCGCCGAACCGTGCCTGGGGGTTGAGTGCGCTCCGGACGGCAAGGACCTCGCCGCGCGACATATCGAGGAGCTGGGCGACGATCGTGGTGGTGCCGACATCGATGGCAACGCCGAACCCTGTGCGGGGCGTGAAGGAGAAGCGCGACGTGTCCGCGAGGATCTGGGCTTCCCACTGTGCCAGCTCGAGCGTGAGGTTGTCCGCGGTGCACTGACATGACAGCCGCCAGCCGGCATCCCGCTCCGCCTGGCTGAGCATGTGCTCCTGGGCGGGGGAGAGGGGGAGTGAGCCTTCGAGGACGCGGACGCGGCACCCTTTACATTTGCCATGCCCGCCACAGGGGAACTCCACGCCGTACGAGAACAGCAGGTCCTGGAGCGGGGTGCCTTTCGCGGACTCGATGTCCACCCCCATGGGGCGGAGGCGGATATGGACCGGTTCGCTCACCTGCTCTCGGGCTCTGCGGCGATGATACGTTCATCGTAGGTGCTGATCACGCGGTGTCCGGGTGGGACGACGAGGAAGTCCTCGCTGTTCCAGTTCCCGGAGATCAGACGTTCAAGAAGGGACATCGAACCTTCCACTTTGTCGAACGCCCATCCGCGTTCTTCCGCCCGGCCACGGGCGATGGCTTCGAACTGGCCCGGAGGTTCCACACCCATGGTGATGAACGAGATCTGCTTGTAATGCCTGGTGGTGTCGCACAACTCGTCGTACAGGAACCGCGCGTTCTCTTCACCGTATTTGGCGGCGAGATCGTCGAACGACATGTCCATGCCGTTCTTGTTCTGGATCGAGAGTTGTTTCAGTTCGCCACTGGCTTCGCCGCGTTCGATCCACCCCGAGGTCAGGAAGTACGTTCCGGGGTTGTCGTTGAAGTACTGCATGTACCGGCCACGGCTGCCGAAGAACATCGTCATGCAGTCGTGGCCACGGGGAATGACGAGGGGCAGGGTCCGGGCGCGGAGGCCGGCCACGCCGTTGTTGCAGAGCGCATAGCCCATGACGATCGCATCGTACCCCGGGAGGTCGGCGGCATCCACGGCGGCCTGCAGCCGTTCGACCATGCCGGCGGACCCTATGTCATGGAGCCCTTTCCCGAGGAACCGGGAATCGATCTGGTGCGGCGAACGGGCGATGAGGTGAGACAGCTCCCGGTAGAGGACTTCGCAGGAGACGAGGTTCAATTTCATGCAGGACCGCCGTGGTGCAATGGTCGGATCACCGGAGCGTGCGGGTGAGGGCGGCGACGAAGTCGGGTGATGTTCCGCAGCACCCGCCAACGAAGGCGACTCCCGCCTCGCGGAGCTGCTGCGCAAGGGCAGCGAACTCTTCCGGCGTTGTACGATAGGTGATCGTGCCGTTGGTCATCTCGGGCAGGCCGGCGTTGGCCTTGATCCAGACGGGCAACGAGGTTGCTGCCCGCATGCGGCGGGCGATGGGGATATACCCTTCGATGCCGAGGCCGCAGTTGGCGCCGATGACGTCGGCGCCGGCGGCGGTCAGTTCCGTGGCCACCGTCTCGGGGGTGGTCCCCATCATGGTCCGGTCCTTGTCCTTGCCGGAGTCGAAGACCATCGAAGCCACGACCGGGAGGCCGGTGGCGTGCGCCGCCGATACCGCGATCCTGGCCTCTTCGATGTCCGCCATGGTCTCCACGACGATGGCATCGGCCCCGGCCGCGGCGAGTGCCGCGGCCTGTTCCGTGAATGCTGTGGCAAGGTCCTCTTCTGTCACGTCGCCGGACATGAGCATCTTGCCGGTGGGACCGACCGATGCGAAGACCATGGCGCGCGTGCCTGCGGCCTCTTTCGAGATCCGGACGCCCGCGGTATTGATCTCCTTGACCTTGTCCGCCAGATTGTGACCTGCCAGCATGATACGGTTCGCGCCGAACGTGTTCGTCAGGATCACCTGGCTGCCGGCATCGACGTAACGCTGGGCCACCTTCCGGACCTCATCGGGATGCGTGAGGTTCCAGTGGTCCGGACAGTCCCCCGGCGTGAGGCCGAGGGACTGGAGTTGGGTCCCCCACGCGCCATCGGTGATGATGGGCGTGGCGGTCAGAAGCCGTGCGAGCGTCGGATGCATGACGATGGTCCTGTGCTGAAGAGTGAGGGATCAGGCCGCAACGAGCTTGCGTGCCAGTGCGACCGCGCCGTTGGCGTTGGTGCTGTACCCATCGGCACCGATCTCTTCGGCATACTTCTCGGTCACGGGTGCCCCGCCGATCATGACCTTGATGTTCCCGCGGATGCCGGCCGCCTTGAATGCTTCGATAGTGGTCTTCATCGAGTTCATGGTCGTGGTCAGCAGGGCGGACATGGCGACGAGGTTCGCCTTCTTCTCGTTCAGCGCGGCGATGAACTTCTCGGGCGGCACATCCACGCCGAGATCGATCACTTCGAAGCCTGCGCCTTCCAGCATCGCGGCCACGAGGTTCTTGCCGATATCGTGCAGGTCACCTTTCACCGTCCCGATCACCACGCGTCCGGCAGGTTCGGCACCCCTGGCAGCGAGGAGCGGGCGGATCAGCTCGAGCGATGCCTTCATCGCGCGCGCGGAGATCAGGAGCTCGGGAACGAAATACTCGTTCGCTTCGTAGCGGCGGCCGACCTCATCCATGGCCGGGATCATGTACTTCTGGACCAGCGCCTGGGGATCCGATCCGGCGGCGAGGGCCTGCTGGGTGACTTCCTTTGACACTTTTGCATTGCCCGTGAGGATGGCATCGTACAGCTTCTGCAGATCTTCCATGATGCTGGTTCTCCTGAAATGGTGGGTTACATTCGTCCGAATTCGTGTATGGTCTCGTACATCGTTGTGATATTCACCGTCGGGGTGACCGGTTGAAGGTTGTGGCAGGGAGCGCAGATCCACCGCGCACCGCTGAAGATGCGGATGTTGTCGAGGATCTCCTGACGCACTTCGGCTGCCGTGCCGAAGGGGAGCGTGAACTGGTTGTCCACGGCCCCGTGGAAGATCACGCGCCGGCCGTACGCCTCCACCAGCCGTTCCCGTTCCATGCCGGGGCACCGCCACTGGATCGGGTTGAGGAGTTCGATCCCGGTGACGTCCAACAGGTCCGGGATGATATCGAACGCCGCACCGTCGGTGTGATAGAAGATGTGCACGCCGTAACTCCGCGCGAGATCGGCCATCTTCTTCTGCCGCGGGAGGATGAACTTGCGGATCTCAGGGATGCCGAACAGCAACGCCGTCTGTCCACCCAGGTCTTCCGCAACGTAGGTCACGTCGATCCTGCCTTTGCCGATCTCAAAGATGCGTTCGTTCACCGCGTGGTGGTACGTGAAGATGTACTCGAGGGCGGTGTCGACGAATTCCTGCTCCACGAGCAGATCCATCATCGCGTTCTCCATCCCGCGGAGCGCGCAGTACATCAGGAACGGTTCGAACTCACCGGACCGGACCCAGCGATGGCGCGGTGCGGCCGCAAGTTCCTTCCGGAACCGCTCGTAGTCCAGATCATCCGGGCTCGGCCAGGGGTAGGCATGCAACTCCTCCACCGTGGTCATGTCCGCGAGCGGATGGTTCGCGAACTCATCATACGATCCGGCGCCGTACTGGATCGCCGTGCGCCGGAGTCCCCAGATGTCGGCCTGCGGATCACCCGGGAAATGCTTCACCGTGCGTTCCGGATTGACGTGGATGACGCCGTCGATGTTGAGTCTGGTATACAGTGCTTCCTTGTCGGCACACCCGAGTTCCTTGCAGAGGCGGCTCGTGACCTCGTCGGTGGCCCAGTAGTCAGTGGGAATGCGGTCCGGTTTCTCACCGGCAAAGATGGCTGTCCAGCGTTCGCGGGGGGTCATAATGCTGTAAGATGCACCATGATTACGAGATAATCAACCGAATTCAGCGGCTGTTTACCTAATGAACCAGCGTTTTACCTGAGAACTGAAGCCAGATGGGGCCATTCGGCCCGTTGGACGTCCCGGGGTCACTCGGAGGCAGAATACAGAAGCGGATTGAGGGCGCTTGCCGCGCGTTCTCCCGGGCGCTGCCCCGGGTGGAAAGCGACCAGGTCGACCGCCCGCATCGATGAATCCGGTTCCATGATCGTTGCGCCATCCTCGTAGTAGATGATGGTCATCACTTCACGTTCCACCGTGCTGCTGTTCGGGTGCGTTGCATGCGCGGTCCAGCCCGTGTGGAACGTCGCATCTCCCGCCACAAGATCATAGCTCGTCAGCGCGAATCCACGTTCCCGGACGAGTCCGGAAAAGAACGCGTCGGAGTCTCCGGAGATCGCGAGGCCGCTCAAGGATCCGTCGCGATGCGATCCCGATGCAAAAACCATCGTCCCCATCGCGCGCGTGAGGTCCATCAGGGGCATCCAGAGGGTCACCGCGCGCGGGGTTGCGAGTGGCCAGTACACCTGGTCCTGATGCCACGGGGTTCCCGGACCCGAGGGCGGTTTGAAGAGTGCCTGATCGTGATAGAGGCGCACGGCTCTGACGCCAAGGAGGTCCGCTGCCGCGCGGGCGAAGCGCCGGCTGATCACAAACCGGAGAACACCATCATGCAGTCGCCACAGATTCGTGACCTGGGTGAAGAACGACGCGTAGCCGCTCACCTTACCCGCCGTACGCCGCTGATCGCTGATGGTGGTCACGACCTCCCGGATGAGCGGCCGGTACGCGGCAACTTCCGCAGGCGAGGCCAGGGCACGGATGACGACATGCCCGTCCCGTGCAAAACGTTCGCGGTCGATCGGATCGAGAGGATGCGCGTCGTCAAGAGGGGGAAGGTCGGCATACTGCGTGTTCATCCGGTGCACCTGCGATCAATGGGTGAGGGTGATGATGCAAGGTACTGATCCCGGAGGTGTGCCGCAAGGACCAGGCCCGAAGGGCCAGGGGGTGAAACATTGCGCCGGGCCGGGCGTATCTATCAGTGGTCCACATCCGGGCCGTTTACTGTCCTGCCTGTTCTTGCTTCAGGAGAACGCCATGCGAACGAGTAGAGATCTGCAGTTGGTGATTGCGGGGGGAAACGACGACATGCGCGCCGGTGTCAGGGCCTGTCTTGCGAATCTCGAAGGGATCCATGTGGTGGCCGAGTGTTCGTCGGGCGAGGAGGCCAGAGGTGTTCTCGCGACCGTTTCCGTGGACCTGCTGATCCTCGATACCGATCTTTCGGACCAGGGCGGCCTGGATTTCCTGGGCACGCTGACCACAGGGTATCCCGGGGCGGTCATTTTTACATCCTCATCCAAAGACCAGGCAGTTGCCGCATTCCAGTTCCATCCCGTCGACTATCTGATGCATCCGGTCAACGATGAGAGGCTCAGGGCTGCCCTTTCCCGCGTCAGCGATCAACGTGAAGCACATGCCGATGCCGGACCGTCAGCCCCGCGCGTACCGGCCAGGGAGCACGCGGAATTGAAGACCAAGCGCCTCATGGTCAAGAGCGGTGGCAGGATCTCATTCGTTAAAGCGGAGGAGATCGATTGGATCGAAGCGGACAGAGATTACGTCCGCCTGTACAATGGGCAGAAGAAGCACCTTCTCCGGGGAACCATTTCGGGGATGGAGCGGCAGTTGCAGGGTGAGCGGTTCATTCGTATCCACCGTTCCACGATCGTGAATGTGGACCGGATCCGCGAAATGCAGCCGCTCAGCTACGGTGAATACGCCGTGATCCTGCATGACGGCACACGTTTGACGTTGAGCCGTTCTTTCCGTGAACGGGTGTTCGAGCATATGATGACCGCGGCCTGACCCGCAGAAACACCGTTTCATCGCTTCCTTACGCGCTTCATCGCGCCCGCCAGGCATTCCGTCCGGAAATCGGCTACGTTTCTTCCAGTGTGCGACACCGTGCCGCTCCACTACGCCGGTGCCGTACCCCGGTGGACAGGCGTCCATCGGTCCTTATCACATGATGGGTGCGATGATGCAGACGATCCGCCTCCTGATAGTCTGTCTGTTCGCCGCTACCGCCCTCGGCACGGCCGGTGAGCGTCCCCTGAACGGGCTCGATCCTGCGCGGGAGATCTCTCACTATGCACATCGCGCCTGGACCAAACGGGACGGGCTTCCGCAGAACACCGTCGAGGCCATCGCGCAGACCCACGATGGCTATCTCTGGTTCGGTACCGTAGAAGGTCTTGTCCGCTTCGATGGCACCTCGTTCCGCGTCTTCTCGGTGCGCAACACGCCCCAGCTCGGGATGAACTACATCTCGGCGCTGTCCGTCACCCGTGATAGCAGCCTGTACGTCGGGACATATGCGGGCGCTCTCCTGCGCATGCGCGATGGGAACTTCCGGAGGGTGGCGCCCCTCAAAGGTGCCGACCATATGATGGTCCGCCGGATGGTCGAGGATGCGAAGGGCAACCTCTGGGTCGCCACGACCAATGGCCTGTACGTTGTCCGCGGCGATTCGGTCGTTCGCGTGTACACGGTCGCCGATGGTCTCCCTCTCAACGTCGTGATCTCCGTGTGTGAAGCCGCCGATGGGCGCATCTTCGTTGCGACCGTGGCCGGCATCTGGGTCATGAACGGCGATTGTTTCGAGCCCTGGATGCGGGGCCTCACGTCGAAGACGGCGCTACCGTTCGACTACACGTTCCTGCGACAGGAGTCGCTCGAATCGATCCCCACCGACCTTCTCTGTGACCGTGATGGCTCTCTCTGGATCGCAACGCGTTCGATGGGCCTCTTCCGGTACCATGGGGGGGCGCTCACCTCGTACCGCACGGTGGACGATGGGCCGCGTGACGCCGCGATCCAGCGACTGTACAGGGACCAGCGTGGCACGATCTGGATCGGCACTGTCGGCTATGGACTCTGGCGGTATGCGGGGGGAAGGTTCTCTTCCTACACGTCCGAGGATGGACTCTCCGCGGACGAGGTCATGAGCATGTTCGAGGACCGCGAAGGCAATCTCTGGGTCGGGGTCTCGTCGGCAGGCGTGAACAGGTTCACCAATAGTACGTTCACGACCTTCCGCGCGGGTTCGTCGGTCGTCGAGAACATGATCTGGTCGCTGGGGGAAGGCCCGGGCGGTAAGATCTATGCGAGTTCGGCGGCAGGCTCCATTTTCGTCCTGGACAAGTCCCGCTTCATCCCCGTGCCGGCATTGAGTGCCGTGCATAACGGGATCATCGCCGCGTACCACCAGGACCGGCAGGGTACCTTCTGGCTGGCCGGGAGCGATGGGCTGGTTCGTGTGAGGGATGGGAAGCCCGTGCGCATCGCGCCCTATGCCGTGAGTGCGCTGGCCGGAGACCGGTATGGCCGCCTCTGGGTGGCGGGTGCGAAAGGGATCGGGATCATTGCGGACGATGCGATCGTTCCGGTGGTCCTCGGCACGATGAAAGCGCAGCATGATGTCCGGCAGATCCTCTTCGACAGGCGGGGCCGTGTCTACCTCGTGACGCGCACGTCCGGTCTCGGGTGGTTCACACTCCCTCCGCCCGGCGGAGGCAAGATCGTCGTCGATCCGGCCTCGGTGCAGTGGTCGACGCTGGACAACGGGTCGGCAGCGCCCTGGGTGATCGCGGCGACCATCGACACGATGGGGACGGTCTGGATCACGACCATGGGGTCCGGTCTGAAGGTGTTCCGCGGTGATTCGACGCGCACCCTGACCCCTGCCGATGGTCTTCCGGAGGAAGTGATGTATACCGGTCTGGATGATCGGGCGGGCTGGATGTGGTTCTCATCCAACAGTGGCGTCCACCGGGTACGCACGTCCGACCTGTATGAACTGTTGAAGAACGCGGTGCGACACGTCCGGTTCGAATCGTTCGGCATCAGCGATGGCATGTACAGCGACGAATGCAACGGCGGACATCAGGCGGGTGGGCTACGGTCCGCGGATGGCAGGCTCTGGTTCCCGACGACGGCAGGAGTGGTGATGGTGGATACCCACCGCATGCCGCTGAATGCCGTGCCCCCGGCCGTGGTCATCGAGAGAGTGCTGGTCGACAATGTTGAAGGCGTGGCGCGGTCCGGGGCCGAGTACCCGCCGGGCAATGGTGAGCTCGAATTCCATTTCATGGGGATGAGTTATGGCGCGCCCGAGCGGGTGCGCTACCGGTATCTCCTGGAGGGTTTCAATCGTCAGTGGATCGATGCGGGCGACCGGCATGATGCGTTCTATACGAACATCCCGCCCGGCACCTACCGGTTCCGTGTGCAGGCGGTGAATGGAAGCGGCACGTGGAACCTCGACGGGGCCGCGGTGACGTTCACGCTCCGTCCGCATTTCTATCAGACCTCCTGGTTCATCCTGCTCGTGGCGGCGGGGATCATCGGCGCCGTGTTGCTGGGCATGTACATCTACAAGCGCTACCGCGACCGTGAGGTCATCGCATCGCAGCTGGAGTCCGAACTTGCCCGGGCCCAGGTGCAGATCCTGGAGATGCAACTGCAACCGCATTTCCTATTCAACACGCTGAACAGCATCATGGTGCTCATCCGGCAGGAGCCCGATATGGCGAGCCGGATGGTGGCACGCCTGAGCGAGTTCCTCCGGCTGACGCTGGATAGCGCCGGGATGCAGGAGGTGACCCTGCGCCGTGAGCTGGAGTTCCTGGAGAAGTACCTGCACATCGAGCGGATCCGGTTCGGCGACCGTCTGCAGATCGAACAGCATGTCGACCCGGGGGCCCTGGATGCCCTGGTCCCCAATCTCCTCCTGCAGCCCATCGTCGAGAATGCCATCCGCCATGGCGTGTCACGGAAGCGCGGGCCGGCGATGATCGCGATCTCCGCGGAACGGCACAATGGGACGGTCACGCTGCACGTGCGGGACAATGGTGTGGGGCTTCCCACCCGGACCGGCGGAGGGCTCAAGGAAGGGATCGGTATCCGGAACACGCGGCAGCGGCTGCAACATCTGTACGGCAAGGAATTCTCGTTTGCCCTCGACAGTCCCCCGGAAGGCGGCGTCGATGTCGGTCTCACGTTTCCGTTCCACAGTGGGAGCACCTGAGCATGGACCGTATTCGCACACTGATCGTCGATGATGAACCGCTCGCGCGGCGCGGGCTTCGCACCGCGCTGGAAAAGGACCGGGAGATCGAGATCGTGGATGAGGCCGCCGATGGGCCCGAGGCGCTCGAGAAGATCAGGAGCATCAAGCCCGACCTCGTATTCCTGGACATCCAGATGCCCGAGTTGAACGGGTTCGAGGTGCTGGACAGTCTTGGCGCGGATGAGATCCCGATGGTCGTGTTCGTCACCGCCTACGACCAGTATGCCTTGAATGCATTCCAGGTGCACGCACTGGACTATCTGCTCAAGCCGTATGAGGACGACCGTCTGCTGGAAGCCGTGGACCGGGCAAAGGGGCAGTTGCGTCAGAAGAATGGCTCTTCACCGATGAAGCGCGTCCAGGAGATGCTCGACACCACGCGCGCGGAGCGCTCCCGCGTTGGCCGCATCATGGTGCGGAGCGGGGGGCGCATCACGTTCGTGCGCGTGGAGGACGTGGACTGGATCGAAGCCCAGGGGGATTACATCTGCCTGCATACGCAGGGGAAGAAGCATCTCATCCGCGAGAAGATCAGTGACATGGAGACCCAGCTCTCCCCGGAGCATTTCCTGAGGATCCACCGGTCGACGATGGTGAACGTGACCCGTATCCGCGAAATGCAGCCCATGTTCCATGGAGAGTATGCGGTCGTCCTGCAGGACGGGACCCGGCTCACGATGAGCCGCTCCTTCCGGGACAGGGTGTTCGAACGGTTGACGGGGACGCAATGAACAGGCCGGACGCGGATGGCGCCCGGGAGGAGTGGGGCCATCCGCGCTGAGGGTCCGACCCGCGTTACCGGCTTCCGTATTCGACCGGAGCCGCCGGTGTGACCGCAACAAATTCGAACGATCCGGGCTGGACGTACTGGTTGTAGAACCAGGCACAGAGTGTCCTGACCCGTTCGCTCGCATCATATTTGGCCGCCTGTTTCACCGCATACACGCCCCGGGGTTCTCCGATCCGGCACAACGACAGGGCTGCCACGATCCGCGATGATTCTTCCTGCTCGCTCCGCAGCATCTGCATCAGCGGCACCACCGCACGGGTGGCCTTCTCTTCGCCAAGCATGAATGCGGCACTCTCCTTCAGACCCTTGTTCTGGGCCGCAAGGCCGTTCATCAGGTTGCTGACGACGATATCGCGGGTGACCTTCGGGTAGACCATCACCTTGTCCTCTGCCACGGCCGGTATCGCGATCGCGATCAGCAGCGCCGCGACGATCCCACGCTTCCACGCTGTTCTCATGTTGCCCTCCTTTGATGATGTACCGCTCCTGGTCTCTGCCTGAATATACAGCATCAGTTCCGGAATGGATGCGCGAATGGGACAGAGCCGCCGAATCCTGAGACGAATGTGTCGCGAAACAGGATGAGCGTGTGCTCCGTGTCGCTGTACGCACCTGCCGGACGTGTTCGGCTTCTCCATTCCGGCGTTGAAAACACGCAACTCATCGCAAACGCGTTGTCGGGGCAGCACGCACATCGTACCATGTGCTACCATGCGAACCTGAGAGACATGACACCCGCCGGGCAGCATCCGGGGGACGAACAGTCCTGGTGAGTGGAGACGGAGAGCCGCTCCGGCGGGTGCGTGTACAGGGCATGGCCAGGGAGGTGATGCAGTGCACGAATTGCTACTCCTTTCGTAGTACCGGTGGTTCCCCCAGTACCCGTCGTCGTTCCGGCCGCATGAGGGTGCGGGCGCACGCGCATGTGTCCTGTCATTCATGCGCCCGGGCGTCGACACAGTCATTCACTATCCCCAAGGGAGATATCCCATGAAGTCACAACGGATACTGCTTGTGACGCTCCTGCTGTTGATGCCGGCGCTCGTGCTGGCTTCCGGCAAGATCCGTGGCAAGATCGTCGATAAGGACAGCCGCGATGCGCTCGTCGGCGCGAATGTGTCGATCATCGGCACGGCGCTCGGCGCGGCAGCGGATGTCAACGGCGATTACATGATTCTGAATGTGCCCCCGGGCCTCTACACGGTCAGGGCGACATTTGTCGGGTATGCATCGACCACCGTGTCGAACATCCGCGTGAACAACGATCTGACCACCACGCTGGACCTGGCGCTCTCCACCGAAGCGGTTGCGCTGCAGGCCGTGGAGATCGTCGCGGAGCGCCCGCTGGTGAACAAGAACGCCACGAACGCGGTGCGCATCAACACCGCTGAAGACCTTGCCGCACTGCCGGTCCGGGGCGTCAATAACATCCTGGCCCTGACGCCGGGGGTGGTTCTTCAGGACGGCGCCGTGTTCATCCGGGGCGGCAGGCAGGACGAGACCGGATATTATCTGGAAGGCGTGAATATCCGCAACCCGCTCACCGGTGCGCGCGCTGTGACACTGGTGCAGGATGCCATTGAGGAGATCCAGGTGCAGGCCGGCGGCTACAGCGCGGAATTCGGCGGGGCCAATGCCGGCATCATCCAGCAGCAGCTCAGGACGGGCTCGTCCCAGTGGAAGGCCAGCCTGCAGTACATCACGGACAATGTGACGCTCAAGCCGAAGAGCAGTGCCCTCGACGGGAAAAAGCGGCTGGGCGCGAACTGGTTCGGATATAACGAACTGACCGCGAGCGTGAGTGGCCCGGTGTCGTCGGACAGGATCCGGGTGTTCGGGTTGTTCAACTATCTGTACCAGCGCGACCAGAACCCATTGCCGTACGCAGGCATCGACGTCGGACCTGTCGTCGGACAGACAGGCGATACGATCAATCTGACCTACCCGGCCGGTGCCCTCCGGAGGAACCCGCGTTTGGATCTGACCGGAACCGCGACCGTCATGATGGACCTGTCGCCGGTCACGCTGCGCCTCGCCGGCACGTTCACGGCGACGACGCAATACAATGCGTACAATTCGCACCGGAACGCAGGGGCGATCTCGAACATCTTGAACGAGGCACGCATCGAGGAGATCAATCAGCGGAATGGCTCCGCCAGTCTGAAGATGACCCACCTGCTGTCGCCGAACTCATTCTATGAGGTGACGCTGGGCTATTTCCTGCAGACGCAGAAGCAATGGGACCCGTATCTGCAGGACGATTTCCTGCACTATGGCGACAGCGTGGCCAACGCGAATGCCGGCTGGGTGTGGAACCGGACGGCAGCGGACGTGGCCAGCGGCCAGACGGGCCGCTATCTCCGCCCGACGCGCAAGATCCTGTACGACTTCGCGTTCAATGCGCCGGGTGATGTGCTTTCCGCCTATGCAAAATTCCGCCGCGAGAACATAAGCGCGAGCGGCGCCTTCGTCACCCAGATCGGCAAAGAGCACTCGCTCAAGATCGGCGGCGATTTCCAGCGCTATACGATCCGCAACTATTCCTGGGGCAACGAAGCGGTGTTCACGATCGCCGGCTTGATGGCGGCAAATGACGCGCTCGCGGACAACAATCCGAACAAGGTATCGCGCGAGCAGATCCTGATCAATTCCGGCGTGAACAACTATGGGTACGATGTGTGGGGGAACGAGGTCTCGGCGGACGGATTCCTGGGTGCGCGTCATCCGGTGTTCGCCTCCGCGTACATCCAGGACAAGATCGAGTACAACGATCTTGTCATGAACATCGGGGTGCGCTACGATTACATCAACATCGACAACTACGCCTATCTGGATCCGTCCCGGCCCGAACTGGCGATCGATCCGTACAATGGCGCCATCAATCAGGCGGGGCTGGTCAAGACCGGTGCGTTCCACGGGATCAGCCCGCGTATCGGTCTGTCGTTCCCGGTGACCGACCGGACGGTGTTCCACACACAGTTCGGGCAGTTCGTCCAGCAGTCGCGCCTGGCCGACGTGTACAACGGGCTCTACTTCATCGGGAACAATGTCCGCGGCGGCTTCTACATCCACAGCCCCGTCGGCTATGATGTCCGTCCGACGCGCACGACACAGTATGAGGTGGGCTTCACCCAGCAGATGGGCGATTTTGCATCCTTTGATATCACGGCATACTACAAGGATATCAAGGACCAGGTGGTATATGAGCAATGGGACACCGCGCCGAGTTCACCGATCGGTGCCTACTCGGCGCTGGCGAACGGTGACTTTGCGACCACCAAGGGCGTGGAGGTGACGTTCACCATGCGGCGGACGAAGCGTCTGCAGGCGAATGCCTCGCTGTCCTTCCAGGATGCGCGCGGCACGGGTTCCTTCCCGAACTCCGCCCGTGGGATCGTGGGTGCGCCGCTCGACGGCGTGACCCAGTTCAAGCCGTTGTACGTGTCGCCGCTGGAGTACAACAACGCCATCCGCGGCAACGTGAATCTGGATTACCGGTTCGGTGACAATGAAGGCGGACCGGTGCTGGAGCGCCTGGGTGCCTCTGCGCTGATCTCGTTCAACAGCGGTCACCCCTACACGCGCGGCGTGGGCGGAGCGGACCTCGAAGGCGAGGCCCGGAGCCGCACTCCTGTGGAGGCGTTGAATGCATCGACGACCCCCTGGGTGTTCCAGGTGGACCTGCGGATCGACAAGACCGTCCGCCTGTTCAATACGCTCAACGCGAACCTGTTCATCCATGTCATCAATCTGTTCGATACGAAGAACGTCCAGAATGTCTTCCTGCGCACGGGTTCCACCGATGACGACGGCGTGCTGAGTAATCCGTCACTGGGCGGTGCGTTGGTGAACACGTACGGCCCGCGGTATGCTGATGTCTATCGCGCCATCAACGTCGACTATTACGAACGCTACCAGAACGCCGTCGCTCTGCAGACCGTGCCGTTCTTCTACGGCCCGCCGCGCCAGATCCGCTTCGGCGTGCGGCTTGAGTACTAAACGGGAGGATCACCATCCATGAAACGTCTTCTCTTCATACTTCTTACCCTGACGCTGGCAGGTGCCGTGGTGTCCGCCCGTGACAACGGACGGAAGGCAACCGGCGCGGCGCAGCTCGCAAAGACCGCGGGCGCTCCCGTCTACACGTACATGAACATCAACAACATCTCCACGGTGTACAGGAACGACGGCACCTCGGACATCGACGTTGCCCAGCAGAATTCCGGACTGGTGTTCCCGAAAGGGAGCCGGAAGACCGCGATGTACTCGAGCGGACTGCTGTGGGCGGCACGGATCGCGGGTGATCCGCAGGTCCGTGTCGGTGGTTCCGGCCACCGTTCCGGGCTCCAGCCCGGCAGGATCCTGCCCAACGGCTCGCCGGAGGATCCCAATCTTCCTCATGTGCGGATCTATCGCGTGCGGCCCGACTACAGGACCGCCGATCTGAGTGCGGAGATCGCGGATGAGGACAGGAGCGCCTCGGAGATCCGTACGCAGTACGAGACCGACTGGAGGGAATGGCCGGCACAGTACGGTGCGCCCTACAAGGATGTCGACAGCAATAAGGCCTACGATCCCACGATCGATATCCCGGGATTCCCGGGTGCGGATCAGACCGTGTGGTATGTGGCGAACGACCAGAACTCCACCAACACGGCGAATCTGTACGGCACCCAGCCGCTCGGCGTCGAGTGTCAGGTGACCAGCTGGGCGTATGCGCAGGAGGGCCCGCTCGGCAACATGGTGTTCCGCAGCTTCCTGCTCATCAACAAGAGCAGCCAGCGGTTGGACAGCATGATCGTCGCAATGTGGGCCGATCCGGACCTCGGGTTCGCGGATGATGACTTCGTGGGGTGCGATACCTCGCTGAGCCTGGGCTACGTGTACAATGCGCAGAACGTGGACCAGACCTACGGCGAGCTTCCGCCCCCCGCAGCCGGGTTCGACTTCTTCCAGGGTCCCATCGTTGCGGAGGCGGGTGCAACCGCCGTGTTCCGCGGGAAGGAGATCCAGGGCTACCGCAATCTTCCGATGACCTCCTTCTTCTATTTCATCAAATCCGACCAGACGCTGGCCGACCCCGTGCAGGGCGATCCGGCGGGTGCAACGCAGATGTACAACTTCATGCGGGGCAGGATCGGATTGACGGGACAGTTCTTCCAGGACCCGCAGGGGAATTCGACGACGTTCGTTCTGCCGGGAGACCCGGTGGCGGGCAGTGGCTGGCTCGATGGTCAGCAGTATCCGATGGGTGACCGCCGTCTTGGCCTCGCCTCCGGACCATTCTCGATGGCGCCGGGCGATACGCAGGAGGTCGTCGTTGCGGAGATCTGTGCGGGTGCCATTCCGGGAGTGGACCGTCTGACGGCCATCAACCTGCTGAAGTTCTATGACAAGTCGGCCCAGCTCGCCTACGACAACTTCTTCAGCCTGCCGGCACCACCGGCAGCTCCGAAGGTGACCGTCACCGAGCTGAACGAAGAGATCCTGCTCAACTGGGGGAGCGATCCTGCGGCCGTGGCAGCGACGGAAGGGACCGACAACCGCGGGTTCAAGTTCCAGGGATACAACGTCTATCAGTTGCCATCGGCGGGTGCCACGATCACGGAAGGGAAGAAGATCGCGGTGTACGATCTCGCGGGTGACGGTGTCACGCGCATCACCGATCAGGTCTTCGATGCGTCTGTGGGCGTGGTCACCTCGAAGGTCGTCCAGCTCGGCACCGACAGCGGCCTCAAGCGGTTCATCAGCGTCAGGGCGGATGCCCTCAAGGGCGGAATCCCGCTCGTGAACGGACTCCGGTACTACTTCGCCGTCACGTCGTACGCCTACAATGCCGATCCGAATGCCGTGCCGAACAATCTGGAGAACCCGCTACAGATCTTCACTGCCGTGCCTCACGCGAATAACCCCGGCGTGCGGTATGCCGGTGCAGCCGGGGACACGGTGACGCCGGTGACCCACACGGGCAACAGCGATGGCAGTGTGCTGCCGATCGTCGTGGATCCCGGACGGACCACGGGCCAGAACTACCGGGTGCGGTTCGAGGACAATGGCGGCACCGTGACCTGGAAGCTGGTGAATACGTCGCGTGGCGACACCGTATTGCGCGGGCAGACGAACCAATCCGGTGACGATGACTACCTGGTGGTGGACGGCATGCAGGTGAAGGTGCTTGGGCCGCCGGCGGGGATGAAGGGGTACGCGACGGCGTCCAACAACCAGCGCGATATCACATTCGCCGGTGCTGATCCTTCGGGCATCTTCGCGGACCTGGAGGGGTACTCCCATGCGATCGGGAATGCCTTTGACCATTGGTTCAGCAGCTCATCCGTGACTCCGGACAGGCTGAAGAACGTTGAGCTCCGGTTCGCGGATGCGGATGGGACATGGGATCCGAAGGCAACACAAAGCGGCAATTTCTCACGCGCCTACCGGTATGTGCGCAGCGCGGCCAACGCACCGGCAAAGCCGGAGTTCGGCCCCTGGATCGTGAATGCGGGGGCAGGATACGCGTACCAGGACTTCAACTATAGCGTGCCCTTCGCGGCGTATGACATGGAATCGAATCCCCCGCGGCGGCTCGCGGTCGGTCATCTCGAGAACAACCAGGCGAATGGGACCGTCGATGGCCGGTACTGGCCACCGGCGCACACCGACACGGATGTGGACAACAGTGCGGGCACGCGGACCCGCGAGTGGTTCTTCATCTTTGATACGCCGTACACCGAGACACCGGACGCTGCGCTGCAGGTCGATATCCTCAACGAGACCACACCCATGTTGTGGTGGGGGATCGTGACCCGCCGGGCGGTGGCCCCGAACACCGCGGGCAATTTCCGGTCGGCCACGGTCTTCACGATCGAGGCGAACCATGTGAACGGCGTGAATGATGAATTCGCCTTCACGGCACCGGCGGTCACGTACGACGCGGCGGCCGCAAAGGCGGATGTCGGAAAGATCAATGTCTTCCCGAACCCGTACTACGGGGTGAACACGGAAGAGATCAACAAGTATAACCGGTTCGTGACGTTCTCCCATCTGCCGCAGGAAGCAAGGATCCGGATCTATAACCTTGCGGGCGTCCAGGTGCGGGAGATCAGCAAGAACTCCGCTTCGCAATTCGAGCGGTGGGACCTCGCGAATGAATCCGGGTTGCCCGTCGGGAGCGGACTCTATATCGTGCACATCGACATGCCTGCCGTCGGATCGACGAAGATCCTGAAGCTTGCGATCGTGCAGGAACAACAGATACTCGACCGGTTCTAAAGGACACCATCCCATGAAAACTACCTATCGTTGTGTCAGCATCCTTGCCCTGGCGGCCTGCATGGCGTCGGCGGCGATGGGCGGCGCCGGGAACCGCGCGGGTACCAGCGGGGCAACCGAGTTGCTCATACCAGTCGGCACGCGTGACATCTCTCTTGGCGGTGCCACGATCGCTACCACGCGCGGCATCGAGGCGCTCCATTACAATCCGGCCGCGCTCGGCCATATGAAGAATAACGCCACGGTCTATGTCTCGCACATGAGCTACATCGCGGATATCGGCATCAACTACGGCGCCATCGCTGCGAATTTCGAAGGGTTCGGCGTTGTGGCATTGAACCTGAAGGCCCTGGACGTCGGGGATATTCCGGTCACGACCACGACAAACCCGGACGGCACGGGCAAGACGTTCACGCCCCAGTTCTTCAGCGTCGGTCTGACGTTCTCCCGCATGCTGAATGACCGCATCGGCGTTGGCGTGACCTCGAAGATCATCACCGAGCGGATGGGTGATGTGAGCGCGTCCGGCGTTGCGTTTGACATCGGCGTGATGTATGATAACATGGCGGCGATCAACGGGCTGAGTCTTGGCATCGCCGTGAAGAACATCGGGCCGTCCATGCAATTCGGCGGGTCCGGACTCCTGACGCAGGCAACCGTCGACGCGCAGCACCGGCCGAGCGGGCTCTATCAGGTCCAGACCGCCGCGTTCGAACTCCCCTCATCGATCGAGTTCGGGCTCGGCTACCACCAGAGCATCGACGACGCGAATTCCCTCCAACTGTCGGGGGCATTCCAGAGCAACAACTTCTCCGACGACGAGTATAAGCTCGGGATGGAGTACTCGTATCAGGACCTCTTCTTCGTGCGTGGCGGCTATAACTTCGCGCAGAAGGAATCGGATGAGCGGCAGTTCCTCTTCGGTGGAACCGTGGGAGCGGGTGTGAAGTACGCGCTCGGGAACATGGACATCAGCGTGGATTATGCATACCGCGCCGTGCGGGTGTTCGATGCCAATCACGTCTTCTCCGTGAAGCTCGGGTTCTAGGAGAAAGGAACCGGGAAGCAGACACGGGGGAAGAGGAAGAACACGAAGCGGAGAGGCCGCACTTGGGGCGGGTGGAACGGATAGGACACGGACCACCTGCCCCGGCCCCTCTCCTGCACATGCGTGCAGTGCGTGAAGAGGGTCACCCCTGCTCTTTGTGCGCTGCACGCTTCTCATTCCACATACCGTTCATGCACAACGGAGCAGCTCGCGATGACGATGCTCGTGATACTCCTGGGTTTCCTGGGAGGACAGCCGGATACCACGTCGCTGTTCCGGGCGGAACGCGAGTTCGCCGCCAGTGCCCAGGTGCATGGCGTGGATTCCGCGTTTCTTGGTGCGCTCGCTCCTGATGCCATTCTGTTCCGCCCCGGACCGGTGAATGGTCCGCGATGGATCCGCGAGCATCCGGGAAGGCCGTCCTCACAACTTCAGTGGGAGCCTTCGGCCGGCGCTGTGGCCGCGTCCGGTGATCTGGGGATCACGACAGGACCCTGGATCTTCCGGGATGGTGCGAAGACGGAAGCCCCATCGCGCCACGGCCACTTTGTTTCGATCTGGGAGCGGCAAGCGAACGGAAGGTGGAAGGTGAAAGTGGATATCGGTATCGCGCATCCCGCGGCTTCTTCCGCGGCCCTCCGCGGTCGGTTCGATCAGCATGTGTGGGGTACGCCACCGTCCGGACCCGAAGGCAGCAGCACGAGTGATGCGCTACTGAAGGCGGAGGAAGAGCTTCTGATCGCGATCGACCGTGCGGGCACGCGCGCCCCGTTCCTGGATCGTGTCGCCCCGGATGCTGTGTTCTTCCGGAACGGCGAACCACCCATCACCGCTCGTGAACGCATTCGGAAGACCGTGGAAGAGGCAATGCCGCCGTTCGCATGGAAGCCGTCCGGAGCGGGGATCGCCTCATCCGGGGATCTGGCCTATTCGTACGGATCGTACGTTGCCGGTACCGAGCGCGGGAATTACCTCAGGGTGTGGAGACTTTCGGCGAAGGGAGAATGGCTGATCCTGATCGACCTGACCGATCCGGATGCCTGATCCGGGAGGTCAGCCGATCGCCTGATGTGCGAGATGTCCGCCGGGGAGCCAGTCCTCGCCGACACCGTAGATGTGACGCAGATGCCAGAGCACGCCGGGTTTCGGGAGGCACACGTCCTTCTCCCACCGTTCGACGGCCACCCAGGAATACCCGATCTTCCCTGCCACCTCACGGAGCGTCATACCGGCGCCGATCCGTGCCCCGCGCAGCCGCTGACCGAACGAAGCACCATACCGCCGGGCGCTCATGATCCGGTCGATGATCGCGTCCACCTCGGCGCGCTTCCCATCGGAGACCGGGATCCGTTCGTACACTACCTGCCACACGTACTGCCGCGAGACCCCGAGTTGCATAGCGACGTCGGTGATCGTGATCCCCCAGGGGCGCATGCGGCTCCGCGCACTGGCGCCCCAGGAATCGCGATGCGTGGATTCCCTTTTTCGGAGGGACAGGATGGGCGTGGCGTGTTCCATGGATACTGCATGATACCATCCATGACGCCGGTTCCCAAGGCGAACGAGACGGAATGCAGTGGGATGAGACGAATTGCCGGAAAAGCCCGACGACCTCCCGTACCCTTTCCGTCAGCGCAACAGGAACCTGATCGCTGCCTTGATCACCGCATCGCGATCCGATCGTCGCAGCAGCGTTTCCAGCGGGAACCCGAAGAGCGCCAGGGACGCATCGCCCTTGTACCCGACCGCGGCGCTGACCCCGTTTTCCGTATACCGCATGAGGGTTCGTCCACCGCGCACGGGCCCGATCCCCTCGGGGGCGTCCACCTGGTAGATCGAATCGTTCAGCGCCGTATTGAACTGCACCGTCGTTCCCACCGGAAGAAATTGCGTGTCCACTCCTGCTACCATGCCTCCCCATGAGGCATGGTCCGCCACCAGGACCGTTTTCAATGTCTCACGGCTGAAGCGGATCCCGCTGCTGTCGCCATGGGGCGCGGCCCACAGATCATCCGCCCAGCGGCTCCCGGAGACCAGGAGGCGGCCTCCCGCGGTCAGGTAGTTCGTGATCGCGCTCCGGAGCGGGACCGGGAACGCTTCGAACCTGACTCCGTACAGTGAGTCAAGTCCCGGTCGGACCCGCGGGGTGGCGCACTCCTTGCCAAGGATCAGGTCCACAATGGGATACTGCTGGAGGAGGACCATCGAGTCCATGACCGCTTCATCGCTGCACGAGACGAACGACCTCCCGGCTGCCCGGATCGATGCCCCATGGATCGCAGGGAAATCGAATGTGTTGCCTGCCACGACACGTGTCTCGTCATCGGCATGGCTTGCCCCGAAGCCCGGGTCATCGTTGGACCTGAAGGGCGAGCCGGGGCGGAAGTCATGCTGTCGACCGCTGAAATTGAAGTCGATCCGGTCCGGCACCCCCGCGTCGACCATGTTCAGGAATCCCGCGAACTCCGGCGTCTGAACAGTGGCGGGGGCCGCGATCCGGTCGAACCCGTTCACGATGAGGATCGGTCGCTCGTCGCCGGGAACGCGGCACACGGACACGATCTCCGAGGGCATGCTGTGTCCGCCATCGTTCACGGCACATACCTTGAATCCATACAGGACTCCGGGACGTGGATCGGGCATGGTCCACATGGGCGACTCGACCAGGTGTCCATTGTCGAACCCGCCGTCGTTCGTGCGCACATACACGACATACCGGTCCGGCATCGCGCCGGGCTCCAGAGGATCGTGCACCGGTTGCCAGCGGAGGAGCACACCGCCCGCCGGCGTGAATTCAGCCGCAAGGTGATCGACCGGGAGCGGCGCTATGGTCGGCGCCGGACCGGCAGGATCGGCAAGGAACCGGGCCATCGACTTGTAGATCGCGCGCGAGACATCGAAGCGGAATTGCGGGTCCAGCATGAACCGCATGTCCAGGAAGTTCTGATGCGAGAGAAGCTCGAGCAGCACCCCGGGGAAATTCGGCCGCACCGCCTCGCTGTAGTCCGCGTTCCGCAGATCGCGCCGCCGCCAGGCGGGGTCGTGTAGCCGGCGAATGTCGTCCACGATCTGCGTCTGCATGATGTCCGCCAGGTCCCGGTTGGCCAGGCGCGAGACACCATCCGGGAATACCCGGGCGGAGTCATATCCTTCCACGCTGTAGATGAGCAATGTGCCGATCGTCGTGTCGTTCTTTGTGATCCCGGCGTCCGTGTGGAAGGCAAGCGACAGGTCGATCGGAATGCCCAGGCCGGGCACGCTCCGGTCGCGGTTCGGACCGTACGGCGCACCATACAGGAAGTTGCCGTATTCCGCCCGGCTCTGATAGTCGTCCTTGTAGTCGTTGGCATTGCCGTTCATGTTGTAGACCAGCGTGTCCGGCATCCCGGAGAATTGGAGATAGTAGCGGGCTCCTTCGAGGAACCGGGGACGGCCACTGGTTGCGCCTTCGCGTTCCACCACACCCACGCCTCCTCCGAAACGCACTGCATCTGCACTGAGTCGCAACCCGGGAATGGAGCCGGCCGTCGTCAGGAGCACGCTGCCGCTATCGGGGTGTGCGCCCTTCCGGAATGTGAACGTGCCCAACGTGTGCCATGTGCCGCTACCCACATGCTGGTCGACCCTGAACGACGTGCTGCCGCCGGCATGATACACGGTGTACCGTGCATCGCGCGTGCTGCTGTCCGATGATTGCCACGTGATGGACACGGCATAGGTACCACTCGCCGGGATGTCCGGTGTCCATCGGATGCTCCCATTCCCCTGCAGATCCGTGCGCGCCCAGCGCGATGTCCCGAGCATGAACGGGTTGATGTTCGCCGGGTAGGAGCGCGCCGCACGGAAACCGGCAGCGAGGGGATGCCACGTGTCGGGGCGCGGCAGGATCGTTTCCAGCGATCCGGCCGGGACAGAGTCGTTGTCAATGATCACTTCCTGTGTCTGAGTATCCCGCTCCCGCGGGAGGAACACGCGCGCTCCTGCATTCTCGAGCATCGGGACGAGATAGGGGAGTGTGAACGACAGGGGGCCGAGATCTTCGACGGACTGAAAGAGGCGGGGCCGCTGCCACTCCCAGCGCCGCTCACCCGCGTTGTAGTACCAGCCGTGACTGTGCCAGAGGAGGATATTCCTGTTCTGCAATCCGCGTGATGGATAGACGGGCTGGCTGGTATTGAGGACGACGGGTTCGGGGCGTGGCCGGCGATAGCGTGCGATGCGCAGGGTGTCGACAGTCGCGGGTGCTTTCCGGTACACATTGGGGACGAGCTCGGCGAGCGGCACTCCGAGGGCGCGCACATCGAACTGATAGGTCGCGAATTCTTCACCGAAGTGGCTTCGCACCCCGGCAAAGACGCGGTCGACCAGTTCCGGTCGCACCGGCTGACCGGCGAACTCCTTGCTCAGATAGACGTGCACCACGCGTGCGGAGTCATCGACCCGCATCGAATCGAGTTTCGATCCGGCAGGTGCCGGGAACGGGACTTCCGCTCTGGTGAGTGCTGTTCCGAACGATCGCTCACGTTCCTGGCGCGTCGGTTCCGTGGTGACGCATCCCGCCAGTATCAGCGCAAGGAGGAGTGCAACGATGCGGTGATGGGACGACAGGTGTGATCGTGTGATGCTCATAGCGGATGCCCTGGAGAAAGACGAAACCGTCCGGTCTGACCATCGGAGGCTCTCCGAAACCGGCCGGTTGTATCATTGTTGTGTGAAGAACGGTTCCGCCCCGGGAGCGGTTGTGGTGGTGGGGGATCAGTCCGGTTCAGAGTAGAAATTCTTGTCCCATGCATGATGCCGCAATTCCCTGATGATCGCCGCGGACAGCGGGCGGTCATCCGAGACCGCGCAATTGGCCTCGACGTTCCGGACCGAGCGCATCCCCGGGATCACGGTGGCGACAGCCGGGTGATGAAGGCAGAACCGGAGAGCGAGTTCCGGCAGCGTTGCTGCTTCTTTCCCGAGCAGGGCACGGAGCTTCTCTGCCCGATCGAACACCTGCTGCTTCCGGTCCCCCCGGAAATACCGGTTTCGCCAGTCGCCGTGAGGGAAGGTTGTATCCGGACGGATGGTACCCGTCAACGCGCCCTCATCGAAAGGACAGCGAACGATGACGCCCACGTTGTTGGCATGGCACACGGGGAACAGGTCGTCTTCGGGTTCCTGATCGAAGATATTATAGATGACCTGGACCGCATCGATCTTGCCGGACCGGACGGCCTTTACGGCATTCGCAGGCTGGTGATCATTGATGGAAATGCCGATATTCCTGATCTTTCCTTCGGATTTCAGAGTGCTGACCGCTTCGTACCACTCCGCGGCGTCGGTCCAGTCATCGAGCCAGACATGAAGCTGCTGCAGGTCGATCGTCTCGACCCCGAGGTTCTTCAGGCTCTTCTCGGTCGACTCTATTATATGGCTGTACGGAAAGGCCTTCCCGAGGGGGGTACCGGTGCGGGCCGGCCACCCCATGTTCTTCGGAGGGATCTTCGTGGCCACGTACATGGGGCCCGTGTGTTCCTGGAGAAACTTCCCGATCAACTGTTCGCTGTGCCCCTCCCCATAGACCAGTGCGGTATCAAGGAAATTCATACCGAGGTCCGCGGCGCGATGGAGGGCATTCAGAGATTCCTTGTCTTCAGCCCCGAGCCACATCGTTCCCCCCAAGCCCCACGTGCCGAACCCGATCTCTGAGATCTTGAGGCCGGTCCGGCCCAGTATACGCTCTTGCATTCGCTGATCCATGTGATAGGAGACAAAAAGGCCCGGTTCTGGCGGAACGGGCAGTCGAGAGACGCACGTACCGTCTCCAGGGAGTAAAGTATAGCAACAGGACCTTACAAACACAAGCCTGCTGCAGGAATCTCTGCTTGTGCATTGATCTCGCATTTAGTAGATTGCGCCATGGAAATCAACCCTGCCGATGCGATCAAGACAGTTGTTCGCCCGAAGATCCATGTGACCCTCGAGCGGGACGGTGTCCCGGAACTTCGCCTCAAGTTCACGGATGAATTCGTCATCGGCAACGATCCGTCCTGCGATATCGTCCTCCCTGATACCGATGTCAGCCCCCAGCACGCCAGGGTGTGGTACGCCAAAGGTGTCTGGCATATCAAGGATCTGGGGAGCCGGACCGGCACGTATATCGATGGGAAGCAGATCAAAGAGGCGCAGATCACGGACGAATGCCGGGTCCTGTTCGGCCTCGGCGGGCAGATCCTCACCCTGGATGTTGCCGAACTTCCCCATCAGACGGTCTCACGACAGCTCCGCGAGGTGTTCCGGACGTCGGGTTACGTGCCGATCGCGCTCTATCGTGTTGTGCTCCGGCGCCTTCTCCGGAGAGTGCTGCGCCTGCACTCGAAACGCTATGTCCGGATCATTGGTGTGCTTGTGGTCTTCGGCGCCATTGCGGCATGGATCGCGTACCAGAAGCAATCGGAATTGAATGAGACCCGGGACCTTGCCCAGTCCGTCTTCTACAGGATGAAGACGTTCGAGCTGACGCTGTCGCAGCTGGAAGAGGACCTCCGCGACACGACCGCGTCGGGGCGCATTGTCGGGCAGAAGGTCGAGTTGCAGCAGTTGAGCGACGAATACGACAAATTCATCGGGCAGCTCGGCGTGTATGATGGCATGGATGAGACCGATCGATTGATCTACAAGACGGCACGTATCTTCGGGGAGTGCGAGCTGTCCATGCCGTCCGGATTCGCGGACGAGGTACGGCGGTACATCGACATCTGGAAATCCTCCAACCGGCTGCCGAAGGCGATCGAGAAGGCCACAAAGGCGAAGTATCCGGACCGCATCACCGGGGCCTTACTGGACCAGCAGATGCCTCCACAGTTCTTCTTCCTGGCCCTCCAGGAGAGTGAATTCGACAGCACCGCGGTAGGTCCATCGACCAGGTATGGCATCGCGAAGGGAATGTGGCAGTTCATCCCGAGTACGGCGAAACAGTTCGGCCTCCGGACCGGCCCCCTCGTCGCGTTCTCGCGCATGGATCCTCTGGATCAACGACACAATGTGGACCTTGCCTCTGCCGCGGCGGCACGGTATCTTCGCCGGATCTATCGGGGGGAGGCGCAGGCATCCGGACTGCTTGTGCTGGCGTCGTACAATTGGGGTGACAACGCGGTGCGGGGTTTGATCAGGGCGATGCCCGAGAACCCCCGGGAGCGCAATTTCTGGAAATTCCTGGAGGCCCACCGCAAACGGATCCCCAAAGAGACGTATGACTATGTGTTCCTCATCTTCTCTGCTGCCGTGATCGGCGAAAATCCGGCCCTGTTCGGGTTTTCGTTCCCCAATCCGCTGCGTGATGCAGCGCACTAAATATGTAACCTCATCCTTCGTATCTTATCCCATTGAAATACTATGAACGGACGCGATCTTCTTGCTTTTGATCTTGGAGCAAGCAGCGGCCGGGCCATCCGCGGGACGTTCGATGGCAAACGGCTCGACTGCACGACGGTACATCAGTTCCCGAATGGGCCTGTTGAATTCCAGGGGCATCTCTACTGGGACTTCCTCAGGTTCCTTGTTGAAATAGAGGAGGGTATCCGGCGCTCGATCCGGTCTGCCGGACGTCCGATCTCCTCCATTGGCATCGATACCTGGGGCGTCGACTTCGGGTTGCTCGACCGTCAGGGCGATCTGCTGGGGAGTCCGTATCACTACCGGGACCGTCGGACCGAAGGGATGCTCGAGACGGCCTGTGCGCGGGTCCCGAAGGAGGAGATCTTCCGGACCACGGGCATCGCGTTCCAGCCGTTCAATACGCTGCTCCAGCTTCTTGCTATGAAGGTGCAGAAGCCGGAGGTCCTGGAACAGGCAGGCACGTTGCTGATGATGCCCGACCTCCTGGCATATGCACTGACAGGAGAGCGCGGGACCGAGTATACGGATGCCAGCACATCGCAACTCCTGGATGCGTCGGCCCGGACGTGGAGCGACAGTCTGCTGACGGCCATGGGATTCCCACGGGAGATCTTCACCCCCATCACGCCTCCCGGCACGGTCCGTGGCGCGTTGCGTGGGTCCATCGCGG
The DNA here is from genome assembly GCA_030835135.1 of Bacteroidota bacterium. Taxonomy (GTDB): domain Bacteria; phylum Bacteroidota; class Ignavibacteria; order UBA10030; family UBA6906; genus JAGDMK01. The sequence goes on from JAUQWO010000076.1 coordinate 266,280, forward strand.
GAGATACCGGTGCGGGGCCGGTGCCAGTCATCGCCGTGGCAGGACATGATACAGCCTCTGCCGTCGTCGCGGTGCCACTGTCCGGTCCGCGGTCGGCATATCTGAGCAGCGGCACATGGTCCCTGCTCGGACTCGAGACCGCGACTCCGTACGTTGATGTGGCAAGCATGAAGGCGAACCTCACGAACGAGGGGGGCTTCGACGATCGGATCCGGCTGCTCCGCAACGTGATGGGACTCTGGATGGTTCAGGAGTGCAAACGCGAATGGGAGGCGGCCGGCGACACCGTCAGCTATGAGGAACTTGTCCGGAAAGCCGGGCAGAGTGCCTCGCTTGTGTCGTTCGTCGACCCCGATGATCATGTGTTCTACGCGCCGGGACCGATGGTGCACCGTATCCGGGAGTTTTGCCGGTCGACCGGCCAGGTGGTACCCGATGGACAGGGTGCGATCGTCCGGTGCATCTATGAAAGCCTTGCGCTGAAGTATCGCTGGGCGGTCGAACAGCTCGAGGCCGTCACCGGGTCCCACGTGGATGAACTGGTCATCGTGGGCGGCGGGGCGCGCAACGTGCTGTTGAACCAGCTGACGGCGAATGCATTGAAGCGTCCGGTGGCCGCGGGACCCTCCGAGGCCACGGCCATCGGGAATCTGCTCGTGCAGTTGCATGCGCTGGGTGAGGCGCGCGGGCTGACCGAAATGCGGGAGATCGTACATGCGTCATTCCCTGTGACGCGGTTCGACCCCGGAGATGCCAGTGCATGGGACGGCGCCTACGACCGCTTCCTGCGACTCATCAAGGCCAATGGTGCATAGGTCATTCTTCATTGTTGCGGGAGTGCATGCGGACGTGATCAAGAAAGTCAAGGTTGAACCGGAAGAGATCTCGCAGGACGAGCTCACGTATCTTCTGGATACCACTGCTTCGAGCGATACCCTGATGATCTCGTTCGCCGTGTTCCCGGCGCCGGGGGGGAAGTCCGCATTCGATTTCCGTCGTGCCACGCATCCGCTGGGCGTGAAGCGGTTGTTCCTCCGCGATCCGCATATGATGTGGTATCAGAAGGGGACGCCGGGGATCGGAGATGACGTGCCTGCCGTTGCTGCATTCCTGAAGAAGATCATCGCCCGGGAAGGGGTGAAGCGCGTTGTCATGATCGGAAACTCGGGCGGCGGGTTCGCCGCGCTGTTGTTCGGCGCGCTGCTGGGGGTGGATGAGATCCATGCATTCAATCCACCGACGCGACTCCGGGAGCCGGACGATACGAGCATGCCCGATCAGCTGGTGGCCCTGCAGGCGGAGAAAGGCAGAGAGATCCCCTATCTTGACCTCCAGGTCATCTTTCGGAAGCACCTGTCTTCGTCCACGAGGGTCTATGTTCATTTCTCACGCGGGGAACGCCGCGACAAGCGCCATGCACAGTACCTGCAAGAATTCCCGAATGTCCACCTGATCGAATATCCGTTCGTCAGTCACCACGTGGCCAGGTTCTTTGCTGAACGCTCCATGCTGACCCCCCTGCTGGATGCGGCGGCACGGGGTGATGCGGTGGCGGTGCGCACGACGACCCGCGCGATGTTCTGGACGGCGCTTCCCTGGTATGTGCCGGGGCGCATCATCGGGTTCGCAGGCAAGGTGCTTGCGAAAGCGGGCCGCATGCTGACGAAGGGTTCGCCGGACCGGTAATCGGAAACGTCAATTCAACGAAAGGTCGCGATGGTGTCTGTGGTCAGGTATAGACAGGAATGGGCGCACGGCGCACGACGATTCGCAATGGTCCTGATGGCTGTCGGTGTCCTCTCATCGGTCGCGGGTGCAGCCGATGGGACGGTGTTCCGGCTCGTCGTGCTGGGTTCATCCACTGCGGCAGGGGAGATCGCCCGGCCCCTGGATAGCTCCTGGGTGAACAAGTATAACCAGTATCTCGGCAGCGTGTTCCAGCAGCATGAGGTCGTGAACCTTGCCGTGGGCGGGTTCACGACGTTCAACATCATGCCGACCGGCTACTCCCGTCCGTCGCCGTACGATACCGATCCGACACTGAATGTCGTTACGAATAACAATATCACGAAGGCTCTTGCCCTCAACCCGTCGCTCATCCTCGTCAACATGCCGACGAACGACTCGTATGTGGGTATCCCGGTCAGCCAGCAAATGGCGAACTTCAATGCGATCGTCAGTGCAGCGGACAACGCCGGTGTGCCGATCTACGTCAGCACGTCGCAGCCGCGGAATGTGAACACGACGGTACAGAACATGCTGATCGATCTGAAGGACCAGATCCTGAGCCAGTTCGCCGGCCGGACCATGGATTTCTGGACCGGTCTCGCCAATGCCGATGGTACCATCAATGGTATCTACGATGGCGACGGGGGCACGCATCTGAACAATGCCGGCCATGCATTGCTGTTCCAACGCGCGGTGGCGGACGTCCAGCTACCCATGCCGGTCACCGCATCGCCCGCCCAGCTCGCATTCGGCAACCGGACCACCGGTGTGGGGGCGCTGCTGGACGTGACGATCGCCAATCCGTCTTCGTCGACGCTGACATTCGACAATATTTCCACCGGGACGGGTCTCTTCGCAGCGAACCGGAGCAATGCTACCGTCCTGCCTCACAGTTCGTTCATCGTCCAGGTGACCTTCACGCCGCCCTCGATCGGTTCCTATGTCGATACGTTGTATCTCCACAACAATTCGTCGATCGGGATGGTCAAGGTCCCCCTGAGCGGGTCTGCGTCCTCCCCCGCCATTCAGGTGGTGCCATCGGTGCTGGCATTCGGTCAGGTGAACAAGACCACGGGCTCCACGCTGAGGCTGTCATTGCGGAATACCGACGCCAATGCCGGTTCGATCACATCGGTGTCAAGCCAGTCGGGCCAGTTCAGCGCGTCGCCCTCGACGGGATCCATTCCCCAAGCGGATTCGCTCGTGCTGATGGTCTCCTTTGCCCCCTCCGGATTCGGGTCGGTCGCTGACACGCTGCGGTTGTTCGGCATGGTTGCAGGGGGAGTGCTGAAGGTTCCTGTGTCCGGCAGTTCACCGGTGCCCGTCCTGTCCGCGTCATCTCCGTCGCTGGATTTCGGCGATGTCTCGCTCGCCGTACCGAAGACGATGGACCTGACCCTCAGTAATGCAACGATCAATGATCTCGTGATCGATGCTGTGGCGAACTCCAATCCTGCGTTCTTCGTGGATCCGTCCAGCATCACGATCGGCTCCCACGGGTCTGTTGTCGTGCACGTAAGTTTTGCGCCGACAGGCTTTGGCGTCGCAACGGACACACTCCAGGTGATCAGCAATGCCGCAGGATCTCCGTTACGGATACCGCTCCGGGGGAATGTCCCAACGTCCAGCCTGACCCTGTCCCGCACCTCGATCACGTTCCCGATGCTCGGACAGACGGAATCGGCGATCCGGTTCTTGTATCTGCGGAACGCAGGCCAGAGTCCGGTCACCGTGTCGTCGATCGCCGGGCACACGCCACACTTCTCTTCTGCCACACCCCTCCCGGTGATCATCCAGGCCCAGGACAGCGCCCTCGTCGGGATCCGCTGTGCGCCGCAAGCTGCCGGGGATCTCCGCGACACCCTGGCGATCGTGACGAACGCGAGCAGCGCGCTCCTCGTCGTCACGGGTTCGTCGCCGGTCTCCTATCTACGGAGCACAGCGGCGCCGGTGGACTTTGGCAGCACCACGGCAGGGACGACATCCGGGAAGACCTGCGTCCTCCGCGTGCAGAGTGCAGATCCGAATTTCTCGATCGCGGTGGATTCCGTCAGCGTCAAGGGATCGATCTTCGGGGTGGTGGGATTCCCGGGGCGCACCGTGCTCAAGCCTGCCGATAGTCTGAAGGTGACGATCGTATTCTCGCCGGTCGCACTGACGACCTATGCGGAGACGCTTCTGGTGTACAACGATTCCTATGTGAGTGTGTTGCGGGTGCCGCTGACGGGAAAGGGAGATACGTTCACGGATGCCGGTCCGTTGGCGACCGACGTGCCCGCGGGCTTCGCGCTGTTGCAGAATTTCCCGAACCCCTTCAATCCGTCCACCGAGATCGCGTTTGTCCTGGACAAGGGGGGGATGGTGTCCTTGCGGGTCTACGATCTCCTGGGCCGGGAGGTCGCGCTCGTGCGGGATGGCTGGCTGGAGGCAGGTCCGCACCAGCTGCGCTTCACTGCCAGCGGTCTGCCGAGCGGCATGTACATCTATCAGTTGCGCGCCGGCGAGCGCAGCGCCGTACGCCGGATGCTCCTCATGAAATGATGCTCTGGCTCACAGGCCGTTCCATCCGACCAGTCGGGCCCAGAGCCACCACGCCGCATAGGCTTTCTGATTCGCATTGAGGGGCTGCGTATGGGCAGCCCCACAGGAGTACCATTCTCCGGGGTGCGCCGTCTGCCACGCGGTTGCCCAATTCTTGTCCTTCGATCCGTTCCCATCGCTGTCGTAATCGCAGTTGTCGTTCGGTGATCTGTCACCGAAGTACGTGCCGCCCGGATCGTAGGATTCGATGTCCGCGAAATCGTACAGCGCCTTCTTGTTGTCCCTGCAGTACGCACGGATCTGTTCATTCCGGAGATGCAGGTTGCCACTGATCCCGGTCCCGTCCAGATGCCCCGTCATATAGATGAAGTGGACATTCGGATAGGATTTCTCCAATGCGCTCATGAGCGACAGATACGTGTCGATATCCGCGGCAGATGCCGAACTCACCTGTCCGCACCATGACCAGATGACGACGTTGATCTCCGGGTGGGCGTCGAGATACACGCGCGTTGCGGACGCCCAGGCGGAAAGATCCGGATTCCCGAGGTCGGATGCGCCGGCAAAGGGGGTATCGTGCAGGATGAGCGCGCTGTCCGTTCCCGCCGGATCCACTGCGTACAGGCCCCCCCGGAAGAGCGCAAGGCCCTGCATGCCGTCGACGAGCTGACTTCCGTGTGATGTGTGCCCGTAGGCGATCCGGAGCTCCCGTTTGGCCTTGCGGATGTACAGCTCGGGGATCGATGCCAGACGGGTGGACTGATGATCGACGAGTATCGTCTCGTGGGGCAGGGGGGAGACCCCGCCGACGTCGGTTGCGGTGTCGGTACACCCGGGAAGTCCGACCATGGCTATCAGTGCGATGACCGATGCGGTGATCGTGTGTCGTGGATCCATCTGTTCCTCCGTTTCCGAATGTCCCCCCCTGCGAGGAGAACGGGTCACCTCAAAATGTACAACCACGCACGGGAAAGAACAAGTCCCGTGCCGTCCGTTTCCGCTCTTTTGGTGTGTTTCCTGAGACCGATGTGCGGTCATGCGCCCCGGCACAGCTTCCCGGGTGTGAGCCGCGTACATTCATACAGCACATCGCATAGGAGCACCCATGGACACGCTACCCCTCATCATTCTGTCGTTCGTCGGATACTCGGTGTTCGTCCTGTTGTTCATCCGGTTCATCGGCATGTTGCGCAACAAAGATAGTGCGATGACGCAGCACTGATCCAGGCCGTTGCCACGGCCCGGGTCGGTCCCGTCGATGCTTCCCTTGCTTCTCTCGAAGTTTTGGGATACATTGGCCCATGGCCCGGGGGAGATGCGTGAGGTGGACCATTTTCGCCGGGAAGGCTGATGGTGGTGGCTTCCGCATTCGGAGCTCCGACCCGTGGACCAGTCCGTATCCCGGACGATCACCCGTGACGGCCGTGCCCGCGCCGTTCCCGTTCCTCTGTTCGCACCACTCCGGTGTCTCATTCCCGTCGTTCTGCTCGTCATGCTCTGCACACCCGATGCGCTCACCCAGCGCAGCGGACCACTCTTCCGTCGCATAGGACACGAACAGGGCCTCTCCCAGAGCCTTGTCCTCTGCATGCTTCAGGACCACCATGGGTTCATGTGGATCGGCACCGAAGACGGCTTGAACAGATACGATGGGTACGTCTTCGAGACCTACCGTCACGATCCCTCAGATTCCACCTCACTGTCGAGTAGTCATATCGGGTGTCTCTTCGAAGACCGCCAGGGGTCGCTGTGGATCGGCACGTGGGGGGGCGGGCTGAACTGTCTCGACGCCGACCATCGTACCTTCAGGCGGTTCAGGCACGATCCCCGGGATACGACGAGTCTATCGCACGACCGGGTGACCTCGATCGTTGACGACGAAAAGGGCGGGATCTGGATCTGCACTGCGGGGGGCGGGCTGGACCGTCTGGATCCCGCGACGGGAAAATTCACGCATCAGCGCTCCTCCGACACCTCCCTGCCATCGGCCCGGTGGAAGGATCAATTCTGCAGCATTCGCACAGACGATGGCTCGCTCTGGATCGGCACCTACTTCTCCGGCCTCGTGCGGGTCGACATGGCAACGGGCGCAACGCGCGTATACCGGCACAATGCCCGTGATGAGTCCTCATTATCCGATGACAGGGTCCTCTCGCTCTGCGCTGCGGCTGATGGCCGTCTCTGGGTGGGCACATGGGAGGGGGGACTGAATTTGTTGGACCCGACCACGGGTCGCAGCGAGCGGTTCGTGCACGATCCGCATGACCCCGGATCACTTCCGGGGAACACCGTCCGATGCGTTGCTGTTGACGCGGAGGGAACCCTCTGGCTCGGTACGGTCGGGGCCGGGGCGGCGCAACGACGATCCGGTCAGGAGCATTTCACCCGCATCACGCACTCGCCGATCCATGCGAGCTCACTCAGCGACAACGTGGTGACGGCCATCTGTGTAGACGAGGGAGGAACGCTGTGGTTTGGTACCGCGAGTGGGTTGAGCATTCATGCGCCCACCGCGCACAGATTTCCATTGTACCGGAGTGCGCCCGGTATCGCCGGAGAGCTTCAGGGGAAGCGCGTGTATGCGCTCAGCGCGGAACGTGATGGCATCGTGTGGGTCGGAACGGAGGATGGCGGATTGCACCGCTTCGATCCCCGCACAGGGAGCTTCCTCCAGTTCCGGCATGATCCGTCCGATCCCCGCAGTCTGCCGCGGGACTATGTTACCGCGCTCATGATCGATTCGCGGGGGGAGCTGCTGGTCGGCACGTATGGTGGTGGGCTGGCCGTCAAAAACCGTACGGGTCCGGGATTCCGGCGGCTCGGGTCTGATCCTCACGACCCCTCCAGGCGGTTGAACGCGTATATCAGTGCTCTGTGCGAGGATCGGGAAGGACGGATCTGGGTCGGCACATGGATCGCCGGCCTGGCCGTGGTCGATCATTCCGGACGGGTCGTTCGAAGGTATGTGCCGGATCCTTCCGATCCAGGGTCGATCGCGGACACGGACATCCGGGCGCTTGCGGTTGACCGGCGCGGCACACTGTGGGTGGGCACCGCCAAAGCCGGCCTCAGCAGGTACGACCGCGACAGCGACCGGTTCGTGCGCGTCTTCCCACAGAAGCTCAATGATGCCTGGGCGGGGACCGAGTATGTCCAGTCGATCGTGGAAGACCAACGGGGCACGCTCTGGCTCGGGACGTTCGGGGGTGGTGCAGTCTGCCTTGATCCTGTCACGGGCGCATGTGCGCGGGTGACGAAAGACAATGGGCTGCCCAACAATGTTGTGTATGGCATCGTGATCGATGAAGATCAGTTGCTCTGGATCAGCACGAATGAAGGTCTGACGTGTTTCGACCCCTCGACCGGCCGATCACGGTCGTACACGCACAACGACGGATTGCAGGCCGATGAGTTCAACTTCAACGCCTATTGTGAGGGCCCGGACCACACACTGTACTTCGGGGGCGTGAACGGATTCAATGCTGTTGCGCCGGGGAGGATCCCCGAGAACCGGCATGTCCCTCCCGTGGTGATCACAGGATTCCGCGTGTTTGACAGGCCATGGGATACCGGCATGGCCCTTCATGTCACACGCGCGATCACTCTGGATCATGACGCCAACTTCATTGCGATCGAGTACGCAGCGCTGGACTATGCATTGCCGGAACGCAATCAATATGCGTACCGGCTGGAAGGGATCGACCGTGATTGGGTCCGGGCAGGGGAGCGGCGGACGGCGAGCTACACGGATCTGCCCCCGGGTGAGTACGTGTTCCGTGTCCGCGGATCCAACAACGATGGTGTCTGGAACGAATCGGGCGCCGGACTCACGATCTCCGTACACCCCCCGTACTGGCAGTCGGTCTGGTTTCGCCTCGCCATCGGAGCGCTGGCTGCAGCCGCGCTAGTGCTGCTCTACCGTCTCCGTGTCCGTTCACTGTTGAAGGTGGAACGGTTGCGTTTGCGGATCGCAGCGGACCTGCATGATGATATCGGGAGCAATCTTGCGAGCATTGCCGTGCTGGCGGATATGGTCCGCACGCGCGCGAACCTTGCTCCTGTTGAAGTCGGACGGCTGCTGGACATCAGTCATGCGGCACGGCAGACCACGGAAGCGCTGAGAGATATCGTCTGGTTCGTGAATCCCGACCATGACATGGCATGCACGATCGGGGATCGCCTGCGGGGTATTGCGTCGACCCTGCTCGCGGGCATCGACCACACCTTCTGCATCGAGGGACCGGTGTCGGGGTCCCGTCTTTCCATGGTGTTCCGGAGGGATCTTGTGCTCATCTATAAGGAGATCCTGAGCAACATTGTCAGGCATGCAGAGGCATCCCACGTGGAGATACGGCTCACGATGATCCGCGGACACTTCACGCTCGAGGTGCGGGATGACGGGAAGGGGTTTGAGTGCGCACGGCCAACGGAAGGCAACGGACTGATGACCACCCGGCGTCGGGCCGCCGAACTCGGGGCAACGATGACGCTCCGGAGCGTTCCGGGGAAGGGGACGCATGTGGTACTGACGGGAAAAATACCGTGAACGCGGGAATGCATCATGGGGGTGTTGCTTCCTACATTCCACCGATCTCCCGGGCCGGTCAATGTCACCGGCGGGTGATCCTCCAACGGGGTCTCTTATGATCGCGCGCACCGGGGAGCCGGAAGAAGTGATGGAGCTCTGGATCGTTGAAGACGACGCGCTGTACCGGCGCACGATCGCGGCGCTCCTCCACGAGATCCCCGGGATGCGGTGCGATCATGCCTTCGGCCGGTGTGAGGATGCCCTGAAGGCGATCGAAACAGAGTCAGCACCGGATGTGTTGCTGATGGATATCGGCCTTCCCGGGATGAATGGGATCGAGGGAACGGCCCGGGTCCGGCAGGTCTCGCCCTCCACCCGCATCATCATCCTGACCGTTCACGAGGACAATGACAAGATCTTTGACGCCCTGTGTGCTGGTGCGTCAGGATATCTGCTCAAGAGCTCTGCACCGGAGGAGATCGTCGGGGCGATGCGTGAGGTGGTGCGCGGCGGCGCACCGATCAATGCGCAGATCGCGCGGCGCCTGCTTGCGATGTTCACCGATCTCGCCGGACCGCGGGCGGTCAGTCCACTGACGCATCGGGAGCGGGAGATCCTCAAGCTCATGGTCGACGGACTGACGAAGAAGCAGATCGCGGCACATCTCATCCTCAGCTATCATACCATCGATACCCACATCAAGAACATCTACGCGAAGCTTGAAGTGCACACGCGCGGCGGCGCGGTTGCCCGTGCGTTGCACGACCACCTTCTGTGAAACGAATACCGCGAATGCGGTATTGCCTGGCCTTTCCCGGGAACCTACATTTGTCGTCACACCGTGATGACCCCTCACATTCCGGAGAAATGCTTATGCCCACACCACGTGTGGTACCAATGATCGCGCTCTCCCTGGCGCTCTGCATCACTCCCCTGACGGCTCAACTGGAACAGGAGATCGCCCATGATCTGGCGTTGACGGCGGCGGCGCCGTCGGACGTGGCCACTCTTGCGCGGGAACTCAGTGATGCGCGACGGTCACATGACCTCTCCCGTGTGCGGGAGATCGAGCGGCTCTTGTTCCGATCCATGCCGGGTATCCCCGGAGACGCGCTTCCTGTCCCGGTGGCAACCGACGGGATGATGAACAGCTCGTGTGCCCCCACATGGGGAAACGACGTGAAAGTCTATGCGGGTGACATGTATTCGTATGGGAAGCGGCAGGTCGTGCTGGACGCGGACACGCTGGGGGGTATCTATCTTGGGTTGAATGCACGCTACCAGGACTCCCTGTCGATCCTGAGGATCTACAAGTCGACCAACGGAGGGCGCGCCTGGACAGGTGTCCTGAGTGTCGTGACACCCGGCAGAGCCATTCAGGCGTTCGATATGTGCATCACCGATACGACCGGCGGGAAGTTCATCATTGGTGTCGCGCTCGTCTCGAAATCCGACAAGACGGCCAATGGGGGAGGGACGTTGTACTGGGTCAGTATGCTGAACGATGGAACCCATTTCCGGTCAACGATCATTGGGCCGGCCTCCAGCTCGATCGGATTCCGCAATCCGAGCATCTGCACGGATGGGGCATACTACGGCAATGCGTATTTCTTTGTGGCCGCGGAGTACATCGCACCGGCCAGCGATTCGAGTCGCGGGCTCTGGCTTTCGCGCTCCATCGACTGGGGGAAGGCCTGGTCCGTGCCGGATACATCGATCCGCGGGTACATGGAGTCGACACCGGTGATCGCAGTCAATTGGGGGACGTCGCCGGACAGCATGTGCATCGCATTCACCCGGTTTGCGGCGCCCAACAGGGAGATCCGCGTTGCGCGCGGCGGCAAGACGCTGGCAGGGGGCTGGAGCCTGACGTATCCGACCTCGTCCAAGGATGAATACGATCCCGCGCTCGCGATCGATCCCGTGAGGAAGAACGGGATCATCACCTACACGCGGTCCTCCGGCGCACCGACCTACCTCGATGCGATGTATCTGCGGTCCACCGATCTGTTCAAGACCTTCGTGCGCGATAGCATAGCGACCACGGCGGCGAACGAGGAATACACCTCTGTCGCCTTCGCTCCGTGGAACACGGGCTACTACTTCCGCACCGCCTACCGGTCAAGTGCCGGGAGCGATACGATCTACTATAAGGGGATCTATAACAAGATCACCGGCTTCCACGGAGAGACCGCGCAACGGGTGAGCCAGTATCGTCCCTCGTCGTTGATCATGCCTGTGGTCGGGTTCGATCGGGATCCCGGTGGCACGCTCTACCGGGGCAATGTCGCCTACGTCGGTTGGGGTCCGCTCGATGTCTATTTTGATGCCGTCGACCTTGCGCTGGACGTCCCTGACGGGGCAGGCAATCCTGGGGTGTTCGCCCTCGATCAGAACTATCCGAATCCGTTCAACCCGACGACGGTGATCCGGTTCTCTGTCCCTCATGCCGGCCCGGTCACGCTGGAGGTGTTCACGAGCCTCGGCCAGCGTGTTGCCGTGCTGACGAACGGAGTGGTTGATGCCGGCACACACGCAGTGCGCCTGGATGCATCGGCGCTGTCCTCTGGCGTCTACTTCTATAGGTTGACCGGTGATGGCTTTGTGTCCACACGCAAGTGCATGCTTCTGCGGTAGCTGCAGGTGGGTGTGTGTCAGCGGGCGGGAGTGCGCAGGTTGAAGGAGGGCGGATGGTACGCGGGATATCCCTCGTTGAACCTTCCGTCCGCATGAACCCCTGACGATCTCTGCCGGGCGCCCCGCGAT
>JAUQWO010000077.1 GCA_030835135.1 Bacteroidota bacterium
GCCCCTACACGGGTGCCCGTGATTGTAGGGGGTCCCTGCACCCACACATGGACGCCTCGCGAAAATTTGTAGGGGCGGTGCATGCACCGCCCCTACACGGGTGTCGGTGATTGTAGGGGCCGTGCATGCACGGCCCCCTACACGGGTGTGCGAGAACCTCTGCCAGGTGGGATGATGGTCATCCCGCGAAGAATCCCACCGCGCGTTGGACCGGGGTATTGAAGATTTCGTCGGTTTCCATTATATTTTGACGATTTCGGAACGAATTCGCCCGTTCCGCTGTTATTAGGTACGAAGCGCCACACGGCGCCTTTTTTCGGCGGGTAACTCGGACTCTATTGGTCGTATATCAATCATGGTCAGACTCTCAAAACGTGTAGAATACGGGCTCATCGCCATCCGCGACATCGCATCGCGGACGGGTGGCGACCTCGTGACCGCCAAGGAGATCTCAGACCGATATGGCATTCCCTACGACCTTCTTGCCAAGGTCCTGCAGCGGCTCAGCAAAGCCGGACTCATCACCTCACACCAGGGAGTGCGCGGCGGGTACGCGCTGACGGTCGACCCACGACAGGTGCAGGTCTCGGCGATCATCCATGCGATCGAAGGGACAACGCCCGTGATCGCGCAATGCCTCTCCGATGGGCCCACGAGCTGTGACGTGTTTAATGTATGCACTATCAAATCGCCGCTGACGAAGGTCCAGGCGAATATCGAACGAGCGTTCCGTACGATGACACTCGCGGAGATCGTGTGATCATGGCGCATCCGATCTATCTCGATAATCAGGCTGCCACCCGCGTCGATCCGCGGGTCCTGGATGCCATGCTCCCATGGCTCACCGAGTTGTACGGCAACGCCGCGAGCCGGAGTCACTCCTACGGTCTCACCGCCGCAGCGGCGGTGAACATCGCGCGTGGACAGGTGGCGGACCTCATCGGCGCGAACCCCGATGAGATCGTCTTCACGAGCGGTGCAACAGAGTCCGTGAATCTCGCCATCAAAGGGGCCGTCGAGGCTGCCTATCAACGCTCAGGAGGCGGATCGCTGCATGTGGTCACGGCTGCCACCGAACACCGCGCCGTTCTCGACAGCTGCAAGCGGCTCGAGCAGGCGGGCATCAGCGTTACCATCCTTCCTGTCGACAAGAAGGGGAGGGTTTCGGTGAAGGGCCTTGCGGCGGCACTACAGCCGGACACAGTTCTGGCCAGCATCATGTGGGCGAACAACGAGATCGGCACCATCGCGCCGGTCGCGGAGATCGCGGCGTTGTGCAACGAACAGGGCGTGCTCTTTCATAGCGACGCGACACAGGCCGTGGGTGTCCTGCCGGTGGATGTGAATGAGGTCCCGGTCGATCTCCTGTCGTTCAGCGCACATAAAATGTACGGTCCCCCGGGGGCGGGTGCATTGTATGTGCGGCACAGAACCCCGCCGATCCAGATCGCCGCCCAGATCGACGGCGGCGGACATGAGCGTGGCCTCCGGTCCGGCAGTCTGAATGTGCCGGGGATCGTTGGCTTCGGAAAGGCCGCCGAGATCTGCATCGCCGAGCGCGCCGCTGATGCATGGCGCATCGGAGAGATGCGGAATGCGCTGGTCGCAGGGCTCCGGGAGGCGCTGCCCGGTATCACCGAGAATGGTGACCTGACACGCCGGGTGCCCCACAACGCGAGCATCACATTCCCGGGCATGCAGGCGGACCGGGTCATGCGCGCCATGCCGGGGCTTGCGGTCTCCTCCGGCGCCGCGTGCAGCTCTGCCCAGCCGGGTCCGTCGCATGTGCTCCGCGCCATCGGACTGGCGGCGGCGGATGCATCGGCAACGATCCGGTTCAGTCCCGGGCGGTTCACGACAGACGAAGATATCGCCGCGGCGATCCGGATCATCGCGGACACGATCCGCACACAATCCCATGTTGAACAGCAGGATGCACATGAAGGCACGAGATCATATTCTCACTCATAGCGGCGATTTCCTGCCGTTCCTCAGGACCCGCGTTCCGGTCTTCCATCTGTCGAATGTCTTCTTCCGTGACATTCACTATGGCGTGATCGCCTTCGCCGCGGAACACCGCATCCGGGTCGGATACACTGAGGCAGAGGATATCACCCGCCGCCTGATCGAGCGGCTGGAGAGGGAGAAGCTCCTGGTACCGATCGACAGCCAGAGCTGGTCCGTGAACAAGGAAGAATTCCGGAAGCCGGCCGTCAAGCCTGCACCGGCGGCCGCACCAGCGAAGCCGGCGGCACCGGTCTCCCAGCCGGCCTGACCGGGCGGCGCATTTCAGCAACGAGGACACATGAGCACCGAACAATCGACCATTGAATCCCTCGCCAACCGCGAGTACAAGTACGGCTTCGTGACCGAGATCGAGTCCGATACCGCACCCCGCGGGTTGAACGAAGATATCGTCCGGCTGATCTCGAGCAAGAAGGGCGAGCCGGAGTGGCTCCTGGAATGGAGGCTGAAGGCGTACCGTCACTGGCTCACGCTGGAAGAGCCGACATGGGCCAACGTCTCGTACCCCGCGATCGACTATCAGGATATGATCTACTACTCCGCGCCGAAGCAGAAAGCCGCGCCGAAAAGCATGGAAGAGATCGATCCGGAACTTCTGAAGACGTATGAGAAACTCGGCATTCCGCTCGCCGAGCGGGCCCGGCTCGCCGGCGTGGCGGTGGACGCGGTCTTCGACAGCGTGTCCGTCGCGACCACATTCAAGGAGAAGCTCAACGAGCTCGGGATCATCTTCTGTTCGTTCTCCGAGGCCGTGCGCGAGCATCCCGACCTGGTGAAGAAGTATCTCGGCTCGGTGGTCCCGGCGAATGACAATTTCTTCGCCGCGCTCAACTCGGCCGTGTTCTCCGATGGCTCCTTCTGCTTCATCCCGAAGGGCGTCCGCTCGCCGATGGAGCTGTCCACCTACTTCCGCATCAATGCCGCCGATACCGGGCAGTTCGAGCGCACGCTGATCGTGGCGGAAGAAGGCGCGTACGTGAGTTATCTCGAGGGGTGCACCGCGCCGATCCGCGATACGAACCAGCTGCACGCGGCCGTGGTCGAACTCGTGGCACTGGACAACGCCCGGATCAAATACTCCACGGTACAGAACTGGTATCCGGGCGACAAGGATGGGAAGGGCGGGATCTACAATTTCGTCACCAAGCGCGGCAAATGTCAGGGCGTGAATTCGAAGATCTCCTGGACGCAGGTCGAGACCGGCTCCTCCATCACCTGGAAATACCCCGGTGTGCTGCTCATCGGCGACAATTCGGTGGGGGAGTTCTACTCCGTTGCCGTCGCCAATAACCGTCAGCAGGCCGATACCGGCACGAAGATGGTCCATATCGGCAAGAACACGAAGAGCACGATCGTGTCCAAGGGCATCTCGGCGGGATTCGGACAGAACTCGTACCGGGGGCTCGTCGATGTGAAGAAGGGCGCGGCGAACGCACGCAACTTCTCGCAGTGCGATTCGCTGCTGCTGGGCGACAAGTGCGGGGCGCACACGTTCCCGTATATCGAGGTGCGGAACACGTCGTCGCGCGTGGAGCATGAAGCATCGACCTCCAAGATCGGCGAGGACCAGATCTTCTACTGCAAGCAGCGCGGACTCTCCACCGAGGATGCCGTGAACATGATCGTGAACGGCTTCTGCAAGGAGGTGTTCCGCGAGCTGCCGATGGAATTCGCGGTGGAGGCACAGAAGCTGCTGGGAGTGAGTCTGGAAGGAAGCGTCGGGTAGCGCGCGGATGAATTGAGAATTAAGAACTAAGGATTCTTAATTCTGAATTGAATTGTCAATTGAGAATTGGAGAATGCAATGCTGAGTATCAACGACCTTCACGCCGGCGTCAACGGCAATGAGATCCTCAATGGCATCTCGCTCGAGGTGAAGCCCGGTGAGGTGCATGCGATCATGGGGCCGAACGGCTCCGGCAAGAGTACTCTGGCAGGCGTCCTGGCCGGTAAGGAGTCGTATACCGTGTCCAAAGGGACGGTGACGTACCTGGGCAAAGACCTGTTGGGCATGGCCCCTGAGGACCGCGCCCGGGAAGGGATCTTCCTTGCGTTCCAGTACCCCGTGGAGATCCCGGGTGTCACCAACTCGTACTTTCTGAAGGCATCGCTCAACGCCATCCGCAAGCACCGCGGACTGGAAGAGCTGGATGCCGTGGAGTTCCTCCAGCTGGTGAAGCAGAAGATGAAGATCGTGGAACTCGATCAGTCGCTGTTGAATCGGCCGGTGAACGAAGGGTTCTCCGGCGGCGAGAAGAAGCGGAACGAGATCTTCCATATGGCCGTGCTCGAACCACGGCTGGCCATCCTGGATGAAACGGATTCGGGGCTGGACATCGATGCCCTCCGCATCGTGGCCGACGGCGTGAACAAGCTGCGCTCGAAGGACCGCTCCGTGATCGTCGTGACGCATTATCAGCGCCTGCTGGACTATATCGTGCCGGACTTCGTGCACGTCCTCATGGACGGACAGATCGTGAAGTCGGGACCCAAGGAACTCGCGCTCGAGCTGGAAGAGCGTGGCTATGACTGGATCAAGCCGCAGGCGGAACGCAGCGGCGCAGCGGTGTAAGGGGCAACGTCCGATGAGCACAACAGCAACAGCGGTAGACAGAACAGCGACGGTACCCTGGTATGCGGAGCAGTTCGCGGCACAAGGCCGCACCATGCCGGCCGGCGAGCCATCACGCGTGAACGCCATGCGCACAGAGGCAATGGCGGAGTTCGCCGCGGCCGGTTTCCCGACCACGCGCAATGAAGAATGGCGCTTCACGAACCTGACGCCGCTGACGAAGGTCGCGTTCTCCCTCCCCGGGAACAGACCTGCCGTCACCGATCCGATGCTCCATCCGTGGGTCCTTCCCGGCACCACGTGCCGCCTGGTGTTCGTGAATGGCGTGTTCGATGCGGGACTCTCTAATGCGGTCCAACTCCCCGCGGGCATCCGCGTGGAAAGTCTGGCGGAAGCTCTCCGGAAAGGTGATGCAGAGGTCCTGCACCTCCTCGGCACGCTCGCCCCTGTGAAGGGGAATGCATTCGCTGCGCTGCAGACCGCTTTCCTGAATGACGGTGCGTTCATCGACGTGCCGGACGGGCTGACCCTGGATGTGCCGGTCGAGCTCCTGTTCATCGCCCTGCCGGACGTGCAGCCGCTGGCCATTCAGCCCCGGAACATCATCCGGGTGGGCACGCAGGCACGGCTCTCGGTCGTGGAGACGTACGCGGGGTTGGGTACCGGTGTCTATCTCACCAACGTCGTCTCCGAGGTGTTCATCGGCGAGGGTGCCGTCCTGGAACACGACAAACTTCAGCTCGAAGGGGGCGGTGCCTTCCACATCGGGAGCACCTGGTTCCGTCAGGGCCGTGCGAGCACGATCACTTCCAACAGCATCGCGCTGGGCGGCGATCTCGTGCGGAACACGGTGACCGCGACATTCGCGGGGCCCGATGCCGAGTGCACGCTCAACGGTCTGTCCCTGGCCACGGGCGATCAGCACATCGACAACCACACTGCCATCGACCATGCACACCCGAACTGCGCGAGCCACGAACTGTACAAAGCCGTGCTGGATGGGGCGTCCCGCGGCGTGTTCAACGGTAAGATCTTCGTCCGGCAGGATGCGCAGAAGACCGATGCACGGCAGACCAACAAGACCCTGCTGCTGTCGGAGAACGCCACCATCGACACCAAGCCGCAGCTGGAGATCTTCGCGGACGATGTGAAGTGCACCCATGGTGCCACGGTGGGGCAGTTGGACGAGGAACCGGTGTTCTATCTGCGTGCCCGGGGGATCGGGGAGATCGAGGCGCGGGACATGTTGACCTATGCATTTGCCGCCGACGTCGTGGAGCGGGTCCATGTGGACGCCCTCCGCGACCGGCTCAACGATCTCCTTCATCAGCGGCTCCGTGCGGGCCGCGTTTCCACGGCACGGTCATGACTGCATCTGATCCAACGACACTGACGGAAGAGTTCCACAAGCTGCTCCGCATCGCGGGCTGCCGGCACCACTTCCCGCTGCTGCGGCAGTCGGTGAACGGGAAACCGCTGGTGTACTTCGACAACGCCGCGACGAGCCAGAAGCCGCAGGCGGTGATCGATGCGATGATGCGGTACTATGAGGCCGAGAACTCCAACATCCACCGCGGGGTGCATTATCTCAGCGAACGCGCCACGCAGTCGTATGAAGGCGTGCGGGTGAAGGTGAAGGCATTCATGAACGCGGCTGATACGAGGGAACTGATCTTCGTCCGCGGCACCACCGAGGCGATCAACCTCGTTGCGCACAGCTTCGGGCGCGCGTTCGTGAAGGCCGGGGATGAGATCCTGATCTCGGGCATGGAGCACCATTCCAACATCGTTCCGTGGCAGATGCTGTGTGAGGAGCGGGGTGCGGTGCTCAAGGTCATCCCCATCACCGACACCGGCGAGTTGCAGATGGATGCCGTGCCGGCGCTGCTCACGCCGAAGACGAAACTCATGGCCATCACCCACGTGTCGAACGCCCTCGGCACCGTGAATCCGGTGAAGGAGCTCGTGGCCATGGCGCATGAGAAGGGCATTCCGGTGCTGGTGGACGGCGCGCAAGCGGTGCCGCACGTGCGCGTGGATGTCCAGGACCTGGATTGCGATTTCTATGCCTTCTCCGCCCACAAGATGTTCGGGCCCACCGGCGTTGGCATCCTGTACGGGAAGAAGAAGTGGCTGGATCAGATGCCTCCGTACCAGGGCGGGGGGGATATGATCCGGTCCGTGACCTTCGCCAGGACGACGTACAACGATCTGCCGTACAAATTCGAAGCGGGTACGCCGAACATCGGTGGCGGCATCGGGCTCGGTGCGGCGATCGAGTATCTGAACGAACTGAACATGGATGCGATCCGGCAGTTCGAGCACGACCTGCTGACCTACGCCACGGAGAAGATCCTGGCGGTGCCGGGCGTGCGGATCATCGGCACGGCGAAGGAAAAAGCGGGCGTCCTGTCCTTCGTGATGGAGGGGATCCATCCGCATGACATCGGCACGATCCTGGATGTGGAGGGTGTCGCGATCCGGACGGGACACCATTGTGCACAGCCCGTGATGCAGCGGTTCGGGGTGCCGGCCACCGCGCGCGCGTCCTTTGCGTTTTACAACACCAAAGAAGAAGTGGACGCCTTCATCAAAGCGCTGGACAAGGTCCGGGAGGTCCTTGGCTGATGTCCGTTCTGAATGAACTGTACCAGCAGGTGATCCTGGATCACAACAAATCGCCCCGCAACTTCCGCGTCATGGAAGGGGCCACGAAGCACGTGGAAGGGTACAATCCCCTGTGCGGCGATCACTATACCGTTTATGTCAAGCTGGACGGCGACCAGATCGTCGACGTCAGCTTCGAGGGGGCGGGGTGCGCCATCTCCAAGGCATCCGCCTCGGTCATGAGCGCCATGGTAAAAAATCACACGGTGGCAGAAGCTGAGGAACTTTTCAGGGACTTCCATCGGTTAGTGAAAGGAGAACTCGCGGGTGAGGAGGAACTGGAGAGGCTGGGAAAGCTGGCGGCCTTTGCAGGAGTCAGCGAGTTTCCCGCCCGCGTCAAATGCGCCAGCCTCGCGTGGCACACTCTGCACTCGGCATTGAATACCAACGAGACATCGATCAGCACAGAATGAGCGAATCCACAACACCTGCAGGCGACCGGAAGGTCATCAGTACCATCGAACAGAACCTGATCCAGGGACAGGCGGTGGAGGCGACCCGGTCGTGCTACGACCCGGAGATCCCCGTGAACATCCATGACCTCGGGCTCATCTACGATGTGGCGGTCAATGAACACGGAGAGGTGACGGTGGTCATGACCCTGACCTCACCGCACTGTCCGGCCGCACAGGTGTTGCCGAAGGATGTGGAGCAGCGCGTGAAGATCATTCCGGGCGTCACCGGCGTCAGTGTGAAGGTGGTCTGGGATCCCGCCTGGAACCCCAGCATGATGAGTGAAGCAGCGAAACTTGAACTCGGATTCTAAGCAGCACAAAGGACGGACCATGGAAGTGACAGCGACAGGTGCGCAGCCCATCGTCAACGACGAGATCAGTCTGACGCCCAAAGCGGTGGGGGAAGTGCGGCGGCTCATGGCCGCAAACAACATCCCGGAAGCCCACGGGCTGCGGTTGAGTGTGAAGGGTGGAGGGTGTTCGGGACTCTCCTACGTGCTCGGCTTCGATGAAGCGCCGAAGGAGAAGGATGTGGTCCTCGAGGCGGAAGGGATCCGGGTGTTCGTCGATCCCAAGAGCATGTTCTACATTTCCGGGACCGTGCTGGACTTCAGCGACGGGTTGAACGGCAAGGGGTTCGTGTTCAACAACCCGAAGGCAGCGCGCACCTGCGGCTGCGGAAGTTCATTCGGGGTGTAGGCCTCGCTGCCCGTCGGGCCGGGCCGGTGATCCTGATGACCAGTGGCTTCCCGCGGTGGAGCCAGGAGATCGTGCCGTCGCCCCGGAGGGCTGACGGATCAAAGACAACAACCGGAATGCTGCATGGCAATGAAACGTAGGGCGTTCATTCTGAAATCAGCGGCAACGGGTGCACTTGCGCTCGTGCCCGGCGTCCTGAAAGCTGCTACTGAAAAAACACTACACTCATCACCCAAGGAGACACCGACCATGGCCTACGAATGGAAATTCAACCCGCGTCCGTACAGCGACGAAGAAGCGAAGAAGCTGCTGGCGCCGGTGGTGGATGCCGAGACGACCGACTGGCACTACAACACGCATCACAAGGGATACGTGACGGCGCTGAACAATATCGAGAAGGCGCTCGAAGGCGCCGACCGTGCCGCGGCCAACGGGAACTATAGCGTGGTGGGTGAGCTCAAGCGCCGCACCACCTGGAACCATGGCGGCACCGTGCTGCATGACATCTACTGGGATGTGCTCGGTGGCGACGGCGACCCGAACAAGGGGCCGGAAGTGAAGGCCGCGATCGAGAAGGAATTCGGCTCGTTCGATGCATGGAAGGCGGATTTCAAGGCGGCAGCTCTGTCCGCGAAGCTGAGCGGGTGGGGCGTGCTGGCACTCGATGTTCTGTATTCGGGCCGGCTGCTGAACCTGACCGTGGATGAGCACCACTACGGGGCCATCTGGGGCGGCATCCCGCTCATCCCGTGCGACGTGTTCGAACACGCCTACTACCACAAAGATGGTCCGAAGCGTGCGGCGTACATCGACAACTTCCTTGCGAACCTGCACTGGGGCCGGATCAACGCCCGGTACAAGAAGTTCGCCAAGTAGAGGCGCAGCGTTCCTGATGCGGCATCCCGGCAACGGGATGCCGCACCGCTTCCCGTCCCCCGAGTCCAGTTCTCCGGCTCCTTCGTCCGCTTCCGTTGTGCCCCCCCCGTTTTCCCCACTTTGCTGCCTTTCCTATTGAGTTTTTCAGCGTTTTTGGCTATACTACGGCATCAGGATCAAATTCAATCTCATAAGGGAAGACAATGAACAAGAAAAGACGCAACGCGCAGAAGAAGCACCGCAAGGCCACCGAACGCACGAAGGCCAAGCGCAGAGCACAGATGGCCAACAAGAAGACCGCCTAGCGAACCCAAGGTGACTGAATGGTCACCTTTGGTTTTTATGACCGGCACATCCTCCATCGTCCTCGGTGGACGTACATTCCCCCTCATCAAGACGTACGTCATGGGGATCGTGAACGTCACCCCCGATTCGTTTTCCGACGGCGGTCTGTACGCAGAGACCGGCGAAGCGGTGGCGCACGCCCTGCGCCTCGTTGATGAGGGCGCGGATCTCCTGGACATCGGCGGGGAATCCAGCCGTCCGCGCGGACAGGCCTACGGCGAAGGGTCCCAGCCGGTATCGACCCTCGAAGAGATCCGCCGGGTCGTTCCCGTGATCGAAGCCCTCGCTCAGCAGACCGATGTGCCGCTCTCGGTGGATACGACAAAGAGCGAGGTCGCCGAAGCAGCATTGCAGGCAGGCGCAACGATCGTCAATGACATCAGTGGCTTCCGTTTGGACCCCGCGCTGCCGGGCGTGATCGCTCGGGCCAATGCGGCCGCGGTGGTCATGCACATGCGCGGCACCCCCCGGACGATGCAGCAGGATACGCATTATGACGATCTGTTCGGTGAGATCTTCGGATCACTCCGGCAGAGCGTGGAGGCAGGGCGGGCCGCGGGGATCGACCGCATCATGGCGGACCCGGGCATCGGGTTCGGGAAGGATGCGCGCGGGAATCTCCGCCTGCTCGGGGGGATCGACCGGTTCCATGAACTCGGCTGCCCGCTGCTCGTCGGACCATCACGCAAGGCGTTCATCGGGAACATCCTCGGCACCGCGGTGGGTGACCGTGTCGAAGGGACCATTGCAGCGTGCGTGCTCGCCGCGGCACGGGGCGTCCGGTTCTTCCGCGTGCACGATGTGCGCGCCGTGCGGCGTGCGCTCTCCGTTGCCGATGCCATTCTTAGCTCACGGGAGTAGAGCATGGAGCTCTTCCACATAGGATTTCTGAGCGTCACGCTCGTGGATCTCCTCGACATCGCGCTCGTGTCCTTCATCTTCTACCGGTTGTACCTTGCGATGCAGGGGACCATCGCGATCCAGATCTTCGCCGGTCTTGTCCTCGTCCTCGGTTTCTCCTTCCTGGCCCAGGCCCTCGACCTGAAGGCCATGAGTTCGATCCTCCGGACCATCACGGACATCTGGGTCGTTGCGTTCATTATCCTGTTCCAGCCCGAACTCCGCCGGCTGCTCGTCCTTGTGGGACGCAGTCCGGTGATCCGGTTGTTCCTCAAGATGGACGTGGATGAATCCATCGATGAGGTCGTCGGGGCAGTGTCCGAACTCTCGCGCAAGAAATTCGGCGCGCTCATCGTGTTCGTCCGGGCGACTGGCATCCGCATGCATGTGGAGACCGGCACGAAGCTGGAGGCGCTCGTGAGCCGGACCTTGTTGCTCTCCGTCTTCCATCCCCGGTCACCGCTGCATGACGGCGCGGTCATCATCAAGGACCGGTTGATCGAGGCCGCACGCTGCACGTTGCCGCTCTCGAACCTGACCACCTGGCAGGGGGTGCTCCTCGGCACGCGGCACCGTGCAGGGCTGGGGATCTCCGAACAGGCGGATGTCATCGTGGTGATCGTTTCCGAAGAGACCGGGATCATCTCGATCGCGGAGAATGGCACGCTCTACAGGGAGATCCCCGTGAGCGGACTCCGCAAAGAACTCAAGTCCCGGCTCAGCGTGGAAGGCGAACGCTCGCTTTCTTCCGTCTGGCGCACCGTGCGCACGAGCGGGTGGACCTGATGACGGTGCGCAGACACGACGAAGAGTGCGCCGAAATGCTGGCCATCATCACAGCACGGGGGATCACCGACCAGCGCGTGATCTCTGCCATGCGTGCCGTGCCGCGCCACGCGTTCGTGCCGGAAGCGTTCGTCGGCCGCGCGTATGACGATACCGCGCTGCCGATCGGTGACGGGCAGACCATCTCGCAACCGTACACCGTGGCGTTCATGACCCAGGCGCTCGGGGTGAAAGAAGGGGACAAGGTGCTGGAGATCGGGACCGGTTCAGGCTATCAGGCGGCGGTGCTGGCGACCATGGGTGTGCGGGTCTTCAGCATCGAGCGGAACCACGGACTCCTGACACGTGCCCGGAAGGTGCTGGATCAGCAGCGTCTCCGCGTCGCGACACGTGTTGGCGATGGCACGGTGGGGTGGAACGAACATGCGCCGTACAACGGCATTATCGTCACAGCGGCCGCGCCGGATATCCCGGAGCCGCTCTTGAAGCAATTGGCCGATGGCGGCCATCTCGTGATCCCCGTGGGGGAGATGGAGATGCAGTCGATCGTCATCTGCACGCGCCGGGGGGACGACTACCTGAAGCGCGAGGAGCACGGGTTCAAGTTCGTGCCGCTCATTGGCAAGATCGGCTGGTCGGGTAAGACCAACTGAGATGGCGTCTCTGACGATCGGCGGCAGGAATGCGATCATCGTGCTGGTCGGTGCGACCGCGACGGGCAAGACCGCGGTGTCGCTGCCGCTTGCGCGGATGATGGATGCCGAGATCATCTCGGCGGATTCGCGGCAGGTATACAGGTTCATGGATATCGGGACGGCAAAGCCCACGAAGGAAGAACGGGCGGCCGTCCCGCATCATTTTGTGGACATCCGGGATCCCGATGAGGAGTACAACGCGGGGATCTTCGGTGATGAAGCGCGCGCGGCAGTAGGGGACATCATGGCGCGGGGGAAGACCGTGATCGTCGTTGGCGGGTCCGGCCTGTATGTGCAGTCGCTGGTCGACGGGTTTTTCGACGGCCCTCCGGCCGACCCGGAATTCCGCGAGCGGGCAGAAGAGCGGCTTGCGCGCGAGGGGCTTGGCGTCCTGCTGGAGGAACTCGGGCGTGTGGATCCCATCACGCGAGCGCGGATCGATGTCACCAAACCCCGCCGGGTGATACGGGCGCTGGAGGTGTTTCATGCCACCGGCAGTCCGATCAGCGCATTGCAGCTGGAGCGGAAGGTGGAGATCCCGTTCACCCCGCTGCTCTTCGGGCTCGGGGTGGAAAAGGGTGAGTTGTACCGGCGGATCGAGGAGCGGTGCGACCGGATGCTTGACGGCGGGTTGGAGGAAGAGGCCGCGGCGCTCGAGGCCCGGGGGTATGCGCCAGGGCTCAACGCGTTGAACACCGTGGGGTATGCGGAGGTCTTTGCCTGCCGCAGGGGTGAGATCCCTCGGGAGGAGATGGTCCGGCTCTTCAAACAGAACTCACGGAGGTACGCGAAGCGTCAGGGGACGTGGTTCAGGAAGGATGTGCGCGTGCAGTGGATCGATGCGGGCGGTGGCCGGAGTGCCGTCGCGATCGCGGACGAGATCGTCGGACGTCTCAGGCGGGAAAATCGATCGTGAATGTCGTTCCGGGTCCCGACTGGATCGTGAGCTCCGCGCCGAGTTGTTTCGAAAGGCTTGCCACCACCATCATCCCCATCGAGGAACTTTCGTCCGGGTTCACATTCGGAGGGAGGCCCATGCCGTCATCGGCGACCGTGAGGCGGAGGTGGCGCGTGTTGGTGTTGGCGAGGGTGATCGAGATCGTTCCCGCGCGTCCTGCGGGGAAGGCATGGACGAGCGCATTCGTGGCGAGTTCGTTGACGATCAGTCCGGCATAGATCGCCCGTTCGAATTCGAGCGTGACGTCGACCGAGTTCACGGTGATGGTGATATCCCGCCGGGGAGAAGAGCTCCGGAATTCTTCACCGAGGAGCGTGAGGTACTCACCGAAATCCACGCGGGAGATGTCGGCGCGATAGGTCAGGCGTTCATGGATGCGGGCGGTCGCGATCACGCGGCTGCGGGCATCTTCGAGGAGGCGGACGTCCTCCGGGTCGCGCACATACTCGGCCTGGACGCTCAGCAGGCTGGCGATGAGGTTGAGGTTGTTCTTCACGCGGTGATGGATCTCCCGGTGGAGGAGTTCCTTGTCGTGGAGGGCTGTTTCGAGGTCCTCGAGGGCCTGTTCGCGTTCGCCGAGGACGACCCCGAGAGCGAGCGTGGAGAGGGTGGAGACGGCGAGGAGCATTTGGAGGCCGAGGAGGTTCCGGTATTCGAAGACGCCTGCGCGCGCATATTCTCCATAGCCATTGATCGCGAGGGCATTTGCCATGATGGCGATGAGGAGATTGATCCAGGCAGCGCCGCGCATGCCGAACCGGGCCGGGGCCCACATGATGAGGGGGAGGATCAGGAACTCATCGACGCGTGACCAATTCAGCAGGCCGGTGAGGATGACCATGCTCCAGGCGATGGCGGCGAGGGTGAGGAGGATGGCTTCGGTGACACGTTTGCGTTTCTGCTGGAAGAACTGCCGGATGCGTTTGGTGTCCCACGTCAGGACCACTGGCGCGACGGTCATGGTGCCGAGGAGGTGGGAGCTGGCCCAGGATTTCCAGAGGGCATTGATGGATTCGTCGGGATAGAAGCGGGACGCGACGATGCTGCCGAGAGTAGCGCCGAGGACGGTGGCGATGACGCCGCCGATGGCAGTGAACTCGAGGAGGTCCTGGAGCGAATCGATCCGTGGGCGGGGCGTTCCGAGCGTTTGCATGAGATACGCCCCGACGAGGGCTTGCACGTGATGGACGGCCCAGAGCAAGAGTGTTGCGTCGGGTGGTGTTGGTTCCAGGAAGATGGAGATGATGATGGCCGGTGAGGTGGCGGCGAGGAACGCAGGCCACTCGCGGCGCGGGAAGATCAGGAGTGTACCGAGGAGGATGCCGATCGTCGGGCACAGGGCAGAGTGCACCGAACCCGGGAGCGGGGCGGTGCCGGACACCAGGGTCCCCCCGAGGAAGATGATGCCGAACAGAGTGAGACGAGTTGTGAGGGGTTGCGACCGGAACGAGAACTGCGCCTTCATCTTCGACCCTCCGATATGTCAATGTACTGCTGCATCGCGAAGAAAGCAACAGCTCTTGCATTCCTGACATGTTTTTCGTATGTTCATATATTCTCTTGAAATGCGGCAGACGTACTAGGGAGGATGCAGTAGGCGGTACATCGGGGCGTAGCGCAGCCCGGCTAGCGCGCTTGGTTCGGGACCAAGAGGTCCCGGGTTCAAATCCCGGCGCCCCGACTCAAAAAGGCAGTTTTGATCTGGCAAGATGGTTGACCGCCACAAAATCGCCACAAATCAGTTTCAGAAAGATGCGCCCTTAGTCGCAGGGGCGCATTTTT
The DNA here is from genome assembly GCA_030835135.1 of Bacteroidota bacterium. Lineage (GTDB taxonomy): Bacteria > Bacteroidota > Ignavibacteria > UBA10030 > UBA6906 > JAGDMK01. The sequence continues at coordinate 14,761 of JAUQWO010000077.1, forward strand.
TTTTCTCCAGCGATTCTCTTCTCCGCGGCCATTCGGCCACCTCCTCTCACGAGGTCAAGATTCCACCCAGCAGGGTCCGATAAGTACCAGAGGTTATATCGGAGATTGTCCCCATCCGAAGCTGGGATGTGGCGCGAACGGCACAAGTGTCTGTCGAAACAGCGCACTTCGTGAGTGCAGACCTGCCACTCCACGGGATTTGATACGCGCATCGAGGACTTGCATTGATCTGTGGAAAAATGGTATGATGTCTGTAGCAGTCGCGGGGTCAACAATCAGGGAATCGTGCATTTTCGGGTCGGGGGCAAGTCCTGCCGCTCAGTTGGAACGAAGACTATGACGAGTCACCTTATTCCTCGGTTCACGAACAAAGGGGTCTTGGCAGCCCTCGGTGCCGCATTGCTGTTCGGTCTGAGCACGCCGTTCTCGAAGGTTCTCCTGGGCGATGTGTCCCCCTTTCTGCTCGCCGCCCTCCTGTACCTCGGGTCTGGAGCAGGGCTCAGCTTGACCTGGGCTTTGCGCCGGGCATGGACAACCGACGATGCACGGTTAACGAGAAAGGACCTTCCATGGTTGGCAGGGGCCCTTTTCTTCGGTGGAATCCTGGGGCCAGTTCTCCTGCTCTTTGGATTGCAGAGCACCTCTGGATCTATGGCGTCATTGCTTCTGAACATGGAGGCGGTCTTCACCGCGTCCATTGCATGGTTCGTGTTTCGCGAGAATTTTGATCGTCGGATCGCGATCGGGATGGGTGCGATTCTCGCAGGCGGAGTGATCCTCTCCTTCCCGGGAGGAGATAATTGGGCCACGTTTGGTTCCTTCTCGATCCTTGGTGCGTGTCTCTGTTGGGGCATTGACAATAATCTGTCCCAGAAGATCTCAGCGAGTGACCCACTGCAGATCGCAGCCATCAAAGGACTCGCCTCAGGATCGGTGAATCTGCTGATCGCGTGCGTTCTTGGAGCAATGTGGCCGTCGCCGGTGGTCGTGGGTGGATCGCTTGTTGTTGGATTATTGGGCTATGGCTTAAGCCTCACGTTTTTTGTGCTCGCGTTACGTCTCATCGGCACCGCCCGAACAAGTGCATATTTTTCTCTTTCGCCGTTCATCGGTGCCCTGGTGTCGCTCGTGCTCCTGCGGGAATCATTTACCGGATCGTTGTTGGTAGCGGGATTATTCATGTCCGTGGGAGTCTGGTTGCATCTGACTGAACGGCATGATCATGAGCATGCTCATGAGTACATCGAACATGAGCATGCGCATGTGCACGATGAGCACCACGGGCATCCGCACGTGAGCCCCGCCGACGGTCAGGTTCAGCACAGTCATCGCCATGTCCACCAGCCAACCATACATTCGCATCATCACTTCCCTGATATCCATCATCGCCATCGGCATTGATGCGCACTCTTGGTTCTTTACCTCGGGAACTATTACGGTCCTGGTTGTTGTTTGACTTTCAGACAATAATTGCGTACAGTTCAACACTTTGCATTCAATGACTACGACCTCCCGCCATATCATCCCCCTTATTCGGCATGTTGCCGCAGTCGTGTATGTGTCGTTCTATCTCCTGGCGCCATTCTTCCATCAGCATGCGACCGATAGCCACCGGGACGAAGATCATTCTGTCCACTCCCATTTTCTGGACGGGAAGCCCGCGAATGGAGGAGGTATCGAATGCTGCAGTGTCGCTCAGCAGGACGGCGATTTTGAGGCCACGTCAGGGAGCGAAATTCTTGTCATCACTCTGCCTTCCCGGGCGGCTGAAGCTCTAGATGACGCGGTCCCAGTGAGTGCGTTCGTTCCTGATGACCCGCTCCAAGAAACAGATATATCTCCATCGGTCTGCTGCACTCCCCCTGTCCAACGAAGGCTCGGATCAATCATGATCGCGGGCAATAGTTCTCCGCCAGTGGCGTAGACCTCCCCCTTACGCTGCAAATCACCATTATTCTACGCACCTTCTGGAGCTACCGTGAGACAACAAAGTCTCCTTCTGGCTCTGCTTGTGCTGTTTGCTTGTTCGCTGCATGCACAAGAGAGCATGACACTGGATGCCGCCATCCGCAGTGCGCTGGAACGCCATCCCGATCTCAAGCGGCGGACCGCCGCAGTTCGAAGGGCGGAGGCTCTGGTTGGCGAGGCCGCCCGCCTGCCAAATCCCGTGTTTGAGTATTCCCGTGAAGATCTGAGCCTAAACCAGAACAGGATTGGCGAATGGATTGCCATGGGGTCGATACCGTTGAATTTCCTCTGGGACCGCTGGACCGATATTGGCGCAAAACAAAAAGCCCTTGAAGCAGAACGGTTGATGCTTGAGCAGACGAAAAACGACGTCGTGCTTGAGGTCAGACAGGCGTATGTAAAGGCACATCTGTTCAGTGCCCTGACGCGGGAGCTCGACACTGCCCTCGTCATGCTGGATGGAGTTGCCTTCGCAGCCCGCCAACGGATGCAGGAAGGCGACATCTCGGAATATGAATACCAACGCGTGAGAATCGAGGTTAACAAACTCCGCGCGGAAGTTCGGGAGACCGAGATTGAACGTAACACGTACCTTACACGTTTGCGTCTGGCGAGCGGCCGTGACAGCAGCGACGGTCCGCGCACTGTCACGCTTCCCGAACTCCCCACGGCTATGCCGCATGAGGCCGATGCGTTCCAGACTGCCTTGCTTCAGCGGAGTGACGCACGAGCGCTTGGTCTATTGATTGAGAGCGAGAAAGAGTTCCTCTCGCATAACAGGTTGAAGGCTCTTCCATCCATCCAGCTTGGAGCTGGGTACAAGAGACAATCGGATGATTTCGCCGGGTCCGTTCTTCGGCTATCCATTGAGGTCCCGCTCTTTCGAAGAAACCAGAAAGAGATCGAGGTGACTGAGGCGGGCCTCGAAGCCCTGCAGGGAGAGCGGGAGTATCTTCTGAATCAGATCGCGGCCGAATTGCGCGATACCTATGCTCGCCTCCGCACCTATGGAAATCTTATGGACCTCCAGGAGGATCCCCGGCTGCACACGATCCTCGCTACGGCTGAGTATTCCTATCGGCATGGAGAAACGTCTCTCGTGGAGTTCATCGACGGCCTTACGGCCTTCACCGAAGGAATGCGGCTTCAAACCGACATTGAAATCAAATACCGTGAGAGCGTGTTCACACTGGCACGCGTTCTCGGGATCCCATGGTCAGACGAACTTATAACGAGGTGACCCATATGTTGCGGAACGTGTGTGCACTTGTTGCGATAGGACTTGCCGGGATGATTGCCGGTTGCAGCGGAAACACCGATACCAACCATACCGCGGCGCCCCGCGGAACATCTGTTACCCTCTATAGCAGTGCGACCGAACTCTTTATGGAATATCCGCCGCTTGTGGTCGGGACACAGGCCAAATTCCTTCTCCATTTTACTGACCTGAAGGACTTTAAGCCGGTGACGAAGGGATCGTTGACCGTCGAGTTTCGGACGCCGTCCGGAGAGGTTGTGCGGGTGGCGGAGAGCGAACCGGCAAGACCCGGCATTTATACTCCACTCGTGAAGTTCAATTCGCCAGGCACCTACGCGATGACCATGGATCTGAGCGGCCCGCAGGTGACGGACCACATCATCCTCGGAGATATCACCGTCGCAGGGTCGGCAGCTGAAGTCCCTCCCGCGAAGGAGGCAGTTGGGCCGGCGCCTATCACGTTCCTGAAAGAACAGCAGTGGAAGATCAGCTTTGCCACGGCCCCCGTGGTGAAGAGAAATCTTCATGCTTCCGTCAGCGCAACCGGGGAGATTCTGGCGAAGCCTGAACTCTTCGCGAACGTTGTGTCGCCGGTGGCGGGAATCCTCTTGCCCCGGAACAATACGGGGATCCCCAGCCCGGGTTCCTGGGTCAAGAAGGGAGATGTGCTCTACACAATCTCCCCCTCGGCCGATGCGAGCGCGAACTTCCACAGGGTGAGGAACGACTACTTTCTGGCAAAATCGGAGTTCGAACGGGTGGAGGGCATGTACGAGAAGAAGGCAGTTGCCCGGAAGCGGTACGACGAGGCCAGGTTCGATTTTGAATCAAAGCAGGCAAGCTTCACGGCTCTTGAGGATCAGATCAAGCTCACGAGCAGCGGCTATGCGATCGTTGCACCTATCGATGGGTTTGTGGAATCAATGTCGGTATCGTTGGGGAGTCAGATCTCCAGCGGGCAGGAACTCCTCTCCATCATCAACCCCCGACAGTTGATCCTGAAAGCAAATGTCCCGGCTAGCAAGTTCGAAGATGCTCACAATTCGACCGATGCGTCGTTCAGGATCGAGGGGTATGAAGCAGAACTCCGGATCAGTAGTCTCAACGGCAGAAAGGTCTCGGTGGGTTCAAGCCTGAGCGGGGAGAGCCGGTCGGTCCCTGTTTACTTCGAGTTCACCAATCCGCAGAACAAGGTGAAAGTGGGGATGTACGCTCAGGTCTCACTGGTAACAGGCTCCGGACAGGAAGCCCTCGCAATTCCGGAAAGCGCCATCGTGGATGAAGACGCTCTTCATACCGTGTATGTTCAGGTGGAAGGCGAGGCATTCGAGAAGCGGATCATCACGACGAAGCTCGCAGATGGGGGATTTGTTCAGGTCCTCCAGGGTCTGCGTGAAGGTGAAAGGGTCGTCACCAGAGGTGCGTATCAGGTGCGGCTTGCGGCCCTTTCCCCGGAATCTGCAATCGGCCAAGGCCACGTCCACTAATCCCTCCAGGAGGAATTCATGTTTGACAGTCTTATGCAGTTTTCCCTGGAGAAGCGGCTGATCGTCCTTGTCATGGCCTTGCTGCTCCTGGTTGTCGGTACATTTACGGCGCTTCGGATGCCAGTCGATGTGTTTCCGGATCTTACGGCCCCGACTGTGACAGTCATCACTGAGGCGCACGGAATGGCGGCGGAGGAGGTGGAAACACTTGTGACATTCCCCATAGAGTCCGCCGTCAATGGGGCAACAGACGTCCGGCGTGTCCGATCATCGAGTGCCGCCGGGATATCGATTGTGTGGGTGGAATTCGACTGGGGAACGGACATCTTTCTTGCCCGTCAGATCGTGAACGAAAAGATCCAGACGGTTGCGACGACCCTGCCGAAGGGCATAGACAACCCGGTGCTCGCGCCTATTTCATCGATCATGGGCGAGATCATGTTGATCGGCCTGAGTATCGATCAGGAGAATAACCCGCGCGGGCTCAATGAGATGGATTTGCGGACCCTGGCCGACTTCGAAATACGGCGGCGATTGCTCTCCATCAGCGGTGTGTCTCAGGTCATCCCGATCGGCGGTGCCGTGAAACAATACCAGATCCTCATCTCACCGGAAAAACTCGCCTCCTATGGCATCGCGCTAAATGAGGTGATGAAAGCGGCCGAGGAATCGAACGAGAATTCTTCCGGCGGTTCCTATATGGATTCCGGAAGCGAGTATCTGATTCGGGGGATCGGACGTGTCCAGCGCATCGATGACATCAAGAACAGTGTTGTGGCAGTACGCGGCGGTGTACCTATTCTGATGCGCGATATCGCCGAAGTGCTGATCGGACCTTCTATCAAGATCGGCGACGGTTCAGTAGGAGCTAAGCCGGCAGTCATATTGACGGTACAAAAGCAACCTCAAACCAACACTCTCGAATTGACCCGGAGAATTGAGAGATCGCTGGATGACATCAGGCAAACCCTCCCTCCCGGCGTGGTGATCGACTCAAACATCTTCAAGCAGGCCGATTTCATAACAGTGTCCATCGACAACGTCGTTGCCGGCTTACGTGACGGCGCCTTGCTCGTGGTGGTTGTCATTTTCCTGTTTCTTTGGAATGTCCGAACGACAATCATCTCTGTGCTTGCCATCCCGCTCTCCATCATCGTGACGATCATCGTTTTCGAGATTTTCGGCATCATGATCAACACCATGTCGCTGGGAGGCATCGCCATCGCGATCGGCGCTCTCGTCGATGATGCCATTATATATGTCGAAAATGTCTACCGGCGCTTGCGGGAGAACGCACTCCGGCCAGATGCCGAGAGGCTTACGCCGATCACCGTGATCTTCGCCGCTTCGAAGGAAATCCGGTCGCCGATGGTGAATGCAACGTTGATCATCATCATCGTATTCCTCCCGCTCTTCCTTCTGAGTGGTGTCGAAGGCAGGCTGCTACAACCCATGGGATTTGCGTATGTCATCTCCATCCTGGCGTCACTCCTGGTTGCCATGACGGTGACTCCTGTGTTGTCGTACTACCTCCTCCCGTCCTCGATCGGAGTGAAGGCGCACGGAGAATCCTGGCTTGTCGCTCGGCTAAAGGTGCTCTATGAACGCACACTCACCTATGTCGTACGCAAACCGGATACGGTCCTCTGGGCATCACTGGGGGTACTCATCCCCACACTGGCAGTGATGCCGTTTCTTGGACGTTCGTTTCTTCCGGAATTCAATGAAGGTTCCCTGACGTTGAGTCTGGTGACACTTCCCGGGACATCTCTTGAAGAATCGAATACCATCGGGAATCTGGCCGAATCCATCATCCTCTCACACCCTGAGGTGCGGTCTACGGCACGCCGTACGGGACGGGCAGAGCTTGATGAGCATGCACAGGGTGTCAATGGGGCAGAACTGGATGTTCGCTTTGAACTCAACGGCGGATCAAAAGATGAGTTCATCGGCCGGCTCCGGTCGTCACTTGCGGCACTTCCCGGAACGAACGTGACCATCGGTCAGCCCATCGGCCACAGGATCGACCATATGCTTTCGGGCACGAGAGCTAATATTGCCGTAAAGGTCTTTGGTCCCGATCTCCAGAAGCTGCGCATGTATGCCCATCAGGTGAAGGCCGAGATGACCAAGGTGGCCGGCGCAGTTGATGTTGCGGTTGATGAGGAAGCTGAGGTACCACAGACAAAGATAAAGTTTCTCCGGACATCCATGGCCCGGTACGGGATCACGGTGGGCGAACTGGCGGAAGCCATCGATATCGCTTTCAATGGTGAGGCGGCGACGGAGATACGGGAGGGGCAGAACACGTTCGACCTCATTGTTCGTTTCAATGAGGCAAACCGTGGTGATATCCACAAGATCCGGGGTGCGCTCTTTGATACCCCGTCCGGGGCGAAGATCCCACTGTCACAACTCGCGGAAGTTGTAAACGAGAAGGGCCCGAACCGGATCAGCCGGGAGAACGTGCAACGCAAGACAGTGATCCAGGCGAACGTGACGGGTAGGGACCTCCGGAGCGTGGTGGACGAAATGCGGGAGAACATCTCACGCAACATTACGTTCGACCAAGGCTATTATGTCGAGTACGGTGGGCAATTCGAGAGTGAACAATCCGCGACAAGAATCATCTCTCTCGTCAGCATTGTCTCACTCGCTATCATCTTCCTGATCCTCTATTTCGAGTTCGGGTCTACGAAGCCTGCACTCATTGTTCTGATCAATCTCCCGCTTGCGCTCATCGGTGGAGTATGGTCGGTCTTCCTGACGGACGGGATCGTAAGCGTTGCATCACTCGTCGGGTTTGTCACGTTGTTTGGGATTGCCATCAGGAACGGAATTCTCATGATTTCCCACTACCGGCATCTGCTGGATGAAGGGATGGAGTTCACGACGGCGGTGATCCGTGGCTCGCTCGAGCGACTCAGTCCCATCCTGATGACAGCCCTGACCGCGGGTCTGGCCCTAGTGCCTCTGGCCCTTGGCGGGGGGGAGCCGGGGAAGGAGATAGAATCTCCGATGGCAATCGTGATCCTCGGAGGTTTGTTAACCTCGACTGCGCTGAACATGATTGTCATCCCGGCGCTTTTCCTGCGATTCGGACATGAAGGCCACCGACGTCAGTCTTAAGGGATGCGGTTGGCACTCAATGTGCACTCCAAGCTCCTGCGAGGAAGAATCGACTCGTAACATTCCCTCGCAGGAGCGCTGTCATTATTGCCCATTGCGACGATCGTCCTCGCGATCATGTGTCATGTGTTCCCGGTTGTCTGATGCTCGGAGATCCGCGTCCAACGACTAACTTCACGGTGGGGAACGCTTTTAGCTTCTACTGCATGAGACCTCGTTCGGCGAAGGAAGTGTATCCTTCGTGGGTGATGATGAGGTGATCGTGCACGGGGATCCCGAGGATCTTGCCGGCTTCCGTGAGCTGGCGCGTGATCTCGATATCCTCCGAGGAGGGCTCCGGATTCCCGGAGGGGTGATTGTGAGCCACGATGATCGAGGCCGCTCGTGCCACGATCGCGCCGTGAAACACCTCCCGCGGGTGGACGAGAGAGCTGTTCAGAGTCCCTTCCGATACCACCTCAAAGCCCGCAACGCTGTTCTTGGCCGAGAGCCAGAAGGTTACGAACCGTTCGCGGACCTGATCAACAAAGAGGGAGCGGTAGAGGCGGTGGACGTCATCGGGGGAGCGAAAGGTAGCGGTCCTGAGGAGTCGGATTTCGGGGAGGTCTTCGGTGGTTTCCTTGAACCGCCATACGACGGTTCGGAGGGCGTACTTCATGCCCTGTGAGGACTGTGAGACATAGGGATTCCTTTCAATTGGGGGATTGCTGAGCACGCACGTGCGTCACCAAGGTACCTGCCATTAGTGGTCGCTTGCCGAGATTGACTCTAACGTTGGCAATGGGTACTCTGTGGTGACGCCTCGGAGGGAGTATGAAAGTAGCGGATAGCGGGATGCCGGATGAAGCGTACTGGAATAACCTGTTCAATATTCCCGCCATAATCGACTGGCTGGGGCTCCACACGGTTCCTGGTCCGATAGTCGAGGTGGGCTGTGGATATGGGACGTTCACTGTGCCGGTTGCGAAGGCAACGGAGTTCGACGTTCTCGCGTTCGATATAGATGCGGAGATGATCACGGCCGCAGAGCGGAACGTGCGCGAAGCGCGACGTGCGAACGTCACGTTTTTTCAACGTGATGTGCTTTCAATCGGAACGGGATTGCCGGATTCAAGCGTGGGCATGGTACTGCTATTCAATATTTTGCATTTTCCCGAGAGGTGGATTCTGTTGGAAGAAGCGGCCCGGATCCTCGTAGATTCCGGGGTCGTCGCGATCATCCACTGGCGCAAGGATATCGACACTCCGAGAGGGCCGCAGGTGAATCTCAGGCCCGATCAGGTGATAATTCTGAACTCAATCACCGGACTTGGATTGTCGGACACGGGCGACTGCAGGGTGTTGGAACCATATCATTGGGGAATCAAACTGCGGAAGGGTCGACTCTCATGAGGATCGGTATCATCATCGAAACGAACGAACCTGAGAAGGCTTGGAATGGTGTCCGGTTTGGAAACACTGCACTCAAGCACGGGCATGAAGTGAAGGTTTTCCTCATGAGTGCCGGGGTGGAGATCGAGACCATCGCTCACCCAAAGTACAATGCAAAGCAACAGCTGGACGAGTTCATCGCGAACAACGGCCGGGTTCTTGCTTGTGGGACGTGCATCAAGTCCAGGAATCAGGAGGAGTCCGAGGTCTGTCCGATATCCACCATGGTGGATTGTCTGGACATGGTTACATGGTCAGATCGGGTAGTCACCTTCTAATTCGGCGTTTGAGGGGTGGGGGAGCGTGCGCTTCCTGTTGAAGTTTATTCCGTCCAGAATCGCGTTCCCTCTGTCACCCCATTCCGTTCCGGTTCACGGCCTTTGTCGCAACAACCCTTGTCGCACTCTACAGAAGATTGACATTGGCGATGTCGCTGGGTATCTTTCCATCGGGGATTCTCACACATCCTACCAAATCGATCGGGGCAACCCACAGGGGAGGTCCAAAAATCTACCTCGCTTTTCATTCTTGAACCAGCCGTTGGCTCGTGCGACTGCCGATTAGGCGGGAGCATGCTGCACGGCAACATCATGGACGCACTATGAGTGAAAAGAATACATCAGCTCCGTCTTGGGTCCTCGGAACAAAGGTAATCTATGCGGGCCTGACAATCCTCCGCGAGAATGGGAAGGAACTCCCTATGCGGGAATTGCTCGCCAAGATTGAGAAGAAAGTGACCCTTGATGAGTGGGCAAAGGAACGGTACGAAACCTCCGGCTATGTCCGCTGGGAATCGCTCTTCCATTTTTTCAGCATAGATTGTGTGAAGGCCGGCTTTGTCGTCAAGAAGCGGGGAGTCTGGTATCTCACTCCGGAGGGCGAAGAGGCTCTCAAGCTTGGTCCGGAGGGATTGCTTTCAAAGGCTCGCGAAGCATACAAGAAGTGGAGACTCGAAAACCCTGTAACTCGCGACGGTCCCAAGGAGGAAGCCGAAGAAGAAGAGCCGGAGACGATGCCGTCCTATGACGATGTTGAGCAGAAGGCGATCGAAGGCCTCCAGCAGTATATCAATGCAAAGAACCCGTATGAGTTCCAGGATCTATTTGCAGCGTTGCTTCGGGGAATGAAGTACTACACTCCCTTTGTCGCCCCAAAGGGGAAGGATGGTGGGGTGGACATCGTGGCTTACCGAGATCCTATCGGGACGGAAACGCCGCGGATCCAGGTACAAATCAAACACCGCGAATCCTCTGCGAACGTCCAGGAAGTTCGGCAGCTTATGGGTCTGCTGCAGAAGGAAGGTGATGTCGGAATCTTTGTCTCAACAGGCGGATTTACTCCCGATGCCAGGTCCGCAGCACGCGGGTCCCATGTTCACGTCGAATTGATTGACTTGAACCGATTCATAAGTCTCTGGCAAGAGTTCTACGGCCAAATGAAGGAGGAAGACAAGGCCCTTCTACCTTTGAGGCCGATCTACTTCCTCGCATCAACAGAGTGACCGGTTCCTTCGATCCTTGAGTCCGGGTTTATTCCAAATTCTCGTGACTGAATTCAATGACCACGCCTGACATTATCCGCACACTCGTCGACCGTTTCGGTACGAATATCGACCAGCTGCGTTCCGCTTCATACAACGAAACCCAGATCCGGCGGGAATACATCGATCCATTCTTCGTAGCACTTGGATGGGACGTCGATAACCACCAGGGTTTCGCGCTCCCGTACCGGGAGGTGATCCACGAGGACAGCATCGTCGTGGCCGGCGGTACCAAAGCCCCGGACTACTCCTTCCGGATCGGCGGGATGCGGAAATTCTTCGTCGAAGCGAAGAAACCCTCTGTCAATCTGAAGGACGACGTCAGTCCTGCTTTCCAACTTCGGCGATATGCCTGGTCGGCCAAGCTCCCCTTGAGCATCCTGAGCGATTTCGAAGAGTTCGCGGTGTACGACTGCCGCAATAGGCCATCGAGGACGGACAAGGCCTCGAATTCCCGCATCTCTTACTTCACGTTCACAGACTTCGTCGACAAGTGGGAAGAGATCCACTCTGTCTTCTCCAAAGATGCCGTGCTTCATGGTTCGTTCGACAAGTACGCCGAAGCGAAGAAGGGGAAGAAAGGTACTGCCGACGTCGACGATGCGTTTCTCGCTGAGATCGAGTCATGGCGCTCCCTGCTTGCAAGGAATATCGCTCTCCGCAATCCACGTCTGTCCCAGGCTGAGATCAACTTCGCAGTACAGAGAACGGTGGACCGCATCATCTTCCTGCGCATCTGCGAGGACCGGGGAATCGAGACCTACGGCAGACTTCAGGAGATTGCGACAAGTGAACGGACCTACAAACGTCTCGTGGATCTGTTCCGTCAGGCTGACGACAAGTACAATTCCGGACTGTTCCATTTCGCATCGGAGAAGGACCGGAGCGAGTCGCTGGACACCTTCACGCTCGATCTGAAGATCGACGACAAAGTGATGAAGGACATCATCGGCGGACTCTACTATCCGGAATCGCCGTATGAGTTCTCCGTCCTGCCGGCAGATATCCTCGGCTCTGTGTATGAGCGGTTCCTTGGGAAGGTCATCCGTCTGACGAAGGGTCACCAGGCGAAGATCGAAGAGAAGCCTGAGGTCCGGAAAGCGGGCGGTGTCTACTATACGCCGACATACATCGTCGATTACATCGTGAAAAACACGGTGGGGAAGTTGGCGGAAGGGAAGACACCGAAGGAAGTCTCAGCGCTCCGTGTCCTCGATCCCGCATGCGGTTCTGGCTCCTTCCTCATCGGTGCGTATCAGGATCTGCTCGACTGGCATCGTGACTGGTATGCTGCTCACGAGCCGGAGAAGTTCGCGACGACGAAGAACCCTCCCGTGTACTTTGCGCCTGGTGGCGAGTGGAAGCTCACGACGACCGAGCGGAAACGGATCCTGCTCAACAATGTGTACGGCGTGGATATCGATACGCAGGCGGTGGAAGTGACGAAGCTCTCACTCCTGCTGAAGGTGCTGGAAGGCGAAAATGAGCAGACGATCAACGCTCAGCTCAAGATGTTTCATGAGCGTGCCTTGCCGGATCTGGGCAACAATATCAAGTGCGGCAACTCCTTGATTGGTTCGGATTTCTTTGACGGGAAGCTCATCGTCGATAGCGAAGAACGGATGCGTATCAACGCGTTTGACTGGAAGACCGAGTTTAAGGAGATCATGGATCGGGGAGGGTTCGATGCGGTGATAGGGAATCCGCCGTATGTCCGGAGTCAGCTTCTATCTGACGATGCCAAATTCCATTTCGCCAAATGCTATGAAGCAGCATCATATCAGCCGGACACATTTGCGTTCTTTCTTGAAAAAGGGATCACACTATTAAACGCTGGTGGCCGGCTCGGGTATATTTTGCCCAATGGCATCCTGACGAATACTTACTATGCGACCCTGAGAGGGTTCGTTCTACAAAAGACATGCGTGGATTCTATCGTCGACCTCAAGAGCGGCGTTTTTGAGAACGCTGCGGTGGATACATCGGTCTTCATACTTGAACGGTCGGGTTCTGAAGGGATTCCGCAGTCTCATCGTTTGCATATAGGAGAAAATGACTCCTCCAATTTATTCTGCGTCAAGACACCATCGAACACAGTCTTGCAGTCGGAAATTCAGGGTAATCCGGGCCACCTATTCAATACACGAGTAAACGATGCGAGCCTTCGAATAGCAAGGTTGTTGGAAGCCGGTGGGACCCCACTGGGTGATGTGGTGCAAATCCGAGCCGGGATGAAGGTGAGGAAGGAATTCGTTTCAGATCGAAAAGGCTCAGCGAACCATAAGCAGTTTCTTATAGGAAGAGATATCTCTCCATACAAACGAAGGTGGTCGGGGCTGTGGGTCAATTACGACAAGAGATTGGAATCGGAATACTCGAATCAGGCTTTCCGGGACGAGGACATTTTCTTGACACCCGAAAAGCTTCTGGTGCGACAAGTGATGGGCCCCGATCGCATTTTTGTCGCATATGATGATGCGCAGTTTTACGTCGACCAGACTCTCTACCTGCTCTTGCCGAAAAGGGAGAGTGTTCCCTTGTTGCTCTTGATGGCGATATTGTCGTCAAGATTGCTGGGATACTATTTCGGACATACATTCTCAGATGCGAAAGAGACCTTCCCGAAGATCAAGGGTGCGCAGCTTGAGAAGATGCCAATCTGCAGATTCGAGTTCGATGATCCAGAGCGTTCACGAGCTGTAAATAGTACCATTTCGCAATCGCTCTCTCTCGTGCGGCTCCATTGTGAACTGGAAGAACGAACAACCGACCACGAGCGGACAGCCCTCCAACGCCAGATCGACACGACGGACAAGCAGATTGATGCGCTTGTATACGAGCTTTATGGGCTCACTGAGGAGGAGATCAGGATCGTGGAATCTCAGTAGCTGTTCCTGACGGTGCATCGGTTGTCACCTCTCGCCCTCAACCGATGGCGAAATACTAAGGGCTTTTGGAAGGTGGACTCGATTTCATTGTGAACTACGACATCAAGTATCGAATGGCAAATGATCCTGAGACAGAAGCAAAGAGAAGTCCATCTGAATCAACTAAGGGGTTCCAGAGATGCTTGAATTTCAGATGTTCCGGATGAAGGTACTGCCTTCGGACCAAGGTGATTTGTTCAGAAGTGAGATGACACGCCCTCAAATTCTCTCTCGGGTCCTCAAATCACTGCCAGAGTCAATTCTTAGAGGTAATTCTTTGTGGCATATCGGTAATCTTGACGAATTTGAAGAGGACGCCCTGTATTTTCGACTGGGTCGGACAACGACCTCGACAGTCGAAAGATATCAAAATGGAAATTTTGTTGATGAACCATTCCAGGTTTCTCCGTATACTCACGTAGTTATTGACTTGGGACTGGAACTTGTGGTGATCGCCCGCAAACCAAAACTCTCGCCCAGCTCAAAGGGGATCGCAAACGCCTTGACGGAGCTCTTGAATCGGTCATCGGTTGCGGTCCAACTGAATGCGCGATTCGAGATTGGTGAAATCTCGGATCCTGAAGAATTTGTTGAACGTTTGGCATCTGCGTACAATGTGCGAAAGTTTTGGGTCTCGTTCGGAAGGCCTAATCCGTTTGATGCTGAGCGTGATTTTCAACAGCCAATGCAACGACTCCTTGCTGAGTCGGATGGCGAAGCTGGAAAGACAGAACTGAAAGGTGAAAACCTGCGCCCAGAGATGCTTCAAGCCGTTGCGAGGTCAGCGGCGGCTACTGGTGATGACGCTGGGGCCACATTGATGCTACACGTCGATGGTCAGTGGGTCAAGAAGTCGCTGAGACAGAACCTTGCGGTCCTCGAACACGAGGAAGTAGCGGAATCGGATGATAAAGTAAGGCTCCTTCATGAGATGCGGGACCTTTACAGGAGAATTCGCGGAAGGAACCCGAATTGAAATCAAATCTTCAGTTTATGGAATTCTGGGATTGGTTCGCTAAGGGGAGTGGCGGACCTCCAGGATTCCAGCGATTGCTGGGGCGATGGTTTGTCTTGCACGCAACAGTGGGAGGTCTGCTGTCATATGTGGTCCCTGTGAATTTGTCCACTGCTGCCAACGCCGTACTGCTCCCGCTTGTAGGTATTCTCATTGGACTTGCTTTCGCGTGGGCGGGCAATGCTCAGACGTTGATGCAATCGCCTGAGATTGACGATCTGGCTGAGCACCATGATGGTGGATTCCTAGACTATGCGTACACGTACCAACTTGCGATCCTCGTCATCTTGGCAACTGTGGTAGGATGGGCTTTTGCTGGCCTGGAAGTCTACGATAAAGTGTGGCCGAATGAGACGAGCGCGGGCCTTTACTTCGGTGTGAAGATGATGCTGTACACCCTTTCGAGCCTGACGCTGCGCGAGTGCTGGCACGTTGTATTGGGGGCGCAGTTTATGCTGATCGTCCAACGAAAGATTAGAAGAGCGTCACGCACCAAGACCGCCGACAAATGTCAACCTCCCCCACCTGAACAATAGAGGGATCACGAAGAGTTGGAACCGACTGATCCCTAGTGAAGTTGCCTCCATTAGTTTCGACTTCTGCGATTCTCCATTTCGTGAAGCCAAGCGACGTATCTCCTCGCTGCTTCCTCGCACTCCCGGTCCGAGGGTTCGTAGGGCCAGTCATCAGGTTCAGGGCGCTCACGAGGGGGATCGTCCTGCTCGAGATCCTCCTCCTCGTCTGTATCAACCATCGTCCTTCCTTTCTGTATACCCTCATCCCCGCCGTTTTCCGATGTCACCGGAAGTTGGCGGGGGAGGGTTTAGTTAGCAGCTACTTCTTGGATTCGCGCTCAGCCTTTCGCTCGACTACCTTCTCTGCCTTTGCACGTGCGTCACCATCGGCAAGTTCCTTGCGGACGGCCTTGGCGTCGATCCCGTACAGTTTGGTGAGGACTTCGAGCTGATCCCCGTTCCGGGTGAATTCGTTCACCATCAGGTCCCCGGACACAGCGAGCAGCATCCCGAGGTGGTACAGGTCGTCGTTCTCGAATTCGCTCATCCAGACCGCGATGCTCTTGTGGTGATCCTTGATGACGCCGTGGCGTGATGTCGTTTCCACGATCGGGATATCCAGCGCCCGGATGATCGCCTTCTGGTTATCGGAGGGCAGGTTCTGCAGCGCGTGCATGAGGAGGACGAAGAACTTCTCGATCACCGTCTTCTTCGGCACGCTTCGCATCTCCCAGAGCTTCTTGAACATGAGCCGCCTGGTGCGCTTGGTCAGCTCAAGCTCCTTCCGCTTGTCGATCCCGTCCTGGCGCTGTTTCTCGCCCTGAACCGTTGTCGCGTGGCGCGATGGGGGAGTGAGACAGACCTTCATGACCTTCCCGACTTCCTTCAGCTCCCGCGCATCCACGACGAGGGCAGTGACCGCCTCGCCTCCCTTGTGGAGATCGAACCAGCCCTTGTCCTTCGGGTCATAGGCGCGGTGTAGGACATCCTTCGATTCGGCACTCCCATTGGTCGAGATCCGGACCACGGCGCCTTTTCGAGCGAGTTCGTCCTCCTTGCGCTTGAGGTGCACGTCCACCTTCCCCGCAAGGCATCCGTAGTCAAGGCACATATCCTCCTTGCCGAACGTGCCGAAGAGATCCGCGTTCTTCGTACTGCGCTTCTCGCACTTTGCGCATGCGCTGGCAGTCTCATTCAGCGTCGCATCCTCAAGGTCGAACGGCGCGTCCTTCAGGAACGTGAAGTACCGTCTTTGCACCTGTTCCTTCACCCAATCGGCGTTGTTTGCGTAGAGCCGGGCGGCATATGCATCCTTCTGCTGCTCAGGATTTAGCCGCCCGAGAATGCTCGCTGTTGCAAGGCGCATCTCTCCCCGTTTGTATGCTCCCTTCAGCTCGCTGATGAGGTTCGCCAGGACAAGCCTGTCGGTGACCCACGTACGGCTCTTGCCCACACGTTCTGCTACCTCTTTGATCGCCATCCCGCCCTTCATCAGCCGCTTGAACCCTTCGGCTTCCTCAAGTGGGTCCACATCCGCGCGCTGCAGGTTCTCGACAAGCTGGATCTCGACCACCTTGTCGTCGTCCGCGTCCTTCACGATCACCGGTACGGACTTGAGGCCGAGGATCTCCGCTGCCTGAAAACGCCTCCAACCTGCAATGATTTCAAAATGTCCGTTCCCTTTGACCTTCCGGACGAGAAGGGGATTCAGGATCCCCTGCGCCTTGATCGAGTCGGCCAGGTCCCGGAGATCCGACTTTGAGACGGACTTGCGGGGGTTCGTTGCGGAAGGAACGAGCTTCTTCAGATTCAACATTTCCACGATAGCTGTTCTCCTACGTTTGTGATAGTCTTGAGGTGACAGGCAGGAACCCTGGCGGACCCATGTGGTTGAGCTCGAGCGTGAGTTCGGTCAGGCAGCGTCCGCAGACGTTTATCCCACCTGTTGAAGATCCGTTCTTGCTCCACAGAGATAGACTGATTCTGAGGAACCGGCTGCCCCGGGGGATCTCCCCGCCACAGTAAGTACACTTCCGCTTGCCGCGGGCCTCCTGAATTCCAATTGCCGCATTCATTTCGCTCCTTTGTCTGTTGCACAGATTTGTGGTGTGAGCTCCTGCAAAAGGCGCGACTAATACGCCTTGTCCCACAGGGCACAACCAACGGAGAGTTCAAAGTGGAGTACGCGAACTGTGAAGGCCAGATGAACGCCGCCCACCTCCGTCACTGTGACCGCAAGCGACAGAACTCGGAAGAGAGTAACGAGAGCGATGAACGTCTCCTTGTGGTAGGCTGCGTAGAGCTTCACGATGTAGCCCTCCTGCCACAAGCGAAGGAGCGTGTTCAGGCAACCTCCTTGAGCCGGACAGCGACTTCGGTCTTCTCGGTGATCTCGAGCAAGTGCGCTCCTTTGCCTGTTGACTCAACGAACGCTTCGATCATCGGCTTGTTCGGTTCTTCCTTGGTACGTATCAGATCCGGTTCACCCATTTCCTTCGCGAAGGCGAGCAGCTCTTCCGGACTGCCTTTCCATTCCTTCTTCTTCGCCGTGCGGTAGAACGAAGTCCCGTACGGCGTCGCCATGCGCTCGACCCCGTTGAGTTTCATCATCGCGTCAAGCTGGCTGTGCCAGAGAGCAAGGCGTTGGGCTGCTTGCTTTCGCTTGTTGTCGTAGAATGCCTTCACGTTTTGCCGTTCGGTTTCCAGGTGATCAAGGACTCGTTTCTCGTCATCGTCCGCTGATGCGCTGATCTGTCTGTACCACCTGATGGCACGGAATGCCCTCCGGTAGTCGGTGACGCACGGGGATGAGGGCAGGGGGTCTGCCTCGCTCCGGTTGTCATCTGGGCAGGGATCGATGAGCGGGTACTCCGCAACTGCCGTGTTATCTTCCATTTCTTCTCCAATTCTCCCAACTTGAGTAGGTTTTTTTGAGGCTATCTCGCTCGGGGGGTAGTCGTATGAGGGTAAGACCACAAAGCCCGAAAAATGGCAACTCAGGAGGGGGTGGGGGAGGCCAAGTGCCGGCCTCCCCCCTCTGCGTAACCGCTCCACCTAGGCGTACGGTATGCGCATAACCAGACTCCGGAATGCATCGAGTTCCCCGGCCGTGAGTCCTCGCCGGGCAAGCTCTACGATATCCTCGGGCCTGAGAGCGTATATGAGCTCGAGCATGATGCGTTTCTGGTCATCGCGCGAGACCTGGTGCACATCCTCAGGGCGCAGGATGTCCAGCCCATCCGCGGTAAGCGACTGCTTCATGGCGCTCATGACCCTAGAACCCGGGGTCTTCGACTGTGTGGACCGGGGCGGGCTCCTCCTCGCGCCAGAAGTCGCGCACGTACCCGCCTTTAAGCTCGCGGGCGAACTCCTTGAGGAGCCACTCATCCCCGGGGATCAGCCCACGTGCGTCCCGGTCCCACATCTGAGGCCCGGCGACAACCTGATAGTTGTTCGTCACCTTTGTTCCTTTCTCCCTGTGCCGTGCGGGGTAGGAGAGAACGAAGCATTCCCTTCCGATGAGAGATTCAAGAGCCTCATCGGGGATGGTACCGTTCTCCTTGATCTCCCCCCGATAGCCTCCGACCTTCTCAAGGAGGAGCGCCACTCGAAAGGCCTGTCCCCATCCAGTGATCTTTCCCCCTCCACCGCTTTCTGCACCCTCCTTTTTGAAATTGGCGAACATCATGTGGGTGGGTTCAAAATCACCCCCACTTCGCTTCTGAACACGTTCGAAATACAGCTTGAGCGTGATGTCACTGCCATACTGACCGGAGAGGTTTTCGACTCCGGTGATGATGCGGCGATTGACGTAAACCCCATTTGAACTGTTCGTACTTCCGACTGCAAGGACCATATCGCTCTACCTCCCTATGATTTTCCTGGTACCGTTGGATTTGGATGTGTCAACACTCAGCATGCCGCCCGGCGTTACGACGGGCCCGATTGCGTCCAGGGTCTTGGCAAAGTCAATGATCTCAGGCAAGGTCTCGATCTGGGGCGGGACTTCCATGACCTGCGTCCTCGTCCAGCCGCTCTTGGTGATGAAGCGCTTCTCTCCCCGCAGCTCGACCATGAGGTCTGCCCTGTAGGGGATATCCTTGAAGATGCGCGGGATGAGGTTTCCTGTCTTGCTCTCTCCGCGGTATTCATCCTTCATCTTGGCGGTCATCACCACGGTAAATCCTGAGAACTTGAGCTCGTCCATGAGCGCATAGACATAGCGGTTCATCTTCGGATGGTTGATCGGCTTGCCCACGACGTCACGGTCCTCGTGGATCAGGTATTGCTCCTCGGCGAATTTGTCGATGTCAGAACCCGAGTCAAGTCCAATCACCGCGGGAGGCTCGACGTTTGCCTTCGTCCACTTCACAAATGCGACGACTTCGGCGTAGCTGGTCACCGTGGCCCGGAAGATGGATGACTCTCCATTGGCACCGTTGAACTTGGCAACGACCGTCTGGGCCCTGTGTTCAGAGTCAGCGAGGTACAGCGGTCCGTACGAGGAGCCCGCAATGGTGCAGAGGATATGAGTCTTTCCGTGCCCTTGAGGGCCGGCGATGACGATGGTGAGGTTTGATGGCGGGGGAGCTGAGAATCTCTCGGCAAAGGAGTCGCGCAGCTTGATAAGCTGTTCTCTCTCCTCCTCCGAGCGAAAATAGGGTGATGGTGTTGGCATAGGTCAGTGTCCCATCATGTGAGAGACGGCTGTGTAGTCGATCGAGGCGAGTTCTGCTTCAAGGCGGGCACGCTCACGTTTTCGCATATGTTCAATGGCCATGGTCGTGAGTGTCGGCATGTCGAGCAGAACGTCCCCCCAACGGGCGAGAAGATGGGGTGGGCTGTTCCAGTCGGACTTCGCGTGACCGACCAGAAGGGGATCCTTCACGTGTGGGGAGAACCAGATGAGGAGCGTTTCGAACCATCCTTCCTCCCGGACCAGCTTGATGAGGCGAAGGACGCGCAAAGGGATTGTCTCGGCTTCAAACTGCTCGACGCTCGATGTCTCGGGAAGAAGCTCCCTGTAGACATTCCTCTGGGCTCTTGTCATCACCGGAAAGGGATTCACTCCTCGGCCTGTAACGAGGTTCTGCTGCCTCGAAAGTCCGAGCTCGCAGGCGATCCGGGCAAACTCCTCGCGCTCCTCATCGGTGAGGGTTGCGACCTCTGTTGATTCGTAGGTTTCGATTTCCATCGGGAAAAGCCTCCTCTGTGTGAGTATCGTTCGATTAGCATTTCAACAGCTTCTATTGCCAAAGACGGATCGTCCTGGCCGAAGTCCTGGAGACGTCCTGACGGGTCGTGTGAATCCCCTCGTGGATTGTTCATCGTTTGCCTCCAAGAGCCTCTCGGTGACGCACGTCGGTGGGTGGCGAAGCTGAAAGCAGGCGGGCTCTTCCTAATCCATCCAAAGCCCGTTGTCGCTCTTCAAGCAGACTGATGATCGTCTGGATCCTCTCGTTCGGGATCTGGAGAGAGTCGAGGACGGGGTGGTCATTCTCGATGTATGCCCTCGTGAGCCATACGTGCGTCACATCGGAGGCTGCCACCAGGGTGAATTCCCCCTCCGTGCGGACCTGTTTTGTCGGTATAACACGAAGCATTGCGTGATTTCACCGTTTTGTTGTGCATGTGGTTCACTTGGCGGGGAAGGTAGTCGGGAGATTCACTCCGGTACCTTCCCCGCACGTGCATCTAACACCGGATATTGTTCGCGAGCAGGGTCTCAAGCGCAAGGAACAGCTCCCCGCGTTCAAGATGCCGGCACACCACACTCTTGCACGCCTTGTCCTCGTTCTGCAGGCGCCGGAGGCGCTCGTGCTCGTAGCGCGCAAGGCGAGACTGCATGAGGAGCTTCCCACGGTCCCGGATCACGGCATCGAGCACTGAGTCACCAGAGGCAATGCGCCTCGAATATCCCACCTCCGGCCTCGGGAATGAGGCATCCCCGATCGTTTCCACAATCGACGGGCTCATGCGTCCTCCCTCGCCTCCGCCTGCTGGCGGCGGACCATGTGCAGGAGATCCTCGAACCTTGCCCGGTCGCGGGGTTCGCGCACTCGGGTGAGAATATGCAGGAGCGTACGCTCCTGTATGAGCAGGTGATACTGAACATTGCTTTCCACTGATGGACACCTTTCTCAGGTTAGTTCACGGCATGGGGCGTTTTGCGATAAGTTCTGATGGGGACGCACGTGGCAGCATGCGCAAGGAAGCGCACGGACATACCACGAGTGAGCGGAGCGAACTCATCGCTGTACAGCATGCTCCCGGGAGTGCATGCCCATCAGTAGGGTATGCTACTCCTCGGGAGAAAGGACAGGGACGTATGTGCGTTAGGCCTCCACCGCCAACTTCACCTCCTGCGCGAAGTCAGGACGCGTGAAGCTCAGCGCGAGACATGCGTAGCCGGGGATCTTCCGCGAGGGTCCGAGTGCTTTCGGGGTCTCAGGTGCGGACTTGCCCTTGGCGGTGTAGGGCGTGAGGCCGAAGGCGTGTGCCTTGGCGCGTGCTGTGGTGATGGTTGCATCCACGAGCTTCGGCGGGCAGTGGACAGTCGCGCCGTCAGCGTCTGCGAAGGACTTCACAGGCAGGGAACGTTTCTCTGTGCGTGAGTAGCGGGTCGGGATGATGAATACGGTGGCTTCCATGAGGCAGGCTCCTCGAGTGTTGTGCCAGTTCATGTGCGTGTGATGGCGCATCATGGCTCGGCAGAGCCAAAAGGGGATCGGCCTAGTGGGGAGGGAAGACACGTGAGGGCAAATGAACTCAAACGAACAAACTATCCAACGGCGATCACCCCCACCCACCCCCCAGAACGACCGGGGCACCCTCTTGGTGGACTTCGCACTCCAAGTCCGTGATTTTTTTTTTTGGCCGATACGTTGAATCGACCCGCCTAAGCCCTTTTCTTTAAGTCAACCTGGGAGCCGCATTTTGCTGGAGCTCCCGGGTCCTGAAGCAAACCATAGGTTACGTGACGGACTTGATGGGAGATAGGGCACAAATGGAGGTGAGAGATGTCAACTGCTTCGTTCTCTGCAAGGAGATCGAGGAGGTCAAGGGAGGGAGGTACGTCATTCGGAGATGCCAGCTGATTTACGACGAGACTCTGAGTTTTCCGCTGGACTTACGTGATGAGGTTGGGGCTGTGCCGCGCTCGCTTGATGAACTCGGCATTACCCTTCCGCTCGACCTGGCGGACCGCGTGTGGGAGAAGCCCGAGACCGAGTGGGGTGATCTGAAGCACGTTCAGGAATCATTCCGGAGGTACGAGAGACTGTTCGACGAACGCTGCGCACAGATCAACAGCCACGAGATGCTCCGCGCGTTTGAGGCGTCGAAACGGAATGCGGATCTCCTCAAGATCTATCCATCCAGCACTGATCTTCAGCGTCGGCGGACATTTCTCGATAACGTTGGGGGAACATTCGAGGCATGGTTCGCAAAGGTCGATATGTCGCTTCCCGAGGAGATTCTGGAAACTCTGCAGCGGCTTCAAAGCGCTCCACCTGCGCCTGAGCAGGCATCGAACCTTGATAGGTTCCAGGCCGAGCTCACTGCGCGTAGATTGAAGAGGGGGAAGACGGTGCCGCGGGAGGTGCTGTACGCAGTCGCAAAAGAGGTCTATCAGGAAGGCGTGCCTCCATTTGAGCAATTCAAGAGCGGGGACAGAATCTATCAACGAGCCCGCAAAGCAGCGTCAGATCTTGGTTTCAGGAAGCTACCCCGGGGAAATACGCTGCAAGAGAATTACTGAAATTACCTCTGTTGGAAAGTTAGGTAACAGGCTCCTCGTATAGTTCATTTCCATCCGTGACCATCGGTGATCAACTTCGAGTAGATGAAGGATTTTGATTGCAGGCCGTGTTGGCGCTCCGATGGTCACGCAGAGGAGTTGATGCCGACACGGCCTGCGTCATTTTTGGAGGGAAACCTGCAATGCGGGAAAGAAATTGCACACCGCTCAGGGCGATCAGAAGGAACTGTCTGGACTGCTCGGGGAGCCCGACAGTGGTCCGACTTTGCACCCTTGAGGATTGTCCGCTCTACGCGTTTCGTTTTGGAACTCAGCCATCGCGAAAGGGTATTGGAGGTCGGGGCCGCGATCGTGGTGCGGAAGGTGGGGAAAGCCATTCGGACCCTGAGAATGTCACTGGATCACGCCTGCCGGCCGCACCCGACACCTTGCCGGGGTCCCAGGCATGACCCCGCAAGAGAAAGGCATGAACGAATTCTGGGAGTTTTCAAAACTTATGACTGACAATTCTCAACCGCCCCCGGCCATCATCGGCGACGGGGTCTTGCTTAAGGAATGTCTCCTCCTCATCTCCGGTCCTCCGAAGGTCAAGAAGAGCTTCCTTGCAGCCAACCTCGCGATCTCTCTGGCATATGGACGCAGCTTTGCGGGATTCAAGATCGCGGCTGGGCAGAGTGTCTTGCTCATCTCTGCAGAAGGGGGGCGCGCGCCGAACAAGAAGCGCTTGCAGCAGATGTGGCGCAGTTGGCCTTCCCCGCAGATCGCGTCGGGTCGCTTTCATGGCACCTTTGCCTGGACGCAACCA
This sequence comes from Bacteroidota bacterium, assembly GCA_030835135.1. Lineage (GTDB taxonomy): Bacteria > Bacteroidota > Ignavibacteria > UBA10030 > UBA6906 > JAGDMK01. Next base: position 38,595 of record JAUQWO010000077.1, read on the forward strand.
CTGGATTCACAAGAGGGTGAAACGAAACTCAGGGAGGCTCTTGAATGCTACCGGCCGGACGTGCTGGTCCTGGACCCGCTGGTTCGCTTTCACCAGGGTGAGGAAAACTCGGCAACGGATATGGGCTGCTTCTTCCGGTTGCTCCGGGAACTGATGAAGGAGTTCCACTTTGCTGTGATCCTTATCCACCACGCAGGCAAAAATCCGGAGCAAGGGGCCCGGGGAAGTTCGGCCATTCAAGCGGAGTACGATTCAGCGATCCAGATGAAGAAGGACGGTGACGGCGCCGTCTTGGCATTCGACCTTCGCCATGAAGACACACCCCCAAACCGGAGACTTCGATTCAACACCACAACTCTTTGGTTCGGATCAGACAATGAAGGCATCGTTGTGCAGTTTGTGCGTGAGTGTGGTTCTCCTATGACCAGGAAGGATCTCGCGGAGAAGCTCCGGACCGAAGGATTGGCCGGGTCGAGAAGCAATGTCTACAAGATGATCAGAGAGGCTGAGAAAGCCGGTCTGATTGTCGAGAGGGACCAGATGATCTTTTTGGTCATGTAAGGAGGCATTCTCAATTCTCCTGTCTCATTTGAGACGAGAGTGGGTGAGAGACTCTATTAGTCAAGCCCTGGTAATGACTTAGCGGAGTCTCAGCGAGAATAGTCCAGAAGGCTCCAAAGACAACGAAAATCGGTGTATATGAATCAGAATCAACACATTCTCCATTCTCCATTTCCCTATAAAGCTCTTCTCGTGGAGAAGAGCTTATGGCAAGTTGTCCGCACGGACGGCGCCCACCCGGCAGACTACCTCGCCGGCGAGGAACCACCGACCACTCGATTGTGCGAGTACGTCCCGTACATGCCGACCACGTGCGTCACCCAGGGAAGTCCACAGTTGAGTTACTGTTGGATCGTTGGATTGGCATGAACGGTCGGTCCGAAATACTGACCGCCGCCGAAGTCGCCAGGCTGCTCAAGGTCAGTCGACGCACGGTGTATGCACTCCATCAGCGGGGATTGCTGATACCTTCTCACCAGCTTCCATCGGCGACAACGGGAACTCGACGAAGCAGAGAAGGATTCAGATGGACCATGGACGATGTGGAGAGCTTCTTGTGCCGCAACCGGTATCGACCCTCCATTGTGCCACGTGAAGAGACGTCACTCGGAGACTTCATCCCCGTGGAGCTGCCGAAAAGAAACCGCGGCGAGAAGTGTCAAAAGTCTTGACAAACGACTGCGAGCAATAGTATCTTCTCGATCCGACAGGAAATCGGACCGTCGGAAAGACAAATCAACTAACTGAAGAAGGGGGTTCACATGATTCGAATTCCGTCACGTGAACGGGTCTACCTGTTCAAACGTGGCAAGTTCTGGCGAGCGCGGTATCGGCGGGACGGCAAACGATTCGAACAATCGTTGAAAGTCTCTACACGAAAGGAGGCCTTGGATCTTGCTTCCGCGCTTGAAGACCGACTCAACAGCGTAGCCGAAGCCGCAGATCCTGCTCCACTAACGTACGCCCAACTGGTCCAGCGATTCCTTGAGTTCAAGGATGGACAAGGGAGATGCACTTCCACAATGGTGGCGTACAAGAACCAGTTCAACAACTTCGGGAGGTTTCTCGGTAAGGACCGTTATCTCGACCAAATCACGCCTGCTCACTTCGAAGATTATCCTGGTGTACGCCGCAAGGAGGTGAACCGAAATGTGACGCGACGAGATGAGAACGGCAACCTGTTCCTTTCCAATCACCCGACATTGAAGACGGTACGCGAGGAGCTCATTGCGCTCTCGACCCTTTTCAAGTGGGCGGAAAAGCGCAGCTTCATCAGGATAAGCCCGGCGCGCAACATCGAGTTGCCCAAAGTGCCGAAGCTGCCGCCACGCTATCTGACCTACGAGCACTACAAGGCGCTCCATGCTGCGATCGATGATGAAGAGTTCAAGGATGTCGTCGATTTCTACCTCATGACAGGAATGCGCAGGTCAGAGGGCATCCTGCTGTCAATACGCAACAACATTGATTTCGAAAGAAAGATCCTCACGATCCCTCAGCCCAAACAAGGGAACTATCGCCAGATTCCGATCTCGAAGGACCTGGACCGGATCATTCGGCGGCTGATCCTTCGTGCAGGGCAGAGGGACAAGCTCATACGGTACCATGAGGATTCCCTCACCTGGATCTTTCATGGGTATGCAAAGAAGGCTGGCTTGCCCGACAACCACACCTTCCACGTGCTTCGGCACACTTTTGGAACTTGGCTTGCCGAAAGGGGCCTGACGTTCTCTGAGATCCAGATACTCATGGGGCATACGGATCCGGACAGCACCAGGAAGTACGTTCATCCGTACGCTCAGAATCTTGCGGCTGCGATCGCGAAGCTCACGCTCCCGATCGATTCACCAGAAACGACCGCCACAAAATCGCCACACGATCACGTCACAGTATGCACAGTATGCACACCGGAATCCTCGAAAACAGGGTCAATTTCCGTGGAGGCATCATGATTCGAGTCTTCGGGACCAAGAGGTCCCGGGTTCAAATCCCGGCGCCCCGACTCAAAAAGGCATATTTGATTGTCCACACCAGGGGATGGACACCAAATGGACACCACTTGCAAACGGCGCTCTTCGTGGACGAAGGGCGCCGTTTGTTTTTCCCCCGAGGGAGAATAGTCCAACAAGCTTCGAAGAGCCACCTTTGCCTATCCCACCGCTCTGTTCTCACGGGCTCTTGCCGCCCGGGATTCATGACTGCACGCTCCAGGAGATCCAAGATCGCTATGTGACCTCCTTCAACGGTGATTGTCGGAAAAAGCTCTGGGACAATCTACAGATCCTTCTGAAGGAGGTGAGGTCGCTTGGTTACGTTGACACGGTACTAATCGATGGGGGATTCACTTCGGACAAGCAGATCACTAAGGATGTTGACGTCGCACTGGTGATGCCCCCCGCATCCAGAGTCAGTTCAGACCCCGACCTGCAAAGTAGAGTCTTTGCATTCATCCTCGGCTTCTGGCGTTGGCACGATGACATCGAGGCGCGACTGGCGATCGATGTCTATCCCAACCTCGAGTGGGGGAATGACTTCGGATTGTTCTTCCAGTATGTCAAGGCCGAAGAGGCTTCGCGTCGTGGAATATCACCGGATGACCTGAAGGGGGTATTGAGGGCGAGAATATGACGACCTGGGTTGAGGCGACGAAGCACAAAGTGCGGTTGCTCTCTCATCAACTTTCCGCAATCAAGGACTATGTTCACGGAATTGGCGGAGATGATAAGATGATCGAGTCGCTATCGCACCAGGTGCACCTGCATATCGATCAGCTCTATACTGATGAACTACCACTTTCGATCGCATTGGACAAGTCTGATCTCGTATTCAGACTGGAAGGGCCAGGGATTTCCTCTGATCTTCCAAGTGCGACTCTCATCGCTGCTCAGCTCATCGGAGCGAGGAAGCAGGTTTTCAATGTGATGAAGTCCATCTCTGGAGTCTCATCGACAAAACGAGTTCACATGGCTGACATTGATCTCGGCGTCACGGCGTTTGCGAAGGGGAGTATAGTGATTGGACTTGTTGCAGTTCCTAGTCCTGCGACCTCAACCAGATCGGCAAGTGTCCTACTGGAGGAGGATCCACTCCTCCGGGCGACGCAACGAGCCATTCACGAAATCGGGATCGTCACCAAGCACCTGGGGAAGAAGGATTTTAGAGATCGCGTAGCGGAGGATATTCCGGATCCCAGGGTCCGTGACGCGGCTATTGTTGCTGTCGAACAATTCTCCCCGACTGCCCAATCAGGCATCGAGGTCGTTTCGATTTCGAGCAAGAGTGCATCTGGTGAGTTTGCCAGGCTTACGCGTGATGACCGTAAGTTCCTCCGAGGGGTCATCCGTCGACCGATTGCGGTCCGCAAGAAAGCTGCATCATTCTCGGGAGTCATGCGCGAAATCGACCTGGATGCTCATCGTTTTGAGCTTCGCAAGATAAAGGGGTTGCCCGGCTTGTCATTACGCTGTGCATTTGCGGGAGAGCAGTTCAAGAATCCTGAGTCACTCGTGAATAAGTATCTGACGGTGAGCGGAGAAGTTGAAGACTCCGCAGAGGGGACCCCACGACTGATGATGGTCAGGACAATCAAGCGGAGCCGGCTCCGGACGTAGCTGGCGTCTCCGCCACGGCTGCGGGCTAATGTTTGGGGCGAGTCTACGTCTCACAAACTTCACATCGTCACAGCACATCAAGTGGGGGACTCCATGAAGGCAGTCAGGTCCACTCCGATGGTCAGAGTTCTTGCGAGATCTTCTCTAGGGATGAAAGACGCCTCATCGCGCGGTATTGCTGGCGACCTTCTGTTCGCGGTTTTCGGATTGCTGCTCGCGCTGATGACAAACCCGGAGAAGTCTGGCAGTTGGTACCTCCCGCCAGACCTCGCTGGGATATGGGCCATCACCGGACCCAGCACGAATTCGGGATTCATGACCCTGTCCCTGAAACGCGATACCCTAAGGTCCGGCGGATGGATCGGCTGCTTCGAGGGCAACGAGTTCCGTCTCGATGTTCTAGGAGGGTAGGTGCCGAATACCCGCAACTGCTGGCTCACCGGGTCGACCAGCCAGTTCGACTACGATTTTGCAATTCGCCTCTCGGATGGTGATCAGTTCTTTTCCGGCGCGACAGTCACCGTAAGGAAACGGGGAAGCGTGACAACGTGCTACGACGGGTACTTTAGCGGGATGCGGAACGACCCTCGCGTGCCAACCGCACCCAGGCGTTGAGAATCCAAGCCAATCGGGCAGCCTCTTCGCCCGGCGATTCTCACCCATTGCCACATCACAACAGGGGAAGCACATGCCGACGATCACCGATTGGATTCAGGCATCATCAACGGTCATTTTGGTGGCCGTCACGATTTTGTACGTCTGGAAGACTGCGGCAATAGCAAATGCGAACCGTGAGGCCGTTGATGCGATGCGCGCCTAGACGGATGCCCTCCCGCGACCCTATGTAACCATCACCCCTCTGTGGCACAGGAGGTCCCTTCTTGAAATCGAGATCTCGAATAAGGTTATGACCACAGCCCAGAAGCCGAAGCCGACGATCTCCCCGCGTTTCGCACCGAAGACTTTTGGTTCTTCCTGGACGGCCGGAATTCATGCGTTCACTCATGACATCGCATCATTTCCGTCTGGCAGCAGATTGTTGTTCCCAGTTGGGAGTCTAGAAAGTTGAACGAGACCGTATTTCCACTTTCTCTTCCCAAACCATTGTTCGAGGTTTATGATTCCGAGGATTCGAGGAGGGTCATCAGTCTGCTATAGAGTTGTAAAGATACCGGCCCGGACCCCTTTTGGCGCAAGAAGACTGGTGAACAAGATGATTCTCAAGCTTGCATCTGCTGGTGCTGAACCATACCTTGTCTTGTGTCACGAGGGGGAGCGAAGAGGTTCACTTCTCAAGCCGGTACTCGACATCGCTCCTGTAGCGACGCGTTCAAGCTCGATATTGTACGATGCCACATTGAGGGCGAGAGTTTCGGTTGTTGGCACGAGGTGTGTATCGTGTGGCTGGCCGAAAGATGTCTCCAGCGAGTCTTCGGCAGATGGTTGCCTTCGTCGCCATGCACGCCCACAGCGGTCTGGAGATGAGCCTGGAGTTCTCGCTTGGTGGTCCGTCTTACTGGTCGTCGACGAGAAACTTGTCCCTGTCCGTCGCAAAGTCTTGTGGTGTTATCTCGCAGTCGGCACACGGGCGATGTCGTTCACTGGCGACCTGTGTGGGAGTGCTCGGTGAGTGAGGGCGTGGTGTTCCTCGAAGAGGTTCTTGCTCTGGGTTCTCCTTGGCGAGACATCACCAGCGACTCCGATGCGTTGCTGACTTTGACCATTGAACACGACTATGCAGAACAACCGCATAAGTACTGCATTGGAGCGCCTTGGACGTGGTGGGGGAGATCCTGGGCTATCACTACACCCAGAAGCAACGATGCTGACGTGTTGGGCAACTCAGCGCCAACTTCGAGCGACTGCCCTTGAAGGAGGGGCCTAGCGGGTGGCAGTATTTGTGGCTTGCTGGGTGGAGTGGAGTTTGGCAATGGCTTGTCCGCAGACTTCACTCGCGTGGAGTAGTTCGTTCATCACGTGCTACAAGGAGTGGCGTGATTTGGCCCCTCCCCCCTACGCTCTGTCTCGTCAAGGATTAGTCACCAAATTCTACCTGGGCAAGGATAAGTGGTCATCCCGAACCGCCCGTCGGGGATTAGAAATCAGAAACCTGAATTGAGAACTTTCAGCCTAGCCACTACAGAGACCAACTCCAATGAATGGTAACGGGCCCACAACATTCGACCCTTCGGGATCAATCCTCTTCCTTGGCTCTGGATTCGCTGCCGAAGCGAGGAATCTTTCGGGGGATCTTCTCCCGACCGGGATGGGTCTAAAGCAAATCTTCGCAGACCTTGTCGGCGTTGAAGTCGGAGCTTACGACCTTCAAACTCTGGCAGACGAAGTGGCAACCAGGACTGACCTCTACCAGTTGCTCTATCAAACGTTCACTGTTGTTAGCTTGAGCGAAATGCAGCTGAGATTATTGAGTTTGCCTTGGTTGCGCATTTATACGACCAATTACGATGACGCCATTGAATTGGGGCTCCAGAAGCAACACAAAGCTATCCATTCCTATTGCTATGATGAGAGCAAACCGCGAAAACTTCTTCCAGGCTCGGTAGTTCATCTGCATGGGGCCATTAGGCGAACTAGTTCGAATAACGTCAGGGATCAGCTGGTCCTAAATGAACATTCGTACGTCCGGCAGCATTTTGAGCGTTCTCTCTGGTATGATGAGTTCAGCAGAGATGTTCGTTTTGCGACGAATTGCTGCTTTATCGGATACCGCTTGGCCGACTATCACATCGCCGCATTGCTACAACCAGTCAAGACTATCCGGGATAAAACCTTCTTCATTGTCAAAGAGCATGACCAGATTTTTGCGAATCGAGTTGCAGAATATGGCCGCGTAATGCCGATTGGTTTGGACGGGTTCGTCAAACTGTACCTGGAGCTTCCGAAGCTGAACCGGTTGCAGAGTCCCCATTCCTTAAAGACGTTTCGTTATATTGATCCACTTAGAGATAAGAAGACCATTACACCACCGACCCCGATAGAGATTCTCAATTTGGTGACATACGGCACCTTCAATGAAGGGCGCTGCATGGAAACGCTGCCAAATAGCAGATACGTGATCTCTCGGCAAGAAATGGCCGAGAGCGCGGTGAAAACCCTGGTAACCGGGAAGACATTGCTAGTTCACTCACGCCTCGGAAACGGGAAGTCAATATTCCTGTCCATTCTTGCCCATAAGCTGGCTGCCGCTGGGCATCAATGCTTCTGGTGTCACGAAAACTCTCCCACTCTTCTTGAAGATTTAAGGGCATTGAAACCTCTGCAGCGCCTTGTGATTTTCTTCGATTCCTATGACGTTGCTATTGAGGTGCTAGATAGTATCGCTCAAGAATTGGACGACGCCGTGTTTGTCGTGGCAATCCGAACTGGGATTTTGGAAATCCGGGCACACGAGATTCTGGACAGACTTCCTCAGCCTATAGGGAGAGTGAGTCTAGACGGACTGGCAGACTCTGAAAGAGATGACTTTCTATCGTTGCTCGACCTTGCCGGGATTCTCGAAAGAGGTCTTAGGACAGATGTCGAGCGCTGCGATGACATTCGAGAGATCGTCACCTCCATCTACAAGCACTCTGGAATTCGCGAGAAACTGGAAAACGAGCTCGTGCCGATCTTCTCTGATACGCCTCTGCGGAGGATCGTGATAGCAACTCATCTGTTGAAAATTGCGGGCCAAGATGCTGAATCTGCTTTTTTGCGAGCGGTATCTGGGTTCGATCCTTTCACCGTCGCCCAAAAGTTTCGCACAAAAGTGTCCGAGATCATCCGTATTGAAGATGGAGAGCTAAGGGCCCATTCTCCCGTCTTCTCTGCCTATCTCTCAGAAGAGTTTTTCCGGGGTGAAGATATTGCAGATGTACTGTACCTCATCATTACTGAAGCCGTACGTCGCACACCCTCAAGACGGTACCGGGCAATCAAGAGTTACTTCATGCAAGTGTCGAATCTAAAGCAGTTGATACGTGGATCAAATCAAAAGGCACTGATAAGTGGCCTATTCGATCATCTGCATCGAGATTCGCTTGTTAATGACGAACCCTTGTTTTGGCTCCAGTATTCCATTTGGATGATGGACCTAAATGAGCTAAGTGCTTCAGAGACATTCCTTAGCACGGCGTACACGCGAGCCGAGTCCCTCTCAGGGTTCAAGACCTACCAACTCGATACTCATGGTTTGCGCATACTACTTTTGATTGAACAGTCAATGGGTTTTGCAGAACGGGTTACTCGCATTGAGAAGATATTGTCGACTTTGGACAACATGATAGTAATGGTTAGTGAGACTAGTCACAGATCTTACGCGCTTCGTGCGCTTAATGAACTGGAACCATTCGTGAACACTCGTGCGTTAGGCTTGAGTGATTCCGAGTCGAGAGCACTCGCTGCAAATCTGGAGAGGCTAGTTCGGACTCTCGAAGACTTGCGACGAGACAACGAGCACAACCAAGAAGTCGCCGAGACAGCTGCGAGCGTCGAGAGAGCTCAGTCGGCCCTAATGAAGGTAGTCCGCCCTTAATACTATCGGTTTTGGGTTTCGAGAGAGCTGGGGCTGCTACTTCGACTTGCTGGAATGGTGTCACGCGATAGACAAATGAATCTGGGACTTGCAGCCCGCGGTGAATTGTTGAGCGACGGATCTGCCGCGTTCTAGAGCAGGCACGTTCGACGCAGCGGCTCGAACTGCCACAACCCCGAATCCTGCCATCGCTGAATGCTGCAACAGTTGGAAAGCTTGGTTAACCCATTGGAGGAGCCGGGTGCGGGAAAACTGCACGCCCAGATCTGTGAGGGCGAAAGCCAAATGGCTGAGCTAATCGACCTATCCCGTCAACAGCATTGAATATGATGATGATCCCAGCACTTTCCGTGCGGTTCGGACACCGCGGCCACGGGCGACGGTCGCGATGGATGCTGGCCACTTCCGGTGACCACCCCGTGCCCCTGCAGGGTGGAGCCGACCGGTAATGTCTCTTCTCTTGACAGGGTGCATTTCCAACGGACCGGCTCATGCAACTGCCATTCACCATTGATCAATTCATCGGGGTCTTTGCGAGCTACAATACCGCCGTGTGGCCGGCTCAGATCGTGCTCAACGCGATGGCCGCTGTGGCACTGATCTTTGCTATTCGTCGCTACCCGCATGCTGACCTGGTGATCTCCAGCATCCTCGGACTTCTATGGCTCTGGACCGGCATTGCCTACCATTGGGTCTTTTTCACGGATGTCAATCCGGCAGCCTATGGCTTCGGTATCCTCAGCGTCGTGCAAGGCGGACTCTTCCTTCGAGTTGCTGCCCGTGGTGCGATGCAGTACCGGTTTGCATCGGATTGGCGCGCGATCCTTGGAGGCATCTTCCTCCTCTATGGACTGCTGATCTATCCGATCCTCGGCCACTTCCTGGGTCATGTGTTCCCGGGGAGCCCGACGTTCGGAGCTCCATGCCCCACCACCATCTTTACGTTCGGAATCCTTCTCTGGGCGAAAGACGTTCCCCGGCATGTGGTGGTGATCCCCGCCGTGTGGTCATTGATCGGCTCTTCTGCGGCTTTCTCTCTGGGGATTCGTGAGGACCTAGGACTGCTGGTGGCCGGCCTGGCAGGGACAGCGCTTCTCTGGTCCCGGCCTTGCATCTGTCTGAACAAATCGTGATATTACGATAGGTCAACCATGGGACTCTCCAAGAGCACAGCGTTCAGCGAACGCGAGAATAAGATCGCCGATCTGGCAAAGGCACTCGCACATCCAGCCCGCGTGGCCATCCTGGACTTTCTGGCCAAGCAGGATGTCTGTATCTGCGGTGATATCGTCGATCAGCTCCCCCTGTCCCAGTCAACAGTGTCCCAGCACCTCGCAGAACTCAAACGTGCCGGATTGATCAAAGGCGAGATCGAAGGACCGCGCGTCTGCTACTGCATCGATCGCGCCGCCTGGGATGATGCCCGGAAAACACTGTCACAGTTCCTTGCCGACGTCAAGAAGTGTTGCTGAGTTTTTTTGTCCTGATCTATCGCAATATCACGATCACTAGCAGGAGGATACCGTCATGAAGAGCGGCCAGGAGATCAAGGAGATGGTGAAGGAGAAGTACGCTGCGATCGCCGAGCAGTCGAAAGAGGAGAACAAGTCTTCGTGCTGCGGGAGTACCTGCGGTTGCTCATCCGTGGAATTCTCAGTGATGGCGGAGGACTATGCGCAACTCCCGGGATATGCCCCGGATGCAGACCTTTCGCTCGGATGCGGGCTGCCGACGGAGTTCGCGAAGATGAAGAGCGGTGATACCGTCGTGGACCTGGGCGCAGGCGCGGGCAATGACTGCTTCGTTGCCCGATCGGTCGTGGGCGCGGACGGGCGCGTCATCGGCGTCGATATGACCGAGGTCATGGTGGCGAAGGCACGTGCGAACGCCGCGAAGCTCGGTTTCACGAATGTGGAATTCCGGCTCGGTGATATCGAGCAGATCCCCATCGATGCCAACACCGCGGATGTGGTCGTGAGCAACTGCGTGATGAACCTTGTCCCCGACAAGGAGAAGGCGTTCGCGGAAACCTACCGTATCCTCAAACCCGGCGGACACTTCAGCATCTCCGATATCGTCCTGAAAGGAGAACTGCCGGCGGCCCTGCGTGAGGAGGCTTCGCTGTACGCAGGATGTATCTCCGGTGCCGTGCAGAAGGCGGAGTATCTGGGGGTCATCGAACGGGCGGGATTCCGGAATGTGACGGTCCAGAAGGAACGGGTCATCGACGTGCCGAATGAGATCCTCGCCCGGCACATGAGCCTCGAGCAGCTCAGGGAATACAAGAGCAAGCGGATCGGCATCATCAGCGTGACGGTGTTCGCCGAGAAGCCGCGGCCGTGAGTGTCCTGGTCTCCTCACGGATCATTCCACCCAGCGTGCTGGCCGGAACGACTCCGGCCTGCCCGGTGGGTTCACGTGCAAACATATATTCAAACGGAGTCCGCACATGTCGACCCTGAGGAACCAACTCAGCCTGATCGACCGCTATCTGACGCTCTGGATCTTCGTGGCCATGATCCTGGGGATCCTGTGGGGATATTCCTTCCCGGGAGTCGTCGACTTCTGGGGCTCGATGCAGTCGGGGACAACGAATATCCCGATCGCCATCGGCCTGATCCTGATGATGTATCCCCCCCTTGCAAAGGTACGCTACGAGGAGATCGGCGATGTGTTCCGGAACCGGCGCATTCTCCTCCTCTCGCTCGTCCAGAACTGGGTGATCGGCCCGGTCCTTATGTTCGTCCTTGCCATCGCGTTCCTCCCCGACATGCCGTCGTACATGGCCGGCCTCATCATCATCGGCCTGGCGCGCTGCATTGCCATGGTGATCGTCTGGAACGATCTCGCGGGCGGTGACAGGGAATACGCAGCGGGACTGGTAGCGTTCAATTCGGTCTTCCAGGTTCTCTTCTTTCCGGCGTACGCCTATTTCTTCGTGACGCTTGCCCCCCGGTGGCTCGGGTTGAGCTCGTTCGCCGTGTCCATTACCTTCGGACAGGTAGCGGAGAGCGTCCTCATCTATCTGGGCATCCCGTTCCTTGCAGGCCTGCTTTCACGGCTGCTCCTGCGAAGGTGGAAAGGAGATGAATGGTACCGCCGCGTCTTCCTCCCCCGGATCAGCCCGGTCACACTGATCGCCCTGCTGTTCACGATCCTGGTGATGTTCTCGTTGAAAGGGGAGTACATCGTGGGGATCCCCCTCGATGTCATTCGCATCGCGATCCCGCTCATCGTGTACTTCGTGGTCATGTTCTTCGTGTCGTTCTTCCTCAGCCGGCGCATGGGCGCCGATTACGAGAAGACGGCCACGCTCTCATTCACCGCCGCCAGCAACAACTTTGAACTCGCCATTGCCGTGGCCGTGGCGGTGTTCGGGATCAACTCCGGAGAGGCCTTTGCCGCCGTGATCGGCCCACTTGTCGAGGTGCCCGTCATGATCGGATTGGTTGGAATCGCACTCCGGCTGAAAGCACGGTATTTCGAACCATCCCTGCCGGCGGGGCGCTGACATCATCAGCGGCTCCCCGCGGCGGTCGACCATATTCACGTGAGCACGTATGAGCAAACAAAAGGTGTTATTCGTGTGCATCCACAACAGCGCACGAAGCCAGATGGCCGAAGCCTATCTCAACGCACTGGGCGGGGACCGCTATGAGGCCGAGAGCGCCGGGATCGAACCCGGGGTGCTCAACCCCATTGTGGTCGAGGCGATGAAGGATGATGGGATCGATATCTCCGGGAATGCAACGAAGGATGTCTTTGAATTCCTGCGTCAGGGAAGGGTCTATTCGTACGTGATCACCGTCTGCGACGAGACGGCAGCGGAACGGTGTCCCGTATTCCCCGGATCGGGTACGCGCCTCCACTGGGGCTTCCCGGATCCGGGTTCGCTGACGGGCACGCGGGACGAGAAGCTCGAGAAGACCCGGCAGATCCGCGACAACATCAAGCGGCAGGTGGAAGCCTTCCTCCGCAATGAGCAGCTTGCCCGATGATCTCTCGACGACTGAGAGCGACGTACGGCATCCTCCGCACACCGGGTCTGGCGATCGATGAACGGGTCGCCTCCGGCGGCCGTGTCCGGGCTGTCGAAGAGAGACAACAGCTGACCATGGCACAGTCCAGAGGATACGACGCATGAAGCTCACGCCGCTCCGGATCGCGGTCCTTGCATTCGTTGCCTGGTGGGTCGCCTATACGAATCTCACGCAGGCGGTCGACGCGGTGGTCTACGGTGTCCTGCAGCTCGCACCGGGATCGAGGATCTCGTCGGCCATTCATTTCTTTCTCTATGAGACGCCCAAGGTCCTGCTCCTCCTCACACTCGTGGTCTTCGGGGTGGGGATCATCCGTTCGTTCTTCTCCCCTGAGAAGACCCGCCGGATCCTCGAAGACAAACCGCCGCTGGTGGGGAATGTCCTCGCGAGCACGCTGGGGATCGTCACGCCGTTCTGCTCGTGTTCGGCCGTTCCACTGTTCATCGGGTTCGTGGAGGCCGGTATCCCTCTCGGCGTGACATTCTCGTTCCTTATCGCCGCACCGATGATCAACGAAGTGGCCATCGTGCTGCTGTTCGGCCTCTTCGGCTGGCAGGTCACGCTCCTGTATGTCGGCATGGGACTGTGTATCGCGATCATTGCAGGGTACATCATCGACCGTCTCAAGGTGGAGCGCTTCGTAGAAGAGTGGGTCTATGCCATCCGTGCGCAGCCATCGGCGCTGCAGGAAGAACGCCTTTCCGCGGACGACAGGGTCCGGTACGGATGGACCCAGGTCCGGGAGATCGTTGCGAAGGTCTGGTTGTATGTGCTCCTCGGGATCGCCGTGGGTGCCGGCATCCATGGCTATGTCCCGGAGAACTTCATGGCGGGTCTCATGGGGCGGTCGGCGTGGTGGGCGGTCCCGGTGTCCGTCCTCATCGGCGTGCCGCTGTACTCCAATGCCGCGGGCATCATTCCCATCGTGCATGCGCTTCTGGAAAAGGGTGCATCCCTCGGCACCACGCTTGCCTTTATGATGTCCGTGATCGGGCTTTCGCTCCCCGAGACCATCATCCTCCGCAAGGTGCTGAAGCCACCCCTCATTGCGATCTTCGTCGGTGTTGTAGCTACGGGGATCCTGATCGTCGGTTATCTCTTCAACGCCATCATGTAACATTCAATGACAGGACACATCATGACAACAGTGAAGATCCTCGGTTCGGGATGTGCAAAATGCAAAGCGCTCCACCAGCGGTTGCTGGACCTGCGGACGGAGCACGGCCTCGAGTTTGACCTCATCAAGGTAACAGAATTGCGGGAGATCATGTCGTATGGGATCATGGCAACACCCGGCCTGGTGGTGAATGACGTGGTGAAGAGCACCGGCGTGCTGCCTGACGCTACCCAGATCCTCGAATGGCTGAAGGAGGCACACCATGCAGCGTAACCTCGCGTGCATGGTGTTCACCATCGCACTTTTGCTGACGGGCATGGCCCCATCGGCTTCGACTCAAACGACCCGCTCCGATCGGCCCGCCGCGCCGCAGCCCGCGAAGGCTGGTCCGCTCGTGACATTCGTCGAACTCGGGTCTGTCAAGTGCATACCCTGTCGCCAGATGCAGCCCGTGATGCGGGCCATCGAGGAGAAGTACGGAGAACAGGTGGCCGTTGTCTTCCATGACGTGTGGAAGGATGATCAACGGGCCTTTGCACAGAAGTACGGCGTGAAGGTCATCCCAACACAGGTCTTCCTGGACCGGGAGGGCAAGGAGTTCTTCCGTCACGAGGGGTTTTTCCCGGAGTCGGAGATCGACAAGCTCTTTCAGAAGCGCGGATTGGTCGCGCGGGCGAAGGGGTGACCGATGCTGGACAGCCTCTTCACGTGGTTGACATTGGCGATGGGCGATTCGTTCGAACTCGCGCTCGTCGCCGCCGTCGGCTGGGGAGTGTTGAGCATCCTCCTGAGTCCCTGTCACCTCTCAAGCATCCCCCTCGTCATCGGCTACATCGGGAGCCAGAGATCGACGGGTAGGTCCCATCCGTACGCGCTTTCCCTCGTGTTCGCGCTGGGGATCCTTCTCACGATCGGGATCGTCGGGTTCGCCACGGCGTCGGCCGGGAGGATGATGGGCGACGTCGGACGCTGGGGGAATCTGGTTGTCGCCGCCGTGTTCTTCATTGTCGGCCTCTATTTCCTGGACGTCTTCACCCTGTCGTGGGGCTCAGTCCTCACGAAGGTGAAGATCGCACAGGGCTGGCCGGGGGCACTGCTCCTCGGTCTCGTTTTCGGGATCGGCCTGGGGCCGTGCACCTTCGCGTTCATGGCACCCGTCCTCGGCGTCGCGTTCAGCATGGCTTCGTCTGATACGCTGCGCGCGGTTGGTCTGGTTGCGGCATTCGGGCTCGGTCACTGCGCCGTCATTGTCGCCGCCGGCGGCGCGGTGGGATTGGTCCAACGGTATCTCAACTGGACCGAAGAATCACGCGGAGCAACGGTGCTCCGGCGAGGGGCCGGCGTGCTCGTTATCCTCGCAGGCGTGTACTTCGTCCTGACAACGTTGTAGGTCACGGCAAGACAGGGAGGACGTCAGCAGATGGGCGTCCAGGTTCCGTCATGCCGTTAGCGTACCGCACGGGACCTTAGTACACCTCCGGCACAAATGTCTGATCCGTGATCGGAGGCCGCACGTACCCGAGGGCCTTCTGCCGCGGAGGCAGGACGGGCGATCTGTGCTCCAGCTTCTCGTGTGGCAGGACGTTCAGAAGGTGCGAGATGCAGTTGAGGCGCGCACGTTTCTTGTCGTCGGCATCCACCACGTACCACGGACACTGCTTCGTATCGGTGTGGGCGAACATCTGGTCCTTGGCCCTGGAGTAATCCACCCATCGCGCGCGCGATTGGAGGTCCATCGGACTGAGTTTCCACCCCTTGGTCGGGTCCTCGATGCGCGCCTGAAACCGCCGCTCCTGTTCATCGTCGCTGACGGAGAACCAGTACTTGATCAGGATGATCCCGTCGCGTACAAGCATCCGTTCGAATTCCGGGCAGGTACGGAGGAACTCGGCGTATTGCGTTTCCGTGCAGAATCCCATCACGCGTTCCACGCCAGCTCTGTTGTACCAGCTCCGGTCATAGAGGACCATCTCGCCGGCGCCGGGGAGATGCGCGACATAGCGCTGGAAGTACCACTGGGACTTTTCCTTCTCCGTGGGCGTGCCGAGAGCGACGATGCGGCATACACGGGGATTCAACCGCTGCGTGATGCGTTTGATGACGCCACCCTTGCCCGCGGCATCGCGCCCTTCGAAGAGTACGACGACCCGCAACTTCTTCTCGACGATCCATTCCTGAAGGATCACAAGGTCTTCCTGAAGCCTTGCGAGCGCCTTGTTATATTCCTTCTTGTCGAGCTTCTTCCTGGCGGTCTTCTTCACCAATGATGCTTCGTCGCGTTTCTCTTCTTTGGACTTCTTCTTCTTTGACATCTCCCGTTCTCCTGACGTGCCACGTGCGGTGCTGTCCCCGGAAGGGCCGTGGGTCCAGTGGTGCAAACAGGATGCCGGAACGCTGTCTGCGAATGGCAAGAAATACGGCAGAAATCGGGGGTTGAAGAAGGGGGGAGAACCGGGCTGTGTTGCCTTTCACCACATGGCTAAACCGGTACCGACCGGCATCTTCGTGCTTCGTGCCGGGGGGTGGAGACGGAAATGACAGGCCGGCTGCTGCGGATCGGACGGGCCCGGCTCGCGGAGGCCGGAAGCCGGGCCTGTCCTGCATGAGGCCTCAGACGATCCTCTCCAGAGGTACCTGGAATAACCGGATCTTGTCATCCGCACGGAGGATCTGAGCATTCACCTCCTCGATGCCGCGGATCAGACGCTCCAGGATATCCTCCTCGCGGATAGCGATCATGAGCACCGCGTTGTGCCCCGGGAAACTCCGTGTCCCGAGATGGGGTTCGGTGCCATGCCCTTTGCCGGTCACCTGGTCCCACCGCGTGTAGTAGTCGATCTCCAGCTTCTCGAGCAGGTCCATCAGACGCGGGGCATACACGTCGTTGCATACCGTGAATACGATCTTCATGGCTGTTTCCTTTTCTTCGATCCGGGCATGATCCGTCCGATCGCACGGATGGCTCCGCTCACCGTGAGGTCGTCGAGGACCGAATACACCACCGGGACGACGAACAGCGTCAGCAGCGTTGATGTGATGAGTCCGCCGATCACCGCCTGACCCATCGGTGAACGGAACTCGCTCCCTTCGCCAAAGGCGAACGCGACCGGGACCATGCCGAACACCATCGCGAGCGTGGTCATCAGGATTGGGCGGAGCCGCGTGGCCCCCGCCATGACCAGCGCCTCACCACGCTCGTGCCCGCGGTCGCGGAGCACGTTGGTGAAGTCCACCAGCAGGATGCCGTTCTTCGTCACGAGTCCCATGAGCATGATGATGCCGATCATCGACATCACGGACAGCGATCCCTTGAACACCAGCAGGGCGAAGACCGCGCCGATCAGCGACATCGGCAGGGCGAGCATGATGGCGAACGGGTACTTGAAGCTCTCGAATTGTGCCGCGAGCACGATATAGACGAACACGATGGCCAGTCCGAGGGCGAGCAGGATGTTGGCGAACGACTCCGACTGCATCTCGCCCATGCCCACCACCCCGATGGCGTATCCCGGGGGGAGGTCGATGGCCTTCACGCGGTTCTGCACCTCGCCCAGCACTTCGCCGAGCAGCGCACCCGACAGATTGGCATCGATACGGATCTCGCGCTGACGGTCATAGCGGTTGATGCGTGAGGGACCGGAGGCCTGGGTGATGGTGGCGACCGACCCCAGCGGGATCAGCACCTTCTGGCCATTCCCGGCATCCTTGGTGCTCTTGATCGACAGGGCCCGGACGTTCTCGATCGATGACCGGTCGGCCTTGCTCAGGCGGACGCGGATGTCATACTGTTCTTCGCCTTCCTGATACTTCGAGGCGACAGCACCGTCGACCATCGCGCGCGCGCTGGAGGCGATGAGGCCGACGTTGATCCCCAGGTCCGATGCCTTTTCCCGGTCGATCACTACACGCACTTCGGGCTTGGAGGTCTCCAGACTGTTCTCCACGTCCGCCGCACCGGGCGTCGTGCGGAACATGTACTCCACGCGGCTGGCGATGGTCTGGAGGGTCGCCAGGTTCTCACCGCGGACACTGAGGATGGCCTGTTTCTGGTTGCCACCCATGCCACCCGTCGGCATGAACCCGAAGTTCGCGCCGGGGATGCGGGAGATCTCCTGCCGCGCTTCCTCCATGAGCTGGTCGAGGGTCTTCGACCGCTCGGCCTTCTTCACGGTCTTCACAAGGATCGTGCCCTTGGTCACCGGGTCACTGCCGGCACCGATGGTGGTCAGCGTGGAGACGACCTCCGGATGTTTCCGCAGCACATCCTCCGCGGCCGCGCAGAGCCGGCTGGTCTCTTCGATGGAGCTGCCTGGTGCCGCGGTGACGACGACGTTGTATTCGCTCTGGTCCATGGAGGGAAAGAACGCCGTACCGAGGAAGCGCATGAAGTAGAAACTCGACAGGAAGATGAGGAGCGAGCCGAGGATAACGGTCTTCCGGTGCCCGAGCGACCACTGGATCGCGGTCCGGTATTTCGCGCTCAGCACCGTGAAGGCATGATTGAACCAGTAGAGGCCGCGGCGGAGGAGGCTTCCTTCGTTGGTGAGCTCCTCGTCCTCTTCCTTCAGCCATTTCGAGGAGAGCATCGGGGTGAGCGTGAACGCCACGAACAGCGACACGAGCACCGAGACCGACACCGTGATACCGAATTCGTAGAAGAACCTGCCCACGATCCCGGGCATGAACGCCACGGGCACGAACACCGCCACGATGGTGAATGTCGTGGCCATGACGGCCAGGCCGATCTCGGCGGTGGCGGCCTTGGCGGCCTCGATGGGTGATTCGCCGTCCTGCATGTGCCGGTAGATGTTCTCGATGACCACGATCGCGTCATCGATGAGAAGACCCACGGCCAGCGACAACGCGAGGAGCGTCATCGTGTTGAGCGTGAAGCCCAGCGCGAACATGATGATGAAGCTGGCGATGATGGATGTCGGCAGGGCGATCGCGCTGATGAGCGTCGACCGGATGTTCGCCAGGAAGAGGTACACCACGATCACCGCCAGCAGGCCGCCATACACGATGTCGAAGAGCACGTCGCGCACCGAGTCGCGGATGAAGGTACTGTTGTCGCGCGCGATGGTGAGATGGATGTCGGATGGCAGTTCCCTCTGGATCGCATCGATCTGCTTCTGAATGGCCTCCGCCACGCGCACGGTATTGCTGCCCGACTGGCGCAGGATGCTCAGGCCCACGGCCTGCCTGCCGTTCAGCCGCGACAGGCTCTCCTGTTCCTTGACGCCGTCTTCCACCGTCGCGACCTCGGAGAGGTGAACGACCTTGCCCCCGGGCGTGGCCACGATCACCGACGCGAAGTCCTTCACGCTGGTGTACTTGCCCATGGTGCGGAGGAGGATCTGCCTGCTCCCTTGCTCCAGATTGCCGGCAGGGATCTCGACGTTCGCCGCACCGACTGCCTGGATGACATCCTGGATCGACAGGTTGTAGGCCTGCATCCGGGCGGCATCCACGATGATCTGGATCTCGCGTTCGGCACCACCCACCAGATCGACGCGACCCACGCCTGGCACGTTCTCCAGGCGCTTCTTGACCACGTTCTTGGTGAACGTCGTGATCTCCTTCGGGGAGCGCTCGCCCGAGACCGTGAGCGTGAAGATCGGCGTGCTCGCAGGGTCCAGCCGCTGGATGACGGGATCCTCGATATCCGCCGGCAGGTCGCCGCGGATCGCGGCGATCTTCTCGCGCACGTCCTGAGCGGCCTGCTGGCCCTTCACTTCCAGTTTGAACTGGACGATGACGATCGAGACCCCTTCCTGTGAGATGGAGGAAATGTGGTCCACCCCGGCGACCGTATTGACGGCGTCCTCGATCTTCTTCGTGACCTCGGTCTCCATCTGTTCCGGTCCGGCACCCGGGAGGACCGTGGTGGCGGTGACGTACGGGATGTCGACGTCCGGGAACTGATCGATATTCAATTTGATGTACGAGAACAGTCCCAGCACCACCAGCGCGAGGATCATCATCGTCGCGAAGACCGGGCGTTCTATGGAAACATCGGCAAGCTTCATAGGTATCTACCTGATTGTTCTATGGAGATCCGGTCAGCGCGCACCGGTCTGCTGCGACACGACGACATAGCTGCTGTCGCGGACATTGGCGATCCCGACCGTTGCCACCGTGTCGGCGGGGGAGAGGCCCTTCAGGATCACGGTCCGCTCTCCGTCGGACATGCCCGTTTCCACGACGCGCTGGTACGCCCGGCCCCCGGCGATCACGAAGACCTTGCTTGTCACACCGTCCGTCTGAACCGCCACGTTCGGTACGATGAGCGTTCCGGCCCCTGAGGCGATCCGGGTGCGGACCTTGGCGAACATCCCCGGGCGGAACCAGCGGTCCGGTGTGTTGGCGAACATCGCTTTCACTTCGAACGAACGGGAGCGGACGTCCGCCGAGCGGGAGATCTGCACGATGGTGCCCTGCACGGTGAGATCCGGACGGGCCTCCGACGTGATCGACAGCTTCTGGCCGATGGCAAGCGATGCGACGTCGGCTTCATTCAGATTGAAGATCGCCTTCATCCGGTCGATCCGCGCCACCGTGGCCAGGGGGATCCCGGGAGAGGTGAGATCGCCGATGGCGACGTTCACGGCCGTGACCACCCCGCCGATCGGCGTGATGAGCTCGACCATGCTGCGCGCGCCGATGAAGTTCGCCTGGGCCACGTCGTACGCGGTCTGGGCTCCGTCCAGCGTCTGCAGCGAGACGGCACCTTCGGCATAGAGCGATTTCATGCGCTCGAGCGACTTGCCGGCGTTCCGGAAGCTGGCCTCGGCCTGGTAGTACTGCGACGTCGCTCCGGATTTGTCCAGCGACACGATCAGGCGTTCCGCGGGCACGGTGGCGCCGACCTGCACATGGACCTTTGCCACGCGTTCCGAGATCTTCGGAACGATGTTCGCCTGCTCCTGACCTTCGAGTGTGGCGGAGTACGTGCGCTCAACGGACAGCGTTCCGGTGCCGGCGACCGCGACCTCCACGGGGACAGCGATCTTCGCCTTGATGTCTCCGTCATGCCCGGCGTCCTGCTCATGTGTGGCGCATCCGGCCAGGAACGCAAGCAGCACGAGGCCGGGAATGGCCGGGATCCGGCCGATGAGGGTATGCACAGATGTCTTCACGTGTCTGGTTCTCCTGATGGTTCTCATGCTCGTGGGGGTCGTGTGCAACGGGTCAGCGCTGCCGTCCGACCGCGTTTTCCCATTCGGCCTGTGCGACGAGATAGTCGTAGATGCCCTGGGCGTAGTTCGTTTGGGTGCGGGTCATGGCCACCTGGGTGTCCATGAGCTCCAACTGGGTGCCGACACCGCTCGAAAATCGTGTCTGCGCGATGCGCACTGCCTTCTGTGCCTGACTCAGCGACCGCACCTGGCCGTCGATCCGCTTCCGGGCCTCGGCCATGCGCAGTTCGAGCGACTGGATCTGGAGACGGAGTCCCTCTTCGGCCTTCTGGCGCAGGGTAACGATCTTCTGATGGTCGACCATCGCCTGCTCGGTGCGGGCGCTCGCGCGGAAGCCGTCGAAGATCGGGATGGAGAGTTTCAATCCGACGTTGAATGAGTTCGCCCAGAGATAATCCTTGAAGATGAATGAATTGTCCTGCGACTGCCACATGTACGCGCCGGTGAGGTCGAGGGTGGGGTAGTGCGCCGCACGTTCCACGCTGATATTCTGCTCCAGGAGCGACTCCTGCAGGGCAAGCTGCGCGATGCTCGCGTTGGTGGCGATCGCCTCGCGGCGGCGGTCCTCCAGCACACGTTGCTCCAACTCCTGATACGCCAGTTCTCCCTGCACATCGATCTCCTGATCGAGGGGGAGGGCAAGCACGTTCTTCAGGTTGTTCTTCGCCAGCAGGAGGGCATTCTCCGCCGCAATGGAGAGGGGCTCGGTGTTCGCTACCTGCACTTCGGCGCGGAGGAGATCGAATTCCGCGGCGGTCCCTTGCCTGTACTGCGCCCGCAGGTTCTCGAGGTTCGCCCGCACGACCTCGAGGCCTTCCCGGTTGGCGCGGACGAGTTCGCGGGCGAGGAGGACGGTGTAGAACGCCTTCTTCGTTTGCAGCGCGACATTCTCTTCCGTGACCTGATAGGCACGGTCGGCATAGTCGGCGTACGTGGTCGCGATGTCGAGCGCGGTGCCGACGCGGAAATTGAACAGCGGCTGGTTGAGTGTGGCCGTTGCGGCGTAGGCGTTCGTCGACCCGAACTCGATCGTCATCGTCTTGTCGGTCGGGTTGATGAGACTGTTCGGGGGCACGAACATCACGGCATTCTTGATGTTCCTGGTGTACACACCCGACACGTTGAGCTGGGGGAATGCTCCCGATCGGGCTTCGGTTATCTGGGCGTCGGCCTTCGCCCGGTCCTGATCCGCCACCTGAATGTCGCGGTTCTGTTTTGCCGCGATCTCCAGCGCCCTGTCGAGGGTCAGCACCATCGGTGCGGTGCCGGTCTGCGTGCGTGCAGGAAGTGCTGCTGCCACGGCCA
The DNA here is from genome assembly GCA_030835135.1 of Bacteroidota bacterium. Lineage (GTDB taxonomy): Bacteria > Bacteroidota > Ignavibacteria > UBA10030 > UBA6906 > JAGDMK01. Next base: position 60,962 of record JAUQWO010000077.1, read on the forward strand.
GGATGAGAAGAACGACGCTTCTGGCGGCGGTGCCGGTCAGCGTCGATGGATGAGCGTGCATACGATTATCCTTTGCTATGTCGAACGGTGATACCATCAAGGAGGATGGAAATGATGAGCCCTGCCTGCCGGTCGAGTTCGTCAGGACTCAGTGTGCCGTGGAGAAGGATCTGCCGGCTGGCGAGCCCCCGGATCATATCGTCCAGCATCGTGACGTAGTCGGCCGGCTCGCCCTTCCGGACCGTGCCGGCATCCATTTCCGTCTGCAGCACGGCTCCGATGATGTTGGCTACAGTGCGGGATCGGCCGATGATATCCTGAAGCCGCGCGGCTTCGCTCTTCCTGCCGCGGTGGAGTTCCTCGACGATCGCATGAAAGAGCTCGCCGTTGGTACGGATGAATTCCATGTTCGATCGTGCGTACCGCGTGAGCTTTGCGCGGGCATCCCCGTCGGAGGATGCACATTGACGGGCCATGACAATGGAATCTTCGAGCAGCTGATCGATGAGTGCGTGGAAGATGTCCTCTTTGCTCGCGAAGTAATTATAGAGGGTCCCTTTGCCGAATTCGGCCTTCTGGGCGATCTCGTCCAGAGTGGTCTCCCTGAATCCTTTGGCGGCGAAGAGCTCCCGGGCGGCATTCAGGATGTCCTGCTGGCGGGCGCGCTTCTCGCGCTCTCTTCTGGAGAGTGTCTCTTGGGGGCTATGCTCGCTCATATGACCAGTAAGTATGAGTAATGACCAATGATTATAAGATATGACCAACAGGTCATAAGATATACCAGCAGTTCACAAATGTCAAGACATTTCTTAATGGCGCTCTGATTCCATAGATTCACTGTGTTCATGGGCCTTCCGCGAGCCCGCCGGTCCGGCCTGCTGCAAAAAAAAGCCCGATCCATGAAGACCGGGCTTTTGATCCTGACCTTACACAAGCCAGCAGATGCAAGTCCAGCGATCTATTTCATCAGCAGAAGTCGCTTCGTTTCCACGAACGGACCCGCGGAGATTCTGTAGAAGTACACTCCGCTGGGGAGACCCGTGCCGTCGAACTGCATCGCATGGTAGCCCGCGCCCATTCGTTGATCGACGAGTGTGCGGATCTCCTGTCCGAGGACAGTATACACGACCAGCTTCACGTCCGACGTTGCCGCCAGGCCGAACCGGATCGTGGTCGTCGGATTGAAAGGGTTGGGGTAGTTCTGAAGGAGGCAGCATGTCGGGGGGATGGTGATCAGTTCCTCCCACACATTCGCCTGGGTCACCCCGCCACTCTGGGTGCCGATGATCGTGCTGTTACTGCCGACGGCAACGGATCGTGTGTTGGTGGGACAGTCGACCGCATTCAGGAAGTTATCGGTGATCGGTTCTGCTTCTTCCCATGTCTCTCCACCATCCGTGGTGGACATGACGACGCTTTTTACTGACAGGCCAAGTCCCACGATCACTCCGCTGTCGGCCCCCGCAAGTGAGACACCCGTGTAGTCAAACCGGGGGTCGCCCGTGACCGGCATCCACGAGGCTCCGCCGTCAGTGGTCCTCCGGATGGTTCCGCCGACCCCCACTGCAACGCCCACGCTGGCATCACCAAAGTCCACGGCCCAGAGACGCTGAGAGGTACCACTTGCAACGCCTTGCCATGAGATGCCTCCATCGGTGGTCCGGACCATCGTGCCGGCACTTCCGACGGCGGTTCCCTGGAGCGGACCGGTGAATGCAACGGAGCACAGATCGTTGGATGTCGGGCTCACCTGTGCCGCCCAGTTTGTTCCCCCATCGCTCGATCGCAGAATGGTCCCTTTGGTACCCACCGACACGCTCAGAGTTGGACTCGGAGACGCGACCCACCAGAGATCCTCAGTCGACGGCGTCGTGGAAGTACTCCAGGTCCCGCCTCCGTCGGTTGTGCGACGAATGTATCCGCCAGTCCCCGCGACCAGACCATGGAGCGGCGTTGTGAAGAAGACGCTGCGGTAATTCGGTGAACTCCCCTTATTCAATCGCGTCCACCGGGCCCCTCCGTTCGTTGTCTTCACGATCGTTTCGTGCGCCCCCACGGCATACCCGGTGTTCTCGTCCGCAAAATGGACCCCGACAAGTTCGTTCCCTGCGACGTCCGTATATGGCGTGATCCACGTTGTTCCACCATCCGTGGTACTGAACGTCTTGCCGAGCGCGCCGACGAAGAATCCGTTTCCCCCATCCCGGAAACACATGCCTTCAACGATCGCGGAGGTCGGAGGGGTGGAGAAGTACTTTGCGGTCTGCCATGTCGCTCCGCTATCTGTCGATCGCAGCATTTCCCCGGTGCTAATGACAAACGCCCTGGCCGGACCAGCAAATACTGCATGCTTGAGGGGGCTATGGCTTGGCTTCACAGTGGGCGTCCACGTCGTCCCACCGTCCGTGGTTCTGAGCAGGTGTTGGGCCCCTGCTGCGATGCCTGTCAGTCCATTGAGGAATGATATTGACTCGAGCGTGGATGAGACCCCGCTGACCCCGCTATTCGACGAGTGCCAGGTCGTGCCTCCATCGGTGGTTGTGAGGATCGTTCCTTCTGCGCCCGCGATGAACGCTGTGTCGGCGTTCAGCATGTGGATGCCATACAGCGCTTTGTCCGTGGTGCTCTGTTGTCGCGACCACTCCATGCCGCCATCAGTCGTGCGTACGACCAATCCCTGGAGCCCGACGGCTATCCCACAACCACCGCGGAGGAGTTGGATGTCGGAGAACGAGTCGGATGAGAATCCAGTGATTCTCACCCAATGCTCACCGCCATCCGACGTGCGCAGGAGAATATTGGATCCGGCCACGAGTCCATTCCGGAGATCTGCAAAACTCACAGCTGTGAGCAGCTCGGTTCCACCACTCGGTTGACGGACCCAGTGGAGTCCCCGGTCAGTTGTGCGGAGGATCGTTCCGCCGGCCCCGACCGCTACTACTGTATTCGTATCAAGAAACTGCACATCCTGCAGGCTGTTCCCCTGAGGGAGCGGATTCTGATAGTGCCACGGTGTTTGGGCGGGCAGTCTGGAGAGTGACTGCAGGAGCAGGCAGAGGATCGCGAAGAAACAGCAGGCTGAACGATTCATGGCGTTTGGCCCTGGTTGGTCCAAGCTCATCAAACGGTTGCACCCTGGTGCAGTGCGACCAGGGGAGGGGTGTCTGGCGACCGGTAGGGACACCGGTGCCAGTGGGTCTCCGGGACGGGGGGAATCCCGGGCTTGCATGCGCTTCCTGATCTCGATGCAGGACAATGTAGGCAAGGGCCACGATGATGTCAACCCGGGCAGATGCACCTCCCGAGCCGGTGCGGTACGGCGGCAGCATTTGACTTTCTGACCAACCCCGCCTATCTTGCCGGAACCTGGTATTTCCTACTCTTCAGGGGTATCCCGTGAGCTTCGAAAAGGTCCTGGTGTACGGCTTCGCCTTCGTCTTCAGTGCGATCGGTGTTGGCATCGGCTATGCGTCGATCGCACAATTCGATGGCCCGGATACCACCCAGGCGTGGTTGATGCTCCTGGCCGGCTGTGCCTTCGCAGGGTTCGGGATCGCGGTCTTCTTGCTGGGCTCCGCGGGCTTCGAAAAGAGCAAGCGCGCAGACGCGCTTCGTGCGTTGCATGCGCGGGAGCCGTGGATGTGGAGGGAAGATTGGGCTGCGGGAAAGTCAGCGAGCAACGCAGGCTCGAAGGCATGGTTCCTCTGGGGTTTTGCGATCCTCTGGAATCTCATCAGCACGCCTCTCGTGCTCTTTCTCCCCGACGAGATCAGCAACGGCAACTATCCGGCCCTCCTCGGTTTTCTCTTTCCACTCGTCGGAATCGGACTCCTCATCGCCGCCGCCCGCACGACCATCCAGCGGCTGAAATTCGGAGAATCGGAGTTTGTGCTCGACCGGATGCCGGGCGTGCTCGGTGGCGACGTTGCGGGGACCATCGTGTTGCCACAGGGCGTTGCGGGCGCAGGGTCCTTCACGGTGCGTCTGGCGAACATGCATGTACGGCGCGTGAAGTCCGGAAAGAACACGTCGACCGAGGAGACCATGCTCTGGCAAACCGAGCAGGTTGTCACGCATGCCACCCCGGCAATGACGGGCGTGCCGCAACGGCTCTCCGTCCGCTTCCGGACGCCGTTCGATGCGCATCCGACCGACGAGAGCGATGCGAACAGCAAGTTCGTATGGAAGCTGACCGCCGAGGCCGATGTTCCCGGCGTGGATTTTTCCGCGGAGTTCGAGATCCCGGTGTTCAAGACAGGGAATTCTTCGCCTCAGGTCACGGAAGAGGCGATACGGAAGGAAGAAGTGATCGCCCATCCGCCCGCCATCGTGTCGCCCGAAGCGACAGGCGTGAGGATCGTTCACGGTGCCGCAGGAGGCACCGAGTTCATCATCACCGCGAACGGCGCGAGTGCCGGTTCGTGGGGTGCGGCGGTGGTGTTCGTGATCTTCATCGGGATCACCGGACTTATCATCTCCTTCAGTGGCCCCGGATTGTTTGCTCTGATCTTTGGTGCCGTGGGGGTTCTCGTCGCGGGGCTCGGTCTCTTCGGTGTCTACGGAGAGAGTCGCATCGTCGTCGAGGATGGCCATGTGAGCGTCCGGAATATCCTGTTCGGCAAGATGTGGGGGAAGCGGGTGCCGTGCGCGAGCGTCGAACGGATCGGCGTGAGGGGTGAGGGGAGAAAAGGGAAGCATGGCAATTGCTCGGTGACATTGACACTCGCCGGAGGGAAGAGCCTGTCGCCCCTGCAAAGTGTCTCAGCGTTGCAGACCGCCGAATGGCTTGCCGAAGAGGTGCGCAAAGCAATAGTCCCCTGGCGGGGCTCCTAAGCGGCGAGGCCGGGCAGGAATCTGCCGTCTCAGTACTGGACAGTCTCGAGCACGGCCTGTGGGTGCTTGGCCGCCACGCACAGGAGCACCCGAGCAGCGCCTTCCGGCCTCCGCCTTCCTTGTTCCCAATTGCGCAACGTGGACGGGCTGATCCCGAGGAGAGATGCGAATTGCCGTTGGGTAAGACCCAAATGATGCCTGATCGCTGCGACGTCGGGGTCCCGGATCTGAAAAGCTCGCGTTGGATCCTTCTTGCCCTTCAGGATCTTTCCGCCCTGCCGTAAGCTCTTCAGAAGCTCATCGTGAGTGCTGGGGTTCATGGCAACTCCTGTGCGGCCACAGCCGCTAACACCTTTAATTGACCCTTCGAGAGGTCGCTCCGTTCGTTCTTTCTAAAGGCAAAGACCATGAGAATGATCATCCTCCCTGGATGCCAGTAGTAGATGATCCGGGTCCCGCTCCGCTTTCCGCGGCCTCGGCCTGCCCATCTCACCTTGCGCAATCCGTGGCCGCCCGGGATGAGATCCCCTGAGTCCGGGCAGAGAGTCAAATGGATCTGGAGCATCCGATACTGATCGTCCGAGAGAATGTCCGAAATCCGGCGGGTGAAGACCGGTGTCTCGATGATCGTCAATGTTGAATATACGCCAATGGCGTACTTGTGTCAAGTCCCGGGATCTGGAATCCTCGAACGGTTCTCATCTGCGTACTCCATGGATGAAGTGCTGGCAACGAGATCCGGCTGCGCTACGCCCCGATTGTACATCAAACCGCCAGGATCTCAACCTCACCACCGGAGCCGGTCCCGCTTCGCGGGATCCGGGTTCCGACATCTCGCTTGCCTGCGGCAAGTTCGGTCGGAACGGGAGTTGACGACAAGCCGGTCCCCACTGCTCCAATGTGGTTGTTTCTACTCATACCCCGATCCTGCATTTTTTCTGACGACACGTATGATTTGACTTTGAAGAAGCGGTGTGAAATATTGTAGGTAACATTTACCCCCGTCACTCGTATGCTCGTCTGACCGGCCTCCGGTCCAGGGGAACTGGCGATTCTGAGTCGCCAGGGGCCATTTTCCACATCTTCGGAGTGTTCCATGATCCTTCTTGTGTTACTTGGTGCCGTGCTGTTGATCATCGTCTGGGTGATCTCGAAGTACAACAGCCTTGTGACGTTACGCGCGCAGGTCGAGAACGGCTGGAAGCAGATCGACGTGCAGCTCAAACGCCGGCATGACCTCATTCCCAACCTGGTCAACACGGTGAAGGGTTTCATGCAGTTCGAGCAGGACACGCTCGAGAAGGTGATCCAGGCGCGCAACGCGGCAACGACGGCGACGGGCGTGGCCGATGCGGCCGCGAAGGAAAGCGTGCTCACCGGCGCACTGGGGAAGCTGTTCGCGCTGGCGGAGGCGTATCCGAACCTGAAGTCGAATGAGAACGTGATGCAGCTTCAGGAGGAGCTCTCCAGCACGGAGAACAAGATCGGCTTCGCGCGTCAGTTCTATAACGACATTGCCACGAAGTACAACATCGCCACACAGGTGTTCCCCGTGAACATCATCGCGAACATGTTCGGCTTCAAGCAGGCGGAGCTGTTCCAGGTGACCGACGCCGCCGAACGGGCGGTGCCGAACGTTGACCTTTCGCTGAAAAAGTAGCGACCGGCCATGGCGTCAGTGCCAAGGAACATCTATGAGCAGCAGGCGCAGAACAAGCGGCTGACCGTTGCCGTCCTGACCGGTTTCGTGGTCTTCGTCGGCTTTCTCGGGCTCGGGTTGGACATGTTCGTTCTGGGGTATTCACCCGGCGACTCGTACGGCCTCTTCCCTCTTCCGGTCGCGACGATCGCGGCGGTCACTCTCGGTGGGATCGGAGCTGCGCGGAGCGCGGCCGGAGGCGACACCGCGGTGCTTGCCTCCTCAACGGCGGTGCTGGTGAAGGATGACGACCCGCACTACCGTCAGCTCGTGAACGTGGTGGACGAGATGGCGATCGCGTCCGGCCTTCCGCGGCCGAAGATCTACACGATCCCGGACCCGGATCCGAATGCGTTCGCAACCGGCATGAGTCCTGATCGTGCGTCGATCGCGGTGACGGAAGGACTCGTGGAGAAGCTGAACCGCGACGAGCTCCAGGCGGTGGTCGCGCACGAGATGGGCCACATCCGGAATCTGGACATCCGCCTGATGACGGTCGTTGCCGCACTCATAGGCACCATCCTGCTGATGAGTGAATTCGGAACCCGCATGATGCGCTTCGGCGGCGGACGAAGCGGTGGACGGAAGAGCGGCAAGGATTCGGGTGGGGGACTGGGGATCCTGATGGTTGTGTGGATCGTCGCCCTCATCCTGGCTCCGATCATCTCGCAGCTGCTGGCGATGGCGGTCTCACGTCAGCGTGAGTACCTCGCCGATGCATCGGCCGCGGAACTGACGCGGAATCCGCTCGCCCTGGCATCGGCGCTCGAAAAGATCGACGGTGCGGTGGAGCCCACCCGGGCGATCAAGAAGGGGACCGCGCACCTTTGCATCGCCGATCCCCTCGGACGTCCGGCGAACGAGCGGGAAGGGATCGGGGCCGATCTCTTCGCCACGCATCCGCCGATCGCAAAGCGCATTGCACTGTTGCGTGGCATGGCGTACCAGAAGACCGCATAAGGGCGGTGCAGCACGTGCGACCGTCCTGCGTCCCGCATCGGACCACTGGGACCCGGATGTTCTGCAGGAGCGGTCGCGCACGCGGGACCGCCCGCTCTTCTTTTCCCATCAGTACAACCCTAATCATGATCGGAGGTCAGCGTGAGTAGTCTGTTCCAGTTCGGCGAACGGGTGCAAGGATACACCATCCCGGTGGTCAATGAACGCGAGGTCCGTGCGGCGGCAGGTATCCTGTTTCTGGCAACGTTTCTGTCACTGATGTTCATCATGTTCGATCTGCAGTTCATGCCCATCAAGTACGTCATCACGCTGTTCCTGTCGGACTTTCTGATACGCGTGTTCATCAATCCGAAGTACGCCCCGACGCTCATCCTTGGCCGCCTGGTCGTCCGCAATCAGACACCGGAGTATGTCGGCGCACAACAGAAGAAATTCGCGTGGGGGATCGGCGTCCTTCTCGCCGCTACCATGTTCGTCCTCATGGTGGTCCTGAACACCTATAGCATCATCAGCGGCCTGATCTGCCTCGTGTGCCTGATCTTCCTGTTCTTCGAGTCCGCGTTCGGGATCTGTCTCGGCTGCATGGTCTATCCCTGGATCTACAAGGAGAAGGCGCAGTACTGTCCGGGCGAAGTGTGCGATGTGAAGGCGAAGCACGAGATCCAGAAGACCTCATGGAAGCAGGCGCTGGTCCTGGCTGGCTTCATCGTCTATACCGTCGGGGTGGTATACGCCGTGAACGCGAACGCGTCCGCCATGCCCCATGCGCTCTTCGGTCCGGAAACGATCGCACATCCGGCTCCGCAATCGCCGCACTAAGCCGGTAAGGCTCACGTCATCAATGGCCGGACCCACCGGAGGTCCGTCGTACCAATCGCAACAGGCTCCTGCATGACCGTTGTCCGTGCTTCCGTCCTCTCCCGTGTTCTGCTCCTTGTGCTTGTGGCAGCACCTGTGCACCTGATCGCACAGGAGACGCCCGTCGTCCGGGCTGTCCGGGTGACCACTCCTCCCCGTATGGATGGCACCCTGAACGATGCCGTCTGGGGGTTGGCGCGGCCTGCAGCGGGCTTCCTCCAGCGTGATCCGGTGGATGGAGCCCCTGCCACGGCGGCGTCCGAGGTCCGGGTGCTGTACGACGGCGAGGCGCTGTACTTCGGCTGCCGATACTACGACCCGGAGCCCTCGAAGATCACCGCGCGATTGGCCCGCCGCGATGACGAAGAAGACACCGACCGCGGGTCGGTGCGCATCGATACCTTCCACGATCATCAGAATGCGTACGAACTCACATTCAATCCTGCCGGCGTGCGGGTGGACATCCTGCAGTACCGTGATGGCCAGTACGAGGACAATTCCTGGGACCCCGTCTGGCAGGTGGAAACGGCGATCGATTCTCTGGGATGGACCGCGGAGTTGCGCGTGCCATTCAGCATCCTCCGCTATCCTGATGTACCGGACGGGGCAGAGCAGACCTGGGGGATCAACTTCCTCCGGTCGGTGTTCCGCACCCAGGAGGAGAGCCGATGGTCGTGGACACCCAAGTCCGTGCAAGGACTGGTGTCGCGCTTCGGGCATCTCGAAGGGCTGGTCGATCTCCCGCGCCCGCGCCGCATCGAGATCATGCCTTTCGGGCTGCTCCGTCAGGAATGGCGGCCGGCGAACGGGACGACCGGCGGATCCGCGTTGCGGGGCAATGGGGGGCTCGATCTGAAGGTCGGACTCTCGAACAACTTCGTGCTGGATGCGACGATCAATCCTGACTTCGGGCAGGTGGAGGCCGACCCGGCCGTGCTCAACCTCTCCACGTTCGAATCGTTCTATCCGGAACGCCGGCCGTTCTTCATCGAAGGCATGCAGATCTTCCGGTTCTCCACGTTCGGCGGCGATGGCGCGGGACCCGGACTCTTCTATTCGCGCCGCATCGGGCGTGCGTTGGGTGAGGACCGCGTGCCGCTGGAGAGCGGTGAGCGTCTCGTCCGTGCACCGCAGGCGTCCACGATCCTTGGTGCGTTGAAGGTTGCAGGCAAGACCGCGGGTGGCCTGTCGATCGGCGTCCTGCAGGCGGTCACCGACAGAGAGTTCGCGATCGTGGAGAAGGAGGGCCGGGAGTTCGAGCGACAGGTGGAAGATGAGGCCAGCTATTCGCTCGTGCGTCTGCGGCAGGATGTGCTCGACGGTTCATCCATCGGGATGATCGCGACCACGACCGCACGGAGACGTCAGTTGCCATCATTCACGGGTGGCATCGACTGGAATCTGTTCGATGCCGACCGGAGCCATGGCCTCACGGGATTCCTCGCCGGGTCACTTGCCGGTGATCGCACAGGCAACCGCCCGGGTGGGATCGCCGGGAACATCGAGCTCTCGCGGACGGCTGCGGAGCACTGGCTCTGGAGCATCAGCGCGGACCTTACGACGAAACAGTATCAGATCAATGATATGGGATTCTTCCGGCGCCCCAATGACTACGGCACCTTCGGGACGATCACCTACAAGGAAGAGAAACCCGCGGCGGTCGTCCGGCGATACGCTATCACGGGCATGCTGCATGAACGCCATAATTTTGACGGTGCGCAGATCAACCGCAGCGTGCAACTCGAGAGCAGCGTGCTGCTGACGGGGTTCGAGGAGATCGGGATCTCGGCAGGCGTGGATGCCGGCCGATACGACGACCGCGAGACGCGCGGGAACGGGCTGTACGAGCGGCCACTGTCGGGTGCCGTGGAACTCTCGGCGAGCACCGACTACCGCAAGGATGTCGTGGTGTCGGCGGAGGTGAAGCACTCCTGGGACCGTCATGGGAAGCGCGGCTATCGGTTCGAGGCCGAAGTAGAGTTCCGGCCGGCGTCCTGGACCGCTTGGGAGATCAGCGGGGAAGGGGACATCGTCGACGATCAGGAAGCATGGATGACGAACGAAGACCTCGGGCAGGGCGCACGGAGCATCTTTGCGGACCGGGATACGAGAGCGATCAGTGCCACGGTGCGCGGTTCGGTCACATTTCACCGCGACATGACGCTGCAAGTATACTCGCAGATGTTCACCGCGAAGGGGCGCTACCGGAATCCGCGCGTGCTGCAGACCGCCTCGATCTTCGGCCCGTTCACGGGCACGGTGGCAGGCGATTTCGCGGGGCAGGAGTTCAACATGAACCTCGTGTTCCGCTGGGAGTACATGCCGGGCAGTACGCTCTATCTCGTCCTCTCGCAGGCCCGTGTGGCCGGATCGGACAACTACTACGCGTCGTGGGGCCGGGATGTGGCGGACCTGTTCGCAGCGCCGCCGACGACGGTGCTGATCGGAAAGATGACGTTCTGGTGGAACATCTGAGACTTCCGTACATTCTTTCTCTGCGTGCATGAACTATCGATCGGTCAAACGAGGAGCTCCCTTATGAACCTCCACCGCTGTGCATGGCTCGCTGTGTTCTGTGTTCTGCTCGTCGCCGGTGCCAGCGCGCAGCAGACCGCTGACATCGACGCGCTCGTTGAACGTGTCCGGGCGGCATTCGACGTCCCCGGCATCTCCCTGGCCGTCGTGCAGGACGGCAAGGTCATCATCGCGAAGGGGTACGGTGTGAAGACCGCCGGTACCTCGGAGAAGGTCGATGCCCACACGCTCTTCGGCATCGCCTCCAACACGAAGCTTTTCACCGCGACGGCGCTCGCACTTCTGGTCGAGGAAGGGAAGCTGGAGTGGGATGCCCCTGTGGTCCGCTATCTTCCCTGGTTCCAGCTCTCCGATCCGTACGTGACCCGCGAACTGACCGTTCGCGACCTGCTGGTGCACCGCAGTGGCCTCGGCCTCGGGGCCGGCGATCTTCTCTGGTGGCCGCCGTCAACATATTCGCGGAACGAGATCGCGCGCCGCCTGCGCCACGTCCCCCTGAAGACGAGCTTCCGCAGTGCCTATGCGTATGACAATGTGCTGTATCTCGTGGCAGGTGAGCTCATCCTGGCGGTGAGCGGTCTGAGCTGGGAGGATTTCGTTACCGCACGCATCCTTGCACCGGTGGGCATGACCGAAAGCACCGTGCGTCACGGCGACCCGGGTCCGGCAAAGAACGTCGCCACCCCTCATGCCTCGATCAGGGGGACAGTCCGGCCGGTGAAGTCCTTCGACAGCGACAATACCAATCCGGCCGGCGGGATCAATGCGAGCGCCGCGGATATGGCGCAATGGCTCATCACGCAGCTCGATTCCGGGCGGGTTGCAGGCGGCACGCGGCTCTTCTCGCCGCGGAGCACGAGGCAGCTCTGGGGTATCGTCACGCCGCTTGCCATCGGGGACCCCGCGCCTGAACTTGCTGCGCTCAAGCCCGAATTCAATGGCTATGCCCTCGGGATCCAGGTGCGCGACCTGCGCGGCGTGAAGATCCTCACACACACCGGCGGACTTCCGGGGTATGTGTCGCGGGTGACGATGGTCCCGAAACTGAAGCTCGGGATCGCGGTCCTCACGAACCAGGAATCGGGTGCGGCCTTCGAATCGCTCACGTATCTCATCCTCGACCGGTTCCTCAAGCAGCCCACCACGGACTGGGTCGCCGCGTACAAGCGTGTCGGTGCGCGCCGCGACTCGATCGGTGCTGCGGCCGATCGGAAGACCATGGTTCGCACCGACAGTGTGACGACCCCGCCGTTGCCGCTCGCACGGTACGCCGGCACCTACACCGATCCGTGGTACGGCGACATGACGATCACGCACGAGGCAGGAAAGCTGCAGATCAGCATGACCCGCACGCCGTCGCTGCAGGGATGGCTGGAGTACTGGCAGTACGGCAGCTTCATCGCCCGGTGGTCGGATCCGGAACTCCGTGCCGATGCGTTCGTGATGTTCACGCTTGCGCCCGGCGGAACGATCGAACGAGTGACGATGAAGCCGGTGTCGGGTGAGACCGATTTCAGTTTCGATTTCCAGGACCTTTCCTTCACACCGGCACCGCGGCGGTAGGATGATGGATTTCGCACAACTCATCAGGGAGCGGCAGAGCGTCCGCAGCTACGCCGACACGCCGGTGGAACCGGAAAAGCTCGCCATGCTCGTGGACGCCGTGCGTCTCGCCCCCTCCGCGAGCAATGCGCAGCCATGGAAGCTGGTGATGGTGGATGATCCGGTCCTCCGCGGAGAGATCGCGCAGGCGACGTTCAGCCAGGCGATCGCGTTCAATCGTTTCGCGCCCCAGGCGCCGGTCATCGCGGTGTTGACCATCGAGCGGACACGCACCATCACGCAGATCGGCGGGTGGCTGAAGGACCGGGAGTACCAGCTGATCGATATCGGGATCGCCGCGGAGCATCTCTGCCTGCAGGCTGCCGAACTCGGCCTGGGCACATGTATGATCGGATGGTTCAACGAGAAGAAGATCAAGCACCTTCTCCGGATACCTCGAGGGACCCGGATCGGACTGCTGGTCACGATCGGCTATCCGGCGGAAGGATACCCGGTCCGTCCGAAGGTCCGGAAAGAAACCGCGCAGATGAGCAGCTTCAACGGGTATTAGTGGCGACGGGTCCCTCTGGGCCACGCGGACGCCGCGGACCCCGGCAGACCCCGCGAACCCCGGCAGACCCCGCGGACCCCGGCAGTCCCAGCGGACCCTGGCAGACCCAGCGGACGCCGCGGACGCCGGCGATCTCACTGTCCGATACTCTTCAGTGATGCCGGCTCTTCAATTGGGTAGCGGGCATACGCCTTCAGGAATGAGAAATCGCGTTGCTGGGGCGAGATCAGGACCTGGCCCTTTTCACCCACCGACGCACCGATCGCACATCCCGCCAGCATCCCGACCGCAGTACCTGCCAGCATTCCCGTCGCCTGATTTGACTCGTGTTCTGCCTGGGCGTTGCAGCCGAACGAGTCGTTGGGTTGCCGCTTCACTTCCGTCGCAGCACCGATCGCCAGTCCACCGAGACACCCCAGTGGCGCCCCGATCAGCATCCCCGTCACCGGGTGCGTGTTCTTTTCCGTCGTGATCATGTGGATCTGCGCGAAGGGGACGATGAGCAGGGCGCGGGGATCGTTGCGCATGTCGACCGGTGACAGGCCGGGCCGCGAGCCCAGGACGATGGTGCTTTCACGTACCGCGATGATCTCACCGGTGAATGCCCTGCCTGCGGTCAGGACGATGTCGACGGCAGGAGATGTGGTCCCATCAACGACGACGCCGAGGGACAGAGCGGCGAGCAGAACGAGGGAAGCGGGGAGTTTCATGATAGACCTCCATCAGGGGTTGCGCATGGGCCGCGTGCACAGCTGCCCTCAGATCCCGGAGGCGAAGGCAGCGTTCCATTCTGAAGGCAAGGTACTGCAGACTACGACAGGAGTTGTCACAAGGATGTCACGATGTGGGCCCTATGCTACTTCCACCTTCACCCATCGTTCGAGCATCTTCCGCATGCTATCACGGGTGACGGGTTTGGCCATATAGTCGTCCATGCCCGCCGTGATGCACCGCTTGCGGTCGCCCTCAAGTGCGTTCGCGGTCATGGCGACAATGGTCGTCCTGGTGCCGTTGTGTTCGCGTTTCCGGATCTCCGCTGTCGCCTCGAATCCATCCATCTCCGGCATCTGGCAATCCATGAAGACCACCCCATAGGTCCCCGCGGCGATCGCGCCGAGGGCTTCACGGCCGTCGCCCGCCACATCCGGGATGCAGCCGAGTGCCTGCAGCATCTTCACCGCCACCTTCTGGTTCACGGGATTGTCTTCGACCACGAGCACCCTGACCCCTGAGAACGACTTCTGTTCGGCGACAGCCGTGCCTTCCGTGGCACGGGAGGGAATGGGCCCGGTCCCGGCCACCGTGTCGCGCCGCGTTGAGACCAGATCCACGAGCGTGGAGTACAACTCGGCTTTCCTGACCGGTTTGGGGAGGCATATGGCACGGCTCCTGCCCAACCCGTCGATGCAGACGGATGAGCCGTGGGGCACCAGCACAACGAGCGATGTGGACCCGAGTGCGCCGTTGTGTTCGAGTTCCCGTTTCACGGTTGCAGGATCGAATCCGGTGATCTCACTGTTGGCGATCATGATGGTGTACGGCAGCATCCGTTCGCGGGAAGCCCTGATCATGGCCCATGCATCGTCGGCCGCGTGAACGACATCGGCATGGATCCCCCACGACCGCAGCATGCTGTGCAGCGCTTCGCGGTTCCGGACGGCCTCATCGACGATGAGAATGCGGACCCCATGCAATGCAGGATCCGGAGTCGGAGCCGAGCCGGCGCGCTTCCGGAAGACCACGGTGAACCAGAATGTGCTGCCCCTGCCGGGTTCGCTCTCCACGCCAACGGTTCCGCCCATGAGTTCCACGAGGCGACGCGCAATGGCAAGGCCCAATCCCGTGCCGCCGAACTTGCGCGGTGTGGACCCATCCGCCTGTGCGAACGGCTGGAAGAGCCGTGCACACGTGCCTTCGGGGATGCCGATCCCCGTATCCGCGACCTCGCACCGGATCGTGACAGCGGCACGCGTCTCCCGGACAACACCCATGCGGACGGCGATCTCGCCGGAGGGTGTGAACTTGATCGCATTGCCGATGAGGTTCATCAGTACCTGTCGGAAGCGGCCGGGATCACCGCACACGGTGTCGGGGACGCTGTGGTCGACCAGTCCGGACAACTCCAGCGACTTCTGATGGGCCCGGTGCGCGAACAGAGAGAGCGTCTCGTCCAGCGTGGTCTGCAGGTCGAACCCCGTCTCTTCCAGCTCCACACGGCCGGCTTCGATCTTCGAGAAGTCCAGGATATCGTTGATGATGCCAAGGAGCACGTCGGCGGAGTATCGTATCGTGTCGGCCAGGTCTCGCTGTTCCCGCGTGAGCTGCGTATCCAGCAGCAATTCCGCCATGCCAATGACGCCGTTCATTGGTGTGCGTATCTCGTGGCTCATCGTGGCGAGGAACTCTGATTTGAGGCGCGATGCCTTCAGCGCATCCTCCTTCGCAGCAGCCAGTTCCTTCGCCTGCTGTTCGAGTTGGCGCGCCTGCTGCTCGGCCTCGACCCGTGCGACCAGCAATTCCTGATTCGAGCGTGTGAGGCTCTCCTGCGTTGCCTTGCGCAGCGTGATATCGCGGCCGATCCCCAGGACCCCGATCAGGCGGCCCTTGGCGTCATACATCGGGGTCTTGATGGTCTCCAGGAACACCTCTTGTCCGTTCGTTGCCAGCGTGACGACCTCTTCATTCCGGCTCGGGCGGTTCGCTTCCATTGCCAGACGGTCGTTCTCACGGAAGAAGTCGGCGAGGTCCTTCGGTACGAAATCATGGTCGGTCTTGCCGATGATCTGCTCCTGAGGTGCGCCGAAGAAATGCTCGAACATCGTATTGCAGAGCAGATAGACCCCGTTCTTGTCCTTCAACCAGATGTAGTCGGGGAGCGAATCGACCAGCGTGCGGAGCATCGCCTCGCTCATGCCCAGGGCGTGCTCGGCCCGCTTGTGCTCGATGTTGAGGATCGCCATCGCGATCTGGTCGGCGAGCTGACATGCGAACGCGATCTCATCGGATTCCCACCGACGGGCGGGGCCGACGTGTTCAAAGGAGAGAACACCGAGGCTTACACCGCCATGCCGGATGACGGCGTCCAGCCTGGAGCTGATGCTGTTCGGCCTGAGATACGGTGCGACGTACCCTGCGGTCCGTGGATCCGTCAGGGCATCGTGAGCATCCACGAACTGCACATCCTTCAGCGCAGCGAATTCGTTCGTGAAGTCCCGGTGGTGCAACGTGTCGCCGGTGGAATGCATTCCGGAGGAAGCTACGTATGTGTCGATGTTCAGGAGTCGTGTGCCATCGTCTTCGAAGAGCCAGATCCCCACGCGGCCGACGCCGATCGCGCGTGATGCAGATTCCGTGAGCAGCGGGGCGATGGATGGCAGGTCCTTCGAGGTGGTTGTCGGTGCGGTTGCGAAACCGGCAACCACGTCGGCCTCACGCTGACGGCGCTCCGCGGCCTTCCGGGCCTCATCCTGGAGCAGTTTCCGTTCTGTGATGTCCTCGTGTGCCCCCGCCATGAGCAGGGGTTGACCCGATGGTGACCAGCGCGTGACTTTTCCACGGTCGTGGACCCAGACCCATCTGCCATCCTTGTGGCGCATGCGGACCTCGCACTCGTAGGACGGGGTCTCGCCGGCAAAGTGGCGGTGCAGCGCTTCGCCCGAGCGCGCGAGGTCCTCGGGATGCGTCAGGTTCTCCCAGGTCTTGATGCTGAGTGGTTCGAGCTCTTCCAGGGTGTATCCCACGATCGCCGCCCACCGGTCGTCAAAGCGCGTCACGCCGGTCGCAACATCCCATTCCCAGGTGCCGACATGGATGCTCCGCAGGATCTCGGAGAGCCGTCGCTGTTCGATGCGGACGATGACGAGAATGATGACCGCCAGTGCGCCCATCGCCACCGAAGCGAGGATGAGTGTGCCGATCATCCAATGGTCGTGGCGCAGCTGATACACACCGATGACGGCAAGGACAAGCAGCGGCGAGAGACCGCTCAGGAAGCCCATCCCGGAAAGGAAGCGGAGGCGTTGTCCGGTTGCGTTCTCCGGAGAGAGTATCCCTTTCCAGAAACTTCCCGTTTGTCCCATCCCTGATGCCACTCCGCTGTGCATGTCATCTGAGATTCCCCTGGGTGGTACGGCTGTACCGCCTCTTTAATAGTAGGTCAAATCCTGTGCCACCGCTTGGGTCGGGCCACGACTTCCGACCCCCGAATATGCCACGATCGTGCCCGAATTCCAGAGAAAACCGGTTCACACGCGGTATCGTCGCGAAGGACCTGCCGCGACGTCGGAACGGGTGCATACTTCTGGCCACCTGGATGGATGCACGTGGGCGGATGCACACCACCGCGTCGATTGCATTCCCGTAAGAAAGCGCTATATTTCTTATCCTCCTGCACATCTGCGGGAGACACCAAGCAGTCCACCGCCATTGCCCAAGTTGAAGGTCACCATGATCGATCTCAAGAAGTATACCGTGTGGTTCATCACCGGCAGTCAGCATCTGTACGGTCCTCAAACGCTCCAACAGGTTGCTGAGAACGCCGGCGTCATCGTCAGCGAATTGAACCGGTCAAAGGACATTCCGTACCCCATTCAGTTCAAGCCGGTCGTAACTTCGCCGGATATGATCCTGAATGTGGTGCGCGAGGCGAACAACGATCCATCCTGCGCAGGTCTGATCCTCTGGATGCACACCTTCTCGCCGGCCAAGATGTGGATCGCCGGATTGAACGCCCTCGCAAAGCCCTTCCTCCACCTTCACACGCAGTTCAACCAGGATATCCCCTGGGACACGATCGACATGGATTTCATGAATCTGAACCAGGCCGCGCATGGCGACCGCGAATTCGGATTCATTTGTACACGCCTCCGCAAGAACCGGAAGGTGGTCGTGGGGCACTGGCTCGATGCTGAGGTGCACGGACAGGTCGGCGTGTGGATGCGTGTCGCGGCAGCGTTCGCCGATATGCGTTCCATGAAGATCGCCCGCTGGGGTGACAATATGCGCGAGGTCGCGGTGACCGAAGGCGACAAGGTCGAGGCACAGGCACGGTTCGGCTATTCGGTGAACGGCTTTGGCATCGGCGATCTCGTGGCGCGCATCAAGGCCGTGCCCGATGCGAAGATCTCTTCCCTGGTCAAGGAGTATGAGTCCCTGTACACGCTTGCAGCCGCTGCGAAAGAGGGCGGCGCGAAGCGGCAGAACCTCATCGAAGCGGCGCGGATCGAACTGGGTATGCGGGCATTTCTGGAAGAAGGGAAGTTCAGTGCCTTCACCACAACATTCGAGGATCTGAACGGTCTGGTGCAATTGCCCGGTCTTGCCGTGCAGCGGCTCATGGCGGACGGCTACGGGTTCGGGGCGGAAGGAGATTGGAAAACTTCGGCGATGGTCCGGGCCGTGAAGGTGATGTCCGCGGGTCTCGCCGGCGGGACATCGTTCATGGAAGACTATACATACCACCTCGAGCCGGGCGGACAGAAGGTGTTGGGCGCGCACATGCTGGAGGTGTGCGGCTCCATCGCGGCGGGTAAGCCGTCACTCGAAGTGCATCACCTCGGGATCGGCGGCAAGGAAGATCCGCCGCGCCTTGTCTTCGACGTTCCCGAAGGTCCCGCCATGAATGTCTCGATGATCGATATGGGCGACCGCTTCCGCCTGATCACGAATACGGTGAAGGTCGTCCGGCCGGTGAAGCCGCTGCCGAAATTGCCGGTTGCCCGCGCGCTGTGGATCCCGCAACCGGACCTGAAGACCGCGGCGGCTGCATGGATCTATGCCGGCGGGGCGCATCACACGGTGTTCAGTCAGGCGGTCGGCACGGAATACATGGACGACTTCGCCGAGATGGCAGGCATCGAGCATCTCGTGATCGATGAGTCCACGACACTCCGCGCATTCAAGCACGCATTGCGGTGATACAATAACCGCATCGCATCGGCAGGGGCGGTCCCGCGTGCGGGACCGCCCTTACGATGTATGTACCGCGCCCCGTACGTTGCATGCGCCGCCCCCACGATGTATGTACCGCGCTCGTCACGTTGCATGCCCGACCCTTACGATGTATGTATCGCGCTCGCCACGTTGCATGCGCCGCCCCTATGATGAATGTACCGCGCCCCGTACGTTGCATGCACCACCTCCACCTTGTATGTACCGCGCTCGTCACGTTGCATGCGCCGCCCCCACGATGTATGTACCGCGTGCCAACTTCCGTACACCTCCTGCAGTTTGTAGATTCCACCCGGTGTTTCCTGTGTCTCCCATCGGAAACGTGACCCCCGGCACACGGGAAGGCCGGTTTGCCATGGCATGCTGCTTGCACGATCCTGTACCGTATGCCACGGAGGGGAGTCATGGGTTGGCTCGTATTCTCGGTCTTCGCGGTCGCGGCGACGTTCGTCCTGACCTTCATCACGACCGGTGATATCTGGGACGCAATGTTCGCGGCTGCGGTCCCGGTGGGCCTGTTTCTCCTTGGCCTCTTCCTGCGCGCCACGCGGAAGAACGTCACTCCCCGCCAGCGTGTCACCCTTCTCTTCGTCGTCGCGCTCATCTGCATCGGGGTGGCCGGCCATTGGATGGTGATGCATTCCATGACCCGCTGGCAGCACGATCAGCTCCTGACGGTCCGTGACCGTATCCAGCGAAGTCTGATGGTATCGTCGGTGTATGACCGCGCAACACCGGTCTTCAGTGCTTTTCATAGCCAGCGATTCCCTGAGAACAAGAGCATGACAGAAGTGTTCGCGGACCTGTATCCATCGATCATGGAGAAGAACGCCACCATCCTGCTCGACAGCCTCGATGGAGGCGTGAACGTGTATGCACGGAGCACATGGGGTGCGATGGTTGTCATCACCAGTGTCAGCAGCGTGGGGCATGGCATGGACCCCGAGTTCCGGAATGTGGATGGACGTCGCGGCTACCTTCAGTCCTGCCTGCGGCTGACCCCCGAGGGGATGGTCTATGAAGTTCAGAATTGATCTGCAGCGGGCTGTGAAAGATCCCCTGCATGGGATATGGATCGCGTGCTACATCGGTGCCGCCATGATCGCTCTGGGGGCGGTGCAGGAGTCCTTCGTGCACGTCGCGGGGTGGGGAGATCCCGCGATCCCGATCGCGCATGCCGTCCTCCCGGCACAACCCGCGGTGCTGGCAGGAGGCATCGAGGTTGCCGAGGGGATCCTGCAGTTCTCCGGTCACACGGCCCGTGGCGTGTGGTCAGGATACGTCACGACCACCTTGATGGCCATGCTGATCTCATACATGGTCGGACCCGCGCTGCTCGTCTGGGGGATCAGGGCACGCGCCCGGCACCGGCAGCAGATCGCCGTTCGGGGCGGCGTCCCTGCGATAGCGGCGGCGCTCGCGCTGGGTGGATCAACCCTCGCGGCGGTCGTCCCCGCTCCGTTGTATGCCCTCGTCAGCCACCGGACATATACGATGCTCGAACGCGATCACCGTCACAGTGAAGCCCTCGATGACCTGAGCGTCGAGTTGTATGTGATGGCACGCAACGCACAGGTGGAGTATCACCGCTCCGGTGAGCCCCGCGGAGGTGGCCATACCTGGCTGACCCCGGTGCATGGCAGGAAAGGACCGCTTCGCATGTGCGATCTGTTGGGGCCGGGGCGTGGCCCGCAATGCACCGAAAGCGCGCACGTCACCATCGGCCGGCAGATGTTCAGTCTGCGTATCGAGCGTGCGGACTCGTTGACGTTGCACGGCCTGGTTGTCTGTGAGCCGCCGGGCTGTCCTGCACCAGCGGACACAAGTGGGCAGGACACACTGTCGATGGTCGTTGGCGTGACCCCTTTGAACGTGAACATGATATTCGAGGAATGATGAAGAGCGTCCATGATATGGAGCGCCACCGCACCATACGGCTCCCCCGCATTGCGGGCGGCATGCCGGTGGTCTGGCTCGTGATCGCCATGGTGGTGACGTGTGGAACATTCAGCGGGGTCTATATCACCACCGGCGACATCTGGACGGCCGCGCTCGCTGGCGGTATTCCGGCTCTCATCTATATGGCAGGATTGACGGTGCACGCGACATGCACACCGGCAAGCCGCCGTTGCCGCATCGCCGTGATGCTGGTCGCTGTGACCGTCCTTACGGGAATCTCCGCGGAGTTCATGGTCCTCAGCTCCCGCACCCGCTGGCAGGCCGACATGATCGCCGGGACCGGCGTATCCTATGACCGCAGCGCGATGATGTCCGCACTCTTCAGCACCGCTTCACCGGTGTTTGCCTCGTACCAACAGCAGCCACAGCGCAAACGGCGCGCCATGGCCGAGATCTTCAAGGACTCCTGGAGCACGCGGGACTGGACGACCGGGATGGTCACGCTGGACGGCCCGTCGGAACGGGTGAACGTCTATGCGTCCACGACCCCTGACGGCGCGATCGTGCTGACGGCCGTGGCTGCCGTGACACCCGGGGGAGATGCGGCATTTGCGAACGTGAACGGGTGCATCGGGCGTCTTCAGTCGCGCCTCCTCCTGAATGGCAAGGGAATGAGCTATGAGATCGAAAACTGACTTTCGCGCGGTCCTCACGGACCCGCTCCACTGGATGCGTATCGTCCTGTACGTTGTCATCGCAACGGTCGTGCTCGGCTCGCTGCAGCACTATGTCAACAGACGATCGAGTCAGGGAGGGTGGTGTGCAGTGCTGAACACTCTCATCCCCATGGCAGACCCTGCCGTACTTGCCGGGGGGATCGAGATGATCGAGGCATCCAACGCGTTTGCCGGGTATGGCTCCCGCGGCGTGTGGCGGGGCGACATCACCGCCGTGATGATGTCCATGGTCTTCCTGTATATCGTTGGTCCGACGCTCCTCGTGTGGGGTCTGCGCGGCCGCGCGCGGTTCCGGCGTCATGAGCCCGGCACTCCTCCGGCGGCCGTGATCGCGGTGGCGATCGCCGCGGGCTGCTGCTCCGTGATGTTGCTGGTGCCGGGATTCCGGTATGCGTATTCAACGATCGGAGAGCATGAACGGGACATTGCCCGGGTTGCGGCGATGGAGGACGAGGCCGCGTTGAAGGATGAGATGCTGTTGATGGCACACAAGGCGCAGGTCGCGTATTTCGTCGCAGGTGAACCCTGGCAGGTTGGAGGTTCATGGCAGATGTCGGACGGCTCACGGCAACCGGCCCTGTCGATCGTGCAGTTGATCGATCCCGGTGCCATTGCCGTGATCAAGGACAGCAGGCATGCGCTCATCGGCGGACGTTCGTACGAACTGATCGTTGAGCGGGCAGACTCGCTGACGCTGCGGGGCCAGTGTCCCCCCATCCCCCCGGAGGTGCATGGGGAACCGATCTTCGGGAACAACGGCGCACGGGACATCACGATCGGTGTCACGCCGTCCACGCTGTCGCTCGCCTACAACCAGTAACCACCTCGTGTCCCCGATCCACCGGGGCCCGGCGCGTTCAGCCGGGCCCCGTGTTCTAAGCCCGCACGCGATCGTACGCCCGGGTGCGGTGCCCCTGGAGCGGACCCTCCTTGAATTTCTACCTTCAATACGCTATCCTACGAGAGCACCAGTGCACTCATCCCCATGCCCGCTGGTCGCTGCGGAGCGGGATCGGTTCGCCGTCATCCTAAGCTTGGTGATCGGGCCCCAACCGCATGACGCGCTCACGTGCATGGCGCGCGCTGTACGACATATCCGGTAGTTCAATCGTGGAAGGATCAACACCGTGGATGCATCAGGCCACCATGCGATCAGAGGTTGGAGCCGTGCGCTCCTCTCCGCAAGTATGCTCTGCATGTTCGTCGCCTACGCGATGAACGCACAGCAATCAAGACCCACCAACGTCGCTGTGATCAAGCCCGGCGAGTCCATGACGAACATCATCACCAGGGCGGCGAACGTTGTACCATCACCGCGTCAGCTCGCCTGGCAACGCCGCGAGTTCATCGGGTTCATCCATTTCGGCGTCAATACATTCACCGATCGCGAGTGGGGCGACGGCAAGGAAAGTCCGGACATCTTCAATCCCCATCTGCTGGATGCCCGGCAGTGGGCGCGGGTGGCACGGGACGCGGGAATGAAGATGCTCATCGTCGTGGCGAAGCACCACGATGGATTCTGCATGTGGCCCTCGAAACTCACCAAGCATTCGGTGAAATCCTCGCCGTGGAGGGGCGGCGGAGGGGATGTGCTGGCCGACCTTGCCGCCGCGTGCCGCGAGTTCGGCATCAAGATGGGTGTGTATCTGTCACCCTGGGACCGCCACGAGCCTGCGTACGGGAACTCACCGGTGTACAATATCCACTTCGCCAACCAGCTCCGCGAGGTCCTCCAGAAGTATGCCCCGATCGAAGAAGTATGGTTCGATGGTGCGTGCGGCGAGGGGCCCAATGGCAAGCGGCAGGAATACGACTGGCAGTTGTATTACCGGACCGTGCGCGAGCTCGCTCCGAATGCCGTCATCGCCATCATGGGTCCCGATGTGCGATGGGTCGGAACAGAGAGTGGCGTTGGCCGGTTGACCGAGTGGAGTGTGCTCCCGGATATCACGCAGGACGTCGCTTCCATTGCCGCGCACTCGCAACAGAATCCTGTCGATGCCGGATTCAATCCGCACGACCTGACACAGGACGATCTGGGCAGCAGGGAGAAGATCCGCAACGCGAAGACCCTTGTCTGGTATCCGGCGGAGACCAACTGCTCGATCCGTCCGGGGTGGTTCTACCACCCGAAGGAAGACTCGCTGGTGAAGACCCCGCAGCAGCTCGTCGATACCTACTTCAGCTCGGTTGGCAGGAATGGGGTGTGGCTCCTGAACCTCGCCCCCGACCGCCGCGGATTGATCCATATCAATGATGTGAAGAGCCTGGTGGGGATGCGCGCCATCCTGGACAGCATGTTCGCGGTGAACTTCCTTGCCACCTCGAAGGTGAAGGGAGCCGCGGCAGGGAAGGGGCGTGAAGCGAAGAACGTGATCGATACGGAGTATGAAACCTACTGGATGCCCGGCGCAGGGGTGACGGCGCCGTCCATCGAGTTCACGCTGGCAGGGGAGCGGACGTTCGATGTCCTGCTCCTGCAGGAATGCATCATGGTCGGCCAGCGCATCGAGAAGTTCCGCCTCGATGCATGGCAGGACGGGGCGTGGAAGGAGATCACGCGTGGAACGACCGTCGGTTATAAACGTCTGCTGCGGTTTCCGGCCGTGACGGCGCAGAAGGTACGGGTGGTGATCGAGGGATCCCGTACAAGTCCGACCCTTTCCGCGGTCGGACTCTTCAAGTCGCCGTAGTACACCGGAGAATAGGCCCGCCGCGATGCCATGGCGCAGATGTGATGGACCGTCTGCGCCATGATCGTTCTTCTGCGGTGCCGATGCGCATCTCCCGCGTTCTTGAACCCTTCATGTCGGTGCGTAGGGCTATGGCGCTATTTGCGCACCACGACGAACTTTACCTCATAGGGTGTGAACGACACGGAGGGAACCGTGCGGAGCGGCGTCCCCAGCGCATCTGCTTCCTCCATCTTCACACCTTTTCGGTCGGGTGCCAGGAGCAGCGTCGCTGCCCGCCCCGCGGTCTCCCGAAGATGATAGAGCGTCCCGTTGACTGCCGGCCTCGCGCTCACCATCAGCACACTGGCCGGCTGGAAGGGCCATGCCGAGCGCGTCAGCGCGCCGTGCTGTTTCTTCGGGCTTGCGGGGAGGACGCGCGATACGAAAGGTACGCGCGTCCCCCATCCGAAGCGCGTCGCGGTCTCATTCGATGCATCGGTGCCCGAGGTGATCGCATAGCTCCACATCATCTCACCTTCCTGGCTCGAGCGGAAGTTCGTCGTCCAGTAGTTGTTCAACACCCAGGAGAAGATCTGGCCGGATGCAGGTTTCGCGTTCTTCTGGAACCTGCCGGTGTTGATCCCGCCGAACTGCATCAGCGGCACCTCATCGCTCACCAGGACGATCTGACCGCGGTCGGACCGGAGTGCGGCAAAGTTCTGAGCGGTGTTCCAGTCCGTGGCGGTGCCCGGTAGCTGATCCTCTCCCGGCGTCGCGAGTCCGCCCTGCGCCTCGTACACGAGCCTGCCACCCTTCAGGGTGAAGGGGAATGCGACATACGCGGCTTCCGCATCGTGGACGGCCACCTTCCGCGCTGCGAAGATCAGGTCGATGCGCTTGGTGGGTTTGAACACCCGGAACTCGCAGGTCACCTGCATTGAATCCACGAATCCTTCGCTGAACCCTTTCACGGTGAAGCTCTGCCAGAGCGGGCCATCGATCCCCGGGTCGACCGTGATCGCGCGCATACCGGTGCGCGTGTGACCGCCCAGCCGCAATTCCTCGATGCTGGAGCGCGTACTCAACCGTTCATAGATGAGCTGCCCGAGCTGCCATGCCCGTGCGGTGTCGAGCAACTCCTGACCGAGCTGCCGGTCGAAAAGACCGGAGAGCCCGCCGGCTTTTCTGTCGATGATGATCCGGTAGTGCGCGCTCTGAACGGTATCCGACGGGATGAACGGACGGTCCGGTGGCCGTTCACCCGCACCCCTGATGATCCGGATGGTTCGGTACCCGAGTGGCGGGACGTCCTTGAGCCACAGTGCCCAGTAGTTCCCCTCGGGGCGCGATCGCGTGATCTGGGCCGCGATCTCTTCCCCGCGGTCGTCCACCATGCGGAATGTCCGGTCCTTCGGGAGAACCTGGTCGTCGATGTAGACGATATGCAGTCCGGAGCGCTGCCAGTTGAGCGTGTTGAACACCACGATCGACGGGTCCGATGAGGCGGCAAGAGAGGGCTGCAGCTGTCCCATCGCGCCTTCGCGCAGAAGCCGTGATTGCATCACACCCTGCCATGCGTACGAGGACTTTTCCGCCCACTGGGTCTGTGTGTTCTCCGCCATGGGGTCGGAGATGCTCTCCGCGGCACCGAATGTGTGCTCGTTGTAGAAGTGCAGGTGATCGGCGACGGTGCGTACCTGTTCGTGCAGGGACGGCGGGAGGACGGCGCCGAAATCCTGTGCCATCGCGAGCAATCCCTGATTGGCGATCAGATCGGTCGCTGTCAGGCGGTTCGCCGCCGTTTCACGCATCGCGCAGCCATAGCCATCGGTCCACCAGTCGGGCCAGGCAACACGATGGACGGGCAGGGAGGGACCGTGTTCCTTCTCCACCCATGCCAGGAACTCATGGACCGTCGCACTACGGAGCTTCGGGGCTTCGTAGATCTCGTTCCACCGGCGGATGTTGTCGCTCGAGAACGTGGATGGCGGCGAGTTGTCCGTGAAGTAGCCGCTGTACTGGATGTTCACGCGATCGTACGGGTACCCGTCCGTTTCGAGCTTCTGGAGATACAGCGGCAGCTCACGCTCGATCAGGTCGATGCTCGATGTATGGATGTTCTGAAAGTTGCCGGTCATATAATGGTCTGCCCGGTACGCCAGAACGCGTTTGCCGGAGGGGGATTCCCACCAGAACGGTGTCGGGACATCGAAGGGCCGGAGTGCGCGGGCAACGTTGATGCCCGAGGTAACATAGCGGATGCCGAGGTCCTGAAAGTAGTCCACGAGACACCATGCGTAGCCGTTCACGTCATCCTGCATGGCAGTGCGTACCGGCAGTCCCTGTGCCTTCATCGTGGCGATGGGTTCGAGCGAGTGGACGAGCGCGTTCTCGTCCGCAACCTCCGCCCAGTTCAGCAGCATGCCCGTGACCTCGATGCGCCCTTCGGCGATACGCTGTTTGAGACGCGCTATCTGCGAGGCAGGCCTCGCCTTCAGGTATTCGCGCACGGCCCAGGAGGTCTCGCACGTCCATCGGAACTTCGCGTCGTCAGGATAGGCATCGGTCTGATCGCACAGGTCCAGTGCGAAATCGATGTAGCGGAGATGCTCGGCGAGGATCTCGGTCTGTGGCCGGGTGTACCCGATATCCGTGTGCGCATGCTGCACCAGGTACAGGGTCCAGTGCCGCACAGGCCGAACGGTGATGCGTTCCGTGCTCGTTGTGGTGCCCATGCTCAGGGTCACGGTCCTGGTTGTGGGTGCGGACACCGGCGTGATCATCAAAGAGTGGCGGCTGACGCCGAACGGCAGTGTGATCTTTTCGGCGGCTGCGCCATCGAGCCCCAGCGTGCCTTCCGTCGCTCCGCCGATGTTCAGGATCTCGACATCGAGCGGCTGAAGCACTTTGCCATGGCTTTTGAGGAGGACGGGACGGCTGGCGATGTTCAGGCCATTGGTGATGGGATGCGTGAAGGTCATCACCCACGCGGAACTCTTTGCGGATTCTCCCGTGATGCGGAGCTCGACCGGCGAGCCGGGTTCATACGAGCCTGCCGGGAGGGTGAGTCGCATCAGCCCGAACCGGTCCTTGTTCCGGTCCGCGAGTACGAGCGAGAACTCCAGACGGATACCGCCTGCGCCGTTGATCTGCCAGCCTTCCGTGGGCGCGGTGGTGAACGTGGCGGCTTCCTTGCCGTTCAGGTCGAGCGTGAACGAGTGCGACCCGAGGTTGCAGCCGAGTCCTGCAAGCCAGATGAACGTGACCCCGCCCGCTGGTGCCGGTGCGGTCTTCCACGCGATGGTGCTCGTGCCATCGGTTGCCCGGGCGATCAGCGCATTGCGCATGGAAGAGAGCGGTGACGGGTAGGTGATGGTTGTTCCCGATACCGTGGATGCGTAGCCCGGGATGGGGTCTGTGAGACCGGCATGCGAGGCAGACAGTGCGATGCAGAGGCCAAGGAACAACGCGATGGATCGGAGCTGGAGCATGGAGTGTCCTTTCAACGAACGACGATCTCGTCAATGAAGAGCCAGGATGGTTTGCCTGCGCCGATGTGCCAGCCGGGGCACGTCAGGCGTGACTGTGCGGTCAACCGGACATACCGTGCCGTGCGCGGCGGGCCGTCGATCCGGAATTCCTTGCGCAGCACCCCGCCTTCGGTCTCCGGTACGGTGCCCGTTATGCTGCCGGCAGGCGTGTACTCTTTTCCGTCATCGGACACAGCGACACTCACGCTCTGCGGCAACCATGTCCACGAGTAGATCTCCTGATAGAAGTGGGCGGCCACGGAAGTGAAGGTTGCCGGCGCGCCGAGGTCGATCACGGCGTCCACATGCTCTGCTTCAAACCCCAGCCAGTTGCCGTGGTAGTCTCCCGCGCCGTGAATGCCGTCCGTGAGGGCACGGGCACCGCCAACGGGATATTTCTCGCTGTGTTTCGTGAGGAGCGTGACGGGTTTGCCATACGCGAGGTTCCCTTCAACGCTGACCAGCATATGGGCCTCCACCGCGCGGCGGTATTCATCCGGCGGACGTCCCATCTCGTCGAGCCGCTGGATGCCCGCATGGTTTGCCAGCGCAACGAAGCGTTCCAGCCGTTCGCGCATCGACGCCCGCGGCACGATCTTCCCGTCCTTCCGGTCGAAGTACGAGAGTTCCGGTGTCGCATCATGCAGGGAAATATCGAGGATCGCGAATTCGAGCGGCAGCCGCGCGATGCGCACGCGGTCGAGATACACGGGCGCATTCTTCACCGATGCTTCGGCCTCATCGAACTGTGATGTATAGGTGCGCAGCAGGGCCGGTGTCAGGTAGGAGTCGATGGCATCGAAGGGATATCCGTAGATCCCCAGCCCTTTCCCTGATCGTTCGAGGGCATCATGCATCGTGTCGATATACCGCCGGATATGTGGTGCGGCCGGGCCGTAGTAGCCGGCGAGGAAGTCGTTCATCTCGGCGTTGATATCGCAGTCGGGGTTCCACAGCAGCTTGGCGATCAGATAGGTGCGCAGATCGCTGAATTCCGCCACGTTATGTCCGGCGCCCTGCTGGAACATCTGACGGATGTTGTTCTTCGCGAAGAGCTGCAGGTTGGGTTGCAGCACCCGGAGGTTGGGGAACGGATCGAGCAGGTTGCGGAACTGCACGACGTAGTCCCACATGAGGATGTTGTCGGTCAGCTTGCCCCAATCCTCGATGTCCTTTGTGAAGGATGCTCCTTCCGGATCGGTGGCGATGGGTCTGCTCCGGTTGCATTCGATGGAGCAGAGCATGATGTTCACGTTCCGGTCCGGACGGATGTTGGTCGGTGCGCTCCGTGTATAATTGTATGCGAGCGTCGAGATCGTGTGGTCCGGGAAGGCACGGGCCACGCGGTTCACGAACGCAACCATGGTGCCGGAACTGCCACCGTAGCGTGCGTTCAGGGCCGTGCAGCTATCGCAGCGGCACTCATTCAGGTTATCGTTCTGGGAGACCGACCACGTGTGGGCGAGCGGTTGGCGGGTCATACGTTCGCGCAGGGCGGCGGTCAGCACGGTGAAGACATCAGGATTGGAGAGGCAGAGCTGTGCGTTCGCGAGCCGGCGCCCGCCCTGGAGGGTGAAGTACTCGGGGTGGGTGCTGAAGTACTTCGACGAGGGAACGAGTGGTTCGAATGTATGCACCCACATGCCCCACTCCTCGCGCTGATCTTCGCCGGACTGCAGCTTGTGCCAGTCGCTGTACGCACGGTCGAAGCCGTTCAGGTAGTGGACCTGGCGGAAGCGGAAGAAGGGGACGATCGTGGTGTCGATCGCGGGGACCGTGACCGTTGCGCGTTCCGGCACGATCGTGACCGTCGGGCTGTACATCCGGCAGCCGAGGTATTGTTCGAGGAGTGTGTAGACGCCGTAGAGTGTTCCTTTACGTTTGCCGCCATAGATCACGAGTTTCTTCCCGCGCACCGCCATGCGGAACCCATCCTCTTCGAGGAGAGCGGGTGCGAGACCGGGGAGGAGTTTTCCGGAGCGCTTGGTATGGCCGAGCAGGATCTCGGCGGGGCGTTCCGGCGCTGCGTCTGCCACGACGGGGATGAGAGCCCCGGAGATCCGCCTGAGATACGACTGCAATTCGGTGGCGGCCTTCAACTCATGCGGCGTGGGGGTGGTCGGGATCACGATCACCGTAGCGGGCTTTCCCTGATCGACCAGGAGGAGGCCCTGTGCGGCAAGGACAGGAGGGGCAGCCGGCAGGCAGAGCGCGACCAGGATCGCGCAGACTGTGGAACGGTACGATTGCGCTGGATGGAGCATGGGTGTCTCTCACTGGAACGAGGGGATAGGGAACGGGCGGCATGCGTGGAGGCCGCATAGGTGAGCGATAACGTAGGGAATGTGCGTGCGAGATGCAAGGCAGGCCGGGCACGCCAGTGTGTGTTCGAGGTCGATGATGGTCAGTGTGATGTAGGGGCGCAGCATGCTGCGCCCGTGCGCCCGGTCGCCAGTGTGTTCGAGGTCGATGATGGTCAGGGTGATGCAGGGGCGCAGCATGCTGCGCCCGTGCGCCCGGTCGCCAGTGGGTTCGAGGTCGATGACGGGCAAGGGGATGCAGGGGCTTTTAGAAAGTATCATGGGATGAGACGGATACTCTTCCCGGAACTCCTTATATTAGCATCGTGCCTCCTGTCCAGGTCCGTATGACCCGACAGGTGCCCTCCATCCAACGATACCAGATCAGGGAACTCCGCGTGCGCTTCCTTCATACAGCAGACCTTCACCTGGCGGTCGACGTGAAGGACTATGCTCTGTCAGTCCTCACGGAGCTCGGAACCGTGGCCGTTCGCGAGAAGGCCGCGGCCATCGTGTTCGCCGGTGATACGTTCGATTCCTTCCCCGATGCCGTGCAACTGCGCGGCGACCTTGCACGATGGGCCGATGGCCTGCCGGCCGGCATGGAGGTGCTTCTCCTTCCGGGCAACCATGAAGAACTGGGGCGCGGGGCGAACTCCCTCAGTGCCCTGAGCTTCGGATCGCGCGTTCGTCTCATAACGGGTATCCCATACGAGCTCGTCACGATCGCGGACACGGAGTTCCTGCTCTTCCCGTTCCGTGCTGGCTATCTGGATCCTTCGGTGCTGCAGGTCCCACCCCGCGTCGCGCCAGCCCGCGTTGCTGTCATGCATGGGACCGTCGCGGGCATGGCCTACACAGGCGACAACTCCGAAGAGGAGGAGAATGCGTTCATCGACCCATCGATGTTCGACCGCCTGAACGCATGCTATGCGGCGTTGGGACATCTGCATCGTGCGCGCGACACGCGCGACGGCGGGACGCTGATCGTTTATCCCGGCTCGGCGCGGGTGTGGAGGAAGGGAGAACGAGGCGCACGAAGTGTCTGTCTGGTGGAAACGGGAGCCCACGGCGCAACGATGCGGAGGATCACGCTCGCTTCAGCCGGGGAATACCGCGAGTACCGCTGCGCTGTTTCGCTGGATGGAACCACCGTGGATATCGAGGGTATCGCCGGGATGTGGTCGCCCGCGGACATGGTCACGATCGTGCTGACGGGCATCGTGGATGACGAGAATACCATCGCTGCTGTCGCGAACTCCATACGGTCGGCCTATGCCAGGAAGGTCAGAGCATTGGAGGTCCGCAGCGAGGTGGAGCCCGTGGCCGGTATCGCTGCTCATCCTGCAGCTGCGAAGTTCATCGCATTGCTTGCGGAGAAGGGCGTGCATGATCCGGTCCTGCTGGAGCGGGCGCGGAACCTGGGTCTGGCCGCGCTGGCAGACCGGATGGGAGGTGCCGCATGATCGAGCGCCTCTCGCTGAAGAAATTCGGTCGCTTCGCGAACCGGGAATTCGAGTTCGGTTCGAGCGTCATCTTCTTCGGACCGAATGAATCGGGGAAGACCACCATCTTCGATGCCCTCTTCACCACGTTGTGCAGGGTCCCCAGACAGGGCGACTACAAGAACAGCATCTACCTGCGCTATGGCGATGCGATGCAGGCGGAGCTCGCACCCGAAGAGCTGGCAGAGTCCTTCGATACCCGCGAATTCGATGATCTTCATGCCATCCGGTCCGGAGACGTGAACCTGACATTCAATGATGGATCGCCATGGGCCGATGCCGTGAAGAACGCGCTGTTCTCGGGCGGCATCGACCCCGCGGCGGTCGCCGATGATCTCGAATCACGGGCCGCCGAGGGGGCCGGGCGGAAGCATAATAGAGAGATCGCACTGCGGAAGAAGACGCTTGCGCAATTGACCGCGGAGCGCGACCGGCTGGAAGGGGAACGGGCGCGGCATGCCGCACAGGTGCGTTCCAGCGACGACCTCGCACAGCGACTCCGGTCGACGGAGGAGGCTATCCAGGGGTGTGACGAATCGATCGCACGGTTGACCGCGGAGCTGGAGCACGAGACCGCGATCGAGCGGCGGCGCGACCTGGAAGAGGCGCAGCGTCTGCTGGACCGGGAGGCTGACCTGCGCGGTGAGCTGGACAGGCTGCCCGTCGTTGCCCCCGCGGACCTGAGTGCCCTGGGGGAATGTGATGCCGCGATCCCACGGCTCCAGGCGGAGGTCCGTTCTCTTACCGCGGATGCCGCGGAGAAGGCCCGCGAGATCCGGGAACAGGAGACGGAGCGCCGGGCAGTGGAATCGCGCCAACTGGCGGAGGCATCCCTCGCGCGCAAGGCGGAAGGGCTGCTGGTCCGCATCAACGACCTCACGGGCAGCGCCCGCCGCATGAAGACCATCACGCGCTGGAACGTTCCCCTGATCATCGTCTCCGCGGTCATCGCGCTTGCATCGGCCGTTGCAGGCGTGTTCGTGCATCCGGCGTTCTTCGCCGGGTTGCTTGCACTTGCCGGATCGGCATTGGCACGCAGGACGGAGACTGTCGAGGACACGGAGGCGTTGGATCGGCTCCGGACCGAGGTCCGCGATGAGTTCAGGAACGCCGGTGGGAAAGATCTCATGTCGGACAGCCTGCAGGGGATCGCCGGGGAACTACGCCAGGTGATCGCGGCATACGACGGGCTCGCCGCCGGACTCCAACGGATCGGCGCCGACCTCGAGCGATTGCGTGAACGTGCATCGCAAACGGAAGAGAGGCGCGGCGAGACCGAACGGAGACTCCGGGAGGCAGAAGAACGCCGTGGGGCGATCCTGCAACGCGTGGTGGCACCGAACAGGGAGGAGCTCCTGACCCGTGTCGGTGCACGGAAATCGCTCACCGATCAATGGGAAGCGGCGGTGTCCGACAACCGGAAGCGCATGGCAGCGGCAGGATTTTCCGAACAGCCGTCGTATGCGAGCGACATCCGGAGGAGACTCGCTGATGCTGATGCCAGGGGGATCCCGCGCGAAGGTGCCACACCCGCCGCCCTCCAGCGCACCAGGAATCTGCTGCAGGCGGAACAGGAGAAGCGACGGAAGCTCGGGCAGGATCGCGAACGCATGAAGGTGGACCGTGGTTTCGCCGAGGGCACGATGAGTGCCATGGGTCGTGTGCTCGAGGATCTGGTGGGGAAGGAGAAGGAGATCGCGCGCACCGAGGCCGAGATCGCGGACCTCGAGCTGAACAAGATGGCCGCGGCGCTGGCGGCTGAGGTCTTCCGCACGATGGCGGCGGATGCCGGCGCGATGCTGTCGTCGCTCGCCGGGGAGATGCAGACGATGTTCCAGGGGTTGGTCGATCTTCCCCGGACCGTTGAAGTGAGCGGCTTCGACAGCGGCATGCTGCAGGCCATGGATGCTGGGGGAGCCGTGCGTGGCATCGGTCACCTCTCGAAAGGGACGCGCGATACGCTGATGTTCGCCGCCCGCCTGACCCTTGCTCTCCGGTCAGATCCGGCGGGGGAGAAGCGCCTGCTCGTCCTCGACGAGCCCTTCGCGAGTCTCGACCCGGCCCGCATCGGGCATGCGCTTGCCCTGGTGCGGCGCATGCAGGATGCGCACGGATGGCAGGTGGTGCTGTTCACGAAGGACCCTGCGCTGGCGGATGCTGCAGTCAGCGTGTTGAAGGACCCCGTGCGCCACGATCTCGCGTAGGGGCGGGGGGACTTGATTGTGATGCGTCAATTGTCTATATTGATTCAGACAATTGGCGATAGGAGGGAATGATGGCACATGATCTGAAGGCGCTGCTGAGTCTGAGTGGCGGCGCGGTGTCCGGACTGCATGTCGGTGAGCAGATCGAAGAAGGGCTTTCCGCCGGGGTGATCGACCGCATCAAAGAAGCCCTCGGTATCGCAGACCGGCAGCTTTCCGCCACGCTCGGACTGAGTTCGCGGACCATGACGCGGCTCCGGAAGAGCAAGCGGAAACTCCCGCTCCCGGTGGGCGACCGTCTCTACCGTCTGGCGCGAACCTTTACGCTCGCCCTGGATGTTCTGGAGGATGCCGACCGCGCGCGCGAATGGCTTCACACACCGCAGATCGGTCTGAACCGCCGCATTCCTCTCGAAGTCCTCGCAACGGAGGCCGGCGCGCGCGAAGTCGAGGACCTGCTCCGCCGCATCGACCTCGGCGTGATCGCGTGACCCTCGCCTGGCGTCTCGTCAAGTTCCGCCATCAGGCTGCGGCGTTCTCCGGCGAGGGCGCGCGCATCGTGGGAGGGCGGTGGAACCATCCCGGGACAAAGGTCGTGTATGCATCCGACAGTCTCGCATTGTCGGCACTCGAGACCTTCGTCCACCTCGGCCACGCCGCCACGGGGATCCGCTTCGTGGCCTTCCGCATCACGATCCCCGATGGCATCACCGTGGACCACATCGCCCCACGCTCGCTTCCCCGCCGCTGGCGGTCGGAACCGCCACTCGCCGAGACCATGGATGTCGGAACGCGATGGGTCGCCGCCGGGCGGAGCGTGTGCCTTCGTGTCCCGTCCGTCGTGATCCCGCGCGAGTACAATCTGATGCTGAACCCCGGTCATCCCGACTTCAAACGGATCACCATCGATCCGCCGGAGCCATTCACGTTCGATCCGCGCCTCTGGAAGAGCGCGTGACCTGCGGGGTGACTCAGCTCAGACCCTTCGCGAACAGGTTCTCCCGTGCCTGACGTGGTGTCGAGAAGGGGAGAACCTTCGGGTCGACCAGACGTTCATAGTCGGCATAGGCCATCCGCACCATGTCGCGGTGCGACCCGGCATTGAATGCGATCTCATCGTCCTCGGTGAGCGGCGGCGAGACGATGACGTCCATGCCGAAGAGGTTGCCGAACGGCGGCATGGCACCCACCTCGCACTCCGGGAAGAGGGCATTCAACTCCGACTCACTGGCCAGGCGCAGGTCCGGCTGTTCGATCAGCTCGCGGAGCAGGGGGAGATCGATCATCTCGCTCGCAGGCAACACCGCGAAGAAGTACACCCCGTGCGTGGCGAGGACAACGGTCTTTGCCACTTCGCGGAATGGCAGATGGGCAGAGACGGCCACCTCACGGGCGGTGAACGCCGGTGAGTGATGGATATGGACATATTTGATGTGGTGGCTGTCCAGGAATTCGGTGAGTCGCTTCTGTATCATCGCTGCCTCCATGTGATGGTGAGAGGAGTCCACTCAACATGGCCGGCTCCGAAAGGGGGTCGGACGGTTTGGCACGACGCAATGAACGACGCGGGGCTCAGCCCCGGGGGGGTCACGAGGGAACGTACGAATGACATTAGACAAGTGCAACAGCGGGGGGGGCTGATGGTGGCCGGGCACACTCCCATCGAATTCGGACTGAGATCATCGAATTTTTGCAGGAAACGTCAGTTTTCGGGCATGCCGCGAGAATTAACTTGACTTCCTCCCCCCGCCTTTGTACCCTTGAACTGCTTCCAGCGTGACCCGGCCTCCAGAGTTCCCGCACACACCGAGGTCGCACGCAGTCCCGACGGATGTTCCGGCTTCACCACATCATCGTACATGCCCTGGCGGAAGAACTTGTCCGCCGTCAATGCACAAACAGCACACGTTGTCGCCCACCCGTGGCGATGAGTTCACTGTATCATGTGAGGAGGTTGGTTCATGAGGACAAAGGTACAAAGCAGGGAAGAGCGCCGTCAGGCGATCCAGAAGGAGATCGAGGCGATCTCGACCGATATCGAGCGCGTCCGCTTGCTCGTCAGCGACGTCGTCCGTAATGTCGAACATGCCCCGGAGATCCATCCGGAGCAGAATCTGGCCCACACTGCCGCACCGCGTATCCCATCCGCCAACTGATACCCTGAGCCGTACTCCTTTCCTGCCGCCCGACCCAGGGGATCGACGGCAGGAAGCTGAAAGACACGCTTCGCTGAACCTTTTCCGGCCTCCGGCCCTCCCGGGGGACCCGCGCCCGCACGTTTGCTTTACCGCCTTCCGTTTGGTACCTTTGAATATGCCTGTATCCACTCACGTTTCCACTTCGAAAGGGCTCCCCATGAAGGTGTCGCGCGTTCTCGGAATCACCATCCTGTGTCTCGCTCTTGGGCTCGCTAGCGCCTTCGCACAGCCGAAGAAACGCATTGCCGTGTCACGTTTTGACGACGGCGCGCACTACCACGGGTGCGGTACTGGCATCGCGGATATGCTTGCCACCGCCCTCGTGAAGTCGGGCAAATTCATCGTGATCGAACGGAAGGACCTGGACAAGGTCCTGGAAGAGCAGCGCCTCGGGGCATCGGGCGTGATCACGGCCGAGAGCGCACCTGCCATGGGCAAGGTCCTCGGCGTTGATATGATCGTGGTCGGCAGCGTCTCGGAACTCGGGACGAAGAAGTCCGACATCGGTGGCGGCGCATCACTCTTCGGCGTCGGCATCTCCTCCAAGGGCGCACGGGCCGTGGTGGATATCCGCCTGGTCAACACCACGACCGGTGAGATCATGGCCGCGGAGTCAGAGGAAGGGACCGAGAGTTCGATCGGTTTCCATGGCCGTTATGAGGATATCAACTTCAGCGACATGAACGCATGGGACGACACGGACCTCGGCAAGGCCGCCCGTGAAGCCATCAACGGCTGCGTCGAACTGATCATCGAGAACATGGCATCGATCCCGTGGTCGGGCCGCGTCCTCAAAGTGAATCCGGACGGCACGGTCCTGATCAAACCGGGCTCGGAAGGGAACGTGAACGTCGGTGACGAGTTCGAGATCTTCCAGGCGGGTGAAGAGATCAAAGACCCCGATACGGGGCTGTCGATGGGGAGCGAAGAGACGAAGGTGGCGCGCATCAAGGTGACCGGACAGATGCTGAACGGCAAGGCAGCGAAGGCCAGCGTCGTCTCCGGCACGGGCATCAAGAACGGCGACATCGTCCGTCAGCCGGCGGAATAGCGCGTTCACACGAACGGGAGATGCCGGCCCTGGTTCAGGAAACTGGTATCTCCCGACCCCTGGCGGACGATCACCGGTTCATCTCCCGTCAGGTCCAGCACCGTGGACTGCTCGGCGACGAGCGGTCCGGCATCGAGGATCAACTCCACCGTGTTGCGATAGGTTGCGATGAGCTCCGCCGAATCGCGTAACACCGCGCCTCCTTCACCGGTGGCGCTGGTGCTGAGGATCGGATGGCCGAGTTCGCGCACGATAGCGAGTGTGGCCGGGCTGTCGGGGACGCGGATGCCGACGGTCTTGCGTTTTGAGAGGAGCAGTTTGGGGAGGTTCTTCATCCGCGCCGCGGGCAGGATGAAGGTATAGGGCCCCGGGATCAGGTGTTTCATGATCTTGAAGGCCGCGTTATCCACCGTCGCGTATTCGCTGATGTGCGTGAGGTCGGAACAGACGAAGCTGAATGGCTTGTCGGTGCGCTGCTTCTTGATCAGGTAGATGCGCTCGATCGCGGCCTTGTTCAGCACGCTGCAGCCGAGGCCATAGACGGTGTCCGTCGGATAGACCACGATGCCGCCGGCAGTGAGGATCTCCGCCGCCTTGCGCATCGCGCGCGGCTCCGGGTTCTGCGTGTGGACGGTGAGTATCATACGTCAAAAAAAGTACTAAGAATAGTGAAGAATGGCAACTGAAGCCCGATGGCTCGTAACACTGGTCGGCCGCCCCAACGTGGGGAAGTCGACCCTCTTCAACCGTATCCTCGGGCGGCGACATGCCATCGTTGACGATCAGCCGGGTGTCACACGCGACCGGCACTACGGCGAGGCCGAGTGGGCCGGCAAGCATTTCACGCTGGTGGACACCGGCGGGTTCGTCCCCGATTCCGAGGACACGATGGAAACGGCCATCCGCGAGCAGGCCCAGCTCGCGATCGAACAGGCGAACCTGATCCTCTTCGTCGTCGACGCCGAGGCCGGCGTGGTGCCGGCGGAACGCGAGATCGCGGAGATCCTGCGGAAGACCGACAAGCAGGTGCTGCTCATCGCGAACAAGAGCGACGGCGACAAGAAGGAGTACGGCACCGCGGAGTTCTATGATCTGGGGCTCGGCGACCCGATCCCGATCTCCGCCCTCGTGGGCCGCAAGATCGGTGATCTGCTCGACCTCATCACGAAGGACATCCCCACGAGCGACGGCACCGACGGCGACACGCGCCTGAAGATCGCCGTGATCGGCAAGCCGAACGCGGGCAAATCGTCGCTCGTGAATGCGCTGCTCCAGGAAGAGCGCCACATCGTGACGAACATCCCGGGGACCACGCGCGATCCGATCGATGCGGTCCTGAAGCATTACGGCGAAGAGATCGTGCTCATCGATACCGCCGGCCTCCGGCGCAAGAGCAAGGTCAAGGAGTCCGTGGAACTCTACAGCGCCCTCCGCACGATCAAGGCGATCGAGCGCTGCGATGTGGCCATCATTCTGGTGGATGCGCAGGACGGCGTCGAGCATCAGGACCTGCGGATCATCGAAACGGCGATGGAGAAGCGGACGCCGGCGATCATCGCGGTGAACAAGTGGGACCTGATCGAGAAGGACGACCGCACGGCCGCTTCGTATGAGAAGGCGGTCCGCGAACGCCTCCGCATCTACGACTTTCTCCCGATCATCTTCGTCTCCGCGCTGTCCAAACAACGCATCTACAAACTGATCGAGATGGCCAAGGAGGTGCGCGCGGAAGCCCAGAAG
>JAUQWO010000078.1 GCA_030835135.1 Bacteroidota bacterium
AGCGCAACCTAACAAGCGGCTGCACCCGGCGCCGCGCCGGGTGCTCGGGGTTGGGTACTTCGTTACACGGAAGTATGTGGTTAGAAGCAACCAACAGCGTTTCCAAATCAGCAGTCACTTCGCGGCGCGGGTGAGCCGCGATCCGTTAGGTTGCCGCAATGGAGGCGTACACGTGTTCCACGAGTTGGTTTTCGGTACCATTCGAGACGTGATCTCGTATCACATCGGCCTGACATTCTTGAGGGCGGTGACCAACGGAAGATATCCCCCCGAGCCGGTTTCGGAGAACAACCGAACAAAGGTAGAAGTGGTCGGCATTGTATTGTTGGTCTGCCTAATCATTGGCGTGGTCCTCGGAGTCGGGGCATTGCTATGACGCATGAGGAGTTACTTTTCAAGACATTCATTCATCCTAACCGGCAAGAACGGTTTCTTGCGCTATTGGCAAAGCCCAATCATCGGGCAAAGCTCACAGGACTTCTTGCTCATCGGGTCGAATTTGACTCCCGGTATGCAACCAGACTCCCCTCAGATAGACAGAAGGTCGGTGATATTGAACAGTTACTGAGATCCGCTGGGGCTCCCTCGACTTGCTATCTTGTTTCTGGGGAATCACGATTGGACCAGCAAGAACTGCCGCTGTCCGAGGCACTTCATGCGGTGGTCGGAAGAGGAATAGGTAGTTTTGTGTCGTGTGTCCCTGCGAAGCTGGCATACTTCGAGGGAGAAGATGCTGGTGAGCGTTACATCCTTAGAGCGGCAACCTAACCAGCGGCTGCACCTGACGCCGCGCCACGGGCACCGGGGTATTGACCTTAGTCATTTATAGTGTTGGCTGACGTTTTCAATTCAGCAGTCGTTTCGCGGCGCAGGTGAGCCGCGAGCCGTTAGGGCGCACTTAAAGGTATGTTGCTCAATCGAATTGGGATCACAATTCTGCTGCTGGTGAGTGCTGCGAGCGTCTGCGCGCAGCATGCGACTTCTCTCTATTCAGACAGGGGACATTGGATAGGCGGAAGAGTCGGAGTCTTTGCGTCGTCGCGTGAGATCTCCAAGAGTTGGTCGGGGACACTCATGTACGAATACCGATTCTCCGAGAATTGGTCATTGCCGCTGGAACTAATGCGGTTCAACAAGGCTGAGAAG
The DNA here is from genome assembly GCA_030835135.1 of Bacteroidota bacterium. Lineage (GTDB taxonomy): Bacteria > Bacteroidota > Ignavibacteria > UBA10030 > UBA6906 > JAGDMK01. Next base: position 1,147 of record JAUQWO010000078.1, read on the forward strand.
GACATGTTCCTGCTCAATGGTGGATTGCGTATGAGAATCCCAATTTCCTATCCTGATCGCAACATCTATGGACAAATTGGGATCAGCAGTGGATTCTTCGTGTTCTACGGTGCAGTTGGCTTCGAGTACGGGATCACTGACGATCTTGCACTGTACACTCAGTGGAAGACTTACACCTCCAATTTCGACACGATACAGCCACACTATTGGCTGTTCTCACTTGGCATCAATTACAACGTAACGCCACGGGCGACCCGCGAGTCATATCTCGTGGAATGAGACAAGTTCCTGCGGTGCGCCCTAACCAGCGGCTGCACCTGACGCCGCGCCACGGGCTCGGGGTATCGACCTTAGTCATTTATAGTGTTGGTTGAGGTTTTCACAATCAGCAGTCGTTTCGCGGCGCAGGTGAGCCGCGAGCCGTTAGGGTGCGCTAAGAATTGCCCGTGCATCATGTGGCAACGAGCATGGGGAAGGGTCGAGCGGCATCGATTTCGGGCGGTGAAAGTGGGTGCTTCTGCTTGGTCCCAGCCGTAGTTGAGGCACGCTCTTGCGTCCTTACACATCAGATTGATTGGCAGGCGCAGTTGCCTGCCTCGGCTTCAGGCTGTGTGGCAGCGTGCTGTCGCAGGATCTCAGTAGTTGAGCCTTGACATCTTCGCTTTGTCCGGGCAGGCGGGATCGTCGAGTCGGCGTCGCCGACGGCAAGGGTCGCTCCGGAGGGCCGCTGCCAACGTCAATGCTGTATCAGTCGGCACCGGAGGATTGGTGGCCGGGATTGTCAGCGGGGTGTGCTGTATCTTGGAAGTCGGTTGGCCGAGCGTGGTGTTGAAGTCGTGCGTATTGGGAAATCAGTCGAGGCTCCGCACCCACGAACAGCGCACCCTAACCAGCGGCTGCACCTGACGCCGCGCCGCGGGCATCGGGGTATGGACCTTAGTCATTTATAGTGTTGGTTGACGTTTCCAATTCAGCAGTCGTTTCGCGGCGCAGGTGAGCCGCGATCCGTTAGGCAGTGCCACCTCGGAGGCAGAGGTATCCCCATGTACTTAGCATCACGGCATCTTGAAGAGACAATAGCTTCAGCGTACACCCAGTTGGCAGCGATTCCAGAGGAACGGGCCAGCGCGAAGCCGTATGGAGAGAAATGGTCGTTCAAGGAAACTCTGGGTCACCTGATCGACTCCGCGTCGAACAATCATCAGCGGTTCGTGCGCATGCAGGAAGTGTCGCACATGGGCACGTTTCGGTACTCGCAGGAACACTGGGTCAAATCCCAGGGATATGCCTCTGAACCCTGGAGAGACCTGGTCGACCTCTGGTTCAGATACAATCGCCACCTAGTTCACGTCATCGCGCATGTAGATCCGGCAGCCCTGTCTCATTTGTGCGACGTGGGTGACACACAACCGGCGACTCTAGAGCTGATTATCACTGACTATGTAAGACACGTAGAGCATCACCTCAAACAAATCCTCTCGGGGGTGGACCCACGTAACCGAGAGCACTGGAAGTAGCGGGTGGCTTGAATCCGCGAGACCCTGGCACTGCCTAACCAGCGGCTGCACCTGACGCCGCGCCACGGGCTCGGGGTATTGACCTTAGTCATTCATAGTGTTGGTTGACGTTTCCAATTCAGCAGTCGTTTCGCGGCGCAGGTGAGCCGCGATCCGTTAGGCGGTCCACGATGAGGAGCCCAGCCATGATTCTAACCACCGTGTACAGGAGCATATTAGAATGTCTACATGGCAATCAGTGACAAACGGTCTGCTCGCAGAGGAAGAGGTGATCGACCCTTCTTGTGCTGCGTACGCGCCAGGCAAAGGCGAAATCCATGAATGAGCTGTCCATAGGGCTTTTCACACTAACAATAAGCATATCATCCCTTATAGCCGTGCTGTACGTGGACGACGATATTGACCGTCTCAGGAGAAAGACTCGCCGGATGACATTTTCTGTCCAATGGACAATTGTCGGAGTCGTCAATTTCATAAACACGCTGGCCATTATTCTTGTCTACTTTCTTCAGCGAGGCAGTGCACAACAACCGACTCTGTCAAGAGTCGGGCAGGATGTGCTTGCCGGTATGCCAGCATTTGTCGTCATGTTACTGTTGACCCTGCTCACGTACGCGTTTGCCATGTCTATCTGGGGAAGGTCCACTGGATCTAAACTATCAGAGTGGGGATTCAAAGTCGCGGATGATGGACTGTTCGCTTCAAACAGGACACGGTGGATCGGATGCTGTACGGTATTGCTGGTTCTGGCGATTCTCGTGCTCCTGGCGAAACAGGAATGATATTTCCATTGATCGTGGCCCGCCTAACCAGCGGCTGCACCTGACGCCGCGTCGGGGGTATCGGGATATTCACCTTAGTCATTTATAGTGTTGGTTGAGGTTTTCACAATCAGCAGTCGTTTCGCGGCGCAGGTGAGCCGCGATCCGTTAGGCGGGGACCGAAGAACATGCAGTGGACACTGGCGCGTGTAATGACGTTGATATTCGGGCTGGCCTGGTTGACTGGCTGCATCACTGACTTAGGTGATGACCCAACAACCGTCCACTTTACTGAACTGCGCGTCGGACAGGAGAGTCGATATATACGGTTGCGCGGATTCAAATATGCCGTTAAATCTTCGAATGAATATGTCCAGCTGGCCGATACGCTGGTCGTACGAGTGATCGGGAAGGATAGTATTGGCTTTGTCTGCGAGGACTTTCTTGTTCGCCGTCCGGCTCAGGAGCTCGTGGAGTATGATAGCGCACGCCTTGTGTATCACTTGGTAATAGGTCAAGGAGCGGTTCGTGTGGTTGGCACGTCTCACCTTTTCTGGAGTTGGCTTGACGGCGGATACAACGTGAGATTGCCGTTATCCGCTCTGGGGGGGAAGCAATTCACGGTGAGTGGATGGAAACTGGGTGGTGATCCGTACGGGAATGATGGTGCAGGCTTTGTCCGAAATGCCGTGATAGGTGGAGTGCAGTATCCTCTGGCAAATGTCTACTATGATCACTTTGAGGCGGACGCTGGTGATCCAGCGATACCCTACTATCATGGATATACTGGCACCACCTTCATCTATTCAGCAGAATTGGGAATCTTACGCTCTCGCCGAGTGGGAAGACCGAGGCTCGATGAAGGATTGTGTTGGGATTTGATACGCCCTTGAGAATGGCGGTCCCCGCCTAACCAGCGGCTGCACCTGACGCCGCGTCTGGGGCATCGGGGTATCGACCCTAGTCATTTATAGTGTTGGTTGACGTTTCCAATTCAGCAGTCGTTTCGCGGCGCAGGTGAGCCGCGAGCCGTTAGGCAGCAACGATCGACGCTACGATCCGTTCGGAAGGAGTTCACTTGTCACGATTGTGGATATGCTTCGGCAGCGCCCTCCTATGGGTTTCTTGCGTGACGGACCTTGGGGACGAACCGACCTACATTCAATTCGGAGATATGCGAATTGGTCAGCAGAGCAAGTATGTCAGGGTACACGGATCGCAATACGGAAACTCCACGTCAAACGTGTTTGAGATCCTTCCTGATACTTTAGTCGTCACAGTCATTGGCTACGACTCCTTGGGGTTCATACTTGAAGATCACCTGACTCATTTGCCGGCGGCACACGCAACCGACTTTGACTCCTGCGGTTTCACGTATCATGTCCGCGTTCGGTCGGATTCTTTGCAGGTCATAGGGTATTCTCATATGTTTTGGAGTGCATACGGTGGTGCTTACAAGGCAAACCATCCCCTGTTGCCACTTGGGGGTAGACGATTCACGTTGACAGGATGGAAACTCGGCAGCGATCCGGTCTCGGGCGAGTCTGGCGGATTCGTTCTTAACGCGGTGGTTAACCAGCACCTCTATGAGAGGGCGAACGTGTACTACGATCACTTCGAGTATGACATTGACGCACCTCCCGATTCCCCGCCGTACTATGTGGGGCGTGGAGGTCCAACATTCATATACTCCCGCGAGTATGGCATGATACGTTCACGGTATGTCGGGGAGCCGGCATGGGATCAGGGAATATGTTGGGACTTGATCCTTCCTTAGAGCACGCCGCAGCTGGGGCGTTGCTGCCTAACCAGCGGCTGCACCTGTCGCCGCGTCTGGGGCAACGGGGTCGTGACCGGTTCTGTTATAGGTTTTGGTTGCTTGCAATTCAACATTCGTTTCGCGGCGCAGGTGAGCCGCGAGCCGTTAGGCGGTTATCACATGCGATTCCTCACTCACATTCTAGATAGCCTGGACGACATCATAGCGCGCGTGTATCTCGCGCTGATTGTGTGTGGTCTCGCGTTAGTCATCGGATTCATATCGGATAACGCGGGTTCTTGGATTCTCACGTCGGCGTGGTTCGCTTTGCTTGTGGTCTCTGTCGTTGCGAGTCTTTCGTGTTTGTTCTCCTTCAGACGTGTCGGGTTCTATGTGTTCGTTCCACTGGCAATCAATGCCGTGTCACTCCTTCTACCTGATGTGGGGAGTCGGGTCAATCAGACCTGTCTGCAAGGCCAACGCGAACAAGTAGTTCAGAGGGTGTGCCAGGATACCACATATCAATCAACCGACTATCGCCGACTCGAATCACCTGATTCCAGGCTCTCTGAAACATCGATAGATGTCGAAGTCCATGCAGGAAAGAAGTATATCATGTTCTATACTTATGTTCCTGCGCTTATGTTGTCTTCTGAATATGCAGGATATTTGTACGTCCAGACAGGTGGGGATGCTCGGGAATTCAGGGCACTTTCGGATCAAACGCGAGCGAGAATATCGCAAATTGATCAGAACTGGTTTTCTGTACACTATCGATAACCGCCTAACCAGCGGCTGCACCTGACGCCGCGCCACGGGCCCGGGGTATTGACCTTAGTCTGTCATAGGTTTTGGTTGAGGTTTTCAAAATCAGCAGTCGTTTCGCGGCGCAGGTGAGCCGCGATCCGTTAGG
>JAUQWO010000079.1 GCA_030835135.1 Bacteroidota bacterium
GTGATGGCAGGACGTCTCATGTCTCATCATTGAGGGATCGTTGACGAACGTGAAACTCTCCCGGCCCATTCTCCTTCTCGTAGCAGGACTGCTCGTCCTGCAGATCGCGGTCGCACAGAAGAGCACTCCGGCACGCGCGCAGGCTGGACGTGGCGTGGAACATGCGATCGATTCCATCATCGCCGGCCTCACCCTCCAGGAGAAGATCGGCCAGCTGGTGCAGTATACCGGCGGCTGGAGTACCGGGCCGACGGGAGAGCAGACCATCAATCAGGAACAGCGCGCGATCATCCGTGCCGGCGGCGCGGGATCCCTCCTGAATGTCACCGGCGCGGCCGAGACGCGGGCCCTGCAGCGGATCGCGGTCGAGGAATCACGCAGCCGCATTCCGTTGATCTTCGGTCTCGATGTGATCCATGGGTTCAAGACGACATTCCCCATCCCGCTGGCGGAAGCGGCGTCGTGGGACCCCGCTGCCGTCGAACTGTCGGCCCGCATCGGCGCGACGGAGGCGGCCTCCGCGGGTGTGCATTGGACATTCGCACCGATGGTGGATATCGCGCGCGATCCCCGCTGGGGACGCATTGCGGAAGGTTCGGGCGAGGATACCTACCTCGGATCGGTGATGGGCGCGGCGCGTGTCCGGGGCTTTCAGGGGACGCGGCTCGATGACCCCACATCGCTCGTCGCCTGCGTGAAGCACTACGCGGCATACGGTGCAGCGGAGGGTGGACGCGACTACAATACGGTGGATATGTCCGAACAGACGCTGCGCGATGTGTACCTGCCGCCCTTCAAGGCGGCGCTGGATGCAGGCGCGGGAACGTTCATGGCGTCGTTCAATGAGATCAACGGCGTGGCCAGCTCGGGAAGCCGGTTCCTGATGACGACGGTGCTGCGCGACGAGTGGAAGTTCGATGGCTTCGTGGTAAGCGACTGGGGTTCGATCGGTGAACTCATTCCGCACGGCTTCGCGGCGGACCCCGGACAGGCCGCCGAGCGCGCCATCAATGCCGGGCTGGACATGGATATGGAAGCGCGGGCCTTCCGCGACAGTCTCGCCTCGCTCGTGAAGCAGAAGCGCGTGACCGTTGCCACGATCGACGAGGCCGTGCGGCGCATTCTCCGGATCAAGTTCCGCATCGGGCTGTTCGCCGATCCGTACCGTGGGACGTCCGTCGAGCGGGAGAAGAATACGCTGCGTCACCCCTCGCACATCGCGGCGGCACGCAACGTCGCACGGCGTTCGATCGTCCTGTTGAAGAATGAGCACAACCTTCTGCCCCTGACGCCCGGGACCGGTGCGATCGCGGTGATCGGGCCTCTGGCGCAGAACAAGCGCGACCCCGTCGGTACATGGGCCGGACCCACAGATACGAACCATGTGGTGACCGCGCTCGAGGGGATCCAGGAAGCCGCCGCAGGCGCGATGATCATGTATACCCGCGGGTGCGGGATCGATGGGAATGACACGACGGGATTCGCGGCGGCAGTGAATGTCGCCCGCAAAGCGGATGTGGTGGTGATGGTGATGGGTGAGTCCAATGACATGAGCGGCGAGGCATGCTGCCGCTCATTCATTGGGCTCCCCGGAAACCAACTCGACCTGATCAAGGCGGTCCAGGCCGTGGGCAAGCCGATCGTGCTTGTGCTCATGAACGGACGCTCCCTTGCCATCAGTTGGGAAGCCGCCAACCTGCCTGCGATCGTGGAGTCCTGGCATCTCGGACACGAAACGGGGCACGCCATCGCTGATGTCCTCTTCGGCGCCTATGCCCCCACGGGGCGGCTTCCGGTGACCTTCCCGCGCGTCACCGGCCAGGTCCCTCTCTACTACAATCATAAGAACACCGGACGGCCATTCAACGATACGGTTCACTATACGACCCGGTACCTGGATGTCCCATCGACGCCCTTGTATCCTTTCGGGTTCGGTCTGACATACACCACGTTCGCCTACTCCGGGCTGACGATCGAGAATGCGAAGCTCCGTACGACGGATTCGCTGCGGGTGCGTGTGATGGTGAAGAATACCGGGTCCCGGGCAGGCGATGAGGTCGTTCAGATGTATGTGCGCGATGACGTCGGCACCCTCACCCGCCCCGTCCGTGAGTTGAAGGCGTTCCAACGGGTGCATCTTGCGCCCGGCGCATCCGCGAATGTGACGCTGGCCATCCCCGTGTCCGATCTGGCGTATACGGGTCTGGACATGAAACGGACCGTTGAACCCGGAAGCTTCACCGTCTTCGTTGGCGCCAATGCCGCGGCGGACCTTGCCGCACACTGTGAGGTGGTCGCACGATGAGGATGTCCGTCAGAAGTACACTTATGGCCGGGGCGGCAGTGCTCTCGCTGAGCGTGATGATGGCCGCGACCACCGGCTGCAAGAAGGATGACGGGGTGTCGGCGGACGCTTCCACCACTGATAGCACCGCGCGGGCGGGGTGGACGCTTCTCTGGCACGACGAGTTCAATGGTCCGGCCATCGACACCGGCATCTGGAACTTCGAGGTGAACGGTAACGGCGGCGGGAACAATGAGCTGCAGTACTACACGGCAGAGCCGCGCAATGCGTTCATCGAGAACGGTACCCTGGTCATCCAGGCTCTTCAAGAGTCCTACAGCGGGAAGGCGTATACGTCGGCCCGACTGAATACCGATCATAAGAAGGACTGGCTGTACGGGCGCGTGGATGTTCGTGCGAAGCTGCCGTATGGCCGTGGGATGTGGCCCGCCATCTGGATGTTGCCGAGCGATTGGGTCTACGGCGGATGGCCGGCCAGCGGTGAGATCGACATCATGGAACTGCTCGGGCATGAGCCCACGAAGATCTATGGCACGATCCACTGGGGCGTGGATGCTGCCCACCATCAGCAGAGTGGTACCTCTCTGACCCTGCCGAGTGGCGCATCGTTCGCGGGCGCCTATCATGTGTTCTCGGTGGAGTGGTCCGCGGATTCGCTCAGGTGGTTCCTCGATGACAGACGGTATTTTGCGCAGGCCACCTTCCCCCCGTTCGACAAGCGCTTCCATCTGCTCCTGAACGTCGCCGTTGGAGGGAATTGGCCCGGCAGTCCGGATGCCTCCACGATCTTCCCGCAGGTGATGCAGGTGGACTATGTCCGGGTCTACAGGAAAGCGCAATGAGGATCCCATGATCCATGGTCGTTCATCCCCGGCCGCACGGAAGGCTCGGTTCCCGTGGCGGCACGTTGGTATGGTCATGATGGTGGTGTGTCAGGGGATGGTCACCTCGGCGATCGCGGCTCGCATCGTTGCGGTTGACCAGGCCGGCTACCCCACGCTGGCCAGGAAAGAAGCCATCGTTACCGCATTCGCCGACAGCTTCCATGTGCTCACGACGGATACGCGGACGGTCATGTTCCGGGGCCCGCTGGAACTGGCAAGTCTCGGGGATCCTGCCACGGGACTCGAGTTGTACAAAGCAGACTTCACGGCCTTCACCCGTCCGGGCGCATACCTCGTCCGCACATCGGCGGGCGATACCTCCGCGCACTTCATCATCGCCGATTCGGTGTACACCTCCGTTGCGCGCGCTGCATTGAAGGGGTTCTACTATCAGCGGTGCGGCACGGCGTTGCTGCAGGCACATGCCGGACCGTGGAATCATCCCGCCTGCCACACCGCCACCGATGCGTTCTTCCATGCCTCCGCCGAGAGCACCGGGTATGCACTCACCACGGGGGGATGGCATGACGCCGGCGACTACGGCAAGTACATCGTGAACGCCGGCGTGACCGTGGGTACACTGCTGCTTGCGTATGAGGTTGTGCCAGCAGCGTTCTCGTACGATGACCTCGGCATCCCGGAGAGCGGGAATGGCGTGCCTGATCTGCTCGATGAGGTGCGCTATGAACTGCAGTGGATGCTGTCCATGCAGTCCGCCGGAGGCGGGGTGTTCTTCAAGATCACGAAGCCACAGTTCGAAGGCTTCATCATGCCCCAGAACGACACCGGGTTCCGGTCGATCTATCGTATCTCGTCGACCGCCACCGGGGATTTCGCGGCGGTCATGGCCCGTGCAGCCCGGACGTACAGGGCATTCGACACGACCTTTGCGGACCGTTGCCTGGCGGCGGCGGGGAAGGCATGGGACTATCTCGTTGCACACCCCTCGATCGTCCCTGCGAATGGGTTCACCAATCCAGCGGGGACCGCAACGGGGGAGTACGGCGACGGGAACGATAGCGATGAGCGCCTGTGGGCAGCCGCCGAACTGTATCTTGCCCGCGGTGATGCCGGGACCCATGCCTATTTCCGGACGAATTACACCACCGGCGGGATCATCACCAACGAAATGGCATGGCCGGATGTCCGGGCCCTGGCCCAGATCGCCTATCTGCGTGGGAACTACCCGGGCATCGACGCCCCCACCCAGCAGGCCATCCGCACGTCGCTCAACACCTATTGCGGGACGGTCATCACGCTCCGCGACAACAGCGGGTTCCGCACAGCGCTCTCGCCGAACGCATACAACTGGGGGTGCAATTCGGCTGTGCTCAACAAAGCCATCCTGCTGCTCGTGGGCAGGGAATCGGGGGGCCCGGCGGAATGGGAAGCGGCGGCCCTCGACCAGCTTCACTATGTGCTCGGCACGAATGTCCATGCCCTGTCGTTCGTCACCGGGATCGGCGCGCGCTCCGTGGTGCACCCCCATCACCGGCCATCAGCCGCCGACGGCGTGAACGCACCGGTGCCCGGTCTCATAGCGGGCGGGCCGAACCGTTTCATCACGCAGGATCCCGTTCTGCAGGCACACTTCACATCCTCGACGCCGCCGGCATTGTGCTATATCGACGATCAGGGAAGCTATGCGTCGAATGAGATCGCCATCAACTGGAACGCCCCGCTGGTCTTCGTGGCGGGCTACTTCGCGCGGCCGCAGAGCGGTCCGGCGGGCGTCCATGAGAGTGGCGTGCTTCCCCGCGAGATCCGTCTCGACCAGAACTACCCGAATCCGTTCAACGGCTCGACCCTCATCCCCTTCACCCTTCCCCGTGCGATGGATGTGGATCTCGTCATCCTCGACATCCTCGGCAGACAGGTCGCGCGCATCGGGCTCGGCACGTTGTCCGCCGGCGATCACCGCGCTGTCTGGGATGGCGGCGGCGGGAGGGTGAGTTCAGGACACTATTTCTATACACTGGCGAGTGGCGGACGTCCTGCATCGTCCGTCCGCCCTCTCGTACTGCTTCGATAACATTCCGACCATTCAGGATATCTATGCGTTCATTCTTGCGTTCCATAGCGCTCGGTTGTGCGGGCCTCATCGCTTCTACGTCACTGCTCGCCGCGGGGGCGCCGGACCCCGGTGCGCGGGTGCGGGAGTTGCTCTCCCGGATGACCCTCGAGGAGAAGGTCGGTCAGATGACCCAGGTGACCATCGATGTGGTGTCCAAGGGACCGGATGGCCGCACCGAACCGCACCAACTCGATATGGCGAAGCTGGAGAAGGTGCTGCTCGAACATCACGTGGGATCGATCCTCAACGTGGGGGTGCAGGCCTACGCGCTCGACCACTGGCATAGCGTCATCGGGACGATCCAGGATGTGGCAACGAAACGGACCCGTCTGAAGATCCCGGTGCTGTATGGGATCGATGCCATCCATGGCGTGACCTACACCCTCGGATCAACACTCTTCCCGCAGTCCATCAACATGGCGGCAACATTCAACACGGACCTCTCGCGCCGCTCAGGGGAGATCACTGCCCTGGAGATGCGCGCCTCCGGCATCCCGTGGAACTTCTACCCTGTCATGGACATCGGCCGTCAGCCGTTGTGGCCCCGGCTCTGGGAGACGTACGGCGAGGATGTGCACCTCGGGGCCGAGATGGGGAAGGCCTACATTCAGGGGCATCAGGGGTCCGATATCTCGGCGCCGACCAAGGGTGCGACCTGCCTGAAACACTATGTGGGGTATGGCCATCCGTTCAGCGGCAAGGACCGCACCGTGGCATGGATCTCGGAGCGGATGATGCGCGAGTATTTCCTCCCGGGGTTCGAGGAGGCGGTGCGCGCCGGCTCTCCCAGCGTCATGGTGAACTCAGCGGAGGTCGATGGCATCCCCGGTCATGCGAACTACCATCTGCTCACCGAGGTCCTGAAGGGTGAGATGAAGTTCAAGGGATTCGTGGTCTCCGACTGGGAGGACATCAAGCGACTGTATACGCGCGACCGCGTTGCATCGTCGCCCAAAGATGCGGTGCGGATGGCGGTCATGGCCGGCATCGATATGAGTATGGTGCCCTTCGACGTTTCCTTCGCCACCCTGCTGCTCGAATGTGTGCGCGAGGGATCCGTTCCTGTTTCCCGGATCGATGACGCGGTGAGCCGCATCCTTACGGTGAAGGTCCAGCTCGGCCTGTTCGAGAACGCGTATCCGGACCTGTCCCTGAAGCCCCAGTTCGCGACCCCGGCGAGTGCGGCCGTGAACCTCCGCGCCGCGGAGGAGTCCATCGTGATGACGAAGAACAACGGTACGCTGCCGCTCCGGAAGAACGCCCGCGTGCTGGTCACCGGCCCCACGGCCGCGATGCTCAGCGTGCTCAATGGCGGGTGGACGATCACCTGGCAGGGGGACGACGAGAAGTTGTACCCCAAGGACAAGCCCACGGTGCTCGATGCGGTGCGTGCGAAGATCGGGGCGGGCAATGTGGTCTACGTGCCCGGTACAACCTTCGACCAGCAGATCGATGTCGCCGCGGCAGTGGAAGCCGCGCATGGCGTGGATGCGATCATCCTCTGCCTCGGCGAGAAGGCATACTGCGAGACACCGGGGAACATCGACGATATGACCCTCGATCGCGCGCAGAGCGATCTTGCCGGGGCCCTTGCGCGTACGGGCAAACCGATCATCCTGGTGATGATCGAAGGTCGCCCGCGTCTCATCCGGACGATCGTGGATGATGCGCGGTCGGTCCTGGTCGCGTTCCGCCCGGGCATGGAAGGCGGCAGGGCGATCGCCAACATTCTCTTCGGCGATGCGATCCCCTCCGGCAAGCTCCCCGTGACATACCCGAAATTCCCGAACGCGTTGATGACGTACGATCACAAGCCGCTGGACATCGGCGATATGAACAGGTACGACCCGCAATGGCCCTTCGGGTATGGGCTGAGCTATACGTCGTTCACCACCACGAACCTGCGCGTGGACAATCAGACCCTCAGGCGGTCCGGGAAGATCACCGTCTCGGTCGATGTGAAGAATACGGGTACCGTAGCCGGTGCCGAAGTGGTGCAATTGTATGTGAACGACAATTTCGGCTCCGTCTCGCGCCCGGTCCGTCAGCTCAAAGGATTTCGGAAGGTGACGATGCAACCGGGAGAACAGAAGACCGTGACATTCACGGTTGAAGCAACGGATCTGTCCTTCATCGGTCTCGAGAACACTCGTATCGTTGAGCCCGGGACCTTCACTGCCATGGTGGGCGGGCTCTCGGTGCCGTTCACACTCGAATGACCATGGACCGCCGATGAGCGGCATCCGGACGACAGCAGCTCCCGGGCTTCTTCTTGCGCTTCTCGTACTTCTCCTCTGCGCCCGCCCCGTGCGGGCGCAGGGCTTCACGGGCGGTTATACCTTCGCACTCCCCGCCGTCGATACATTCGCCGTCCCGTATCTTCCGGCCTTTCCGGTACGCCCCATCGGACCCGGCGGGTTCGTGGGGATCGATCAGCACGGGCACTTCAGTGTTGCGGGCACGCGCGTACGCTTCTTCGGAACGAATCTTGTGGCCGATGGCGCGTTCCCTGCGCCAAACGACACGTGGTTCATTGCCGGGCGCATGCGCAAGCTCGGGTTTGATCTGGTCCGCCTTCACCACCTGGACAACAGCTGGACCGCCACGGGGAGCCTCTTCGGCAACGGACCGACGACCCGTGTCCTCGACCCCGCGAACCTGGACCGGCTCGATCGGTTGATCGCGGCGCTGAAAGCCAACGGCATCTATGTGAACATGAATCTGCATGTGGGTCGGACATTCCGAAAGGCAGATGGGGTGCCCGATGCGGATTCCCTGAAGGACTTTGCCAAGGGCTACACCTTCTTCGATCCCGTGCTCATCGCTCTCCAGAAGGAGTATGCACGCCAGGTATTGACGCACGTGAACCCGTACACCGGGCTGTCGCTGGCGGATGATCCGGTGATGGCGATGCTGGAGACCACGAACGAGAATTCGCTGTACCTGCTGTGGCGGAACGGGTCGCTGCAACCCTACGACGCGGGCGGGATCCTCCCCGTGCGGCACCAGAAGCTGCTGGACTCCCTCTGGGGTGCATTCCTCCAGGAACGGTACGGGACGAATGCGGCGCTGCAGAGCGCATGGAATGCGGGGGCTGTTGCCGGTGGCCCGGAGATGCTCACCAATGGCTCCTTCGACAGCGAACCTTTCCCCGGCCAGTGGTCGCTGGAAGTGCACACGCCGTCATCGGCAACGGCCGCGCGTACCGTCACGACGAAGTACGACGGCGCCCTGTCCGCGCGCATCACTGTCTCCGCAGCGTCCGGCCCTTCGTACGGCTGGCATGTGCAGTGGAAACACACGGGACTGACCGTGTTCAGGGACTCGTCGTATGTGTTGACGTTCGCTGCGCGGGCGGACAGTGCCCGGACGATCGATGCGTTCGTCATGAAGGACGTCAGTCCATATACGTCGTACGGGTCACGACAGGTTATGCTCGATACCGTTTGGCGGCACTATAGTTTCACATTCCGTGCGGCCGAATCGAGCGTGAACAATGTCCGCCTCGGGTTCGCCTTCGGTACCACGGCAGGCACCTCCTGGCTCGATGCTGTCACCATGAAGCACTCGGCCCTGAACGGCATGCTTCCGGGTGAATCGCTCGAGAACATCCCGCGGCGGATCCTGTTCACAGAGACCGCCGGATTCACGGATGCACGGGTCGCGGACATGACCGCCTTCATCATCAAGGTGCAGGCCGATCACTTCACGGAGATGCGCCGCTTCCTCAAGGACACCCTTGGTGTCCGTATCCCCATCACGGGGACGAACTGGAACTTCGGGCTGCCCGACCTGGCCGCGGGGGAGGGGAACGACTACAGCGACAATCATGCTTACTGGGACCACCCGAATTTTCCGGGGGAACCGTGGTCGTCCACGGACTGGACGATCGCCAATCAGCCGATGGTGCGCGCAGCCGATGCTGCCACGATCGGGGGTCTCTTCGCGGGGGACGCCGCGGCAGGGAAGCCGTCCACCGTGAGTGAATACAACCATCCATTCCCCAACCGGTATCAGTCGGAAGGGATGCTCTTCCTTACGGCCTATGCCGCGTTCCACGATATCGATGGATTCATGTTCTTCGATTACAACGGCGGGACGCACTGGACCGATGACCGGATCGAGAGCTACTTCGACATGCACCGGAACACGGCGCAGATGATCCTCATGCCTTCGCTCGCCCGGGCATTCCGGGATGGCCTGATCGGCGCGGCACAGCAGACGCTCCTTCTGCAGTTCACCAGGAATGATCTGCTTCTCACCCCGCGCTTCGATCCGTGGGTCTGGCAGGGGCTGAGTCCCGCTCCGGGGCTTCTGGCATTGACCCATGCCGTCAGGGTCGCGTCGTTCGACGCACCCGCATCGAACCGCGATGTGCTCCCGGCATCCGCGCCGCCGCCATACATCTCGGATACCGGCGAACTCCGGTGGGATCCCGCGGGCTCCTTCAGTGTGAGTGCTCCGGCATTCAATGCCGTCACCGGGTTTGCAGGAGGCGGGATCACCGCCGGTGCCATGGACCTCATGAGCGCATCAGATCATCTGACCGCGACGTGGGTAGCGCTCGACACGCTGCCGCTGAACAGAACGCGGCGCTCCCTTCTGACCATCGCGACGCGCGTGCAGAATACCGGCATGATCTGGGATGGGACGTCGACGATCCATAACAACTGGGGCTGGGCGCCCACGCTCGTTGCCCCCGTACAGGCATCGTTGCGTCTGCGCGTACAGGCAGACTCGTTGCGGGTGATCCCCCTGACGGTCCTGGGTGGAGCAAGCAGCGGAGGACGCACGGTCCTCCCGACGGCTCCGGGAGAGTTTCTGGTGTCCCTGGCAACGGGCACGGAGCATTCCCCGTGGTATGGCATCGATGCGATGGGTGCCGGGCCCGCCACGTCGGTCGGCACGGCAACCGAACAGCCGGCGGCCTTCGAGCTGGGTCAAAACTATCCGAACCCATTCAACGGGACAACGCACGTTCCGTATACGGTGGGTGGGATCGCCGGCAGCACACACTGGATCCGGATCAGTGCGTACGATGTGCTCGGCCGGAGGGTGGCCGTGCTTGTCGACCGGGCGCTGCCCCCGGGGACGTACGTTGCTGCGATGGATGCGGGTGCGCTGGCATCAGGTCTGTACCTGCTCCGGCTGGAGATGCCCGGCGCACCATCCGGCACAGCGCCGGTGCGGCGCATGATCCTCGCACGGTGATCATGGATGCGAGATCCAGATGGTGATGCCCGATCAATGAAATAGGAGGTGCCAGTGATGAGAAGAACTGAAGTCACGCGGTCATGCCAGCAGATGCTGCGCGTGATGATGACCATCATGGTGACGGCCATGGCACATGGCGTTGTCGCAGCCGGGGATGGGTTCGTGAGCATTCGGGGGAAGGAGATCATCGATCCTGCCGGCTTCCCGCTGCTGCTCCGTGGGATCAACCTGGGGAACTGGCTGGTGCCGGAAGGGTACATGTTCAAGCTCGACTCGGCATCCTCCCCACGCCTCATCAACGGTCTGCTGTCGGAGCTCGTCGGCCCGGACGAGGCGCGGGAATTCTGGAAAGAGTTCCGCGAAGCCTATATCACCCGGGAGGACATCCGCGCGATCAAACGGCTGGGATTGAACTCGGTCAGGGTACCGTTCAATGCCCGCCTCTTCATCGCCGAAGACTACGATGCCGTCTATCTCGAGGATGCATTCAAATATCTGGACCGGGTGATCGCGTGGTGCGGGGAATCGGGGATCTCTGTCATCCTGGATATGCATTGTGCGCCCGGAGGGCAGACGGGCGACAACATCGACGATAGCTACGGCTATCCGTTCCTGTTCGACAGTCCGGCGGCTCAGGATCGCACGATCGACCTCTGGCGAAAGATCGCGCGGCGCTACGCAACGGAACAGACGGTGATCGGATATGACCTGCTCAATGAGCCGATCGCACATTACTTTGATACGGCCCGCCTGAATCCGCTCCTGGAACCGCTGTACAAGAAGATCGTTGCTGCCATCCGGACCGTGGATACGAACCATCTGGTCTTCCTGGGCGGCGCGCAATGGGACTCCAACTTCGCGGTGTTCGGTCCGCCCTTCGATGCCCTTGCCGTGTATACCTTCCACAAGTACTGGTCGGATACCACCCAGGCGGTGATACAGGACTATGTGGATTTCCGGTCGATGCACGACGTTCCCATCTGGATGGGGGAATCCGGTGAGAATACGGACCGCTGGATCACGTCGTTCCGCTCGCTCGTGGAGCGCAACAACATCGGCTGGTGCTTCTGGCCGTTCAAGCGGATGGATGCGTCACGGTGCGTACTCACCTACGACATGCCGGACGGCTGGGGGCTGGTACAACAGTATGATCGTGCCCGGGGAACCGGGTACAGCAGTCTTCGTGCGCACCGTCCCGATCCTGCCGTGGTCCGGGCAGCACTGAAACAACTGCTCCGCTCCGTCAGGTTCGAGCATTGCAGGACGAACGCGGGATTCATCGAGGCGCTCGGTAGCCGGGTGCCGGATGGGGGATTGAAGGAGTAACCATGGGATCGTACCGGGGACTCACCGTGGTCGTGGCCACGGCACTGTGTCTGACGCTTGTGTCTGTTCCGGCGCAGGCACAGACTCTGGAGGCGCGGATCGACACACTGCTGGGCAGGATGACCCTGCAGGAGAAGATCCTCCAGCTCCATCAGGAGGGAGGGATGAACACCGCGGACAACACCCGCCTCGCTGTCCCGGGATTCCTGATGGCCGATGGTCCGCATGGCGTGCGCGAGGGGCTGGCTACGAGCTTTCCCGTGGGCATCGGAGTGGCGGCAATGTGGGACACGGCAATGGCGCGCCGGCTCGGCATCGCCATGGGAAAGGAATTCCGGGGGAAAGGAAAGCATCAGGCGCTCGGGCCGGCGATGGACCTCGATCGCGATCCGCGGAACGGACGGAGCCCCGAAACGGGAGGCGAGGACCCGTATCTCTGTGCCCAGATCACGACCGCGGTGGTCCGCGGTATGCAGTCCACCCCCGTGATCGCAACAGTCAAGCATTACAACGCCAACCACCGTGAGAACGGCAGGACCACGAACATCGTCTCCGCCTCCGACCGCATACTGCACGAAGATGCCGGTCTGGCGTTTCGCACGGCGGTGCAAATGGGTGGAGCGCTCTCGGTGATGAATGCGTACAACCTGATCAACGGCGAGAAATGCGCGGAGAACCGCCACCTGCTGACGACGATCCTCCGCGAGCGGTGGGGGTTCCCGTACTACGTCGTGTCGGATTGGGCATCCATCTGGAACTCGGAGAAGGCGATCGAGGCGGGGTGCGACATCTGTATGGGGTCGGACAACTATCGTGCAGACCTCCCCGGGCTTGTGGCGGGTGGGGCGGTGACGGTGCAGACGATCGATGACGCCGTGCGTCGGGTGCTGCGGACGAAACTGATCGCGGGCATGCTGGACCATCAGCCGCCGGGCGACCCGGCGGACGTGAACAGCCCGGCGCACCAGCAGCTCTGCCGCGAGGCCGCGCGGAAGTCGCTCGTGCTCCTGAAGAACGAAGACAATCTCCTCCCGTTGTCGACGACATCGATCCCGAAGATCGCGCTGATCGGGCCGCACGCGGCGACACTGGTCGTCGATGGTTCCGGAAGCGCCTATGTCACGCCGTTCTACACCGTGTCGCCGTTGCAGGGTATCGTTGCGCACGCGGGAGCGGCAAAGGTGTCGTATGCGAAGGGGTGTGAGATCAACACCGCGGACACCAGCGGGTTTGCCGCCGCGGCAGCACTCGCAGCTGCGGCCGATGTGGTCGTGTTCTGCGGCGGGCTCGATGGAACGCAGGAAGGGGAGGGCTTCGACCGCGTCGGCGGCTCGACGGCCTTGCCGGGCAAGCAGCAGGACCTCGTGAACCGGGTCGCCGCCGTGAACCCGAACGTGATCGGCGTGATCTTCAGCGGTGGCGTCTGCACTCTCGAACGATGCATCGTCAATCTCAAGGGTCTTGTGTATGCAATCTATCCAGGACAGGAATCAGGCGGCGCGCTGGGCGACGTGTTGTTCGGCGCTGTGAATCCTTCCGGGCGCATGCCCGTGACGATGCCGCAGGGCGACGCCCAGCTACCGGCGTGGAACGATGACCTCGACGACGACTTCGGGTGCGGGTACCGGTGGTACGATGCCACCGGCAAGGTCCCGCGATTCCCGTTCGGCCATGGTCTGAGCTACACGACGTTCACGTATTCCACGATCTCCGTGTCGCCGGCCCAGGTCGATCCCGGCGTTCCGGTCACCGTGACGGTGCACGTCCAGAATACCGGCACGCGGGCTGGAGAGGAGGTCGTGCAAGTGTACCTTTCGTACGTCGCTCCCCCGGTCTCCATGCCGGTGAAAGCGCTGAAAGGATTCCGCCGCGTCGCTCTCGAACCGGGTCAGTCGGCGGATGTCTCCTTTACGCTCACTGCGGATGAGTTGTACTATTTTGATGACGTCGCCGGGCGATACGAGGTGCCTGCAGGGACGGTGGTGGTGAAAGCAGGGGGATCCTCTGCCGTTCTGCCCGTGTCCACGCAGTTCACTGTGCTGGATGGACCACGCAAACCAGACCTGCTCGTCACGAACGTACGGACGGTGCCACCCTTCCCGCATGCGGGAGATGCAGTGACGTGCATCGCGACGGTCAAGAACCAGGGGAGTGCTCCCACCGTTGCGGGCACCCCGGTGCGGGTGGACTTTTCCATCGACGGGGTCCCGGTGAGCATCGCGGACGACGTGACGTCATCGATACCGGCCGGTGGCATGGCGCTCGTCACGGCTGTGCACGGCATGGGCGGTACGGCAACATGGACCGCCGCCGGGATGGGCGGGCATACGATCGCCGCGACGGTCGATCCTCTTGGCATCATGGACGAATGTGCCGAAGGGAATAATGTGGCCTCGGCTCTTGTGGAGGTCGTCCCGGTCCCTCCACCCAACCTTGCACTCAACAAGTCCGTATCCGTGACCTCGATCGAAGGTGCCGGACTCGAAGGAAAGAATGCCGTGGATGGCAACATGGGAACCCGGTGGTCATCGGCCTTCTCCGATCCGCAGACCATCATCGTCGATCTCGGGGCACGGGCATTCATCGACGATGTGACGCTCTATTGGGAAGCGGCATACGGGAAAGACTACAGCGTGCGCATCGCCGATGGCGGCGGACCCTGGGTGGAGGTGGCGCATGTTACCAATGGCGACGGCGGGATCGACAGGATACCGGTGGGCATGAACGGCAGCAAGGTCATGATGCTTGGACTGCAGCGCGGAACGGTCTATGGCTACTCCTTGTATGAGCTTCAGGTCCACGGTGGTGAGCCGACGGCGGTGGCCTCTGATCCGCTGACTCTTCCGCCGGCGTACGCGATCGATGGATGCTATCCAAACCCCTTCAACGGATCGACGATCGTTGGGTACCGGACCGCGGGTGCGGGTGAAGTGCGTCTGGCGGTCTACGATATGCTCGGGAGGGAAGTGGCGGTCCTGGTGAACGGACCCGTCGGTGCGGGAAGCCATACGGCGCGGTTCCAGGCCGACGGCATGGCCAGCGGCACCTATTTCACGCGCCTGGAGGCGGGGGGAAAGATCTTCACGGGGAAGGTTGTGCTCATTCGTTAGGAACGGGCGGCATAAGGGCGGTGCATGCACCGCCCCTACACCGGCCGCATTCCATATCTGCGAGGTACGCGGCAGGGGGTGTACCATGGTTTTGTGGGGGCGGTGCATGCACCGCCCGCATCAATCCTCGTCCCGCGCTTCGCGCTCGATCAGGCGTCCGACCACCTTCTCCCACTTGATGCGCAGGGGGTGCGTTGGCGGGGCGACCGTGACCGACCCCTTGCCCGTCGCCTGCGTGCGCACCCACGGTGTGACCATGACATCGTAGAGCGCCCCGCGCCTGACCATCTTCAGCGTGATCCTGCCTTCGGGTACTGTCTCAGCATGTGTTGTGTCTGCTTCACATTCGGGCTTCCTTAGGGCCCTCCAGCCCGATTCCATGGTGAATATCGCCGGATCGGCGCGTTCGACCGGATATCCGTCCACGGTGATCGCCAGACTGAGGCTGCGGAATGCCTCCTCGATAGCCGGGCCCTGGGCCCGGACCTTGATGCCCTGCACGGATGACGCACATCCTGACGAAAACAAGGCGCAGATCGCGAGAAAGGCCGCCAGGACCGCCGCAATGGGTCTTCCATCCTTCATACACAAGTCCTTTCGTTGTGCCCCAACCTACGCATCCCCCTCCGCAGAATCAAGACGTGCCCCCGGTGCTAACAATTTGGTAACACTGAGGTAATATTGCGGTAACGCACGGTCGGTATATTTCGTACGCGATCGTCGGAACAGCGTCCTCTGACTTCACCGGCGGCCATTATCCACAACGGATTCGATCAGAAAGGTAATGCATGATGAAGCGTGTGATCCTCTTGACGCTCCTCGCCGCCGGGCTCTTCAGTATGACGGCAACAGCGCAGGACCCGGCGCCGGTGACGCGTGAACAGCTGGAGGAGGTCAAGGGTGCGTTGGACGGGCTCAACGAATCGTTCGCGGAATACCGCGGCTTTGTGGACGCCCTCCGGAAGATCAAGATCTCGGGGTATCTGCAGACCCAGTTCCGTTCCACCGACCTCATCAATGCGCCCTGGTCCATCGGCAACTTCTCCGGCGGGGCGTTTCCGGTGAATGCCAAGAATCTGTTTCAGGTGCGCCGCGGACGGATAAAGTTCAACTATGACAATACGCTGACCCAGTTCGTCATTCAGGCCGACTTCATCAACACGGGGTTCTCCCTGAAGGATGCCTATGCTGCCGTGACGGATCCGTGGTACAGAACATTTGGCGTCCAGGCGGGTGTCTTCGACAGACCGTTCGGGTATGAGATCTCACTGTCTTCCAGTAACCGTGAGACCCCCGAACGATCGCGGTTGTTCCAGACGCTCTTTCCCGGGGAACGGGACCTGGGTGCCAAGATCATTGTAGTTCCGCAGACGGGCATCCTCACCAACCTGCGCCTGGACATCGGGCTCTTCAACGGGGTCGGGCCGAATGCCAATGAGGTCGACAACTTCAAGGACCTTGCGGGGCATCTGGCCTACCAGATCCCGTTCGAGGAGGCCAATGCCGAACTCGATCTTGGCGTGTCGGGGTATCTCGGAAATGTCCGCTCCGCGTCGAGGAACATCTATGCGATGGCCGATCCCGGCACGGGCGTGAAACGTTTCGTGGTGGACAGCACCGCCACGAATCTGAGTATGGGCGTGGAGCGGACGTACATCGGATTCGATGCGCAGCTCTATCTGAATGTCCTCCCCTTCGGCGGTACGATCCTTCGCGGAGAGTATGTTGCAGGTAAGCAGCCGGGGACCCTTGGCAGCAATGCCAGTCTGCAGGCCGCTGTCACGGGCGACATCGCGAAGCGGTCGTTCAATGGATACTACGCATATCTCGTGCAGAACTTCGGGTCGCATGACCAGGTCGTGCTCAAGTATGACGTACTCACGCCGAACACCGACGTGACCGTCGCGGATTTCCGGACCGGCACCAATTTGACGGTCGCGGACATCGCCTTCACGACCCTCGGTCTCGGGTACATCCACTATCTGGATGACAATGTGAAGGTGGTGGTGTACTACGAACTCATTGCGAACCAGAAGCTCGATCCTTCGCTCCTCGCGGTGTCATCGGCGCTCTTTCCGTACACGTCGGATGTACGCGACAACGTGCTGACCGTGCGGATGCAGTACAAATTCTAACATAACGCCAACAAAGGACACCGGACAATGAAGACACTCGCAGTTGCACTCGCCGCGGCCCTGACCCTGCAGGTTACGGCCGGGGTGGCACAGGAGAAGATCACCGTGAAAGGCTCGGATACCATGGTCATCCTTGCACAGCGGTGGGCGGAGAAGTACATGAGCAAGACCAGTGGTGTGACGATCCAGGTGACCGGCGGGGGGTCGGGCACCGGCATCTCTGCGCTCATCAACGGGACCACGGATATCTGCAACGCCTCGCGGCCGATGAAGCCGTCCGAACGTGAGAAACTGAAGGTCCGCTACGGTTCGCTGGGTGTGGAGATCAAAGTGGCCCGCGACGGTTTATCGGTCTATGTCCACGAATCCAGTCCCATCACCGAGCTGAGCATCGCGCAGCTCAAGGCGATCTACACCGGTCAGATCACGAACTGGAAGGATGTCGGCGGCCGGGATGAACGGATCATCGTCTATGGGCGCGAAAACAATTCCGGTACGTATGTCTACTTCAAGGACAACGTGCTGGAGGGCGACGACTATACACCGTCCATGCAGAGCATGCCGGGCACGGCAGCGGTGGTGAATGCCGTCGCAAAGGACAAGGCTGGGATCGGGTATGGCGGCGCTGCGTACGGCCGCGGGATCCGTGAGATCAAAGTGAAGCGAGATGCCGGCAGCACGGCGTATCCCCCGAATGCAGAGACGATCAAGAATGGGACCTACCCGATCAGCAGGTTCCTGTATATGTACGTCAAGACACGTCCCGCCGGTGCGGTCAAGGAGTACATCGACTGGATCCTGAGCGACGAAGGTCAAAGGGTTGTGAATGAGGTCGGCTATTTCCCGGTCCGTTGACCCTGCCTTCGCGCAGCATCTGAACACAGTGAGCACCATGAAACAGCATCAGCACGAAGCAACGCGACTCCTTACCCGGGCGGACCTGCGGAAGCGGACCCGTCCGGCGGAGTTCATCGCAGAAACGTCGATCACCGGCATCGCGTTCGTCTCCCTGGCGGCGATCGTCATGATCTTCATCTTCGCGTTCCGCGAGGCCGCGCCCATCTTCTCTCAGCCGGATGTCGCGGCCGGCCAGGTGCAGGCACCGATCGAGGAGCAGGAGACGTACGGCGAGGAGATGGTGGCCAGTGCTCCTGAGAGTGCCGCGCCGGGAAAGGAGAGCGCCCGCACGGACCGTGACGCGGAAGAGGGGGCCACGCTGGAGAATCTGCTCGGCTCCGTGTGGCAGCCCGTGTCGTCGGTCCCCAAGTTCGGCCTGCTTCCCCTGGTGGTCGGGTCGTTCAAGGTCACCCTCCTGGCGATCCTGCTTGCCGCACCGATCGGCATCCTTGCGGCGTTGTTCACCGCATCGTTCGCCCCGCGGTGGTCACGCGAGGTGCTGAAGCCGACGATCGAGATCCTGGCCGGATTCCCCTCGGTGGTCATCGGGTTCTTCGGGCTGGTCACGCTTGCCACGCTCCTCCAGTCGGTGTTCGGGTACACCTACCGGTTGAATGCGTTCGTCGGTGGCGTGGCGATGTCCCTTGCCGTCATCCCCATCATCTATACGGTGACGGAGGATGCTCTGAATGCGGTCCCGAAGTACCTTACCGAGGCCAGTCTGGCCCTTGGTGCAACGAAGTGGGAGACCGCGCTGTTCGTGACGTTGCCCGCGGCGACGCCCGGGGTCTTTGCCGCGGTGGTGCTGGGGTTCGGCCGCGCCTTCGGCGAGACGATGATCGTGCTCATGGTCACCGGGAATGCGGCACTCCTGAGTCCGGGGATCTTCGAACCCGTTCGTACCATGTCCGCGACCATCGGCTCAGAAATGGCGGAAGTGGTCTTCGGCGACACACACTACACGGTTCTGTTCCTGATCGGCGCGATCCTGTTCCTGTTCACATTCTCGCTCAACGCCGTCGCTGAGATCTTCGTGCGCAAGAGGCTGTTGCGCCGGTTCGGAGGGGGCTGACATGGTGACGAAGAAGCGGAGGCTCATCGGGGCCGGGGTCATCGGCATCAGTGCCATCGCAGCCCTGGCCATCGTGGGCATCGTAGCCGCCGTCACGGGGACGATCGTTGCGGGCGGCTGGAGCACGCTCTCCTGGGAATTCCTGACGGCGGCTCCCTCGGAAGGAATGACGGCAGGTGGGATCTTCCCGGCGATCGTCGGGACGGTCTTCCTGGTCGTCATGATGTCCATCGCCGGCGTGCCGATCGGGACGGTCACGGCGATCTATTTATGTGAGTATGCCGGAACCCGTTCGGTGCTGGCACGCGGGATTCGGTTCGCCGTGAACACTCTGGCCGGTGTGCCGGCGATCGTGTTCGGATTGTTCGGATTGGGATTCTTCATTCAGTTCGTCGGCGGAGGGATAGACCGGGCGCTGACCGGGGGAGCGGAACTCCGATGGGCGCAGCCGAACATCCTGTGGGCCAGCCTCACCATGGCACTGCTCACGCTCCCGGTGGTGATCATCTCCGTGGAGGAGGCGATCAAGACCGTGCCGCAGGATCTCCGGGCGGCGAGCCTTGCCCTGGGGGCAACGAAGTGGCAGACGATCCGCCGGGTGGTGATCCCGAATTCGTTGACGGGCATCATGACCGGCGGGATACTTGCGGTGAGCCGGGGAGCAGGGGAGGTCGCTCCCATTCTCTTCACCGGAGCGGCCTATTTTCTTCCCCACCTGCCGACGGCGCTGTCGGACCAGTTCATGGAGCTGGGATACCACATTTATATCATGTCCACACAGTCCACGGACGTCGACGCAACACGGGGGATCCAGTACGCCACCACGCTGGTCCTGCTTCTGCTCACGTTCCTCCTGAATTTCTCGGCCATCTATCTCCGTTCCCGGATACGGGCGCGGCAACAACGCTCATGACCACCGGACCCTTGCCACTGCAACCGAAGATCAGTACCTCGACCCTCAGCGTTCTGTATGGCGCGAAAGCTGCGGTGAAGAATGTCTCTCTCGACATCCCGGCCAACAAAGTGACCGCCTTCATCGGCCCTTCCGGGTGCGGGAAGTCCACGTTCCTCCGCTCGTTCAACCGGATGAACGACCTGATCGAGGGCGCACACATCGAAGGCAGCGTGCGCATCGACGGGGTCGATATCTATGACCGTGGTATCGATGTCGTGGAACTACGGAAACGGGTCGGAATGATCTTCCAGCGTTCGAACCCGTTCCCGAAATCGATCTACGATAACATCGCATACGGTCCACGGGTGAACGGGATACGCGACCGGAAGCGGCTGGATGAGATCGTGGAATCCGCGCTGCGGCGCTCGGCGATCTGGGACGAGGTGAAGGACGATCTCGGTAAGAGCGCCCTGGCGCTCTCGGGTGGCCAGCAGCAGCGGCTGTGTATCGCACGGGCACTTGCCGTGGATCCGTCGGTCCTGCTGATGGACGAACCGGCGAGTGCGCTGGATCCGACCGCGACGGGGAAGATCGAGGAGCTGATCTACGAACTGAAGGACCGGTATACGATCGTGATCGTGACGCACAACATGCAGCAGGCGGCGCGGGTGAGCGACCTGACGGCATTCTTTTACCTCGGCGAGCTCGTGGAGTTCGATGAGACGCGGAAGATCTTCACGGCGCCATCGCACCGGCAGACCGAAGAATACATCACCGGACGATTCGGATAGGATATGGAACGACATTTCGAGCAGGACCTTGCGGAACTCCGTGCGGACATCGTCCGGATGGGACATCTTGTGGATGAACAGCTCGCGGGTGCGTGCCGGGCGCTGTTCTCGGGAGACACGTCGCTGGCCGCGCATGTGATCGCACGCGACACGGAGGTGGACCGGTACGATACGCTCATCGAAGAGCGATGCCAGAAGTACTTTGCCCTCACCGCACCGGTCGCAACAGATCTGCGCCTCCTCATGGCCGCACTCATGATCGATACGCAACTCGAGCGGATGGGGGATATCGCGGTGAACATCGCGGAGCGCGTCGCACCCCTGGCCGCCCACCAGAAGGTCCTTGGCGGGACGCGCATCGAAGAGATGACCTCTGCGGCGCTGACGATGGTGCGCGAGAGTCTGGACAGCTTCATCCGGGGGGATGCCGGGTTGGCGCGGCGTGTGGTGGAGGCGGACGCGTTGGTGGATGAGATCGACAGGGAGCTCCTGGGGAGGGTGATCGGGTTGATGGAGCATGATATCGCGCTGGTGACGCCGGGGGTCCACATACTGCTTCTGTCGCGCCACATCGAGCGTCTGGCGGACCATGCCACGAACGTGGCGGAGGACGTGATCTTCCTTGTGGAGGCCCGGGTGGTGAAGCACGCCTTGCGGGGAGGAGACACGGCCTCATTGTAGGGGTGGTGCATGCACCGCCCCTCCATCGATCCGATCCCAATTTTCGCAAGGGCGCAGCAAGGGCGCAGCATGCTGCGCCCCTACACCCCTGCGCCCCTACACCCCTGCGCCCCTACACCCCTGCGCCCCTACACCCCTACACCGACCTGATGTTACATCCGCGGTTCCCTCCTATTTCCGGAACTTCTGATAATTTAAAAACATTCTATTTGCTACAATGCAACATTGTAGATACATTTTCGTCTACCTAATGACTTCTAGTCAGACAATGGAATTGTGGCAAAAATGGGCATAATCGAGCGAAAAGAGAGGGAAAAGGAGCGGCGGAAGGACGAGATCGTCGAGGCAGCCCGGAGGGTCTTTTTCGAGAAGGGCCTTGTAACTGCCACGATGGATGAGATCGCCGAGGCAGCGGAGCTCAGCAAAGCCACGCTCTACCTTCATTTCCCCAGTAAAGAGGACCTCTACCTTGCTGTCGCCATGGGCGGGTTGCGCGCCCTCCATGGGAAATTCCAGGAGATCATTGAACATGAACCTTCCATCGTCCGTGCGCTGCACCGGATGAAGGAGGCCTACATGGAGTTCTTCCGGACGCAGCGGCAGTACGTGCAGATGTTCAGCTTCCTGCAGATGTCGCAGTTCCACAAGCAGGTTTCCGACCACATGCGGTCCACATGCGACTCCGAGAACGACAAGCATTGGGAGGCGATCATCGGGCTGCTCCGCCGCGGTGTCGAACAGAAGATCATCCGTGATGATATCGATCCGACGGAGATGGCGATCGTGCTCTGGACCAATGCCTCGTCGCTGATGTTGCGGGCGGACAATGAGCACGACATGTGGAAGCGGCGCCGGAACATCGATCTGCGTAAAACAATGGAAACGTCGTTCCGTATGACCATTGATGCCATTCTTACCCCTGCGGCGCGGCTGGAGTATCAGGCCCTGCTGCACGCTGAACACGCAGCTGTCCATCAATCATGAGGAATACATGAAACGCGGAGTCCTTCTGCTGATCCTGGGTCTGGTGGTCGCGGCAACGGCCCTGCCACAGCAGAAACTGACCTTGACCATTGACCAGGCCATACAGACGGGCCTGGAGAACAGCAAGATGTTGCACACCTCACGCTACAAGGCGGAGGCCGCAGATGCCCGCGCGGGGGAAATGCAGGCGGCGGCCCTGCCCTCGCTCAAATTCAACGCCGCCTATACCCGTCTCAGTGATGTGCCGTCGCAGGGTTTCACGATGCCCGCCAATACCTTCGGGCCCGGGTTTCCTCCGGCACCGGTGAACATCGTACTCTCGCCGACGATCCTGGACAACTACACTCTGCGTGCGACAGTGCAGCAGCCGCTCTGGACCGGCGGGAGGATCTCCGGCGCCATCACGGCGGCGCAGGAAGCGGCCGTCGCATCGGAATTCGACCTGAAGAAGGACCGCGCCGATCTGATCTACAACATCACTGCGGCGTACTGGAACCTGTACCGTGCCCGTGAGGCAAAGACCTTCGTGGACACGAACGTCGCCCAGGTGAAGGCGCATCTCGTCGATGCCGGGAACCTGCAACGGCAGGGGATGATCACGAACAACGACCTGATGAAGGTCCAGGTGCAGCTCTCCGATGCGCAGGTCCGCGCGATCGATGCGGACAACATGGTCCGGATGGCACTCTACGCGCTCAACAACACGCTGGGGTTGCCGCTGCAGACGGAGATCACCCTGGCATCCACCATGCAGCGTCACGACCGGAGCTATCCTTCGATCGATACGCTCGTCGAGCGCGCCATGAACACCCGGCCCGAACTCGCCGCCATGCAGGCGCGCGTGCGAGCAAGTGAAGCCGGTGTTACGGCCGCCCGCGGCGGATGGTGGCCGCAGATCGCCATGGTTGGCAACTACAACTACCTGAATCCCAATCAGCGCTATTTCCCGCTGAAGAAGGAGTTCAAGGACAGCTGGGACGTCTCGGTCTCGCTCTCGTTCGATATCTGGAACTGGATGCAGACCGCCAACCAGTCGGCGCAGGCAACCGCGCAGCTTGCGCAGGCCAGGGAAGGGCTTGCGATGATGGGCGATGGCGTGATGCTGGAGGTGACGCAGAACTATCTGGGCATCCAGAAGGCCCGTGAGCGGGCGGCCGTGTCCGACAAGGGCGTGGCGCAGGCCGAAGAGAACTACCGCATCACCAAAGGAAAGTTCACGCAGGGGCTGGCCGCGAATTCGGAGTTGCTGGACGCCGAAGTGGCGCTCCTCCAGGCGCGACTGAACCTCGTGCAATCCATGGTCGACTATGAACTCGCCGTTGCCGGGCTGGCCCGCGCGATCGGTGAATAACTCAGACTCTCAGCGAACAGGAAGACATCTATGCGAACCAGATCGAAGTTCATGCTTTTCGGCGGGCTCCTCCTGGCTGTGCTCGTGCTCCTGATGTTCAGGAACCGGGCTGCCATGAACGCCCCGACCTCCACCAGTGGTGTTGCCACCACGCACTCCGTTGCCATCGCGAAGGCCGTCCGCCAGCCCATCGATGAACGCTTCTCGGTGGTCGGAACGACCAGTGCCTTCAACGACGTCACGATCCTTTCCGAGACCTCGGGGCGGGTTGTGAAGGTGCTCGCCGAGGTGGGTGAGTACAAGCAGGCCGGTGCCGTGCTGGTCGAGGTGGACAGCGAGCTGAAGGTGGCCGCGTTCAAGGCGGCGGAAGTGGCATATGAGAAGGCGAAGAAGGACCTCGCGCGCTATGAAGCCCTGTTCAAGGAAGGCTCGGTTCCCGATGCCCAGATCGAACAGGCGCGGTGGGCGTTCCAGACGGCGGAGGCACAGTTTATCGTGGCCCGCCGTCAACTCGCGGACACCCGCATCACCACCCCCATTGCCGGTGTGGTGACCGCACGCTTCGTGAACCTCGGCACCATGGTGATGGGTGCGCCGCAGGCCACACAGATCGCCAACGTCGTGGACCTGTCCCGGCTGAAGGTGAAGGTGAATGTCGCGGAGAGCGATGTGTTCAAGCTGCATCCGGGCGACGCCGTGGATGTTTCCACCGACGTGTTCCCCGGCACCGTGTTCGCCGGATCCGTCTTCACGGTGTCCTCAAAAGGCGATGACGCCCATACCTATGGGGTGGAAGTGCTGGTCAAGGACCCCCAACAGCGGCTGAAGGCCGGCATGTTCGCGCGGGCGACATTCCGTCCGAAGTCCACCGTGACCTCCGTCCAGATCCCGCGCCGCGCCATCGTGGGCAGCATTCAGGACCCGAGCGTGTATGTGGTGAAGAGCGGCACGGCGCTCCTGCGTCCGGTGGTCGTGAAGCGCGAGGCGGGCCTGATGGTGGCACTGGCGAGCGGCGTGGCGGAAGGCGATTCGGTGGTGGTGGATGGGCAGAACAACCTGACAGACAACGCGTTCGTTGTCGTCCGTCAGCAGTAACGGCAAGGACCTGAGAACATGACGATCACAGAACTTTCGATAAAGCGCCCGACGCTCGTCGTAGTGGTATTCAGCGTCCTGGCGGTGTTGGGGCTCTTCAGCTATGTGCAGCTGAATTACGAGCTGCTGCCGAAGATGTCCATCCCCGTGGTGACCATTACCACGGTCTATCCCGGTGCCTCGCCGTACGAGGTGGAGAACAACGTCAGCAAGATCATCGAAGATGCCGTGTCGGGCATCGACAAGATCGACAATGTCCGGTCGAGCTCGTTCGAGGGGATGTCCCTCGTCATCATCGAGTTCAAACAGGACGCGATCATCGATTTCGTGGTCCAGGATGCGGCGCGCAAGGTGAATGCGGTGGCCTCGCGGCTGCCGAACGATGCGAAGCAGCCGACGGTGTCGAAGATCTCCTTTGACGAGATCCCGGTACTCCGCATGGGGGTCACCAGCTCCATGGACTCCCGCGAGTTCTATCAGTTCGTGAAGGATCGGATACAGCCGCGGCTGTCGCAGGTGGCGGGCGTCGCTCAGGTCTCGCTCTCGGGCGGCGATGAACGCGAGATCAAGGTGAACGTGAATGCCGCGAAGCTCCGTTCGTACGGACTCTCGGTGCTGCAGGTGATGGCCGCGGTCCGGAGCGCGAACATGGACTTCCCCACGGGAAAGTTCAAGGACGCCGATGCCGATTTCGTGGTCCGCATCGCCGGCAAATTCCGGTCGATCGATGAACTCCGAGGGCTCATCGTGGGTCGCTCAAAGCAGGGCGGTGACATCCGGCTTGGCGACGTGGCGGAGGTCCAGGACGGCATGAAGGACTACAGCCTCATCAACCGGGTGAACGGCACGACGGCGATCGGCATCCAGGCCGTCAAGCAATCCGATGGCAACGCCGTGGAGGTCAGCAAGCTCCTCCATGCGGAACTGGAGAAGATCCAGAAGGAGTATGCGGCGCTGGGCGTCATCTTCACGATCGCCCAGGACAGCTCCACGTTCACCCTGGAGGCGGCGAATGCCGTGAAGGAGGACCTCGCCCTTGCCGTGTTGATGGTGGCCATCGTCATGCTGCTCTTCCTGCATAGCGTCCGCAATTCGGTCATCGTGCTGGTCGCCATCCCGGCGTCCCTCATCACGACATTCGGGTTCATGTACGCGATGGATTTCTCGCTGAACCTCATGACGCTGCTCGGCATGTCGCTCGTGATCGGCATCCTGGTGGATGATTCCATCGTGGTGCTGGAGAACATCTACCACCATCTGGAAAAGGGGGAGGAGTCCCGTGCGGCGGCACTGACCGGACGGAACGAGATCGGCTTCGCGGCGCTCTCTATCACCATGGTGGACGTCGTGGTGTTCCTGCCGCTGTCGCTGGTGAGCGGCGTCGTCGGGCAGATCATGCGGCAGTATGCCCTGGTGGTCGTCGGGGCCACGCTGACCAGTCTCTTCGTCTCGTTCACGATCACCCCGATGCTGGCATCCAGGTTTGCCCGGCTGGAGCGCCTGACGGACCGCACGATGCTCGGGCGCTTCGCGTTGGCATTCGAGAAGTTCTATCACCGGTTCACCGATTTCTATCAGGTCGTGATCGCGTGGGCGCTCCATCACAAGGGGAAAGTGTTCCTCGCGACCACCGTGCTGTTCTTCCTGACGATGCTCCTCGTGCCGTTCGGGTTCATCGGGAACGAGTTCATGCCGGTCGCTGATCGCGGGGAGTTCAGCGTGTCCGTCGAATTGCCCCAGGGCACGAGCATCGAAGAGAACAACCGGATCACGCTGCGCATCGAGAAGCTGCTCGCGGCGATGCCCGAGGTGGAGAAGGTGTTCACGGGTGTGGGGTCACAGGAATCCGGATCCCTGACGTTCTCGAGCAACAACCTGACACAGTTGAACGTGGCGCTGGTCCCCAAGAACAAACGGACCCGTTCCACCACCGAGGTCGGGGAGGAGATCAAGCGCCAGCTCTTCGAGATCCCGGGCGTGAAGGCGTACATCCTTCCGATCGGCATGTTCGGCTCAGCCAATCAGTCCGCGTTGCAGATCGGCATCTATGGCACCGACAATGCCTCGATCAGCCGTGCGGCCAATGAGGTCGCCGATGTGCTGAAGAGCGTGGCGGGAACCACCGACGTGCGTCTTTCGTCGGAGACCTCCAAACCCGAGATGCGGGTGGAGATCGACCGCGCGAAAATGGCCCAGCTGGGGTTGAGTATCGCGGATGTCGGCTCGACGCTGCGTGTGGCACTCACGGGTGATGACGAGTCCAAGTACCGCGACGGGACCACGGAGTACGATATCCGGATCCAGTTCGACCAGTTCGACCGGACGCGCACCGGGGACATCGGCGGGATCACGTTCATGAACGCGCGTGGCCAGCAGATCGAATTGAAGCAGTTCGCCACCGTGTCGCAGGGCGCGGGGCCGACGAAGCTCGAGCGCCGGGACCGCATCGGTGTGATCTACGTGAGCGGGGAGACGTTGGGTCGCGCGACCGGAACGATCATGGAAGACTTCAAAGCGAAGATCGCACAGACGAAGCTGCCGGACGGTGTGATGCTGACCTATCTGGGCATGGAGAAGATGCGGGCCGAGGGCTTCACGAGTCTGTTCCTTGCGATGTTCGTGGGGATCCTGTTCATCTATCTGATCATGGTGGCGCTCTACGACTCGTATGTGTATCCGTTCGTCGTGCTCTTCTCGCTGCCGCTTGCCATGGTGGGTGCGATGGTGGCGCTGGCGGTGACCGGGAAGGCGTTGAGCATTTTCACCATGCTCGGCATCATCATGCTCATGGGCCTTGTCGCCAAGAATGCCATTCTGCTCGTGGACCGGACGAATTCCACGCGCGGGGAGCAGGGACTGTCGGTGTATGACGCGCTCCTGGAGGCGGCCCGTGCCCGCATGCGGCCGATCCTCATGACGACGTTGACCATGATCTTCGGCATGATGCCGATCGCCCTGTCCCGCTCGTCCGGTTCGGAGTGGAAGTCGGGCCTTGCGTGGGCGCTGATCGGGGGATTGACCAGTTCCCTGTTCCTGACCCTCATCGTGGTGCCGGTCGTGTATCTGAAGGTCGAAGAATTGCGTGCCAGCATCCCGGCGTTCTTCGCGAGGCCGTCGGGGTTGTTCGCCCGGTTCTCAAAGAAGAGTGTCGCGGGTGAGGTGGCATCCTGAGAGAGTGAGGGCTGTCCGGCGGGATCGCTGATCCCGCCGGGCGGCCATTGGTTCAGTCCGCATCCCATTCCACATGTTGCACCCCTCCTCGTCATCCCCGGTCGCCCCTCCGATTGAAAAATAAAACCGTTTCACCCTTGATTTAGTCAAGATTCCGGTGCATTTTTCTGTCGCAGGGGGACCTCACTGCTGCAACCACTTTCAATTGGATAGCTCCTCATGGGAACACTACAACTATGGGATTGGCTGGCGATCGCCGCGTATTTCGCCGTCCTCCTGGGCGTGGCCTGGTGGGTCGTCAAGCGCGGGAAAGATGAGACCGCGGATTACTTCCTGGCAGGCAGAAATCTGAGCTGGTGGGTCATCGGTGCCTCCATCTTTGCCTCAAACATCGGGTCCGAGCATATTGTGGGCCTTGCCGGGTCCGGGGCAAGCCAGGGCGTGGCCATGGCACACTACGAATTCCATGCCTGGTGTTTGCTCGTGCTGGCATGGGTGTTCGTGCCGTTCTATGCACGCTCATTGGTGTTCACCATGCCCGAATTCCTTGAACGAAGATTCTCCACGGCATCCCGCTATGTCCTTTCGATCGTTTCTCTGGTCACCTTTATCGTCTCCAAGATCGCTGTCGGCATCTTCGCCGGCGGCGTGGTCTTCGGCACGTTGTTGCCGGAACTCCAGATCACCATCGGCAGTACGGTGATCGACAGTTTCTGGATCGGCTCGGTATTGGTCATTCTTCTCACCGGCCTGTACACGACGCTTGGTGGCATGCGGGCTGTGGCGTATAACGACGCCGTACAGGTGATCGTGCTCATCGGCGGCTCCGCACTGCTCACATTCTATGGCCTTGCAACGCTCGGGGGATGGAGCGAGCTCAAGGCGATCTGCGGGTCGGAAATGTTCAATCTCTGGAAGCCGCTCACCCCGGTCGGGGTGGAAAGCACCTGGGCCCCCGTGATCGAGCACAATGCTGCCGGCGCCCTGGTGAGGCAGGCTTGGTATTTCAATGGTGAATTTCCATGGCTGGGCATGGCGATCTGCGCTCCGGTCATCGGACTCTGGTACTGGTGCACGGACCAGTACATCGTTCAGCGTGCCCTTGGTGCACCGAATGAGAAGGTCGCCCGTCGTGGCTCGCTGTTCGCAGCAGTGCTGAAACTATTCCCCGTGTATCTCTTCATCATCCCCGGACTGATCTGCTTCGCGCTGGCGAAGAGCGGCAAGATCCCCGGACTCGAGGTGGTGTACGATCCGGCAACTGGTCAGGCGAGCCCCCAGGCACAGGCGGCATTCCCGCTGATGGTGCAGCATCTGTTGCCGACAGGGCTCCGTGGCATCGTGGTTGCGGGCCTTCTCTCCGCCCTGATGGGCTCGCTGGCGGGCGTGTTCAACGCATGCTCGACGCTGTTCACGGTCGACATTTATGAGAAACTCCGTCCGAAGGCCACGCAGTCCGAACTCGTGCGCATGGGCCGCATCGCCACGGGGGTCATGGTCCTCCTGGCGATCGCGTGGATTCCTGTGGTGAAAGGCGCGACGGGTCTGTACAATTACCTGCAGGCCGTGCAGGGCTATCTTGCGCCGCCGATCTTCGTCGTGTTCTTCCTCGGGGTCTTTTGGAAGCGGCTGAATGCACAGGGCTGCCTCTGGGCGATGATCATCGGGTTCCTCATGGGTGCCTTCCGCATGGCGGTGGACACCCCAGTGACGATGGGGATCATGCACGGATACGAACCCGGAAGCTTCTTCTGGCTTGTGAACAACATCAACTTCCAGTACTTCAGCATTCTGATCACTCTGGTGTCGGCGGTGGTGATGGTGGGGGTCAGTTTTCTGACCACCCAGCCCGACTATGCGAGGATCCAGAACCTATCCTTCGGCACGCGGACACGTGAACATGTTTCGGAATCCGGTGCAAGCTGGGATTGGCGCGACATCGCCACGTCGGCGTTGGTGCTCGGCGTGATTGCGTTCGGATATCTGTATTTCGTGGGATAATTGACCGTAGCAGGCGCCGGGCACGCTCTCCATTCCGGGGGCGTGCCCGGCTGCATTTTCTGGAGCCTCGCACCAATGACCTCCTCCACGATCTGCGCACGGTCGCGCATATCCAAGACGCGAATAGGGCGAGCAGCGGGAAGGCGGCGTATCATTCGATCGAGCTGGGCTACAACACGTATCTCTGCGGCCATTTGCGCCTGAATGGTGATCAGGCGACACTGCGCTATGCCTTTGCGCCGGTCGGCCATGACCGATCGATCCTATTGCGGCCGATCAGTTGGGGAACGCAGATCGCGGGGGTGACGTTGGATGGAGCGCAGTATCCCGCGTTCGAATTGAACACGCGTTGGTGATGATCGCGTTCCGGAGGCGAGCGCTGTGGGCAGAGGGCGCTCACCCGGTTGCCTTCCTCGGGGAAGATTCGTATTTTTGATACAGGCGAGTTCGGAAGCCCCACAACAAGGCCCCCGATGCGGTGCGAGAGGCAGGTTCCGGGTTTGGGCTCGCTGGGTGTTGTAGTACTGGAGAGCTGGCAGAACGGCTATTGCACCAGTCTTGAAAACTGGCGTCCGCAAGGACTTGGGGGTTCGAATCCCTCGCTCTCCGCTGTCTTCGCGTGTCTCCCCTCTGGTGTTTCCCTGTTGCGACCATGCACGGCGTCATGCGTGTGCGTTTGCGTTCACCGTGTGCTGCGCACAGACCCGGTTTGCCCGGGTCCGTGCGCGAGCGGCGGCCGGCTGAACGAGCCGGGTATCGTTATCCGGCGTAGACGTCGCATTCGGTTTTCCTGTCCGCTTCGTCGCGCGCCAGCCAGCGATTGGCGGAGAACAACCACTCCCTGCCGTTGTCGTTGTTCCTGATGTTCACCTGCGACAGGAACCAGCCGGGCTTCTCGCCGGAATTGTCATGGCGCACATGGATGGACTTCAGATCACCGAGGTCCGGGGCCGTGATCGCGAAATCGTCCGTGTGGCCGCGTTCAAAATCATCTCTGTTCATGTTATTGAGAGCGAACTC
The DNA here is from genome assembly GCA_030835135.1 of Bacteroidota bacterium. GTDB lineage: Bacteria > Bacteroidota > Ignavibacteria > UBA10030 > UBA6906 > JAGDMK01. The sequence continues at coordinate 31,007 of JAUQWO010000079.1, forward strand.
TCCTGCATCCCCATCGCAGCCATGGATCGTCAGGTACACATTGGCATCCGTGCCAGCGTCCTCCCGGTTGGCGGTAGTCACGAGGACGGTGTAATTGACATCGGGTTTCGGGACATGCTCATAGAGATGGCGGATGAAATGGAGTGCGTAATGTTCACCGTCCGGGCGCCGCTCCTGGGTGATCCGCAAGGGGTTCTGCTGTGGAACCTCATAGGGGCCGAAGAGCTCGATCTGGTGCGACCCCCAGAAGTCGTCGCTGTTCAACGCAGCGAAGATTTCGATGATACCGACGATCGCCCCAATGACAGCGCCGGCAATGGCGCCTGCCGGTCCACCTATTACCCCGCCGGCTACGAGACCCGATACGATAGCGGTGGCGAGCCCTGCTGCACCACCGACGAGAGCAATGATGTCGGCGCGGTCATGAGCATCAAGCTCCCACACCTCGCCGTAGTAGGAGATCTTGCTTGTTCCGTCTTCCTCCAGGTCCCACAATGGAACAGCGATCCGGTCTTCTCCAAAGAAGAGAATGTCGCTATCATCGCCACCCCTGCGTACATGTGACACGATGGCGTGAGCCTTGATCCCATCCGATGCGCCCCCGATCACGATCGCTTCGGCGTCCCCCCAATCGCCCTCATCGATGATATTGATCCTGTCCAGTTCAAGGCTAATGGAGCGGTAAACCGCGGGCGTGTGTGTCCTCAACCAGTCCGCCAGTGCGATACGTTTGTCGACAACAGAATCGTGTCTCATGCTCGACAGGGGCCGTTCGTACACCTCATACGCAGACGGCATGGCGGATGTCGTGGCGACATTGGCCGCCACGTCGCTGAGGACAATATGCCGGTTATAGTACTTGCCCATGAAGCGTTCCTGGTGTGATACCGGCGTCGAACGGAACAACTTGAGATTCCGCGTGATCGCCGTACGGATGTCTGGCCGGGTCCGACTCAGAGCGGTGGTGATGATACGTCCTGCAGCGTCCTGCTGGTCGTGCGTATTGGCGAAGTGGCGTTCGAGCCTGTCGATTGCCAATGCAACGATCTTTTGCGAGAGACTATTCGAAGATGGCATAGGTGCCTCCGTGGCTGAGTGAGATCATGGAAGCTGGGGTGTGGGCCGTGCATCCCCGGTGTCCCATGCCATGGCCCCACGCCCAGTGTGCTGCGATGCAAACGCGACAGCAACGATCGATGGGGCCCCCGGGGATGATGCCGGATCGGCCCTGATGACCTATCCCGAATGGTCAGTGCGCGTCGGGAGGACACGGGATATGCCATGATGAGAATCCATTGTTCGACTCATAGAGAAAGACCTCTGCACCCCCCGTCTCCTGGGAGTGCGTTTCCTGTGGCGTAAGCCATCCGCCGGTATTGTGAAGAACGAGCGGCCAATGGTGGCCGACGTTTAGTGGCTCGCCCGCGAGCCATGCTATCGGGCGATGCGTATGGCCGAAGACGAGATGGGAGGGCCGCGCCGGGACCGGCGCCTGTATCGTGCCTTCCAGGGAGAGCTCGGTCAATTCAGAGGCGCTGGCACGAAAGTAGGCATTGAGGCGGCGACGCACGGCAAGCGATGGGACATACCTGGCATTGCATCGCGGGTGATCTATCTGGCCGAGGAGCCGCAAGAGAAATCGCCGGGCACCGCTGAGGGCAAGATCCGAGACCCACTCGAGCGGATTGAACGGACTGAAGGGGAATAACTCCCGATCAAGTGTTCGCTGCAGCCGGCGCAGACACTGTTTCAGATAGCCGAACTGTCCCGCGCAGACGTCGGTCTTGATGGTGTACAAGACATCCGTGAGTGGTTTTGCCTGCCCGACCCCGGCACTCGCCAGAAGATTGAGGGGGAAGTTCATTCCCACCAGCGCCTTCAGATTGATGTCACCGTCAATTCCCAGATGCCCCCGGCCAAGGACCGGTGGGCCATAGACACTCCCGATGGTCCAATAGAAATCGAAGTAATGGCCATGGGTAAGGAGGACGGTACCGTCGTTGGTCAGGATGTAAAGATTGGGATAGACAAAATTGAACCGGGATTCACGTCCTTCGGGTACCGTGAGACGGTCGAGGAATAATCCAGCGTACGTTGGACCTGGCCCTTGCTGTCGCGTGACACCAGAGAGGACAAGATCGTGCCGGGTCGTGGAGGTCCGGTCGTCCAGGACACCCGCAACGGACATCCGGAATGATCGCGGGACAGATCCTTGCTCAAGCCGATGGAGCACATTCACCTGGTACTCGACGGTGTGCCAGATATCAAAATCGTGATTGCCGGGGATGTAAATGATCTCGTCGGCGATGTCATCCCGTTGCACCTGAAGGAAGAATGCTTTTGCTGCCTGGTAGGCCTCCTGATAGTTGGTCACGGCGAAATCCAGGATGTCGCCCACCAGAATGAGATAGGAATTCTTTGCGCCTGCAATATCACGAAACGCACTATATAGCCGGGTGGTGAAATAGCCGTGATTGTTGCGTTCAACAAGGCCGCATCGCGGATCCCCAAAATGGGTATCCGAAAGCATGACGAGTCGCACGGGGTGCCTCCTTTGCGCAAGGGCAATGAATTGCATGGTGTGTCAGAACCAGGAGTTCTGGCGCGTACTTCCCGACATCAAGACGTGACCATAGGGCCGGTGCGGTAACGGATTGCATGAATGCGCATGCTTGGTGGGTGAAGGGCCGCGAGAGGAGAGGTGGGAGGTAAGAGCGTGGCAAGGTTCGGACTTGCGCTCTCAGGTCTCTTGCGTGATCGATACCCATCACCGCAGAGAACCTATGAAGACGCGCAGGAATATACGCCACGGGATTTCTATTGTCAAGTGCTCCTGCGGCGAATTCCTTTCTCAAATTCCTCCGCATCAATTGCAGCGGTTTCAACCCATGGTCGGCACCAACAAGCGCGATACGGAACTGATCCGAGCGAAGGTAGATCGCGACTTGCTGCTTGGGACCTATCAAGTATCGCCCTAACCCAACATACGAATTGGACTGGTCTCAGGGGCGGAGAGGTTAATACGATCCATTAATTCGGAGGTATTTGAGGGGGAGGAGCGCGTGGATGAAGCCGAAATCAGGCACGCGATTTGCATTTCTCTGGGATGGGGAGTATGTTGTGCTGAAGATGGGCAACCAGGGACGTGGACAGGAGGCAACTCATGCGAATCCGTAAGTGGATCGCGATAGCAGGGCTCATTGCTGCGTGTGTGATGATGGCTGGTTGCAGCAAGGAGTCTCCCAGCATCCGGGTGTTCAACGAGAGGACGTCGAAGGTGAACGTGCAATTGAAGACGCCCACGGGAAATACCATAAACATCAATGACGTCGATGGGGGGAGAGGCACAGTCTATCAGGATATCCAGACCGGTCCGTGGACGGCATCGGCGACGATCCAGAGCGAATCGGCCTCACCATCGGTCAGCTTCAACGCCGATGAGAACAAGTACTACGTCGTTGTGGTGACCAGTGCGACACCGCCCACGTTGCGGGTGGATGTCTCGGACAAATAGAGCGAAATGTCCTGATCCAACCGTGGGGGCTGATGTGTCGGGGACCTGGAACCAGTAACGTGGCGGCCCACGTTCCACACGCGGAGTCGTCGTGTCGTTCTATGGTCCGGTCGGTTCTCTCAGGGACTTCCGATCTCCGGCGAATCCCCGAGGATCCCGCGCTTCAGCCCACTACCTCGCCTTGCTGCTCAGTCTCCGAACGGACTCTTGATCACCCCGGTGTCCCACCGGTGGAGATAGTCCTTCGTAACCTTTCGCACAAGCCCTCCCAATAGCAGCAGCCCGATGAGATTCGGTATGGCCATGAGCGCATTGCCGATGTCTCCCAGATTCCAGACGATCTGCAGATGCCGTCCCTGCAGGACCGCACCGAAGAACACGAAGATGCAGAAAATGTACCGGTATGCCGTCACGCTCCTGATCCCCCACATGTACCGCGCCCCCTGTTCGCCGTAGTACGACCACCCGATCAGCGTTGTGTACCCGAAGAGGAAGCTGCTCACGCTGACGATCCATCCCCCCAGATCCGTACCGAGGCCGACGGCGAATGCGCTCTTCGTCAACTCGGTGCTCGTCAGTCCGGTCGTGTGCGGGTGCAGATTGGACGCAAGAATGACGAAGGTCGTCATGCTGCAGACGACGATCGTATCGATGAATGTCCCCATCATTGCGACCATACCCTGTGCGGCCGACTCGTTCCCTTTCGCGGCGGCGGCCGGGATGGAGCATGAACCGATGCCCGATTCGTTCGAGAGTGTCCCGCGTGCGACCCCGAAACGGATCGCTTCCTTCACCGTGTGCCCGAGGAATCCGCCAACCATCGCCTCGTTCGTCAGTGCCGAGCGGAGAACGATCATGATGATATCCGGAATGACCATCACGTTGGCGAGGATCACGTACATGCCCGCCCCCATATAGAGCACGATCATCCCCGGCACAAGTCGCTCGGCGACCGCAGCGATGCGCTTGACCCCGCCGATGATCACGATGCCCACCAGGATCGCCAGTCCGATCCCCGTCCAGATGAACGGGATGCCGAAATCGCTGTTGAGCGCAAGCGCGATCGAATTCGACTGCGCCATGTTGCCGCTCCCGAAGGTCGACATCACGATCACGGCGATCGAGAACCAGAGCGCGAGGAACTTGCCGAGTGTCTTCCAGCGGATGCCGTCACGGAGGTAATACATCGCGCCGCCGCTGAATGTCCCGTCCTCGGTCTTGACCCGGAAGTGGAGACCCAGCATTCCTTCGGCGTACTTCGTTGCCATGCCGAAGACCGCCGTCATCCACATCCAGAACGGAGCGCCCGGGCCCCCGCTCGCGATCGCCGTCGCCACCCCTGCAATGTTGCCATTCCCGACCGTCGCTGCCAGCGCCGTCATCAATGCCTGGAACGGCGTGATATCGCCCGTGCGTCCCGCCATCTCTTCTTTGTCCCGTCCCCGGAACATCAGCTTGAACGCCAACACCAGGCGGCGGATCTGAATGAAGCCGGTCTGGAATGAAAGGTAAATGCCCGTACCGGCGAGCAGAAGGATCACGACCGGCCACCAGATATTGTCGGCGACAAGCGTAGTGTAGTGCAGGAGCAGGTCAAGGTATTCAGTCATCTGGGTTCTCCGGGTCGGTGATGTGTCGGTTACTCAAAAAATGCCGGTCAGGTTCAGAAGCACGGCGGCGATGATCAGCGGACAAACAAAGCGCAGCATGAACGACCATCCGGGAATGAGTGCGGCGAACCGCGGCCCCGCGCCCAGCGCGAGTTCCTCCGCGGCGTTCCGTGTGCCCCATACCCAACCGACAAGGATCGCGAGGAGCAACCCGCCGAAGGTCAAGGAGAGGTTGCCGAAGATGAAATCCATGATGCCGAGGAAGTCCCGTCCTCCGAACCATTCGATGGAACTCAATGCGGGAACCGATCCCTGCGAGAGAGCACTTGGGAGGCCGATCACAAAGACGATAAGAGTGACGATCGCAACGGCCTTCTTCCGGGACCACTTCTTCTGATCGACGAGGAACGCGACGGGTACCTCAAGTAACGAGACCGTGGACGTCAGGGCAGCGATCGCCAGAAGAATGAAGAAGAATACGCCGACGATCGTTCCGCCGGGCATCATCTCGAAGATGCGGGGAAGGATGTTGAACACGAGACTCGGACCCTGTGTCGGTTCCTGTCCGACCGAAAAGAGTGCCGGGAATACCACCAGTCCGGCAAGCACCGCGATCAGTGTGTCGGCCAGTGCAACGCTGGCCGCGGAGATGGCAAGGTTCTCCTGCTTGGAAATGTAGCTCCCATACGTGATCATTGCACCCATCCCGAGACTCAGTGAGAAGAACGCCTGTCCGAGAGCTGCCAGGACGGTCGATCCGGTTATTTTGCTGAAGTCGGGCTTGAGATAGAACTCTACGCCTTTCGATGCACCGTCAAGCGTGAGCGCGAATGCGATCAAACCGAGAAGAATGAGGAAAAGCATGGGCATCAGGATCTTCGACCACCGTTCGATGCCTCGTTCAACCCCACCGATGACGACCCCCGCTGTCAGCAGGAGGAAGAGAGCAAAATTGCCGATCTCGATGGCCGGATCCGCGACGAATGCGCCAAAGGTCGAGCTGGAATGGGCGATCGTGCGGAAGATGTAGCCGACGGTCCATCCTGCGATGACGGCATAATACGAGAGGATCGCAGCGCCAGTGATGACGCCCAGATAGCCCACGAGCGGCCAATACCGGGATTTCGTGATCGCGCGGATGGCGCCGACGGGATTCAGGGCAGTATGGCGTCCGAGAGTCAGTTCCGCGATCAATACGGGGATCCCGATCGCCAGGACGCATCCGAGATAGACGGCGACAAAGGCAGCGCCACCCTGCATGCCGGTCACGTACGGAAACCGCCAGATGTTGCCGAGTCCGATCGCCGATCCCGATGCGGCAAGGATGAAGCCGGTCCTGGAGGTCCAGGCGCCGCGTGCAGTCTGTTCCATGCATTGCTCCCAGCAGGTTGGAAACGCGTGAGGTATCGTTGAGTATACAGATTTCGTATCCGAGAATCAATGAAGAACCTGTCCATTCAACTGGTCCCGGAGATCCTCAGAGAGGTGGAAGATCTCTATCAGGACGTTGTCGACGAGGGTACTATCACTGGAAGGGATGCGACGTCCAAAGCAGGCACAGGAGGGAGGTCGTTCATGGCACGGCCGGGTCCCACCATGAAAGGCAGCTACGCAGAAATGGTCTGCCTGCGCCCTGTCGTGGTGCGGTGAGCGGGCGGATGAAGGCATACCGCATGCCGGACCTTGCCACGTGACGGGCGGGTGGTGCCGATCGGGGATTGACCGGGGTGGTGATCCGCCGGAGCGATGTCAGCGAAGGATTGAGAAGTATCCCACCTGTTGCCCACCCGCATACTCCGCGACGTACACATACAGGCCACTCGCCACTTCGACCCCGGTCCTGGAGATCAAGTCCCAGAACATGCCGCCCTGCATCGCGTCGGATGAAGTGAAGGTGAGTTGTTGCACGACCTGGCCGGACACATCGAGGATCGTGATGCGTGCCCCGTCCGGGAGATTGAGGAACATGACCCTGTGCTCGGACGGCCGGGCGGCATTATCGAAGTCCGCATGACGCTTGTAGGGGTTGGGTGTTACAGCAATACGTGCCCGCCCGCTGAGAAGATCGGCGGGCGTGGAGCGAGCTGAACGGACCATGAATTCCGTGCCAATATCCTTCCGCCCGCCTGCCATGGTTGGGAACAACGGGCTCAGTGTGGCAAACGGATACGTCCCCTCCCAGAGTCCGCTCGCTCCATTGCGGTTGACGTTCGATGTTTCCAGACGATCGGTGGTGGGCACATTGCTGTAGGATACATAGTCGTTGCCAAGTGATACCGTGCCCCCGGTATACGCGGCAACAGAGTACCAGTATGTCGATCCGATCGCAACAGTGCGGTCTTCCCATGTCCGAACAAGGACCGGATCGCTGGCGTCGGTGAAGCGGCTGAGATCACCCGCGGGGATCACTGCCATGAGTGAGTACGGTCCCCAACTGCCCGCTTCGCCCGTATGCCCGGCAACCGATCCGAACGCCGTGAAGTCCGGATTCAATGGTGCGAGCAGACTGTCCGGTGTTGGTCCGGGTGTTCCATTGCGCCAGTAGTTGTCGAGTCCCCGCGTTCCGGAAGTAAGCCAATCGACCGGCGAAGCGCGGGAGGCACGGTAGATCTTGTATCCGGCGAAGTCCGGATGGGTCTCGGCTCTTGCATCCCACCGTATCCGGATTGACCGGTCAAACGTATCTTCGACGCGCATGTCAGGGACCGCGGGATAGCTGAAGGGGAGTGCATGATCGCTTCCGGTAGTCTCGTAGACCCACCGTGCCGTGGCGATCGCATTGGCCACACCCTGAAACCGGTAGCCCCCGGCCACGACCAGCGAGAGAGTCACTCGTTCGCCGACCCCGATCGTGAATGGCCCGATCCCCGTGAAGCTGTCCCCGTCGAAGTTGGTGATGGCGGTGTAACCCCTTGTCCAGGGCCGCTCGTGAGGGAGTACGGCGAATTCGTTCGTATTCTTCATATCCCCCGCCGGCGTTCCCCTGTCCGCAGGTGGTTTGAGCCGGAATGTGCGAAGATCGCCAGGCGCGCTGCCGGGTTCGAACAGGTTCTCATCGGCGCGGAGATCGAAGCGCTGCCGGTCGCGCGCCCTCCCACCATCAACGAAGAACGTCCCCATCGATCCGATGAACGTCTCTCTCGGATCACCGGTCCCGATCGTGAATCCCTTTCCGACGCCATCGCTGACGTACCGGCCGCGTTCGACCCCGCGGCCGACGGCGTCGGTACCGAACCGTGTGGGATACGGGAGGCCGGAGGAGTCCCGTGCGCCCAGCCATGCCCAGGCACTCCAGACATCGGCGGCATACTTTTCCGGACCAACGATCCCCATATCGCCCACCGACTGAATTGTTTCACCCGGAAATGCTGCATGAAACGCCCACGGGAATCCTGCGGGATCGGCGCTCGTGACGAATCCGACGCCGCGTTGTGCGTACATGCCGCTGGACCTGCCCGCTGATTCATTCAGGCGGTAGTAGCAGAAGTATTCCGCGTGGATGTTCGCGCAGACGCCTTCGATCACGTGCCCCGTCCGTTCGGGGATCCCGTCGGCGTTCAAATCGACGACACCCGTGTTGGTGAGGGTCAGGTCGATGATGATGAAGTCGTTGAAGTTGTTCCAGTTGAGCGTGTACTGGTGGACCTTCACCGCGACGTCCAGACCGACGGTCGTTGGATGTGCTGCTTCATACACCGCATGATGCCGCAATTGGGGATCCACCCATGATGTCTTGCGCGCGTGATCCCTCGCCGGGTCTCCGGCTCCGGGGATGGATCGTCCCATACTCCTGTTCGGATATGCGGCATGAGCATAGTGCTCGGCGCCGGCGACATACGATGGATTTGCTATGCCATTGATGAGCGGCGGGTTGAATGACGAGTCGGGATCCCAGACCGTGACCTCGATCGCTTTGTTCCAGAAGGCGCCGTACGGCCACCCCCCGGGCCACATGTGCGTCGGGGTTGACCACTGCCGGTCGAAGTTCCCGATCCTGATCTGCCGGATGATGTCCGATCGCGTTTCCACATAGGAAGGGCCGCAGTTGAGCGGCAGGATCGAGTCCCAGAGCTCTCCGGCGATCATGATGCCGGCCTCATGGTCTGCACCCGAGGACACCGGGCCCGGGTCTTGGGCGAATGCGTGTGCGGCGACGACCTGAAGAAGGAGAAGGGTACAGATCTGCCTGAGGGCCGATGATGTGTGCATAGCGATACTCCTGAGCAACATCTGGCAGTGGGGGATGCCTGATCGCTCACAGGTAATGTAGTCGATGGAGCAGCGAATGTCAATCCGGGCGATCGGCCCAACCAGCACCGGAGCAGCACCCAACCAGCACCGATCCAGCACCAAACAAGCACCGGACCTGCGCATGCTGCAATCTTGCTTCTCGTGAGGCGGCGGCGTACATTGCACGGGTGCTCCACCGGGGACCACACGTTCATGTGGAGGGAGCGCTCGTGCATCCGCGGAACGGCACACGAAGGGCCCCGATTGAGATCGCACTCCCTGATGATCGTTTCCTACATGAGCGAACCTCCGCATGATGGACCACACGGTTCGGTATCCGGCAGTACGACCCACACCACGCTCGCGCATCCTCACCCTCCTCGGCGGTGGTCAGCCTGACCGCGTTCCCTGGTTCGGCGATCTTGATTACTGGGCATCGGCCCTCATCGGGCGGGGAGAACGGCCGGAGGGATTCAAAGAGTCCGCCGAGTACATCGACTGGCACCGCTCGCTCGGCGTCGGGTTCTATCTGCAGGGCTCCTTCCCATTCCGTCCGGTATACGACTTCGAAGAACGGCTCTGGCGCGATGGACATCGCCGCTACCGCGAACTCGTCACGCCCCGTGGCAACCTCCGGGAGTGCTGGGAATACCTCCCTGAGTCATTCGCAGAAGCACCCATCGAGCATCTTGTCAAGTCGGAGGACGACCTCCCGGCCCTCCGCTATGCGTACGCGCACACACACTGGGAACCGGACTATGCGTTCGGCCAACGGCGGCTGCATGATATCGGCGATCAGGGGATCCTGCTGTGCTACCTGCCGAAGAGTCCATTCATGCACCTGGTTGCGCTGGAGGCGGGGATCGCCGCTGTGACCTACGCGGAAGCCGCGGATCCCGATGGCTTCGCCGAGACCCTCGCGGTGATGAAGGAGAGTTTTGACCGGGCCGCGCAGCTGGCCATCGACAGCCCGGCCGAGGTCCTGATGATCCCGGAGAACCTCTCCGCGGAAATGATCGGCCCACGGTTCTTCGAGAACTACATGCGTGCGTATCAGGAGGAATGGACCGGACGGATCGCTGCGACGGGGAAGCACTCGTTCATTCATATGGACGGGACGCTGAAGGGCCTCCTGCGTGAAGAGGCGTCGGTCGGCTTCACGGTGATCGAGGCCATGACGCCCGCGCCCGTCGGGGACATGCCGATCGAACAGTGGGCCCAACAGGTGGGGGGCTCCCGGTCGGTTCTCTGGGGGGGCATCCCCGGCGTGTACTTCACCGCGAAGGTGAGCGATGCGGAATTCGACCGGCACGTGGCCGAGGTCCTTGCCGTGATGCGCTCGACACCACGGTATGTGCTCGGGGTCGCAGATCAGGTGCCCCCCGATGCATTGGAATCCCGCGTGCGGCGGGTCGAAGAACTGGTGGACCTGTTCGGGAAATACGAAACCACGCCGCCGATCTCCGACACATCCCTTACGAAGGACCTGCGATGACATCGAAAGAACGCCTCATGTGTGCCGTGCACGGGGAGCGACCGGACCGCCTCCCGGTCACCGTCCACCAGTGGCAGGGGTATCACCTGGATACCTATCTCGGCGGGATCACGCCGCTCCAGGCATTCCAGAGATTCGGCATGGACGCGGCGGTGCAGTACTTCGAGGACATGGGACAGTTCTGGCTGGTGAATGCCGACTTCGCGAAGTTCTCGACGCCCGAGTGGCGTGATGAGGTGACCGTGGTGAGTAACGATCCTGATGCAAGGGTGAACCATCACCGGATCGTCACGCCGGAGGGTGTCCTGACGTACAAGACCGCCGGCGACCGGAAGACGACATGGATCACGGAGTATCTCATCAAGCAGGATGAGGATATCGAACTCATCCGGAAGTACATGCCGGTCCCATCGCTCGATCTCACACCGTTAGCGCGCGTGTACGACGAGGTGGGGGACAGGGGGATCGTGCGCGGGTTTGTCTGGGGCGATCAGGCGGGATGCTGGCAGCATGCGGCCTGTCTCATGGACATCACTGACCTCATTTATAGGGCCATGGATACGCCGGATTGGGTGCATGCGCTCCTGCGGATCCTCCTGGAAAAGAAACTCCGCTTCGTCGAAGCGATGAAGGGCGCGAAGTTCGACCTCGTGGAAACAGGGGGTGGTGCAGCGTCCTCGACGGTGATCTCCCCGGAGCTGCACCGGACGTTCTGTCTCCCGTACGACCGTGCATTGCATGATGCCCTGCACGCTCTGGGCTTCGCGGTCACCTACCATACATGCGGGGGGACACGCGGGATCGAAGAGCTCATCGTGCAGAACGGGACCGATGCATCGGAAACCCTCGCACCGCCGAGCATCGGCGGGAATCAGCAGCCCTGGGAGGTGAAGCAGAAGATCGGCGACCGTGTTGCGCTCATTGGCGGGATGGATCAGCATTCCGTACTCACGAGCGGGAGCGTGCAGGAGATCCGGGCGCAGGTCCGCCTGCTCTTCGAAAAGGTCGGCCGGGGCGGCGGATACATCCTGTCCTGCGCCGATCACTTCTTCGATACTCCACCGGAACATCTGTCGGTGTATGCGGATGCCGCACGGGAGTGCACGTATTGAGATCCAGGCAGCACACAGCGGAAGCGCCGGTTGCCCTCAGGATCATGGCACCAATAACCGGCGCGTGAAGTGCGCGGCGACGGGATTGTGGCGCGTACGTCCCGCAAGCTCGACCTGGCACACGACATATGAACCGCGTCCGTAATGCTTCTCGGCCGCGGCCAATCGGGATCGCCATGCCCCACCTCCCCAGACCCCGTTCCCATTCAGCAGGATCGGATCCCAACCGTCTGCAACAAATACCGTCGGGAGCAGCGGACGGAAATGGTCCACCGCGGGATCATACCACAACGTAAAATCCTCCGCCCCGAACCCCGCGACGAACCGGTGTCCGGTGGCGCGCGATACGAACTCCCGTGATCGCATCACGCACTCTTCGACCCGCACGGTGGAACCGCCGATCTCATACTGACCGGCGGGAAGTTCCAGGAATACCGCCCGCGCCCCGGCGGCCACTGCGCTGTCGACAGTAGCCCGGTTCGCTTCATATGCGGCAGGATCATCGATCAGCACCACAGACGGATTCTCCGCACGCTCGTTCACACCCATCTCCGCAAGCAAGCGTCGTGCCCTGCCATCGGCCGTGCCGATCACGCGCACCGCCGCGCCGTCCGGTGCCGGGAGGGGAGGAAACACCTCGAACTCGACCTTGGTGTCGTGGATGATGCTGTCGCCATCAGCCAGCGCGAGCCGGAGGACGAACCGGGTCCGCTCGTGCACGTCGGGCGCGTCATGGGCGAAGAAGCCCTGGAACGTTGCACGCGTCGGATCCACTGTAGCAGGCGATCGGCGTGCGTACACCACTCGCCCGTTCTGCTCGATCTGCCACCGAAGCTCCACCCCCTCCGGCGACCGCGGCGTGTCGTTGCAGACCCAGAATTCGAACGACATCTCCTCACCGGCCGTGAATGTCCAGCGGTCCGTCCGGATGTTCGCTGCCAGTGGTTCGAGAGCCTCACGGTATTCGAAGTACGCCGGTTTGGGCCGGCGTTCACAGTCCATGATCGTCTTCATCCAGCTCGATGGAAATGCGTCGATGAACAAATGGACCGCGAACCCGGTCATGCGGTCATCCCGCCGGAAGCGCTCGGCAAAAAGCCTCGTGACCCGGGCCTGATGCCGTTGACTGACACGCACCCAGTCTTCCAGCGTCCGTTGCGTATCGAACCACATGTAATGAAAGTTACCGGTCTGTGCACCGGGAATGGCGTTGGGTGACCAGCCCGATTCATCCGCCCCCGGAAGCCACGCCTTCGGGTAACGCCTCCGCATCAGATCGGCCGGATCGAGACCCTCCGCGCCGAACTCTCCGCACGCATACATCCAGTCGGGTTTCACCGGCACCCAGTACCCCCGGTGGAGCTTGCCGAGCTCGAGGCCGTGGCCGTTGTACCATCCGCAATACACGTGGTTGTCAGGCAGGGTCTCGCCCGGAGGGTCGTAGTCGCCTTCGACATGCTTGATGACGCGGTCCGGATTCAGGATCCGTACGGCCCGATCGGCAGCACCGAAGAACGCTTCGAGGTCGGGACGGGTCAGATGCCGGTGGGGTCTGCCGTTCGCATTGGGGAATGGTTCGTTGATGTAGCTGATCATGATATTGGAGGGATGGCCGCGAATGAGACGTTCCATCTCCTCCGCCTGGCGGACGCCCTCGGCAACTTTGTTGTACCGCATGCAGCCGAACAACGGGAGGTCGGTCTGCACCATCAATCCGAGACGATCGCAATGGTCATACACCTCGGGTTGCACGGGGCGCTGCGTCAGACGCAGGTAATTCATATTGCAGATCTTCGCCAGGAGGATGTCGTCCACCAGTTGCTGCATATCCTTCTTGAATACGTCCTGCTGTTCGAACCCCATGGTGTTGGCGCCTCGCAGTTTGACCTGCTGACCATTGAGGAACAGACGCCCGCGCGGGATCGAGTCGAGGTCCTGCCGGAACGACCGCATGCCGAATTGCCCCTTCGCCTGATCCACGACGCGTCCGGCATCATCGAGGAGTCTGACCTGGATCTGATAGAGCCACGGTGCGTTCAGCTCCCACCTCCGGAACCGCGCGATGGCAAGGGGCACTTTGAGGAGGTTCATCCCCGGCCCCATCGTCAGGATCACATCCTGATCGTCGGTCGGTTTTTGGAGGTCTCCTATGCCGGGAATGATCCGGGTACCCGGAACGTACCGGAGACGGCTGATCACGGTGTCGTTGAAATTCTGTCCGTAGATCGAGATCTCCAGCGAGGCCGGCTTGTTCCTGCGGTCCGCATTCCATACTTCCACCCAGGCTTCCGCGCGTCTCTCATCGGGCAGCGGGCGCACCCAGAGATCGGCCAGGTGCATGGGCGCCCGCGCTTCGATGTACACGTCCTGATAGATGCCGAAGCCGGGCGGACAATGGTGCCAACCGAACGCCGGATCGTCCCACCCGAGGTTTGTCGCGGCGTACATTTTGTCGCCTTCTTCCGCCTGCCCCCACGAATCATTGCCCATGTAGATTGCATCATTCTCGACCTTCACAAGCAGCGTGTTGGTGCCTTCATGCACGTAGGGCGTGCAGTCGAATGCGAAGCTGCCGAAGAATCCTTCATGCGAACCGAGGTAGTGTCCATTGACGAACACGTGCGCTTCGTAGTCCACCGCTCCAAATCTGACGAATACCGCGCCCCTGCCGAGCATGGTCCGCGTCACCGGGAACGAGGTCCTGTAGTACGCGACCGCACGCCCGATCGGTCCGCCAAAATGGGGAACGCTGACGGTCGTCCAGGTGCCGGCACCCCGTACCGTGTGTTGGAAGTCGGCCCGGTCGGCATCGGTTTCCAGCCGCCACTGAAATGTCTCGAGCCGCCGGCTTTCGCGGAGTGAAGGGAGTGCGGGAGCGAGGTCTTTCAGGAACGGCGCGTAGATGCCACGTTGCCGGACGAGTTCCGCGTACAGCTCATCCGGTGTGTCGATCGCTTGCCGGGGTGTGAAGACCGCGTGCGGATCGGACTCTCCGTTCGGGAGGATCGTTCGGGGGAGTGCTGGCGGGCGCACTTCTTCAAGCGCGCCTCGCTGCGGCCCGAAGCCGCGTGCGCCGATGGCTGCGAAGACGTCGCCGGCCACCGTATGCGTGTCTTTGGCTCCCGGGCCGGGTTGCGTCTGCCGGCTCGGACCCGTTTGCGACCACCCGAAGGGACCATCTGCGTGAAGACCGAGGAAGAGGGTCGCGATCAGGAATCCACGGGTGCACTCAGCGAATCGTTTCTGCATGTCGACGAAGAACCTCCTGGCTCTGCATGCTGTCGGTCGCAGCTCTCGTTGGCTACCGTCACTCTTCCTTGCCGCACCGAGATCACAGCCCTGCTCGTCATCGCATCGTTCTCCGGGCGGCCGGACGCGGACACATCATTCAAGGCGTCAGGTCAAGATACTACTACCATACCGGCGTGTCAAATGCCGGATGATCTCCTGCCGACCCGCTGAACGACCGACCCCCTGTCGGCCCCCCGATCGCGCTGCCGGTTGGCGGAGGGCGCCGCTGTTCCATACGTGGTGTCTCTTCGCGAATGGCTTGCATTTCCAAACATCGCAGCGTATACTCGTAACGTACCTGCCTGTCTGATACACGTGCCCTGTTCTCCCGACCGCCAACCGGTCCATCCTCAATACTTCCAGCGATCAAGGGGAATGCCTTTCGTCGTGCGTCGAACCCCTGCGATCGCTGCAGCGATCGAAAAGGATCCCGTGCATGAGCCGATTTCTTTCCGTCCTGACGAAACGACGCGATGCCATCTCGTTCGTCGTCCTGTGCCTCACCGTCCTTCTATCTTCCGGATGCCAGCCAACCGGACCAGCTTCCTACGAACTCCGCGCCCCCACCATGACCGTTGCATTCGATGCCTCCGGTGCGGTGCAACGGATCGTGATGCGGGGTCCTGATAGTGTGCGTGCCGTCCGGGCATTCACGCGCCTCAGGGAGTGCGACCCGGAGGGGACGCCGAAGATCACATCGTCCGATTCATTGTTTGTCGTCACGCAAACGTGGAGGTCACGATCAGGCGGCCACTCAGCTCTCGTTGTCGACAGGTTCCGCAGTGGCGGGGGGAGTGTTCGTTGGGAGGTGGAGGTGATGGGCGCGGGAGGTCCGTGGACCACGCCGATAGAGACACACTGTATCTATCCCGACAGCGTGTCAGCGAAATTCTGGACTGCGTGGGGGGATCCGCGATTGGGAGATATCCGTGCCCGGTCGCAGGACCATCAGAGCGCCATCGGTATTCTGCCTTCGGATGTCAGCGGCAATTGGAGCGACCCGCTGCTCCCCATTCCATTCGTGAATGACACCATCTGGTATGGTGCGCCGCCCTACACGTTCGAGACCCCGCGGATCGGGTTCATTCCCTTTCAGGGGAACCTTTTCGGTATTCCGCTGGTCACCATCTCCGAGGAACGCGGAGACCGGGGGCTGAGCATCGTCCAGTCGCCGGCCGATACGATGTTCGAGATGAACATACGGGTGCGCTCGTCGGGAGAGATGGTCATCAGCAGGGAGCAGCATCGTATCTCCGCCTCCGGCCCGGTTTGCTTTCACATGGATCTCATCGTCCATGAATCCGGCTGGAGGGGCGGCCTCCGGTGGATGGCAGGGGCCTACCCGGAGTATTTCGATCCGAACATCCCGCTGGCCCATGAGATCGCGGGCACCGGCGCCTATTCGTCCCTTGAAAAGCCCTTTGATGCACGGAAGATGCGTGCGATGGCGTTCGGGGTGAACTGGAAGGCGAGCTTCGACTTCCCCTACATGGGCATGTTCATTCCACCGGTACTCAGTGACACCGCCCGGTGGACCCGTTATGGCGGCGGGACAACGTCCATCGAGGGCATGCGCCGGTACAGTGCGGACATGCGACGGCAGGGGTTCCATGTGCTCAGCTATTTCAACATCACGGAGTTTGGAGCGGAGGTGACCGACCCCGCGCCACCCCGGAAAGCAACACATGACGAAGATCTCTGGAAGAACGCTGACGACTTTCTTTACTCAAGACTAGCCGACGCGATCCTGCCACTGCCGGCAGGAGTGACGCAGGAGATGCTTCCGGCCTATCCGCGGTCGCGGATCGGAGGACCATACTACACCTGGGGGAATGGCATCATCATGGACCCGGGAGAACCGGTGTATCAATCGTTCCTTCTTGACCAGGGCGCGAAGCACATCGCCTCGATCCCTGATGCAGAAGGCATCTGCATCGACAGGATGGATTGGCTCAGGATGTACAATGACCGTCGTGACGACGGTCTGAGCTGGTTCGGCGACCGGGCGGTGCGTTCGATGCTCGTTTCCTGGAAGAGCATGCTGGACACGCTCGGACCGATGATGCATGCGGCAGGGAAGGTGATCTTCGTCAACAACCACGACAAGCGCATCGATGTCCTCCGGCAGACCGATGGCTTCTTCGACGAGTTCACCTATGGCGGGTCGCCACTGAACCTGACCGCGTTGATGGGGATCCGGCGGCCTGCTCTCGGTTGGACCTCCGAAGAGAAGAATCTCCGGCCGGACCCGGACGCGTTCTTCCAGCGCTATCTGCACCTCGGCGTGTTCCCGATGGCCCCATTCCCGGCGAACGACCATTCACTGCAGCCAGGCCCATGGGTGGACCGGCAGTATCTGGCCTACGGTCCGCTGCTCGCGCAATTGAAGGGAAAGAAGTGGGTCCTCGAACCTCATTGCATCGAAGTGGAGAACCGTGAGGCGAAGATCAACCTGTTTGAGGTACCTGATGGATGGGTCATTCCCGTGACCTTCGGGCCGCCTCGTGGGAACGTGACGGTCGTCCTCCGGAATGTGTCCGGTATCAGGGGTGGCCTGAAAGCGTTCGCGGTCTACCCGGGAGGCGGTGCGCATGCCCCGGTCGTCCTGGTTCCGGCCGGTGATGCTGTCCGCATGACAGTCGGCACCCGTCGTGGTTGCGCTCTGGTCAAGATCGCACGGGAGCTGTGACCATGAGCCAGAAGAGTTATCTGACATTCATCTGTGCGGTCGCGATGGTCGGGGGGTTGATGTTCGGCTTCGATATCGCCATCATCTCCGGCGCGAATGCGTCGCTGCAATCGTACTTTCACCTCGATGAGCTGGAACTCGGCTGGGGCACGGGATCGCTGGTGCTGGGTGCGATGTTCGGCGCCCTGGGCTCGGGGGCGCTGGCAGACAGGTACGGCAGGAAAAGGGTCCTGAGCTCCGTGGCGCTGCTGTTCGCACTCTCGTGTCTGGGTAGTGCGCTGGCCCACACTTTTGTCGCCTTCGTGGTGAGCAGGATCGTCGGCGGACTCTCCGTCGGTGCGGCATCCGTGCTTGCGCCGATGTATGTCGCCGAGATCGCCCCGAAGAAGATCAGGGGCATGCTCGTCTCCATCTACCAGCTCACCATCGTCATCGGGATCCTGGTCTCGTATCTGATCAACTATGGACTGTACGGCATCGACAATGACTGGCGGTGGATGTTCGCAACAGGCGTTGCCCCTTCGGTGCTCTTCTTTCTCGGACTCTTCGCGATCCCCGAGAGCCCGCGCTGGCTGTATCTCAAGGGGCAGGTGGAGAGGTCCAGGACGATCATCGGGCGGATCGCCGGGCCCGCGGAAGCGGAACTGGAGATCGCGGAGATCGCCCGTACCCTGGAAGGCCAGAAGAGCACCTCGCAACTCCGCGACCTGTTCGCCCCGTCGGTACGCAACGCCAGCTTCGTGGGGTTCCTTGTCGCGGGACTGGTGCAGTTGAACGGGATGAATGCGGTCGTCAACTATGCGCCCAAGATCTTTCAGGGGGCCGGCTTCGAGATCCAGAATGCACTTCTCAACACCTCGTTCATCGGCCTCATCAACTTCATCTTCACCTTCGTCGCGATCGTGGTGATCGATAAGGTGGGACGGAAGACCCTCTACCTGACCGGATCTCTCGGCATGTCCGTCTCACTGCTCTGCCTGGCAGCGACGTACTTCCTCCACCTGGAGGGAGCGCTGACGATGGTCTTTGTGCTGGCTTTTGTGGCGTTCTTTGCCGCATGCATCGGTCCGGTGTTCTGGACGCTCGTGGCGGAGATCTTTCCGAACCGGATCAGGGCGAAGGCGGTCGCCCTCGCCTCCGCCATCCAGTGGAGCGTGTATTTCCTCGTGGCGTTGCTCTTCCCGCGCTTTCTGGAAGTCGCTGGAGGAGGGGCAGCGTTTCTGTTCTTTGCGGGGATGACGACCGTGCAGTTCCTCCTGGTCAGGCACTATCTCCCGGAAACCCGCGGGAAGAGTCTCGAAGAGATCGAGATGCACTGGCACGGTACACCGGCCACAGGACATGAGCATCAGGAGAGGGCACGGCGGCCATGAACTCACGCGAACGGTTGTTACGGACGATCAACGGCGAGGTCACCGACCGGGTCCCGGTGACGCTGTTCATTCAGGACCACGGACATTTCATCCATCAACTGCATCCCGGGATCGATCCTCTCGACTACGAGCAATTGACATGCCGGGCCATCGATTATCAGCGCAGCCTGGGATGCGATGTCTTCGCGCGCATGATCTTCGACCTCTACCATCCCTTGGGCATCTGTCTCGGGGGCGTGGACGATGGGCATGAGACCGCGACGTGGAAGGTCAAGACCGCAGTGACCGAAGAGGGGAACAATCTGGTCCGGTCCTCCGTCATCACCACGCCGGATGGCGAGTTGTCGCAGGTGTTCGTGCGGACGGCCCTGAACAAGGGGACATACGTCTACTGTTGCACGAAGAAGCCGATCGCGACGGAAGGGGAACTCGACATTGCGATGACGTATGAGCCGAAGATGTCGGCGGCGTATGGAGACATGGTGCGGGGGAAGATCCGCCGGATCAAGGAGTATCTGGGCACCGACGGGATCCTGGGGACCTGGGTGTCAGGAGGCCCCTTCAACAACGCCTCCATGATCATGGACCATACGCAGCTATACATGCTGTTCCTGACGGAGCCGGAATTCTTCGCAAAGCTCATGCAGTACACGACCGAACGCACCCTCGACTACACCCGGGCTTTCATCGAAGCGGGTGCGGACGTCATGCTCGTTGGCGGAAATGTTCCGGGGGGCTTCCTGGGCGCCAGGACCTATGAGCAGCACATTCTCGTTCATGAGAAGCGGTATATCGACTTCATTCAGGCGCAGGGCTGTCCGGCCATCTACCACAACTGCGGTGAGATCATGTCACTCGTGGGATCGTACAAGAAACTCGGCGCCCGGGTGGTTGAGCCGTTCTCGCCGGTCCCGCTGGGCGACGCCGATCTGGAGAAGGCGGTGGCGATCGTGCAGGGAGACTACGTGATGATCGGTGGTGTGGACCAGGTCAATGTTCTGCAGAAGGGGACGGTGGAACAGGTCCGCGAGGCGACCATCAGTACCATGAAAGCCGGAAAGCGGAATGGTCCGTTCATCATCCAGAGCGCGGACTTTCTGGAGTACAACACCCCGATCGAGAACGTGGAAGCGTTCGTTGCGACGGCGCTGGCCCATGCCTCCTATCCGTAGAGGCATGGGAGTGGTCTCCTGTGCTACTGCTCCACCGCCGAAACCTTGATGGTCCATGCATGCTTGCACGGAGGTGCCTGCCGGAGTGAGCCCGGGATCGAAACGATCATACGGTCCCCGTCCTGCTTCCACGTCAGCCTGGCCTTCGCGCCGAGGAGGGAGACGCTGGCGCCCCTGGCGGCCTTGACACCCACGAGCACGACCGACTCCGGCATCGACGTTTCCTTCTCGTCCGCGAGGTAGATGGCGCACAGCGCGCCGCTCTTCTGACGCGTGAAGCGGATCTTCTCGTTCTTGTACGGTGCCACCGGACGCGTGCCATAGATCGCTTCGCCGTTCACCTTCATCCACGCCCCGATCTCCTTCAGCCGGTCGTACGCCACCGGTTCCAGTTCACCCTGCGGGTTCGGGCCGATGTCGAGCAGCAGGCTGCCGCCATTGGACACCACATCGGCCAGCATATGCACCACCTTCCACGTCGGCTTATAGACGTCGTTCGGCACGTACCCCCAGTTGTTGGCCAGTGTCACGCACGCCTCCCACGGTACCGGCAGGGGCTTCTCGATGACCTTCTGCTCGGGGGTGAGGTAATTCTCGAATCGTGAGGGGACCCAGCGGTCGACCACCAGCAGGCCTGGCTGATGGCTCCGCGCCATCGCCGCGATCCGCGGCATGTTGATGTCCTGGTCGACCTTCCGCATCTCGATCGTGTTGAAGAATGGGGAGTACTGCGCGAGTGGCGCGACCCACGCTCCGTCGAGCCAGAGTATGTCCATCTTCCCATACCCGGTCATGAGCTCTTCGATCTGGGTGTACGTGTGCTCCTGAAACTTCTTCCACTTGTCCGGATACTTTTTGGGATCGTAATTGACATTCCGGTCGAGCGGCGGCCAGTAGGGGTCCCAATACGAGGGGCAGTGCCAGTCGGGTTTCGAGAAGTACGCCCCGATCCAGAAACCTTCATTCCGGAACGCGCCGAAGACCTCGTTCGCGATATTCGACCGGGGGTGCGTGCTGAACGGGCTGCGCGGTGACGTGATCCTGTAGTCGGTCGTTTTCGTGTCGAACATGCAGAACCCGTCGTGGTGCTTCGTGGTGAAGACGACGTACTTCATGCCGGCGGCCTTCGCCGCGGCTGCCCACTTCTCGGGTGCGAATCCGGTCGGATTGAATTGCGTGATGACGTTCTCGTAGTTCGTCTTGTACGTGAAGTAGTTCTCGGCGCCCATACCTTCACGCGTGATCCAGTCCTCCGGGCAGAGCGACCAGCTTTCAATGATCCCCAGCTGACTGTACAGGCCCCAGTGCATGAAGAAACCGAACTTGAGATCGCGCCACTGCTCCAGTTTGGCGGCGACCGCCGGGTCGGTTTCCCAGACGTAGGTTTCGGCAGATTCCTGAGCCATGGCCGGGATCAGGGTTGAGGCGAAGCACAGGACTGCGAAAAGGACGAGCGCGGATCGAAGGGCATGCATCGACATCTCCCACTGGCAATGATCATGGACGAAGAGGAAAACAATGCTCCTGTGAATGTACGGCAGAGATCCCCGGAAATCAAACGGTCGACGACCGGATGGACCCTCCGTGAGGCAGCGGGATGGCACGCGCGCTGGCTATTCAAGGGCGGACCGGCGATCACTGAAGTCCCTCGAGTATGGCTCCGGCCTTTTCGTAGACCTTCCCCGCCTGTTCAGCACACCACCGTGTCATGAGATCCGCGGGCATCCGACCAAGCGTGCCGGACTTCGCACGCAGGCTGTTCTCAAACTCCCGCTGGATCCTGAACTGCTCCGACTCGAACGCACGCCAGGCCATGCGGGTCAGGGGGTAGTTGCGGACAAAATCCTGCCGGACGCGGTCGTTGAGTTGGACGTATCTCCGGAATGCTTCGGGTATTCCGGTCTTCTGAAGGTCGAATGCCGGATCGAGATGCCAGGCCAGACCGGCGCTATCGTCGCCACTGCGGAGGTTCCCCGGTGTGCTCGTCACGGCAGGATACCATGGACTGAATCCCTGGGCATCCGGAACGTGACAGGCGAGCCATACGAGCGGAGCGATCGCGTCCGGCATATCCCGGCGGAGTTGAGCGATGAAGCAGTAGCGTGTGCCATCCGCACAGATCGTTGGATCGTTCAAGGCATGAGGATCTCCAATGGTCCCATCCACGGCTGTATCGCGGGTGCTCCCTTCAAAGTGATCCCGCATCACCGCCATGACGTCCTGAAGGGTCAGCTTATGCGTTGGCGTGACCGCGAAGGGGAGTTGCGAGTGCGGGTCGAGGTCCGATCCCGCTACGCGCCGGATCGCGCTCCAGTGTCTGTAGATATTGCCCGGATGGTTCAGGGAATTCGGTTTGGCATATGCCTTCGCGAAGTTGAACGCGCCGTCCCTTGCTGGATCGTACCAGCCGCGTTTCACTGCATACTCGACGATGTCCGCGGATGCCATGAAGTTCGCCGTATCCTTCAGGTCGACGCCCTGGATCGTGAAATAGTTCGGGATCAACACGACCTTGTCGTCCGGGACCCGCTGGGCCACCCAGTGCTTTCCGTTGACCACCGCCAGGATCCAGGCCTCGTTCCTGTCGGCGATGACATAGCTTCTGCCGGACGACGCGTATCCGAAGCGATCGATGAGTCCGGTCGCGATGCGGACACCTTCGCGGGCCGTGGTTGCCCGCTCGGCGACGATCCGCCGTAGCCAGAAGACGATCCCGCCTTCGGTGAGATCGGGCGTGTCTTCACGGGACGGGCAGCCATCGGAGCTGATGGCGACGCCTTCCTCATTTATATAGCTGTCGCACACGTCCCACCCCGGCACATTGAGCCAAAGCGATCCGATGGTTGAACCAGCGTGCGGGACCTTGCCGCCCTTGCGCAGCGTGATCTGCTCACCCGGAGCATGCGTGCGTGACGGGACCTTATAGAGGTTTACCGCCGGTGCGAGAACATCCTCGTTGTGCGCGGTCAAGACTGAGCCATCCGCTGTAGCGTCTTTCCCCGCCACGAGGGCGAAACAATCGAACGCGGGTTCCCGTTCGACCTGGCCCCATGCGGTCGGGGAGGGCGATGCGAGGACCATCAGGGCCAGAAGGGCAGGGTACAGGTGCCGGTATGCAGGCATGCGATTCGTCGCTCCTATGATACGAGGTGTAATATCGGATTCATGCGGCAGTTGTGCAAGGGGGTCGGCACCTGTGCATCCGGCGTCACACTCTTCCGGCACATCAAGAATTCTCCATGTGATTCTTGATTGATGTGTGCACCGATAGTATATTGCTATCCATACACTGCGTCTGCTTGTGCTCACCGGTTGAACGCATCCACAGGTGTCCCATTCCATTGCCGAAGGCAGCGACCGTATGATCTCCAACCCCCTACTTGGCGTGTTCTTTCACTGGCTTGGTGGCCTTGCCGCAGGCAGCTTCTATGTTCCGTACCGGGCGGTGAGGCAGTGGTCATGGGAGGTGTACTGGCTCGTGGGTGGCGTGTTCAGCTGGATCGTTGCGCCCTGGCTCCTCGCCGCGATCAATACGAACGGCCTTCTCGCAACGCTCGGTGAAGCCCCGCGGGATAGTCTCCTCTGGGCGTATTTCTGGGGGACCATGTGGGGTGTTGGCGGACTCACCTTCGGCCTGTCGATGCGCTATCTCGGGCTGTCACTCGGGATGGGGGTCGCCCTCGGCTACTGCGCGGCATTCGGCACCCTCATGCCGCCGATCTTTCATGGGGAGTTCGTCAGCAAGGTCCTCGGGACCACCTCCGGTGTGATCGTCGTTCTCGGCGTCGGGGTCTGTCTCGCAGGTATCGCGATCGCCGGACTTGCGGGACGCTCCAAAGAGAAGGAGATGACGGATGAGCAGAAGGCCGCGACGATCAAGGAATTCAATTTCACCAAGGGTATACTGGTCGCGACCTTCTCCGGTATCATGAGTGCCTCGTTCGCCTACGGACTCGATGCCGCTGCCCCGATCGCGGAGATCTCCGCGCGGCACGGCACCACGCTGCTCTGGACCGGCCTGCCGAAGCTCTGCGTCGTCCTCCTGGGAGGATTCACGACGAACTTCATCTGGTGCGTCATTCTGAATATCAAGAATAGAACGGGCTATCAGTACTTCAGCCGTACCGTGCGCACGGCCGACGGCACGCCGGATCCCGTCCCGGTACCGATGCTGCGCAACTATCTGTTCAGTGCGCTCGCCGGCGTGGTGTGGTACCTGCAGTTCTTCTTCTACTCGATGGGCGAAACGCAGATGGGGACGTACAAGTTCTCGAGCTGGACGATCCACATGGCCAGCATCATCATCTTCAGCACGCTCTGGGGTATCGCCCTGAAAGAGTGGGCGGGGAGCAGCCGATCGACCAAACGGACGCTGTTCATCGGACTGGCGACACTCATTCTCTCCACGATCGTGGTGGGGTATGGCAACTATCTCGGTGCCGGGTAACAATGCAGTCCTGATGCCTGTGGACACCCTTGGCGTGGCAGGCATCCATCAGCGGGGGCCACACGTTTTCGTCACCGTTCACTGAAAGGCAATCCATGAAGTCTCACACTCAGATCGTCCAACTCGTGAGTACTATTGCACTGTTGTTCGCCGGATGCGCCGCGGGAAAGGTGGCTGACGCCGACCGCCCGGCACGCATCGTGTTCTTCGGAGATTCGATCACGGAACAGGGCGCCGCGCCCGGAGGATACGTCACCCTCATCAGGGAGGCGATGCAGCGCCGGGGGAGCGCCGCCGAGATCATCGGGGCCGGCATCAGCGGCAACAAGGTCGAAGATCTGCAGGCCAGGATCGACACGGACGTGCTCGCGAAGAAGCCCACCATCGTGGTCGTGTACATCGGGATCAACGATGTCTGGCACTGGACCATCGGGATCCCGGGCGCGAAGGGGTCGACGAAGGATCAATTCGAGTCCGGCCTCCGGGCCGTGATCCGGAAGGTCCAGGCCGCGGGCGCAACCGTGGTCCTGTGCACCCCGAGCGTGATCGGCGAGAAGAAGGCCGGGGCGAATCCCGAGGACGCCATGCTCGAGGAATACAGCGCCATCTCCCGCCGCGTGGCGGGAGAAACCGGATCCACGCTCTGTGATCTGCGGAGGGCGTTCGTGGACCACATCGCGAAGAACAATCCTGCTGACGCGGACAGTGGCATCCTCACCACGGACCGCGTGCACCTGAATCCGGCGGGGGATGCCTTCGTCGCAGCGGAGATCCTGCGCGTTCTGGATGCGCGCTGATCTCAGGGTAGCCACACCCGGCAACGGGGAATCCGCCTCTGCGCCCGGTCGGGTCTGAAGGAGGGGACCCCATACGGGCGCGCTGTGCGCTGACGAATTCCGGCCCCGGTGCTGACCCCTTTGTCTCCTCCGGTGCATCCCATGGTGTGGAACTTCTCACATCATAAGGTGAACCATGTCGCGACGTCCCCCCGTGAAACGAACCTTCCCCGTCTATCTGTGGATCGCCATTGCCATGGTGGCAGTGGCAGCGGGATACTATGTGCTTCAGCATGACGGGGCCGTGGAAGCCGCCGCACCCGCACCGGCGCTCCCACCCTCGGCGGCGTCAGGAGCCGCACCGGCGTTCACGCTCCCGGATATATCGGGCAAGAGTGTGTCGCTCGCAGATTTCAAGGGCAAGGTGGTGGTGCTCGATTTCTGGGCGACCTGGTGTCCGCCCTGCCGGAAAGAGATCCCGGATTTCATCAGCATCCAGAACGAATACGGCAGCAAGGGAGTACAGGTCGTCGGCATCGCCCTCGATGAACTTCCCAAAGTGCGTGCCTTCGTGCAGGCCAACGGGATGAACTATCCCGTGCTCATGGGTACCGACGCCATCACCGCGCTGTACGGCGGCATCGAGGGCATCCCCACGACGTTCATCATCGACAGGAATGGCAAGATCGTGGAGCGGTTCGAGGGATTCCGTCCGCGCGCGACGTTCGTTGCGGCGATCAGCCGGCTCCTCTGACGTGGATCCGGTGCGTTCGTGATGGCTGAACACAGAAACGCCCGGGGTGACCCGGGCGTTTCCCTTGTGAGGCTGTTCGGACGAACGGCTACACCACGTGTTTCCACCAGTAGTAGTACTCGTTGTTCAACTGGTCCTGCGAGGGCATGGGATAGAAGACCATCTCGCCCTTTGTGGCGAACCAGAACCCATGACGCACCAGGGCGAAGGAGGTCTCCCCGAAGGCGGAATTCAGACTGACGGTCTTCGTCTGCTTCTCGGGATGGCCCCGCAACTCCATGATGTATTCGTACAACCGACGCGGATTGGTGTCCGGGAACGGCGAATGCATCATCTCCCGGTTCACATTCTGCTTGAGGAATTCCTCGACGTTGAACTCGTACTGCGTGAAGCAGAAGGACGGGGCGCCCTTGGACTCGGACTGTGTCAGATACTTGGCGAAGGAGCGCTGATCGAGGGTGGAAGCGACCATGGCGGTGAGCGGGGTGATGCCCTGGTACACACGTACGAGGCCGGGTTCGTTCACCGCGGTATACGGTTGCTGTTTCAGCGGCAGACACTTGCCGTTCGGCAACACCAGATACAGGTCCTTCAGGGCCTTGAAGTCGCAATGCTCGATGACGCCGTACGACTTGACGAACTTCGTCCGCTTCGGCGTGCCGTCCTCGTGGGGGACCGTCAGGCCGAGGTAGTGGTCGATCTTGAAGTACGGATCACGGTAGGTGATGTCGATCTCCGCGAAGATCACCTTGCCCCGGAAATGTTTCGAGCTGCCGATGGTGTAGTGTTCCGCGAACTGGTCCGGGGCGAGCTGCGATGCCACGAGCGCATTGATCGGAAAGACCACCATGTACAGATGCTTGTTGTACTCGGCCATACCGTCACCTCAGGATGAACAGGAGAGTGAACGGGGCGCGCGGTGCGCCCCGTTCGTTGTTTGTTCCGTGCGGGGTTACAGCTCGTCGAGCGACAGCGTTTCCCTGCCACTCTGCCAGATCGCCCAGGCGATGGCCACGATGCAGACCACGACCACGAGGATCCCGGTCCCGACAACACCACTGACCGATGGGCTGATGACATTGTACTGCAAAACGAGTCCAAGTGCAAGAAGGCTGACCATGTTCATCACCTTGATGAGCGGGTTGATGGCCGGGCCTGCCGTGTCCTTGAGCGGATCGCCGACCGTATCGCCGGTGATCGCGGCCTTGTGTGCATCGGAGCCCTTGCCACCGTAGATACCGTCCTCGATCATCTTCTTGGCGTTGTCCCATGCGCCGCCGGCGTTGGACATGAACACGGCCAGCAGCTGGCCAACGAGGATCATGCCTGCGAGGAAGCCGCCCAGGGCATACGGCCCGAGGAGGAATCCCACCATCAGCGGTGTCATGATCGCAAGGATGGCCGGACCGATGAGCTCTTTCTGGGCCGTCGCCGTGCAGATGTTGACGACGCGTCCGTAGTCCGGTTCCTTCGTGCCCGCCCAGATCTCCGGATCACGGAACTGGATACGGCATTCCTTGACGATGAAGTAGGCAGCGCGTCCGACGGCACGGATGAGCATGCCGCTGAACAGGAACGGCACGGAGCCGCCAATGAGCATGCCGATGAACACATTCGGATCGGCGAACGTCAGCCGGCCGGCATGTTCCGCATACTGTGCCAGCGTCATCAGATGGATATTCTCTTCGCTGCCGACTGCGATCACGGCGATGAAGCTGGAGAACAGGGAGACCGCGGCGATGACGGCAGAGCCGATGGCGATACCCTTGGTCTCTGCTTTCGTCGTGTTGCCGACGGCATCCAGATCTGCGAGGATCTGGCGGGCGCGATGATAGTTGCCCGGTTTTTCCTGCTCCATCTCGTGCGGATCGTATCCCATTTCGCCGATGCCGTTGGCATTGTCGGCCACCGGACCAAAGACGTCCATGGAGATCGTATTGCCGGTGAGGGTAAGCATGCCGATACCCGTCATGGCCACGCCGTAGGCGACGAACAAGGGCGGTGCGCCCGCATAGACCAGCACCGACAGGAGGATCGAGACCGCGATGACCAGCACCGCGGCGACGGCACTCTCATAGCCCAGCGCGAAACCCTGGATGATGTTCGTTGCATGGCCTGTCTGGCATGCCTTGGCAAGATCCTGGACAGGCTTGTGGCCGGTATGCGTGTAGTAGCTCGTGACCTTGTTCAGTGCGACCGCGAGGAACACACCGATGAGACAGGTCAGTGCCGGACGCAGATCGAGTCCCGGGAAGCCGAAATTCTGGAAGAAGCTCAACGCGGACGGATCCCCGCCCGGGAACCCGGCGAGAGCCGTGGGGTTGGTGGCAAGATAGGTTGCATCGAAGTTCAGGTAGAAGAACCCGAGGGCGAAGAACCCGATGACGCTGATGGCCGAACCGATCCAGAACCCACGATGCACGCTGCGCAGGGCGGTATCCGAACTATCGTTGGCTCCCGCCTTGACGGTATACGTGCTGATGATGGAGCCAAGCACGCCGATACCGCGGACGAGCAGAGGGAAGATCACGCCCTTATGTCCGAACGTCGCCATACCGAGGATCATGGCTGCGACGATCGTGACCTCGTACGATTCGAAGATATCCGATGCCATGCCGGCGCAATCGCCGACATTGTCACCGACGTTGTCTGCGATCGTGGCGGCATTCCGCGGGTCATCTTCCGGAATGTCCTTCTCGATCTTACCCACGAGGTCAGCCCCCACGTCCGCCGCTTTCGTGTAGATACCGCCGCCGACACGCATGAAGAGCGCGATGAGGGTGCCGCCGAACCCGAAACCGAGCAGCGCTTCGTAGGCCGACTCACCGAAGATGAGGAAGATCATCGTGCCGCCGAGGAGGCCGAGGCCATCCGTCAGCATGCCGGTGACCGTACCGGTCCGATAGCCGAGCTGCATCGCTTCGCCGTACGAACGCGTTGCGGCCGCGGCGACGCGCAGATTTCCCGTCGTGGCCAGACGCATACCCACGAAGCCGACGGTCCAGCTGAAGATCGCGCCAACGAGGAATGCCATCGCCCGGCCCCACCGGAAGGCTTCTTCACTGCCGGAATAGGTGAAGTACAGGAGTGCGGAGATGATGATGATGAGCGGTCCGATCTGCTTGAACTGAGCCGCGAGATATGCATTCGCGCCCTTGCGGACGGCGTTCGCGACGTCTTGCATCTTCTGCGTGCCCTTGTCCGCCGCCAGGACCTGGCGACTGAGGAGCAAAGCGTAGATGAGCCCACCGACCGCGATACCGAGAACGGCCAGGAGACTCACCACTTCCATCTCTGTGTACTTGGGGTTCCAGAAGAGTGAGAATGCGGAGAATGAGTGTGATCCGGTCTCAGACTGGATCACCGCCGAAGGCTGAATGAAGTAGGCACCGGCGAACGCGACGGCCATCAGAACGAGGAAGGCCGTTTTGGTCGAGCGACGCCTGAAGAATTGAGAAATCGATGATATCGTCATAGGATCTCAGATGTCAGGTTCGTGTCAGATGGAAAGTCAGGAAAGGCTCTCGGAAGCGGAGCGCCACCACTTGGCATATTCCACTTCGAGAACGCGGCGTTCGGGGAACCGGAAGAACTTCACGCCCGTACGGTCGCCGAGATAGAAGCCGCGATTGATGGTCCGGAAGAAGCCGTGCAGCACCGGATTGCGTGAAACAGTCTTTGTCGTCTTGGTCAGCCCCTTCTCCACATCCTTCAAACAGTCGAGGATGTGCATCGGGTCCGCGTACGGCAGGTATCCTGCAAGATGCCCGGCGTCGTCACGGTCGACAAGCAGATCCGCAAAGAAAATGCGCGGGATGTGGATCGGATTTGCGGGATCGGTGATGAACTTGCAGAAGTTCGAGGGATTGTGCGCAGAGGCGACGAGAGGGGAGAGCGGGCAGAGCTCCTGGAACAGGTGAGCATCGTGCTGCTTTTCCTCCTCCGGCTGCTGCGATTCGCTGAGATACATCACCCGCCCGTCAGCCGTCACGAGATACAGCTTGTCGAATGCACTCAGCGGGAGGTGCTCCAGCACCCGGTACACGCTGATGTACTTCGAGCGCTTCGGGCTGCCATCTTCATGCGGCGCACATCGCTTCTGAATGTCTGAAAGTTTGAAATAGTCGCTCTTCAGATCGGGGTTGACCTCGAAGAAGAGGACATTTCCTCTGGTGTGTTTCTGGGTTCCCAACGCCATGTAACGACCGAATTCGACGGGTTCCAGATGGGAGGCGACAAGCGCCTCGTACCGGTAACACAACATATAATAGTGGATATTCATGGGAGTCACTTCCTGGTTGCTCATTCAATCAATCAATTCACCCACCGCCACTTCCCGACCCTCCAATCAGAAATATACAAAAAAAACATGAGAATGCTCAACGTTACCGGTGAATGAAAGGACTTTTTTGAGGTTCTTTCTGCTGCCCGTACAGTTACGCGCCGCCGCATCGACCCCAATGCGCGTAGGATCGGCAGAAAAGCAGGAAGCCCTTCCAGATCGCAAATCATCCGGTCGGGCTTCTCTGACTCAACGGCCACGGAGGGGCCCCCTGAGGGGCGGGCGATCAGGCCGCCCTGGGCCTCCGCTTCCGCCGGGAGCCATACTCTCTGATGATCTCTTCGTACATCCCGAGCATCTGCCGGATGATGTTCTGCCATGATTGTTGCTGCGCATGTGCGAGCGCCCCCT
This sequence comes from Bacteroidota bacterium, assembly GCA_030835135.1. Taxonomy (GTDB): domain Bacteria; phylum Bacteroidota; class Ignavibacteria; order UBA10030; family UBA6906; genus JAGDMK01. The sequence continues at coordinate 62,163 of JAUQWO010000079.1, forward strand.
GCGCGAGGGATCGCCGGCGGGCCGGGTCGTTCAACACACCGTCGATGGCCCGGCTCATCGATCCCGCGTCCCGGGGCTCACACAGGATCCCGGTCACCCCGTCCTCGATCACGCCGGCTGCTCCACCCTTGCGCGCACAGACGGGGACGATCCCCGAGGCCATGGCTTCGAGAATAACGTTGCCAAATGTCTCTGTCGTGGAGGGAAACACGAACAGGTCGGCGGATGCATACGCCGCCGCGAGCGACGCTCCTGACAACTGTCCGAGAAAGACCGCGCCCGGCATCAGCGATTCGAGCTCATGGCGGATGGGTCCGTCGCCGGCAAGCACCAGCGAAATGTCCGACCTCATCCCGCGCAGCTTTTCGTAGGTGGACACCAGCGTGCGGAGATCCTTTTCCCAGACGAGTCTTCCCGCATACAGGAGCACGTTGTGTCCGGCGGGAACGCCGTGCGCGCTTTTCCACCCCTCCGACCGGAATTCCGGCCGGAACGCCTCTGTGTCAACCCCGTGCGGGAGAAGTCGGAGCTTCCGGAATCCGTGCGCGCTGAGCTCGTCCATGATCGGCTGAGAAGGGACCAGCAATCTCTCACAGCTGCCATAGAGACAACGGAGATATGTCCATCCAAATGGCTCGAGGAACCTGATGTTGTAATACTCCGCGTAGCTCGCGAAGTGCGTGTGATAGGTCGCCACGACCGGGATACGGTGTCGCCGGCCAAAGTGCACGGCGGCATGACCGAGGCTGCAGGGACTATGGATGTGCAGCAGGTCCGGGCGGAAAGCAAGAACGTCCCGGCTGAAGAATCGTGGATCCGGCGATGCCATCCGGTAGTCACGGTACAAGGGGAAACTGCACGAAGGGACGCCCACCAGGGGGATCTGAAGGGACCCCGGCGGAGGCAGCACGGGGGAGACGAACATGTGCTCGATCTGTGCTGCGCTGAGCGCTGCGGTCATGCGGTAGAGAACGCGGGTGACACCATCCTGGCCGGGCTGCAGACTTCCGGCGAAATAGGCGATACGCATAGGCCCTCCGATGTTCTTCTCTTTATATAAACGATGCGGAAGGTGCCATGGTTGCACGAACAGGCGCCCGATGTGATCCGGACCCGGGACCCGAGCCTCGCCGGCGGGGCCCAAATTGCTAATCCCGGCACGAATCGGTATCATACTCCATCCCTGGAAGGATCACCCCGAACGCATCGGTATCCGTGATCGACCTGCCCTCACCGAACCGGAAGTCCACGCACATGAACCTGATATCCCGCTGCTCCGGCATTCTCATCCTGCTCATCATCCTATGCGTACCATCACTGGCGGCAGATGCTCCTCCCGATTCGCTTACGTGGTATGAGCCACCCACCCCGAGCATCGAGGGCCGTGGTTGGTCCGGGGTGAAGCGGACGTATGACCGCCTGCCGGCTCGCGCTGAAGAGTTGGTACGCAAGCAGGTCTGGGACCTCTCACGGCAGAGTGCCGGAATGAGCATTCAATTCCGGACCGACGCGCAGGAGATCCAGGTGCGATACTCGCTGTTGCGGCCGGCTCTCGCCAAGCCGCACATGGCGGCAACGGGTGTGAGCGGTGCGGACCTGTACATGCAGACCGGGGCAGGAGAGTGGCGCTGGGTGGGCACGGTGATGCCGGAGGACAGGATCGTTCGAGCAGCGCTGATCAAGCAGATGGCGCCGGGGGTCAGGACGTTCCGGATGTACCTTCCTTTGTACAATGGCGTCGACTCTCTCGCGATCGGGATCCCGCATGGTTCCCGCTTCGAGCCGATCGCGGCCCGGGCGGGAAGACCGATCGTCATGTATGGGACCTCCATCATGCAGGGTGCGTGTGCGTCACGCCCCGGCATGGCGATCACGGCGATCCTCGGACGCCGTCTGGATCACCCCACCATCAACCTCGGTTTCAGCGGGAATGGTTGGATGGAGCCCGCGTTGGCCGAGCTCCTTGTGGAGATCGATGCTGCAGTATACGTGCTCGATTGCCTGCCGAACATGAAGCCCGCACAGGTTCGCGAACGCGTGGAACCGTTCGTGCGCACACTGCGTGCCGCGCGGCCGGGCGTGGCGATCGTGCTGGTGGAGGGCCGCATCTTCCCGAACGCCTTCGTGATCCCCGAACGGCGGCAGGCGCATGACGAGTCCCATGCGGCGCTGCGCGCGGTCTATGACACACTGATCAGGGAAGGCATGGGCGCGCTGTACTATCTGAAGAGTGATGATCTGCTGGGAGCAGACGGAGAGGGGACGGTGGACGGTTCGCATCCCACGGACCTTGGCATGATGCGGTATGCGGATGCGTATGAGGTGGTGTTGCGCCGTGCGTTGCGGGGGGAATGATCATGCGTCCCACGACGCCCCCCGGCACTCTCGCCCGGTGTGGGCTACGGAAGGAAACCGGTGGGGGTCCTGATCCCGATGACCTTGCCGGGGACGCGGATCTGCAATGAGTCCGGTGGGAAGGTGAGCACGGTGGCTGCGCGGATCACATCATCGGGCAATAGGGAATCCAGCAGAAGAACGATGCGGACCGTGTCACCGGCGCGTGAGACCCTCGCCGGGATCTGCCCGGGCCGGGAGTCCGCATCGCGGCGGTACATCCCCAGTATGACCTCCTGATCCACGGTGAACCGGGTGGAGATCTGTGTCCCTGTCTTCCGCGCTCCCTGCATTTGAGCGCCTCTCGTTTCGACCGCCGCCTCCCCGGCGAAGATCTCCAGCGTCCGGACAGCTTTGTCCTTTGTTTCATCCGCGCCGATGATGTTCCCCCAGACAATGAACTCGCTTGCTGCGTTCTTCGGCAGGGGATCCGCGGCCTGGGGAGTCTCCGGCACAGGGGTCGGAGCTTCGTCCCGCGCGTCGGGGGCAGCGGCCGGAGCCAGAGCAAAGGTCTCGCTTTCGCGTTTCGCCTGGCCGGCAGACTGTTCCTCCGCGACCGCTCCCTTCAGGGTGATGGGGGGCGGAGCAGTCTCCTTCGTGCGTGCATCTGCGAGCTCCCGTGCGACAGGAGCAGCGTCCGGCGCGATGAGGCTATCGGCGGATCCGGCGCTGATGACAGTGGTGGCGGAGGGTTCAGGTGACACGCGGAGCCATTGGTAAACGATCCCGGTTCCGGCGATCACGAGTACGACCGCAGCCGCGGCGACGATTTGCGTCCAGGGTATCGGTGTGCTCCGCGGAGAGCCTACCCGTGCTGCGATCCGGGCCTTGAGCGCGGCGCGGGCCCACGATCGTGTGCCGCGGGCAATGCGCAGTTCCATGTCGTAGGCCGCTCTGCATTGCGGACACACCGCGCAATGCGCCTCGACGGCAGCGTGGCGCTCGGGAGCGAGGTGTCCGCACGCCGCTTCCTCGAGAAGCTCCGGGGGAATGTGGTTCTGGTCAGCCGTGCTCATGGCCGTCCCGTGATGAGCGCAACAAACGTTTCAGTTGCTCTTTGCATTGATACTTCTTTGATTTGGCAGTAGCCGCATTGGCGAATCCGAGCGTGCGGGCGGCCTCGTCCATCGATGCCTCTTCCCAGTAGAAAAGGACGAGCAGCGCGCGGCAGGGATCACCGAGTGCATCGAGGGCCGCATGGACCGCACTCAGGTCCTCGTCTGATTCAAGTGCCTCCAGCGGCGAAGGATCCCCGTGAGGAACATCATGCTGCTGCAGGTCCGCCGGGATCTCCCGCCGGCTGCGCGCGAGATGCCGGAGCCAGATGTTCCTTGCCGTGGCATACAGGAAGGTGCCAATGGCTGCTGTATGCTCGTAACGCCCGCTCCGGACACGCTCCCACAGGATGACCAGTGCATCCTGGAGGACGTCGGCAGCATCATCGAGTGTTCCGTTATTACGCATCACCAGTGCCGTAATGGGGCGCCGGTGGGCCGCATACAGGGCCTCCAGCGCCGATTCGTCGCCGCGACGGATGCCGTCCAGGATCCTGGCATCGGAATTCAGAAAAAGGAGCGGCGGCCTCATTTACCTTTCACTGGTGAATGTCATGAACGGGTGTAAGGTGAATGGCACAACATACGAAGTTCACCGGATGGTATCAACCAGAACCACAGGAGAAGACATCATGCGCACTGCCGTCCGTACCATCATCGCCGCCGCGGCCATTCTGCTTGCCGCAGTCCCATCGGCCGCCCAGCCGCTGCGGACCACCACGGCGGGAGACCGTACTTCCGTCGATCTCACGATCTACAATCAGAACCTCTCCCTTATCCGTGAGGAGCGCACGCTGAACCTCGTGCGCGGCATGAGCCGGGCAGTGCTGCCGCAGATCCCGACCACGATCGACGGGACCTCGTTGCACTTCCTGAGCCTCACCGATCCGGCCGCCGTGCGCGTCCTGGAGCAGAACTACCAGTACGACCTGGTGCACCAATCGAGGCTCCTCGAACGGTATCTCGGCAAAGAGATCGAATTCGTTCGCGTGAACCCCGAAACGAACAAGGAGTATACCGTGACCGGCCGGCTCCTTTCGACCGGCTACAGCGGGCAGTCCATGATGAGTGGCATGGTGGCGGAGATCAATGGCAAGATCGAGGTCAATCCCGCCGGACGCCTCGTCCTGCCGAGCCTGCCCGAAGGACTGATCATCCGCCCCCAATTGGAATGGCTGGTCTCCAATACCCGGGAGGGTACGCACCGCGCCGAGATCAGTTATCTGGCAGGCGGTCTGAGCTGGTCCAGCGACTATGTGGCGTTGCTGAACGCGGAGGATACGAGGCTCGATCTGACGGGATGGGTCACGTTGACGAACAACTCCGGCACGTCGTTCGCGAACGCCGGGTTGAAGCTGGTGGCAGGTGATGTGAATGTTGTCCAGGAAGAATTCGCAGGACGGGTGCGCGCGCAGAAGACCATGATGGCCGAAGCCGCTGATGCAGCGCCGCAATTCCAGCAGACCGAGCTGTTCGAGTACAAGCTCTACACCCTGCAGCGGAAGACCGACATCCGGGACAATGAGACCAAACAGGTGGAACTGATCGCGGCGAAGAACGTTCCTGCCCGCAAGATGTTCATCTACGATGGTCTCGGCGATCAGTGGCGGTACTGGTATAACAACTATTCCTACCGCTCGCAGGGGAGTTTCGGGCAGTCATCCAATCCGAAGGTCGGTGTCTACATGACCATCAAGAACGAGGAGAAGGGTGGCCTGGGCATTCCGTTGCCGAAGGGGAAGGTGCGTGTGTATAAGCGTGATGCGGATGGAAAGGAACAGTTCATCGGCGAGGACAGGATCGACCATACCCCGAAGGACGAGGAGATCCGGCTGTATCTTGGCAACGCATTCGATATCGTGGGTGAACGCGCACAGAAGGACTTCAAGACGGTGGCCAGCGGCCATGTGGTCGAGGAGACGTTCGAGATCAAGATCCGCAATCACAAGAACGAAGCCGTTGAGGTGCAGGTGTATGAACATCCCTGGCGCTGGAGCCAGTGGGAAGTGGTGAGTGCGAGCAACGAATGGGAAAAGGTTGACCAGTCCACGCTCCGCTTCCCCGTGAAGCTGGGCAAGGACGGCGAGAAGGTGGTTCGGTATACGGTGCGCTATACCTGGTAGCCACGAACGCTCGCGAGAACAAGGCACAAGGCACACCAGCGCCTGCTTCCGGCTGCCGGTGTGCCTTGTGCGTTTCTACCTTCTGCGTTTCTACCTTCTGCCTGCTCTTCTGACTAGTTCACCCTGAACGGTATCGTCAACCACTTCACCGCCGGCACGGAACCAGTCATCCCCGGCGAGAACGTGGACCGGAGGATCGCTGTCACGATCGGCTGGTTGAACGCGGGATTGGTGGATTTTGCGATCATGGTCTTGACCGGCTTTCCCGCCTGATCGATCTGCACCATGACGACCACTTCGCCCGAGGGCATGGCCTGTTGTTCGGTCGTGAACGAGGGTTGCACGAGGTCCACGATGCGCGGATCGCTGTCCGCCCTGGCCACGTCTGTCTGCACCTGCTGATTGACCGGGGCGATCTCCGCTGACGTGTTCGATGTCACGGTCTGTGCCGTGGAAGTCTGCAACTGCGCGGTCTCCGGCGGCACTGAATTCTGCACCGTCACGGGGTTCTCCGTGGCAGGTACAGGCGCCGGATCCGGGTTCTGCACGGGAGCACTTGCCTCGTGAAGATCTCCGGTCGTCTGCGGTGTGTTCACATCGGGCTTCACCGGTCTCTCTGAAGCGATACTCTGTTCTTCACTGCGCGCCAGCGACGCACTGTCGTCGGCAGCAGAGAGGATCGTCACCAATCCCGTACCTCCCACGAGTGTGGCGAGCAGGACCGAGAAGAGCCACCATTTCTTTCCACCCCTCCGGCCGTGCGCGGAATCCGAGGCCTCGAGCACTCCACCGGCTTCCGCGAAAGCCAGGGATGCTGACGGTGTGTGGGCCGGTGGTGCGGGGATCGAAGGCGCGGGCACCCATGCGGTGTCGGCGGCCTGGACCTCAACGATGCGTTCTTCCGGACGGGGGATCGGTGGAGCGGACGGGGCCACTTCTTCGGCGGCCGACGCGACCCCTGCCCGTTGCTGGAGTTCGACGAGCTGGCGGATGGTCCGCTCGTATTCAAGGGCGGTCTTGTCATCCGGCGCAATGATCTTCACGCGGCGGATCTCCACGAGCGCGCTGCCGTACGCACCCTTCTTCAGGTATTCGTCGGCGTGTTGGAAGTACTGCTCCTTCAGCTGTGACCGCGCAGCCTCACGGTCGACACGGTCCGGTGCCGGACGCGGCGGTGGAGGCGGTGCGGCGACGGGCGTTGCCGGCACGCCGGAACGGACGGCCTGGACCGCACCGTGGATCAGGCCGGGCAACGAATCGAGGAGTTCCTTCTTCTGTGCTTCGCTCGGGTCGGTATCGCGCGGCAGGACGAGCAGCCGTTCGAGCTGCTTCTCCAGCGCGACGAAAAAGGTGGTCTGGGGATAGTGTGCCTTGATCTTCCGCAGCCGGATCAGGGCATCGGCGAACTGGCCACCTTCTGCCATCGCCTGGATCTCATAGACCTGTTCTGCCGCCAGGCCCTGCTGGGATGATGTCGGTCCGCTGCTCATTCTCCGTTCGCCACTTTGTCATAGTGATAGATGAGTTTCAGGGGAGTGTTCGCCGATTGCTGATGATGGCGGAGCTCCTGCTGACGGATCTTGATCTCAGCCCGCTTGAGGTCCGTGTTCGTCGGGTCGAGGACATAGGCCTTTGCCAGTCCGTCCAGCGCACGCGTGAAATCGCCGCTCCGAGCGAACTCCTCTGCCGCCAGGATCTGCAGCCGGATCAGCCGGGCGGTCTCGGCGTTCGTCCGCGGGTCGGCATGTTCGCGTGCCGACGTATTCTTCCGTTTCCAGATCTCCTCTTCGAGGGCATGCAGCGACTGCGCCGCCGGATCGATCAGCTGGCCGAGAGCGATCTCGGTGAGTGCCTCATCGAACGCTGCCGCCGTCATGAGCTCACGCGCACGCGCGAGATGATGCGCCAGCCGCCCGAGTATCGCATCCTCCGCCAGCTTGTCCTGCTCGATGCGGTGGCTGGCGGCCTCGAGGGCCGTCTGCTGCATGTCCGACAACAACCTGCTGTAGTTGATCAACCGCTCACACTCGAGGAGATCGCGGTCGGCCGGATCGAGCACGAAGCCGCGCGCCACGAGCTGCATCGCTTCCATGAACTCGCCGCGTGCCGCCAGGTCACAGGCTTCTTCGCAGTAGGCCTGGATCGTGGACCGGACAACGGCATAGTGCGTGCCCGTGCCTGTGGGGGTTGAGGGAGCGCTGACCGCCGCGCTGATCTGCTCTTCAAGCGCGGTGATGTCGCCGTTCGTCGGGTCGAGCTGACGTGCTTCGCCGAGGATCGCAAGCGCCCCGCTGAAATCGCTGTTCGAGAGTGCGTCGTATGCCTTGCTCAGGAGACCAACGATTTCAGCGAGGGGCATCGCCGGAACTGCTGGCGGTGCCGGAGTCTTTGTGACCGCGGCCGCGGGAAGAGGGGGAGGTGCTGCGGAGCCGCCTGCATCGGGAGGCATCAACGCTTTCACCCGCTCTTCGTACGCTTCCGCATAGCGGTTCTCGGGATTCTCTGCGCGGGCCTTCTGGATGAGAGCGAGTGCGCCGGCGAGGTTCCCCTCACGCACGCACTTGTCCGCCAGCTTAAGGAACATCGTATGTGGTGCGCCCGGTCTTTCCATGGTCTTTGTCCTGCGTCACAGGGTACAAAGGGCATGCCATGGCAACAGATCGGAGTTTCTCCGCAAGCACCTACGAATTCGCCACTCGTTCGGCGATGGAGTGAGGGAAAAAGGGGAAAAGTGCGGGTGATGAAGGGACACTGGTAACACCGGACCCCCCGAATCAGGCTGCGGGGAGGGGTCGGTGGAAGCTTCTACAAATTGCCATGCTGTTATTGCACCCCGCCGGTGACGCACGTCACCGGCATCTCTCAAGGCGCTACATCATGGGCCGACGAGTCCACACGGGCAGTATCCGGCGTTGTGGCGGGAGGGATCTTGTACACCGGCTCGTCCGCCTCCTCCGCGGGGATCGCCTGCTCCTCGGCCGGGGTGATCTTGATCGGCTGGGGCTGTTCGCGCTTCCAGAAGTAGTAGAATGCAAAGGCAAGGAGTGCGATCGTTGCGACGATCGCGATACGGAGCGGCCATACTGTCCGTTTCTCCTCCGGGGGCGGCGGGGGAGCCGGCTGCCCGACCGGTTCCGCGGGCTTGCGGACCGCGCCGTTCTCCAATCCGCTTTCATCGAAGACCAGCGTCTTCCTCCTGCTGAGTTCGAGCATCTGCAGCACCTTCAATTCGAACTCCCGTGCAAACCGATCGCGGTCGTCGATGATGAACACGCGCCTGATCTCGGAAAGGGCCTTGTCGTACTCCTTCTTCAGCACATAGGAATGCGCACGTTGCAGGTACTGGTTCTTGAGCCACTGGCGTGCTGCGCGCACCTGTTCACGCTGCTCGGGAGCCGGTTCCGGCTGACCCGCCGTCTCCGGGGCCGGTGTTGGCGGAGCTTCCGCGGCGGTCGCATTTGCCACGATCCCGGCGAGCGAGTCGATGATATCCTTCCGCTGGTCGTCGGTCAGCGTCCCTGATGCCAGATGCTCCTGGATCTGTTCGATCTGCCGTTCGAATGCGAGAATGAAGACGTTGCTGGGATCGAGCCCCCGTGCCTTGCGTATCGCCGTGAGAGCTTCCTGGATCGCTCCGGAACCCGCGTGGTCGCGCGCTTCCCCGAGAAGCCGGCGAACGAGCGCCTGTGCGTGGGCTTTGTCGTCGTTAGTCATGGTCGATCTCGATTCGTTGCGCTGTCCGCGCGTCCGTGCACCGCACCGTGATCTCACGGGCTGAAGCGTCATACGCCCAGCCGGCAACACCGGGAACCGGCACGGCGGCGAGCTGGCCCACCACCGTCCCGTTGATATGCACTGCCGTCGGCGGCTTGTCCGCATCGACGATCCGTATCGCCAGTGTGCGGGTGGGCGGGAGGTATGAACCCTCCGCCGCGCCGATATCGATGATGAGGCGGGGGCCGATCCGCTGTTGTGCGTGCGTGCGCCGCAGCAGAACGCCCTTCTGGAAATCGAAGGATATCCCGTCGTCCTCGTAGTACGACTGTGTGGAGGTCCCGTTCGCCCGCAACGGATACACGGTGAGCGTCAGCGGGTCGATCGGTTGCTCGCCGGTGTGTTGCATCACCTGTTGAGACGGAAGGATGGCACCTTCGCGCACGTAGAGCGGGATGCGTTCCAGCGGTGCGGCCACCGTGGTGTCGCGGCCCCCCGTAACCGGCACGCCCGTCCAGAGATCGTACCAGGTTCCGTGAGGGAATCGCACCTCACGTGAACGGGCGTCCGCGGTGAGGACCGGCGCGACGAGGATATCACGTCCGAACAGGAAGCTGGACGATTCCTGCAGGAAGCGTCCGTCCGATGGATACTCCAGGAGAAGCGGCCGCATGGCAGGGAGGCCGGTGGCGCTGGCTTCGGCCATGACGTTGTACATGTACGGGAGCAGACGATACCGCAGCTGGAGGCTTGCTCGGTTGATCGCGGTGAACGCCTCACCGTACTCCCATGGCTCCTTGTTCTTCTCGTTGATCACGGAGTGGGCGCGCATCAGCGGGGTGAAGACGCCGAGCTGCATCCACCGCGCGAACAGTTCACCGGATGGGTAGCCGATGAATCCGCCGATGTCGCTGCCGCAGAACGGCTGACCGGACAGGCCCCAGTTGAGACACATCGTGAGGGCGAGGGAGAGGTGCTCCCACGAGGAGACGTTGTCTCCCGTCCACCCCGCGCTGTACCGCTGTCCACCCGCATACGAGGCACGGGTGAGGACGAACGGGCGTTCGGCCGGATTATGGCGGAGGGCGCCTTCGTACGATGCCCGCGTCATCTGCATCCCGTAGACGTTGTGGTTCCTGGAATGCGGGGTGCGCAGCCCGCCGTCGTTGTGGATCACGTTCAGGTCGACGGTTTTCGTGGGCACATTGAAGACCGATGGCTCGTTCATGTCATTCCAGAATCCGCGCACGCCGGAGCGCACGAGATCCTCCATCTGATCGCCCCACCACCGCCGCCCACCCTCGGAGGAGAAGTCCGGGAATGCACACCGGCCCGGCCAGACATCCCCGTAGAACACCCGTCCGTCGGGGTAGGTGAGGAAGTGCTTTCCGGCAAGTCCGGTGGTGAATGCCGCATAGGTCGAATCGGCCTTGATGCCGGGGTCAAGGATGACGGCAACGTGGAAGCCGTCCGCGGTGAGGTCCCGGAGCAACTGCTGGGGCGCGGGAAAATTCTTCGCGCTCCAGGTGAAGACGCGGTACCCTTCCATGTAGTCGATGTCGAGGTAGATCACATCACAGGGCATGGATCGTGAACGGAAACCCCGGGCGATCTCGCGGACCCGTGTGTCCGGCGCATAGCTCCACCGGCACTGCTGGTAGCCGAGCGCCCAGCGCGGCGGCAGGGGCATGCGCCCGACGAGGGCCGTGAAGCGCTCGATCACCGTACGCGGGGCGGGGCCGGCGATGACATAGTAATTGAGTTCTCCCCCCTCGGCGCCGAAGGCATACTGATCGCGGGATTCCTTGCCCATGTCGAAGGACGACCAGTACGTGTTGTCGAAGAAGACCCCGTGCGCTTTCCCGCCATCGACCGCCATGAAGAACGGGATCGATTGATACAACGGATCGGTGGTGGAGCCATACGCCGGGATGTCGGAATTCCACATCGTGACCGCGCTGTTGCGCTTGTCCAGCGTTCCCGATTTCTCGCCAAGCCCGTAATAATGAGCGTCGGGAGGCATGCTCTGCCACACGCGCACGGAGGCCGTTGCCCCGGCCGTCCAGGCCATCCCCTTGTCCGGATGATCCTGTGTCAGGACCCTGCCGGTGGAATCGGTGATGGTGATCCGCACGGGCTTCTTGGTGATCGTCACCCGCAGTGCAGGTGTGGTGAGCGTGAGCGCCCCCGGGGCGTCGGCGAATTCGGTTGCCGGTGCCGGCCACCGTGCGGGGATCACGGCATGCGACACGTCAGGGGGGAGTTTCCCTGATGGTGATGGTGGGATGCAGCGGACGCGCGCGACATGGTCGCTGAGCAGGCTGACCTCGACCGTGGCGCCGGTTGCTTTCAGGATAACGGTGTTGCCCCCGCGTACGACGTACGAATCGGCGTTGCCGATGCTCTGCCATCCGGCCTCGAGCCGGAGTGCCATGAGGAGAAGGAGGGAACACAACACAAGCCGTCGCATGAGAGGTTCCTGCATGTCGGTGTCAGAGTGCCTGCTCGGTTGCGGCGTCGAACAGATGAATGCGGGAGAGATCGAACAGGAGCTCGCACGGTTTGCCGACCTCGGGTGCCTGCTCCGAGGCGATCCGGGCGACGAGGTGCGAAGCCGACCCGGACGAGAAGTAGATGAAGATCTCGTTGCCGACCGGTTCAACGACCTCGACCGTGGCGGGTACCGTTGCCAGTGCGCCGACGCCTGAGGGCGGGTGAAGGTAGATATGTTCGGGGCGGATGCCGAGGGTCACGTTCCCGTGCTGGCCCTGTCCCACGCGGGCGGCGAGCTCGGACGGGAGCGTGAGATGCGTCCACGCCGTCGTTTGCGTGAACGCGAGAGCGCCGTTTCGGGAGAGGGATCCCGGGATGAAGTTCATCGTCGGGCTGCCGATGAACCCTGCCACGAATTTATTGACGGGCCGGTGATAGATCGCGAGTGGCGCATCGACCTGCTGGACCACCCCGTCGCGCATGACGACGATGCGGTCGCCCATGGACATGGCCTCGATCTGGTCGTGGGTGACGTAGATCATGGTGGTCTTCAGGCGGTGATGCAGCCGTGAGATCTCGGTGCGCATCTGGACGCGCAGGTTCGCGTCGAGGTTGCTCAATGGTTCGTCGAAGAGGAATACCTTGGGTTGGCGGACGATCGCGCGTCCGAGTGCGACACGCTGGCGTTGGCCACCGGAGAGGGCTTTGGGTTTGCGGTCGAGGTACGACTCGATCCCGAGGATCTTCGCGGCCTCGCGCACGCGCTGGTCGATCTCCGCCTTCGGATACTTGCGGAGCTTGAGTCCGAAGGCCATGTTCTCGTACACGCTCATGTGTGGATAGAGCGCGTAGTTCTGGAACACCATGGCGATGTCCCGGTCCTTGGGTGCCACATCGTTGACCACGCGGCCATCGATGCTGATGGTACCGCCGGAGATCTCTTCCAGACCGGCGATCATGCGGAGGACGGTGGACTTCCCGCAGCCTGATGGGCCGACGAGGACGACGAATTCCTGATCGCGGATCGTGGTGGTAACTTCGCGGACAGCTGTGACCTTGCCTTCATAGACCTTGGACACCGAATCGAGCTTTACTTCGGCCATAGGGAAGATTCCTCTCTAGGGGAGCCAAACGTGCGCGGATGGGAGGTGCATACGAAGAATATATTAAGGAGGGCTGAGAAACACAAGCTTTGGAAGGGGTTCCGGTCGGCGTGGAAGTCCGGATGGAAATGAAAGGGCACGGTCACAGATTTTGCTTGACTCGGGTGATGGAAAGGTGTACCTTTGTGGAAGCGCTTCCAGAGTTACCCCTGGGGTCCTCCCCGAAACCGATGTGTCACAGCAATGCTCTCCTCGATGGGTGTTACGATCTATGATCTGGCCCGAGAAGCCGGCGTCGGTATCGGGACCGTGTCGCGGTGTCTGAATAACCACCCGCACGTCTCTCCCGCTACACGGGCCCGGGTCCTCTCCATCGTGAAGCGGCTCAATTATCAGCCGCATGCCGGAGCCCAGCGCCTCGCCTCCCGCCGCACCAACACGATCTCCGTCATCATCCCGTCGTTCACTAACTACTTCTACGTGCAGACCCTGCAGGGTGTGCAGGACGTTGCAGCGGACATCGGGATGGACCTCATGCTGTACGGTGTCAGTCATACGGCACAGGTCGAACACTACCTCCGCCGCTCGCTCCACCGCGGCCACGTGGATGGCGTGCTGTTCTTCAGTATGATCCTGCCGGAGAGCTTTGTCGCGCGCTTCCAGCAGATGCGACTCCCCATGGTCCTCGTCGATGCCTATCACCCGGCGTTCGATTCGATCCGGGTCCAGAACAACGAAGGCGGCTACAGCGCCACGCATCACCTGCTTTCGCTCGGGCACCGGGATATTGCGATGATCAATGCGAGCCTCGACACCCAGCCGGCAAGGGAGCGGATGGACGGCTACCGGCGTGCGCTGGAAGGTGCGGGCATCCCGTTCCGCGAGGACCGCGTCATCATCTCGTCCGCGGGGAAGAATGACGGGTTCAATCGGGACGCCGGCCGCGATTCCATGCGTCGGCTGCTCACGACCACGTCGGGACCCGGCCGTCCGACCGCGGTCTTCATCGCCAGCGACGTCCAGGCCATCGGTGCATTGGAGGGAGCGCGTGCGGAAGGCGTGCGCATCCCGGAAGACCTCGCGGTGGTCTCGTTCGATGATATCGAACTTGCGCAGTACGCCGAGCTGACCACGATGCGGCAGCCGATGTATGAGATCGGCCGGCTCGCGATGGAAAAATTGATCGCACGCATGAAAGATGCCGATGCCGCTCCCACGCTGTCGTCGTTCGTACCCGACCTCATCGTGAGGCGATCGTGCGGGGCCGCGGCCCATGCGCTTGCGGGCATTCCGGTCCCGTCCCAACCCGCACCGGTCCAGCATTCGTAATACAACAGGAGCCATTCACGCATGAACCTCCGTACCACGCTACTCCTCATCCTCGCCCTCGGTATCGCCGTGTCCGCCTTCGCTGGCAACACGGGGAAGATCGCGGGAATCGCGAAGGACGCGCAGACAGGGGAGACCCTCGTCGGCGTGAACGTCGTCATCGAGGGGACGTCGATGGGCGCTGCCACGAACCTCGACGGCCAGTATGTCATCCTGAACGTGCCTCCGGGCAAATATACGCTGATCGCGTCCGCCGTGGGCTTCAATAAGAAGACCATCACGAACGTGTCGGTCTCCATCGACCTCACCACGACGATCGACTTCACGATATCGTCGCAGGTCGTGGATGTTGGCGAGGAAGTGGTCGTCACGGCCGAGCGTCCGCTCGTCCAGCGGGACCTCACGGCGAAGACCGCGGTGGTCGGCGGCGACCAGATCGCGGCCCTGCCGGTGACCGAGGTGGCGCAGGTGCTGCAACTGCAGGCGGGCTTCGTCGCCGGCAGCCTGCGTGGCGGCCGCAAGGGCGAGGTCGCGTACTGGATCGACGGTGTGCCCGTGACCGACGGCTTCAACGGCTCGCAGATCGTCGAGGTGAACAAGAACCTCGTGCAGGAACTCCAGCTCGTCTCCGGCGCCTTCAATGCCGAATACGGACAGGCGATGTCCGGCATCGTCAATATCGCCACCAAGGAAGGGAGCCCGCGGTTCGCAGGCGGGGCGGGGGCGTACATCGGACAGTACGTCACGACGTACAATGGCGATTCGTTGTTCCCGGGCCTCGGGTCATTCAAGCCCACCGCGA
Source organism: Bacteroidota bacterium (assembly GCA_030835135.1). Taxonomy (GTDB): domain Bacteria; phylum Bacteroidota; class Ignavibacteria; order UBA10030; family UBA6906; genus JAGDMK01. The sequence continues at coordinate 77,176 of JAUQWO010000079.1, forward strand.
TCCGGAATTTCGAAGCGAACTTGAGCGGGCCGGTCATCGGCGAAGACCTGACCTTCTTCATCAATGGCCGCTACATCTACTTCGACGGGTGGCGCAAGGGATACCGCCGGTACACGCCGTCCAACATCTCCTATACGGATGACATCACCCGTCAGTTCACGATGTACCGCGATGCATCAGGCCGCGGCGACAGCGCGGTGGTGCCCATGAACTGGAGCGAACGGTACTACGGCCAGGGCAAGCTCACCTGGCGCATCTCGCCCGTGATCAAGCTCAACGCGAACTACATCTATGATTACAACAAGTCCCAGGCGTACGACCGGAACTACTTCTACAATCCGGATGGCAAGGGCGTGGATATCAACGACAGCCATACCCTCATCATGCAATTGTCGCACACGCTCAGTTCTTCCACGTTCTATACCCTCGGCGCGTCATGGTTCCAGCGCGGATCGAAATACCGCCTGTACGATCTGACGTACGAGCCGGCGACCGACGGGTCGGGCGATCTCATCGAAGCACTCAATCCCTCGGGTCCTCATTATGTGCATCCGAAACTGTTCCTGACGGACGATCCGTACAGCTTCTATACCGGCGGTACCGACATGGGCCGGTTCCGCCGCACGACAACGACGAAGCTGGTGAAGCTGGATGTCTCCTCGCAGCTCGATTTCTCGAATCTGGTGAAGGCCGGCGCCGAGATCCGGTTGAACAATGTGTTCTACGAGAACATCACGCTCCAGCCCATCGCAGAGCAGTCGGACATCAATCTGGCGACCGCGAACCCCTACATCCGGACGCGCATCCTCCCGCTCTCCTCGCTCTATCATGACATGTACAATCACAGTCCGAAGGAGCTCTCGGCGTACATCCAGGACAAGATGGAGTTCAAGGACTTCATCCTGAATATCGGTATCCGTTTCGACTACTTCGATCCCGATGGCTACGTCCTGAACGATGAGCACCCCGATGTGAATGATCCGTTGCACTCCACGTACACGGTGGACGATCCCAACATCTACAGCCCCATCAAGCCCGAGAATCGCGCGAAGTCGCTTGCCGAACGCATGACCTACTGGTACCGCAAGGCCAAGGCGAAGTGGCAGTTCAGCCCGCGCATCGGCGGCTCCTTCCCGATCACGGCGGAAGGCATCGTGCACTTCTCCTACGGGCACTTCTTCCAGGTGCCGCGGTTCGAACGGCTCTATGAGAACCCCGACTTCAAGATCGGATTCGGGACGGGGAATCAGGGCGTGGTCGGGAATGCAGACCTGGAACCGGAACAGACGATCAACGCCGAGATCGGCGTGCAGCAGCAGCTGGCGCCGGACCTCTCGGTGGACGTGACCGCGTACCTGCGTGACATCCGCGGCCTCACGGGCACGCGGGCAGACGAGATCATCGTCTTCGGCGGGAGCGCCAAGTACAGCAAGTATGTGAACAGCGATTTCGGGTTTGTGAAGGGCATCGTGCTCACGTTGAACAAGCGATTCGGTGGCGGGTTCTCGGCCACGGTCGATTACACGTATCAGGTGGCCAAGGGGAGTGCCTCGGACCCGCAGGAAGCCCGGAACGCGGTCGCGGGCGGTTCATTGCCGGAGGTCCAGCTCACGCCGCTCGGGTGGGACCAGCGTCACACGCTCAACATGACCGCATCGTATGCCGCACCGCACTGGGGTGTGAGCGCCATCGGTCAGTATGGTAGCGGCACGCCGTACACGCCGCGCCGTGCAGCGGACATCACGACACTCCTCACGAACAGCCAGTTGAAACCCGGCTTCTTCAACATTGACCTCCGTGCCTATTATGAGATCAAGGTCGATCCGTTCAACGTCGTGATCTTTGCACGTGCGTTCAATCTGCTGGACATCCGGAACGAAACGGACGTGTTCGATGACACCGGCCGTGCAGGCTTCACCACGGATGAGGCCCGGGTCAGTCTGACGAATCCGCGCCAGCGCATCAATTCACTCGACGAGTGGTACCGGCGTCCGCAGAACTACTCGGAGCCCCGTCGTCTCGAATTCGGCATGAATCTGGAGTTCTAGCATGAAAACGATCCGGCTTCTTCTTTTCCTGTCAGCGACAGCACTTCTTGTGGCCGGCTACGGACACGCCCAGAGCGGCCGCGAGTACCGCCGGTCAGCCGTCATGAACGGCAACCAGGTCCGCACGGTGTTCGGCAACTGGGGCGTCATCGGCCAGCCGACGGACACCCGTCCGCGTGGCTCCTGGAAGAACGATAACAACGGCTACCTCGGCGATGTGAGTCCCTTCGTCGGTGCCGAGGTCCGGTGGCAGGATACCTCCTTCCGTTCCGTGGTCTCGAGTCCGGTGGCGCGCCCGACGCAGCTCGCGGACCTCGATCCGGCGACGGGTGAGAACTGGACGTTCGAACCTGTGAACGGGTACTTCGCGCCGTCGCCGAACCAGAACATCGCGATGAGCAATGATGCGAGGACCTGGCCGGAGGTATGGCCCGATAAGTTGGGAGATGGTGTGGATCCGGGCTGGAAGGGCTCCTGGAACGGCTACTTTGGCAAACGCATCAGCGCCGATCTGGAATCGTATTTCGTCATGGACGACAATGTGGACCGCCGGTTCAACTTCCCGTTGAACAACGCGCGGGGCATCGCGTTCAAACCGGATTCCACCAACGTCAGCCGGAACGGCCTCGCGCTCGAAGTACGCGTGCGCGCGATGCAATGGGCGCAGTTCCTGGCCCAGGACAACATCTTCTGGCTGTATGAGATCGCCAACAAAGGCACGACCACCTATGACCGCGCCGTGTTCGGCATGCTCGTGGGTACCTATATCGGCGTCACGGGCAGTGACGGCAGCCCGCAGGAGTACGACGACGACTGGTCGTTCTATGATGTGTTCACCAACATCACGTACACGGCGGACTTCGACCGGAACACGCTCCGCAACCCGCGCTGGAATCAGCGCTTCCCGGTCGGCATGGTCGGGTATGCCTTCCTGGAGAGCCCGGGTAACCCGTTCGACGGCATCGACAACGATGGCGATGCGGATTCCACGACCATCGGGAGCGCCGCGCCGCAATTCGATGCAACGAGCTTCGACTCGACGTCGATCCGTGCCGGACAGACCATCATCCTGATCCGTGATGACTACAGCAGGGTGGCGTTCCTCGTTCCGAACCGCGACTCGGTGAAGATCAAGACCCGTGGCATGCGCGACTCGGTCTGGATCTATCCGGGCAGGACCAAGGTCGTGGAAGGCAATATCGTCCGCGATATTCTCGGGAACGACGTGGTGAACCGCAATGCCTATGACGGTATCGACAACAATTTCAACGGCCTGATCGACGAGAACCGGTACCTCCACTACCGTCAGTTCAAGCGGAACCGGAACGCCCCGTTCCAGGTCCTTCTCGACATCCTCCGCCCCGTCCGGCACGCCGACGTGGCCGCGGGCGGCGTGGCCAACCCCCTCAGTCTGATCGACGAGCGCCGGAACGACCGGATCGATAACGATCAGGACTGGAACATCGCGTTCGATGACGTCGGGCGCGACGGCATCGGGTCGACCGCGGTGAATTATCCGGGACCGGACGCCGGGGAAGGCGACGGCCTGCCCACCTCAGGGTACGATGTCCTGGGGAAGGACACCGGACTGCCGGGCGAGCCGAACGTCGATAAGACCGACGTGGATGAGTCGGACCAGATCGGCCTCTCGAGCTTCTACTACTTTACGCCCGCCAACGTGGTGCGGCTCGGTGATGATGAAGAACTCTGGAAGGACCTTGCGCCCGGTTATTTCGATGTGCCGACGTCCATCGTGAACAACAAACCGGAGCGTGGCGAGGACGGCGATTTCATCTACGGCTCGGGGTACTTTCCGCTGCTGGCGGGTGCGACCGAACGGTTCTCCCTGGCTCTGGTGTACGGTGGCGGCAAAGGTGGGAGCGTCCAGGATGACATCAACGATCTGTTGAAGAACAAGCGCACCGTCCAGAAGATCTACGATGCGAACTATCAGTTCCCGACGCCGCCGGACAAACCGACGCTGGTCGCCGTTCCCGGTGACCGTCAGGTGACGTTGTACTGGGACCGCGTTGCCGAAGCGACCGTAGATCCGGTGCTGCGTACGCGCGACTTCGAAGGGTACAAGATCTACAAGTCCACCGACCCCGACTTCAGCGACGTCTTCACGATCACCGATGCAACGGGGACGCCCCGCGGGTATCAGCCGCTCGTGCAGTTCGACATCGTGAACGGCATCCGGGGGTACTTCCAGGCATCCGGCGAACTGTTCCAGGCCGCCGCCGGTTATTCGTTCCGGATGGGCGATGACACCGGACTCAAGCATTCGTACGTGGACACGGAGGTGGAGAACGGGCGCCGGTACTACTATGCGATCGTTGCCTATGACCGCGGCGATGAAGTGACCGGGATCTTCCCGGGCGAGAACACCAAGCAGGTGCGCGTGCTCTCCACCGGCGAAGTGGAGAGGGACATCAACGTTGCCGTGGTGACACCCAACGCCCGCAGCGCCGGGTACGTTGCGCCGGGATCGGGGGTATCCGCGGTGCATCAGGCAGGACCGGCCACCGGTTCGATGATGTTCGGCATCCTCGACCCGAAGGCGCTCACCGGTCATCGCTACCGTGTCAGTTTCACGGACACGCAGATGGACAGCATCGACAACAACGCCAACGGGAAGCTCGATCTTGCCGACAGCACCGAATGGTCACGGATCACGACCTCCTATTCCGTCGAGGATATGGCCGTGATAACGGAGCAGTTCATCAGTCAGGATACGGTGAACATCAGCCTGGGCCGGAAGAATCTGATCGCCGGCACGATCACGGTCAGGAATCAGCAGGGGAGCACCATTGATCCCGCGAACTACGTGCTGAACACCGCCCGTGGCGCCATCCGTGGCAGTGGCCCCGGCACCCTGCCTGCGGGTACCTACACGATCAGCTACCGGTACTACCCCGTGTTCCGGAGTCCGAACCTTCAGGGGTCACCGTACCAGGTGGAGAACGGCGAATCGGACATCTTTGACGGCGTCACGCTGCTGTTCAGCAATTTCTGGTCGGTGAAGGACACCGCGGATGCGACCACCGGCTGGGTAGGCAAGAGTGCGTACGTCGTCAACCTCGGCGCGACGAACCTTCCGTTGCTGGATCCTCCGCTCCTGGGCTACAAGCGGTCGGCGGACTACGAGATACAATTCGCGAACAGCGTCGTCGACACTTCGACGGTGGGTCCGTTCCCGTACGACGTTGCCATCCCGGTGAACTTCCGGGTGTACAACCGGACCGACAGCACGTTCGCGAAATTCCTCTTCACCGAAGGTCCCTCCGCGAACGGCAACGGCAAGATGTCGCCGCTGGACGAGCTGATCGTCATGGAGAACAACCCCCGGGGCGAACTCTCGCCCACATGGGACCTGTTCATCCTAGCGAAGGTAGGCGATCCCTCGGACACAGTGTACAATCTGGGCAACGGGGACAAGTTCATTTTCAAGATGACGAAGCCGTTCCGGAACGGTGATGTGTTCGAGTTCGTCACCGAGGTGCCGAAAGTGGACAACGCGGTTGCCGGCGGGAGTCTGGACCGCATCCGCGTGGTCCCGAACCCCTATGTGACCGCCGCGGAGTTCGAACCGCCGTTGAACCCGGGTATCACGAGCGGGCGCGGCGAGCGCAAGATGGATTTCACCCATCTTCCTGCCGGGGCCATCATCAAGATCTTCACGTCGCGCGGGGATCATGTGGTCACCTTGTATCACGACGGTGCCATCGAGGATGGGACGGTGTCGTGGAACCTGAAGACGAAGGAGAATCTGGACATTGCCTTCGGCGTCTATTTCTATGTCGTTGAATCGCCGGTGGGGAACAAGACCGGCAAGATCGCGATCATTAAGTGAGGATGACCATGAAAACACTCCGTAGTCTGACCGTGGTGTGCGCGATCGCCGGAATGCTGGTCATCCTGGGTGTGCAGGAGCCGGTGACCGCACAGAGCAAAGTAGGGACCACCGCCGCGCAGTTCCTCGGCATCTCGGTGGGTCCGCGGGCCATTGCCATGGGCAGTGCGTTCGTCGCGTCGAATGATGATGCCACATCGCTGTACTGGAATCCCGGCGCCTTCCAGCAGGCCGGGACCTCCCAGCTCACGTTCTCGAACACCGACTGGCTCGTCGGCACCAAGTTCCGCTGGTTCGGTCTGATGCTGAATCTTGGCAGCGAGGATGCTGTCGGCATCAGTCTCACGCAGCTCGACTATGGCGAGGAGGACGTCACGACCGTTGCGTCCCCGAACGGGACCGGCGAACGGTGGTCGGCCCAGGACCTGGCGATCGGTGTGTCCTATTGCCGCCGCCTCACGGACCGGTTCTCGATGGGCGGCACGGTGAAGTATGTGGAGCAGCGGATCTGGAACGAGAGCGCGAGCACGTTCGCATTCGATCTCGGGTTGTTGTTCGTCACGGGCTTCAACGACATGCGGCTCGGTGTGTCGATGTCGAATTTCGGCGGCGAAATGACATTGGCCGGGCGCGACCTGCTCGAGCGCGTAGATATCGATCCGCTGAACTCGGGATCGAACAAGGCGCTGGTGGGGAACCTCAAGACCGATCCCTGGGCCATCCCGTTGCTGTTCCGTGTCGGTGTGGCGATGGATGCCTACAAGGATGAGATGTTCCGTGTCACGGTTGCTGCCGATGCGTTGCGCCCGAACGACAATGATGAATCGGTGAACGTCGGTGGCGAGTTCGCGTTCAACGATATGGTCTTCCTCCGCGGGGGGTACAAATCGGTCTTCGGGAAGGGACTTGAGGAGGGACTGTCGCTGGGTGCCGGCGTGAAGTACACCGCCGAGGGGATCGGTGCGCTGGAGGTTGACTATGCGTTCACGAAGTTCGGCTTGTTCGGCAACATCAATACCATCGCTCTTTCCGTGGCATTCTGATCAGGGGGACGGTGCGTCCGTGCGGCATGCGAAGGAAAGGATGGCCGGGGGGAGCTCGTGACGATGCGGTGACGTGACGGGTGAGGGGTCGATCGGGCTTGACACGGAGAAGGCAATTGTCTACGTTGCACAACACTTTTCGTTTCACGTTGTTTCCGTTGTACCCACAATCCACTACACATACAAGGAGTGCATCATGAAACACTTCGCAAAACTTCTGCTTTCGCTGTTGGTGATCGCAGGGGTCTCTTTGGGTTATGCCGGGAGCGCCGAGAAGACCGCAGAGGAAGGCGGCAAGGTCATCGTTCCGATGAACCCTGCGAACCTCGACGGTCTGAACAGCGGATGGGTTCCCGTCATGCCTGACCAGGGTTCCGTCACCTACGGTGGCGCACAGTACCTTGCTCCGGCAACGGTGTTCCTGAGCGGTTACAGCACGACGGCGGACTACCTGTACCGTTCGTACGATCATGGGAACAGCTGGACGAGGCTGGCCCCGCCGACGAGCAACAAGGGTTTCGTCTTCGCAGCGCGTGACAGCAACCTGGTCGTTGCCGGCACGTTCGGCGGCACCGTGCTCCGTTCAACGGACGGTGGTGCGACGTGGGACACGACCTATCAGCACGTGGACTACATCGACGGCATCGTGTTCGTCGGCCAGGACACCCTCGTGGCGTCCGGTGACTTTGACGACAAGGGCTTCCTGATGATCCGCAGCACGGACGCCGGGCAGACCTGGACGCGGCAGACGATCGCTCCGGCGGATTCCGCCATGAGCTATGCGTACGCCACGTACCGTCAGTCCATCGCGGTGTACAACAAGACCGTGTGGGTGACCCTGTACAAGAGCGGCGTCAATGCCCGCATCATGAAGAGCGTCGATGCCGGTGCCACATGGACATCGTGGGAAGTGCCGTTGACGGGTGGCACGGCCCAGAACTACTATCTCCGTTCCATCAATATGCTGGATGACAGCATCGGCTTCGCGGTCGACCGTCAGGTCGGCTCGGGCCTCGCGAACTATCTCCACCGGACCACCAATGGCGGTCTGACCTGGAGCGATACGCTGAACATGCAGGCTGGTGCCCACGCGGAAGCCCGCGTGAAGACGGCGAAAGGTATCCCGGGAACGAACAAGGTCATCGTCGGCGGTTTCGGCGCATCGACGGCCAAGATGTGGATCTCGGACAACCTCGGTGTTGCCGGCAGCTTCACGCCGGTCGCGGTCCCCGGCACCGATATCACGAACATCGCGATCCTTGATTCCACGCACATGATCACGGCTGGAATCAATACCGTGCTGAAGTACACGGGCAAGAACGTGCGTCAGGTGACGTTCCGGCTGAATACCGCGACCGTGCCCGACACGCTGCCGGTGACAGGTCAGACCGTCCAGATCCGCGGTGGTGTCAATCACGCCGGTGGTGTCTCGCCGATCACCTGGGGCAGCGAAGCCCAGAACAGCATGACCAAGGTCGGTGGTGACTACTGGAAGAAGACCGTGTACATGCAGGTCGGTGATACGCTGAGCTACAAGTATGTGATCGCGTATTCGACCGGCACGGGCTGGGAGCAGGGTGTGGTGCCGGCGGATTTCCCGGCGCAGACCAACGCGAACCGCTCGCTGATCGTGCCCGACAAGGACACGACCCTGAATGTCGAGTTCTGGAACAACGGTGCCAACACCCGTCCGCAGTACTTCCGTCCGTACGCTGACGCGGCCGATTCGTTCTTCACGGTGTACTTCCGCGTGAACATGAACGGCGTCATCTCCGGCGGTACCTATGGGTACAACGGTGACAAGGACACGCTCGCGGTGCGTGGCGGCGGTTCGGCCGGCAGCGATCTGGATTGGGGACGTTCCTCGTTCCTGACCCGTGAATCCCCGGCATCGAACGGCGACGGCTATACCAGCCCCGCGAATTCGTTCTGGTCGGCGGGTGTGAAGATCAAGAAAGCCGGCCTCACCGAAGGCGCGACGATCGGGTTCAAGTACCTCATCGGCTCCGACTGGAACCGTCCGGGTACCGGTGCGAAGGCAGACGAGGCCACGGACCGCAATTTCAAGGTCCCGGTCGGCTTCCAGGATACCACGCTGACGTGGGTGTACTTCAACAACGAAACCCCGACCGTGCGGGCGAACCCCGACACGATCAAGATCACGTTCCGTGCGAACCTGGCCCAGGCCGCTGCCAATGGCGGGTTCAACGTGACGACGGATACCCTGTATGTCCGCACCGGCTACTTCAATACGACCAACGAGTCGGGCCGGAGCAAGATGATGACCCGTGTTTCCGGTACCATCTTCCAGCTGTCGGATACGATCATCACCGCAAAGAAGAAGGTCATGGACTATCAGTACTATACGGTCCGTGACGGGCAGGACATCCGCGAAACCTATTACAACTTCTTCTACACCGGGCCGGTGCCGTCGGAAGCAGAACGCCGCCAGGTGATGATCGATTCGCTCGCATCGAAGACCGTGGCTCAGGTCGTGCTCGATACGGCGACCTCGATCACCGTCGCCCGCCGTCAGCCCGTGTTCCCGAACGGACGCAAGCTCGCCCGCACGGTGAACGTGAAGTGGGAAGTGGACCTCCGTCCGGCCTACTACCAGGTGAAGCTGGGTGGCGATTCGCTGTCCGACATCCAGGGCACGTACACGATCCATACCTCCGAAGTCGATTCCATCATGAAGTGGGGCGTGTGGATCAACGGTCCGGCCGCTGGTGGCTGGAGCAACGACGGTGGCGATTGGGGTCTGCCGCTGGCAAGCAACCTTGCCAAGAAGCTGTATGACAACGGCACCAACGGCGACCGTGTCGCCGGCGACTCCATCTTTACGCGTCAGATCCTTGCGTCACCGGACAGCGTCGCGATCGGCACGAAGGACCGTGTCGGCCAGACCTTCAAGTTCGGTATCCGTGGTGGTGACAACGAAGGCGGCAAGGGCGGTTTCGGCAACAACCACAATGAGAACATCGTGGACACCGACACCATCTACACCCTGAGCAGCCAGTTCGGCAGCATCAACCCGGCATTCTACGATGCATGGGATTATGACCTGCGCAAGCCCAAGACCCCGACGAGCGTGTTCGATGCGGACAAGCCGCTGGTGTACGAACTTGCACAGAACTATCCGAACCCCTTCAACCCGACAACCAAGATCGAATACTCCATCCCGCTGCAGTCGCAGGTGGAACTGAAGGTCTACAACGTGGTCGGTCAGGAAGTGGCAACGCTGGTGAACGAGGTCCAGAAGTCCGGTGTCCATAACGTGAAGTTCAGCGCAACGAACTTTGCCAGTGGCGTGTATTTCTACCGGCTGGTTGCTGGCAACTTCGTCAGCGTGAAGAAGATGGTGCTGGTGAAGTAGGGCGTCACACCGATGTCCGGGAAGGCGGTTCCGGCTCCTCCGGAGCCGCCTTCTTTTTGTTTGCGGCAGCCGCAGGACAACGCAACGAACGTAACGACGTGAACGTGAGTGCCACTACCTCCATGATCCGATCCCTGTTCCCCCTCCTCCTGGTCTTCACGTGCAGCGTGGCGGCCCAGACCGGCCCCGCGGAGCACGCGGTGATCGCACGGGTGGGACATGCCTTCATCAGCGAACGGGAGTTCGTGGAGCGCTTTGAACTGACGCCGGGCCTCTACCGTCATCGAAAGCCGCAGCTGGAAGCCGAGAAGCTCCAGATGCTGTATTCGATGGTGGCCGAGAAACTCCTGGCCCAGGAAGCCACCGCACGCGCACTCGATACCACCGCGCTCTTTCGTGCTGCACTCGCGGATCTGACGAAGCTTCTTGTCCGCGATGAACTCTACCGTCAGGAAGTACGTGCGCATGTCCGGATCACGCCGGCCGAGGTCCGCCAGGGAGTGCAGCGCGCACGCGAGCGGCGGCTCATTCGCTTCCTCTTCTTCGAACGGGAAGAAGATGCCCGGTTCATCCGCGGACAACTCCGTTCGACCGCCGATCTGGACCGGCTCGCACTGGATCCGACGATGCAGGCGATGAAGGATACCGCGACCGTGCACTGGGGCGATGCTGATGAAGCGATCGAGCAGGCGGTCTATGCCCTCGGCCGCAATGCTCTGTCGCCCGTCGTTCGTGCTGGCAACGGCTTCTATATCCTCCGGCTGGTCTCCGTTGCTCCGGATGCGGCTGTTCTCGCATTCCCCGCGGAGACACTGAAGGAGCGCGTGGAGTCGACCCTCCGGGTCCGGAAAGAACGGGTGCGTGAAGCGGCATTCCTTGAAGACCTGCTCGCGTCACGCCCGGCCTCATCACCGCCGGCGACGTTCCGGATCGTGGCGGAGACGGTGGCACGGATCTTCCGCGATGCCTATACACCTCCCTCGATGGCGTTCACACCGGCGATGCGCGACGCGGCACTCATGCGGCTCGCCGGTCGGACCGCTGACACCCTGATCATCGCAGGCGACAGGATCTGGACGGTCGCCGAAGCCCTCGACCGCCTGGTCCAACGCGGGTTCACCATGACCGGCGATTCGGTCCGTGGTACGGCAGCCCGGTTGTACACCGTCTTCCGCGAATGGGCACACCAGGAACTCCTCGCCCAGGAAGGGCTGGCACGTGGGCTCGATCGTCATCCTGAGGTCGTTCGCCGGCTTGGCCCGTGGAAGGATCATTATCTCGCCGGGATGGTCGAACGGAAGATCAGCGACAGGGTCGAGATCACCGAGGCGGAGGTCTATGCCTACCTCACGAGCACTGATGCCTCCGTGCAGGTCCCGGAGGTACGCCTGCGCGTGTTGCGGACGGGAAGTATGGATGAGATGCAGGCCGCGTTCAGGATGATGGAGCAGGGCCGATCGTTCGAAGAGGCGATCGCGGCGTGCGGGACGGATGACCGCCACGGCGACACGGGGTTCTTTCCTGTTACCGCCCGCCCGCCGCTCGGGTTCCTCGCGTCACGACTCGATCCCGGACAGTTCTACGGCCCCTTTCGTGATTCGTCCGGATACGTCTACATGCAACTGGTTGAGAAAAGGAATGACAGGGATCCGGTCGACACCACGGGTGCGGCACGCCTGGCAGCGGCACGCGACGAGGTGCACCGGATGAAGACCCGCCGCACCATCACCCGGTTCCTGGCGCGGAGCGCGGCCAGCAATGGATTCGAGGTGTACCAGGACCGGCTGAAGATGGTGAACGTGACGCCGATCCCGATGCTCGCGTACCGGCTGCTCGGGTTCGGCGGGCGCATGTTCGATGTGCCGTTCGTGCAGCCACAGATCGACTGGCTGAATGAAGAGCCTCCACACGAGGTGATCCTCCCGTGAACGCGCAGGACCGGGTCCGAACGATCTCCCGTGGGAAGCGGCTGGCATTCAGTCTGGTTCCCACGCTCGGGATCATTCTGCTCCTTGTGGCGGCGGAGTACATCCTGCGCGCGACCGGTTCGGCCGTGGATGATGGCCTGGTCAGCGAGGTGCAATTCGATGGGACCACCTGGTATCAGACCAACCGGTCCTACCTCCGGCGCTATTTCCCGCCGCAGAGTCCCCTGGTGCCCGAATTCAAGACGGTCCTGTTTCGCAAGGAGAAGCTGCCCGGGACCTTCCGTGTGTTCTGTCTCGGCAGCTCGTCGATGTTCGGTACGCCGTACGACATGAACGCGAACATCCCGGGAATACTCCGGAGGCAACTGCGTACCAGGTATCCGTCGAAGGAATGGGAGGTCATCAATCTCGGTGCCTCGGCGATCAACAGCAACGTCGTGCGGGACTTTGCGCCGGAGCTGCTGCAGTTCACGCCGGATCTCATCCTGATCTACATGGGGCACAACGAATACTATGGCCCCGATGGTCTTGGCGCATCGTTCCTGGAGAAGATGGTCCCAGACCTCACGCCGCTCAAGTATCGCGCGCGTCGCCTCCGTCTGGTGCAACTCCTGCAGGGGTGGTTGGCGTCCGCGGACGCCGGCCAGGGGACAGCGGCGAACCTCATGCAGCAGGTCTCCCGGGGACAGCACGTGCCGCTTCATTCGGTGGAGAGTGACCTGGTCATGCAGCGGTTCGGGCAGAATCTCGATGCGATCCTGACCACGTTCACAAAGGCGGGCGTCCCTGTCCTGATCAGCGATCTGGCCTCGAATGTCATGTTCCCGCCGTTCGCTGCCGACACGCTGATCGCAGACACACCCGCGGCGGTCTTTGACGCAGCCATGCGTGCCGACGTTGCGGTGCACCGCTACGCCGACATGATCCGGAGGGCGGACGGTCTCGGCACAACAGGGGCGGATCATCCGGTTGCACAGTACTGGAAGGGCGTTGCCCTCCGTGCCCTCGGCCGTCCGGCTGATGCTGCACCGCTGCTCAGGGCGGCCCGCGATAACGACCTTCTCAAGTTCCGGGCGCCGGGGGTGGTGGACTCGATCATCCACGCAACTGCGGAGCGCTGCGGAGTACCCTGCATTTCTGCGGACACGCTCCTGCAGCGTGCGTCGGCGGATGGCATTGCAGGTGATTCGCTGTTCTGGGAGCATCTCCATCCGACGCCCGCGGGATACTACTGTATCGCGTCGGGATTCCTGGATGCCATCACCCGGAGCGGCGTCGTGCGGGAACCTCCCGCCACCCTCGTGCCGGTCCCGTTCCATATGGATTCGTTGCATATCTGCTGGCTGGACCTTGCGTACGGCGATGCGTCCATCCGGCATCTGACCGGCCGCTGGCCATTCGAGCACTACGTGCGGAGCCCGCTGGTCCTCGGCGGAGCGGATCCCCCGCTTGCGGACCTCGTGCGCGACACGCACGCGAGGCGACTGGCTTGGAACGATGCGTGCTATCGTTCGGCGACGATGTTCTGGCGGAACGGGCGGATGCAGGAAGCCCTGACGACCTATAGGGCGATGCTCGAGGAGTACCCGTACAGTTTCTATACGAACTATCTTGCGGGAAGTCTGCTGAACACGATGGGGCGGGGTGCTGAAGCGGTCGGCTATCTGAAGACCTCCGTGCACTCCAATCCTGACTATCTCCAAGCACGTCTGGACCTCGGTCTGCTCGATGTGAATGCGGGGAGATACCGGGAAGGCGAAGAGCAATTGCGGTTCGTGGTACAGAAGGCCGGGTCGTCACCTGAGGACGTGCGGATGAAGGCGAATGCGCTGTATGGCCTCGGTGCCGCTGCGTTCAACCGTGGCGATCAGGCGACCACCGCGCGGGCCGTCGAGGAAGCGTTGCGCCTTGCGCCGGGATACCCTGACGCGCTCCGGCTACAAGCCGCGGTGCGGCAGATGGGGAGCTGAGCTCGGGCGCCGTGTGCATCCGGCAGCCGCTGTGCAGACCCCCAGGGAGTCGAAGTTCATTTATTGAGCGTTGATCTCGGCCATCAGAGCCACGGCGGGACCATAGTCCGGCTTGAGACGGAGCACCTCGGCAAGCCGCTTCACGGCGAGGTCTGTATGTCCGGCCCGACGGTGCGCAAGCGCGAGAAGATAGCCGTTCTCCACCTGTTCGGGGGCCGACTGGATGAACCCGAACATGGCGCTGTACATCTTCTCTGCCTCCTCCGGACGTTTGGTCCGGAGGGCGATATCGCCCAGGGCCCGGTACGCCAGCTGTGTGGGCTTGACGGTGAGCGAGGTGCGCAGGAGGGATTCCATTTCCGGGATCCTGTTGGTCTCCAGGTACACCCGCGCGAGCTGAAGGTACGGCATGACGTTCACGACCGGGAATTGATCGATGATCGTGCGGTACTCGCGTTCGAGACCGGCAACGTCGCCTCGGGAGCTGTAGTACTCGACCGCTCCCTCATGTGCCTGCAGCCAGTGGATCTCACCGCGCGTTGCGCGGTCCGCGATGAGCCCGAAGGTGTCGTTCTTTGCGATCGCACTGACCAGTCCCTCCGTCTCCTGGAACGGCCAGGCGGTGATGAGGACCTCGGTGCGCCGTTCGGCGAGTCGTTCATCGAGCGGGGTGACGCGGCGGTCGCGCCAGAGCGTCGCATCGGCGATCGTGTCGCGCCGCTCCCATTCCTCCGCGGGGGCGAGGATACCGCGGGACCGCATGGCCTCCGCGTATCCGCGTGCCAGGAGGAACTGGCCGTACGATGACGGATGCAGGTGCTCGAGGATCAGTCCGTACCCGATCAGACTATCGCGGGCATGTGCGGCGAAGATCCGCTCCATGTCGACCGTGGCGGTCAGGTGACCATCGTCCATGGCGAGGATCGCATCATTGAAATCCGTGCTCGTCCGGAACCGCAACTCATCCCGGTCGCGCGCGAGCCGGTACGCAGCGCGTGCTTCCTCGCGGTGTCCGAGCGTGTCGAGACAGCGCGCGATACGGAAATGAGTCTCGGCGTGATCCGGAAGGATCTGGAGGGCGGTGCGGTACGAGGACAGCGCGGAGGCGAACGCTCCGGTCATCATCGCGGACTCTCCGGCATTGAATGCGGTGTGGAAGTGCAGTTGCTCGGCCGGTATCAGGGGAGAGGGGTCCGTGGACATGAACGGTGGGAGGCCGCGCAGGTTGGAGACTTGCGTGCCGATGATCAGTGGCACCCCGCGCGCGGTGCACAGCGTGCGCATGTCGTCCAGATTCGCCCGGAAGGCATCGAGTCCGTCGCGATAGAGCGGGCTGTCGTACGGAATGTACCGTCCGCGGGCCAGCTTCTCCATCATGGTCCCGCGCGATGCAGGGTCATCGCCGGCGAAGAGCTTGCCGAGCAGGGCATAGCCATCGCGCAGTGCCAGGAAGGTACGCAGGTGGATGAGGCGGAGGGACAGATTGGCGAGCCAGCGGGACCCCCCCATGGATTCACGGGAGGCGACGCCGAGGGCACCATAGAATTCGTTGTGGCCATCGTACACGACGATCAGATCGGGTTCCTTATCCATGACCTCGCGTGTCATGTCCAGTGCCGTAAAGCTGTTCGTTGCGGTCATCCCGAGGTTGATGACCTCGATATGCCGGTCGGGGAATACCGCTCGGAGGCGGTCGCGGAGGGAGGAAGAGAACGCGGCATTGTACCAGTACGGAAATCCGACGGTCGTTGAGCCACCGAGGCAGACGATGCGGAATGTGCCGGCGGGTTTCGGCACGAGAAAGTAATCCGGCGAGGTGGACGGCAGAAAGGAGACCCGGGTGAAGTAGCGGTGCTTCACGCCGGGGTTCATGATATGATACTCCCGGCCGTTGATGATCTCCGTTGTGAAGAGGGACAGATCGGGCCCGTATCCCATCAGGCGCAGGCCTCCCTCGATGAAGCCGAAGAGAAGGACCGGGAACGCGATCATGATCGCGTAGTACAACCGTCGCCGCTGGTTCGTCATAGGTGTTCGCATAGTCCAATTGGTGGGTTCATTCAATATACAAGGTTCACTGTGGAAAGAAAAGGCTGGAGAGCATGGGGGAAGGATGTTGTCGGTCGGATCTTCATTGCGCTTGGTCTTGTGG
This sequence comes from Bacteroidota bacterium, assembly GCA_030835135.1. Lineage (GTDB taxonomy): Bacteria > Bacteroidota > Ignavibacteria > UBA10030 > UBA6906 > JAGDMK01. The sequence continues at coordinate 93,546 of JAUQWO010000079.1, forward strand.
GCGCGGTCGTCCCCTTGCCGGTCGCCGCGCAGCCGCACGTGCCCGCCTGGGTGGGCGATGCGGTGTTCTACCAGATCTTTCCGGAGCGCTTTGCCAACGGCGATCCGACGAACGACCCCCGCGGCGTGCAACCGTGGGGAGGCGTGCCCCGCAACGACAACTTCTTCGGGGGCGACCTTGCGGGTATCATCGACCATCTCAACCATCTCCAGAGCCTCGGTATCACGGCGGTCTATCTCAACCCGATCTTTGCTTCGCCGAGCAATCATAAGTACAATACGACGGACTACATGCGGATCGATCCTTCGTTCGGGGATGATGTGGCGTTCCGAATGCTCGTGGACGAATGCCACGCGCGGGGGATCCGCGTGATCCTGGATGGGGTCTTCAACCATACATCGACCGATTTCTTCGCGTTCGCCGACCTGCGCAAACGGGGAGCGCGGTCGGTCTACCGTTCATGGTACAACGTGACCAGCTTTCCGATCGCCCCACCCCAGACCCCGAACTATGAGTGCTGGTGGGGCCACGGCACGATGCCGAAACTCATGACTGCCGACCCCTCCGTCCGGTCGTATATCTACGGCGTCACGCGCAAGTGGATGAGTTACGGCATCGATGGGTGGCGGCTGGATGTAGCGAACGAGATACCGCACGACTTCTGGAAGGCCTGGCGGACCGTGGTAAAGTCGATCAATCCCGACGCGTACATCTGTGCCGAGATCTGGGACAATGCATCGGCATGGCTGAACGGGAATGAATTCGATGCAACGATGAATTACAGGTTCCGGACCGCGGTGCTGAATGGACTGATCTCGCGCACCACGACCCTTGCCGCGATGGATTCCGCGCTCACGTCACACCGGGCCGACTACAGCCCCGGGGTCAATCATGCATTGCTGAATCTCCTCGGCAGCCATGATACCGAGCGGATCCTTACCGTGGCGGGTGGTGACACGGCGGCGGTCAGGCTGGCCATGCTCCTCCAGTTCACGTACCCCGGCGCCCCGATGGTCTACTATGGGGATGAGTTCGGAATGAAGGGTGGCAAGGACCCGGGGTGCCGGGGGACCATGGTGTGGGACGGGAAGGACCAGGACACCACGATGTTCCGTTTCGTCCGCGGCATGACCGCCCTGCGCCGATCGCATCCCGTCTGGAGCCGCGGCAACATTCATACGCTGCTGGTTGACGATGACCGGCGTGTGTATGCGTACGAGCGGACGGGAATGGGCGTGCGGGGCGTGGTTGTGATGAACGATGGCACTGCACCGGCAACGGTGCGCGTTCCGACCAGCACCGAACGCGGCCTGACCTGCTCCGAGGTGTGGCCCGCGCCCGGCGTGCCGTGTCCGACCAGCGAAGGATGTCTCGAGATCACAGTCCCCGCCCGGTCCGGGCGGGTGTTCCTGGAGGTGAAGGAATGAGCAGCGTGGAGAAGGCTGGGGTTCTGTTCGTGATCGCGGTCCTGGCTGTTGCGGGGGCCAGATCACAGGATAGCGTGGATGTGACGTTCCGGTATGAGGTCGCGGGGAAGACCGCCGTGTCCGTCCCGGGCGAATTCAACGGATGGAACAACACCGCGGCACCGATGGCCAATGCCGGTGGCAACGTCTGGACGAGGACCATCCGGCTCCGGGAAGGGGGGAACCCCACACCACCGGCCGTCGGCATCCCCGGCGCGTGGCAGTACAAATTCTACTATACCGGCGCATCGCCGTGGCCGAACGATCCCCTCAACCATCATCAGAACGCGAGCGACAACGGCAATTCGTACGTGTACGTGCGCCATCCGACCATCTACCAGTTCATCCCGAACCAGCGGATGGCGGTGCGCACCACGGCGTTCCCCGTGATCTCTGCCTACCTCTTCCCGCGTGTCGGTGCGACCGTGGACACGTCCACGCTCTCCCTTGTGCTCGATGACGTGACGTACACCGGCGTCGGTTCATTGTATGATCCGGGAACACAGCGGTTCTCGTTCACCCCGCCGCTCCCATTGTCGAACGGTGACCACACGGCGATCCTGCGGGCGGGCGCATCGGCCGACACCGTCCATTTCACCACGAGCGCAGGGTTCGTGCAGATCACGACGCGTGGCGGGTTTGCGACGGTGAGGAGCATCGTGGCGGTGCGTGGCCTGGTCCAGGACACGAATGCCGTCACCGTTCGCCTTGTGCGCAACGGCGCCGATACGACAACAGGGGTTGCCGTGGGTGGACGGTGGGTGATCAGCGATACCCTGGCGGCGGGAGTGAATGTGTTCAGGGCTATCGCAGACTCCGCGGGTCTACCCATCGTCGCCGATCCGATCTCCGTCATCAGGGAGGTCTCCCGCGCTCCCATCGCGCGGCTGAGCATCACCGCGGTCAGTGGCACCATCACGTTCGATGCCGCGACCAGCAGTGATCCCGAGGGGCTGCCGATCGCGGGATACACATGGCGGGATGATCCCGCGACCCCGCTCGGCCTGGATGGACAGACCGGGTCCAGCGTGACCCTTGCAGCTCCGCAGGCACCGGGTGAGTACTACCTCGGAGTGATCGTTGCGGATCAGGAAGGCCTGCGCGACACCATCCGGGCCGTGTTCACCGTGACGCCCGATCAGGCGGTTGCCGTCCCCGGGATCGCGTGGAACCCGGGGTGGGCGACGAGCGGGCGCATTTATTTCCTGTTCCCGAAAGCGGTGTCGCAGCAGGGAACCCTCGCCGCCGCGGCAACCCATCTCCAGCGCGTGCGAGACCTCGGCTTCTCGGTGATCTGGCTGATGCCTGTGATGAAGAATGCGTTCCCGATCAACAATGGCACCGGCCCGGGATACAACATCACGGATTTCTATACCATCGCCCCGGAATACGGAACGAATGAGGACTTTCGCGCATTCATGACCCAGGCGCATGCCCTGGGACTCAAGGTGATCCTGGATATCACCCCCAATCACAGCAGCAGGTCCCATCCGTGGGCAACGGATGCCCGGGCGTACGGGGAGGATTCACCCTTCTGGTCCTGGTATGAGCATACGATGATCGCGCACAACACGAATGGTCTGGGCCAATCGTACGATGCCTATGGCTTCACCTACTACTCCGGATTCAGCGATCAGCTGCTGAATCTGAATTGGAGCGATCCGGATCTGCGGCGCGAAATGATCCGCATGCTCTCGTACTGGGTGAAGGAGTACGACGTTGATGGGTACCGGTTCGACGTGTACTGGGGTCCCCACCGCCGGTACGGAGAAGTGGCAATGGGGAAGCCGGTGCGCGACGCGCTCAAACGCATCAAGCCCGATCTTCTCCTGCTTGCGGAAGATGACGGCACGGGGTCGGGTACGGAGGTGATCTATGCCGACAACGTGCTCGGAGACGTCAATGGCGGCGTGGATGCCGCGTACGATTTCAAACTGTACTTCAACCAGATCCGCGGCTTCGGGTGGACGGCGAACTCCATCAACGCACTGCATGCCGAGATCGACAACAACGGATTCTTCCCCGGTGAACATGCACTGTACATGCGGTTCATGGAATCGCAGGACGAGGACCGCATCGTCTATGTCTATTCCGGTGCATTCGCGCTGGATGCGCCGACCACGTTCCGCCGGACCATGCCGATGGCCACGGTACTCTTCACCGCGCCGGGCCTGCCCATGCTTTGGAACGGTCAGGAGGTGGGATGGGGCTATGGTATCGGCGGGGCCAAGGAGGCACGTGCACGCAGCGTCATCGATTGGCAATATCAGGGCCGGAGTGTCCTTTCGCCACACTATCAGCGCCTTGCGACACTCCGCGGACAGTTCCCGGCATTCACGACCCCGAAACTGGACACGGATGCCAATGGCTCGGTGAATGCCGCCGATGCATCCGTTTTCGTGCGCGTGCCGACGGGGAACGGCATGGTCTATGCGTTCTCACGGCCGTATACGGGTCAGAACGGTGTGACGGTCGTGAACATGGAGCCAACGGAGCAGAGCGCGGTGATCGAGCTCGTCGACGGCATCTCCGTGCGATTCCCTGATGACGTCAAACCCGGGTCCACGGTGTACCTGAATGACCTCATGGCGGATACGACGATCGTCACAACACTGTCGGGGCTCGGGTCGGTCCCGGTGACCCTGCCCGGATTCGGGAGCAAGGTGTTCACCGTCTCGGTCACGCGCGACACGTTGAAGATCCTCCATCCGGTGACGGATGTGACGGGCCGCGAAGCGTTACCGGCGGCGTTTGCCCTGCATCCGAACTATCCCAATCCATTCAATCCGGCGACCGTCGTTTCCTTCGATCTCCCTGCGATGGCGGAGGTTTCAGTCGTGGTCTTCGACGTCCTCGGCCGGGAGTGTGCCCGTCTGCTGGACGGGGTGAAAGAGGCCGGCACACACCGCGTGATCTGGGATGCAGCGTCGGATACCGGTGTGCGGGCATCGGGTGTGTACTTCGTCCGTGTTGTTGCCAGGGATGCGCGGTCCGTGCGATCGGCCACGCGCAGCATGCTCTATATCAAGTGAGGCGTTCATGAATTGCGATCTCATACGATCCGTGCCCACCCGCCGTCGGGGTGCGAGCCGCAGATGGAACGGCGTCGCGATCGCCGCTGGCTGCCTTCTCACGGTGTCGCTGGCATCAGCGCAACCGGCAGCGGCGGATGGCGGTGTGCGTTTCCGCCTTCCCGCCGGGAATGAGCGATCAGTATCCGTTGTGGGCGACTTCAACGGCTGGAGCAAGGATGAGCTGAAGATGCGCCGGGAAGGCAGCGAGTGGATCGCCGTGGCGAAGCTCCGGCCAGGGATGCAGAACTATAAGTTCGTTGTCGACGACGAGCGCTACCTCCTCGACCCCGCCAATCCCGTCACGATCGACAACTATAACCGTACCGCACAGAACTCCGCGTTCTATGTTGAGGAGGACGGCACGGTCCTGCTCATCGGCGCGGCGCCGGGTTCGAATGGCAACCGCGGGGATGCGTATCCCGTCCGGACCGATCGGCAGACGCTCTTCGTGAACATCATCTGGCACCAGCATCAGCCGCTGTATGCCGATCCGGCGACGGATCAGCTGGCGGGCCCATGGGTCCGCACGCATGGGACGAAAGACTACTACGACATGGCCGCCATGCTGCGTGGCTACCCGGATGTGCACTGCACCTTCAACCTGACCACATCGCTGCTCCACCAGCTCCGCGAATATTACCTGAACCGCATCGGCCCATACGTGAACGTGAAGAAGGGCACCATCGATGTCACGGGGTTCTGGAAACGATGGAAAGGGAAGACCGATCCCTGGATCGATCTCGCGCTGACCCCCGCGGCGTCCTACACGGCGGAACAGCAGAAGTTCGTGTATCAGAATCCGTGGAGCGCACTGGGGGTGAGTGAAGTGATGATGGAGCGCTTCCCGGAGTACCGCGCCTTGCGCGACCGTGCACATGCGGCGATGGCCGGCGGACCTCACCTCAGCGTCGATGAACAGCGTGCGATCACGTTCTGGTTCTATCTGGCGAATTTCGACCCTGATTTTCTGCGGGGTCCTGTGCTTCTACCCGGCGGGAGCGTCTGCGATATGAGCGCGTACGTGGAAGAGCGCCCGGCAGGCCAGTTCCGCCTGCGCGGCCCGGTGACGGATGCTGACTGCCGCAGGATCGTCGTCGAGACGTACAAAGTGCTTGCCGCGGTGATCCCGGTCCACCGCGACCTCCGCTATGATCCGCAGCGGCACACCGGACAGATCGACATCATCACGACGCCGTTCTATCATCCGATCCTTCCATTGATCTTCGATTCGGACCTCGCCCGCACGTGTCAGCCGAACGATGCCCTTCCGACACGATATGCATACCCGGAAGATGCCGACGCGCAGGTCGTCAAAGCGGTCCGGATGTACCGGTCGATCTTCGGCGCCGATCCCACCGGCATGTGGCCGGGAGAGGGATCGGTCGCGCAGCCGGTGCTGCAGATACTCAGGGATCACGGCATCCTCTGGACAGCGAGCGACGTGAAAGTGCTGCGCAATTCGCGGCCGGCCGGCAAGCCGAACACGACGCCGTACCGGTTCCCTGCCGGGCAAAAGGGTATGGCTCTGGTGTTCCGCGACACGGAACTCTCCGACCGGATCGGGTTCAAGTATCAATCGATGGAAGGCGAAGAGGCCGCCGAAGACTTCGTGAAGAGTCTCCTCGACATGGCCCCGCCCGGGGGGTCCCCGGACGCGCTCGTGACGGTGATCCTGGATGGCGAGAACGCATGGGAATGGTATGCCAGGGACCAGGACGGGAAGGCTTTCCTGCATGCGCTCTACCGGAAGCTGAGTGTCCTCGCGAGGAGCGGTCAGGTCGTCCCCGTGACCATGAGTGAGTATATCAACGGCAACCGTGCGCGCGGGGTGCAGGCCCACCCGATAGCCGGGCTGCCATCGATGGAGTGGCTCTGGCCCGGCTCCTGGATCAATGGCAATTACGACACCTGGGTCGGCGAACCGGAAGAGAACGCAGCGTGGGAGTATCTGGGCATCGCGCGCAACGACCTTGCACGGTCAGGCGTTCGGCGGCCTGACCCGCGCTCGGCCGCTCCCCGGACGAACACGAAGGCGTGGTATGCGTGGATGGCGTGGGAAGAGATGTATGCGGCGGAAGGGTCCGACTGGTTCTGGTGGTATGGAGGAGACCAGACCGCACCGGCCGGTGATACACCATTCGATCAGGGATTTCTCGCGCATCTCAACAATGTGTATCGCTTCGGCAGACTGGCCGGTGGCAGGTTCCCTGCACGGACCTTCACGCCCATCCTCACAGCGGCAGGGCCTGCGGGATCCGGCCGATCGGGAGCGACCGCGGGCACAGGCGCCATGGCGAAGAGTGCTTCCGGAGAACGCGAGGTCCTGTTCATGTGCGATGCGTCGCGCGAGCGCGTCACCACCTCGATCTTCATCGCCGGCGAACTGCCGTCACTCGGCGCCTGGCGGCCGAACGTTGTTCCCATGCGCGATGACGGGATGGACGGTGACGAGCGGGCCGGGGACGGCATCTGGACCTTCCGAGTCATGCTTCCTGCCGGCACGCGCGTTGCGTACAAGTACACCAACAGCGGGGCGCCCGGACAGTGGATGCCCGGCGACGAGTTCGCGCAGCGCAACCGCACCGTGGTCATTGAAGAGAGTTCAAATCCCAGTATCATACGTGACACATTTGGACAGTAAGCCCCCATGAAGACCTATACACCACCGAAGGCCCTGGACCTCGTCGCCGATGCATTGAAGCGAAAAGTGAAGGAGACACGCCTGCGCAAGTACAATTACAGCGTGCCCTCCATCTGGAATTCCGGCCGGGGCAAACCCAAAGCCACCCGTGTGCAGCCCTACGAGTACTATCTGGGCGTCGTGAAGAAACTCAAGGCCGCGCGTGCACCCAAACCCGGACCGGCCACCGGCGGTGAATGGTCAAGGGATGCAGTGATCTACAATCTGTTCATCCGAACAGCCACGGCCTATGACCACAACGGGAACGGCACGCTCGACCTTCCCGTCAATCCGGAAGGGTTGCGTGAAACGGGGACGTTCCTCAAGGCGATGGCGATGCTGCCGTATATGAAGCGCCTCGGTGCCACAACGGTGCATGTCCTCCCGATCACCGCGATCGGGCACGACGGCAACAAGGGCACGCTCGGCTCTCCCTATGCGATCAGGAACCCGTACGAGCTGGATGAAACGCTGAGCGAACCGTCGCTCGGCCTGGATGTGAAGGTCGAGTTCCGTGCGTTCGTCGAAGCGGCGCACCGCCTCGGGTTGCGTGTGGTGGTGGAATTCGTGTTCCGCACCTCGGCCAAGGACGGCGATTGGGTGAAGGAGCATCCCGAATGGATGTATTGGATCAAGGACGCCGTGCCGCCGCGCGGACCGGGCGAGATGGACGAACACAAATACGGCAGTCCGCTCTTCTCACGGGATGAACTCCACAGGATCCATCATGACGTGAACAGCGGCAATCTCGGCAACCTGCTCCCGCCGCATCAGGTGTACCGCGACTTCTTCACGGCGCCTCCGAAGCCGGAGAACGTGAACAAGGAAGGCGGGCGCTATGTGGGGGTCCTCGACGATGGCACGCGGGTGCGCATCCCGGGGGCATTCGCCGACTGGCCGCCGGATGACAACCAGCCGCCGTGGGGCGACGTTACCTACCTGCGGATGTACACCCATTCGGATTTCAATTACATCGGCTATAATACGATCCGCATGTATGACACGCGGCTCACCCAGCCGGCGCATGTGAATCGTCCGCTCTGGGACCGCATCATCGGGATCATCCCGTACTATCAGCGTGAGTTCGGCATCGATGGCGTCATGATCGACATGGGCCATGCACTCCCCATGGCACTCAAAGAAGAACTCGTCGCGAAGGCCCGGTCGGCCAACCCCGATTTCGCATTCTGGGATGAGAATTTCTCGATCACCCAGCGGAGCAGGGAAGAAGGCTACAACGCCGTGTTCGGCTTCCTCTGGGTGGACCAGGCGCACCAGGACCGGATCCGGCGGCTCGTGGAACGGCTGGCGCACGAAGGATTCCCCATTCCGTTCTTTGCGACACCCGAGAACCACAATACACCCCGGGCCGCGGCCCGGCCGGGCGGTCTGCCGTATGCGCGGTGGACGATCTGCGTGAATGCCTTTCTGCCTGCGATCCCGTTCATCCACTCGGGCTTTGAACTGGCGGAGAAATTCCCGATCAACACGGGGCTCGACTTCACGTCGGACGATCTCAAACGGTTGCCCTCGGAGACCCTGCCGTTATTCAGTGAGTATGGATACAACTGGCAGAGTGCGGAGGAGTTCACGCACCTGATCACGAAGGTCCTTGCCATCAGGAAGAAGTATGCGCCCGTGATCACCGACCCGACGCCGGCAACCTTCCGGATGCTGGAGGAACACAATGGCCAGGTCCTCGCCTTCGAACGGCACCAGGCGCATGGCCGCAAGCGGATCGCCGTGGTGGGGAACATGGACTTCCATCACCCGCAGATGACAGCGACCCGGCCTGTAACGAAACGGAAGACGGTGACCGACCTCCTGACAGGGAAGAAGATGAAGCTCGAGGACGGCTGGCTCAAGGTCCAGCTGGCCCCGGGTGAATGTCTCATTGTTGAACTCTAGGAGCGCTTCGCATGTACGCATTCCAGCACCGGCTCGCACGGAGTTTCTACGCGCTCATCAGTCTGCCATCCACGGCGATGGGGTTCGCCCTCTCCGTCCAGATCTCCGCACTGAGCTGGCTCCTCACGACGCGCTACCATCTGGACATCCACCAGGTGGGGATCGTGTGGGCGGCCGGTCCGCTTGCCGGGATCGTTGGTCAGGTGGTGATCGGCCTCATCAGTGACCGTGTCTGGTTCTGGGGAGGCCGTCGCAGACCGTTCATCGTGATCGGCGGCACGCTGGCAGCGCTGATGCTGCTGGCACTGCCGAACATCGGCGCGATCGACGGAGCCCTGGGTGTCGGGAACCTGCTGGTGGTGGCAACGGCAGTGGCCCTCACCCTGGACCTTGCCATCAACATCAGCTTCAACCCGACCCGCTCGATCATTGCCGATGTGACGCCGGAAGGGGCTGCCCGGACGCGCGGCTATACCTGGATGCAGACGATCAGCGGGTTCTTCGGTGTCCTCGCCTACGTGATCGGTGCGGCGGCCGGCAATTTCATGCTCATCTACACCGGCGTGGGCGTCGTGCTCGCCTTCTCCCTGATCCCGGTGTTCTTCGTGGAGGAGCCCCGCGAACTGGCGGGTGCCGCATCAACGGGCGAGGGGGCGGCAGCTGTTCGCCGGACGCAATGGGGTCAGCTCCTTGAACTCTTCGGCGCCCATGCGTTCGCGTGGATCGGCGTGCAAACGATGTTCGTGTATATCATCGCGTTCATACAGCAGAAGATGCCGCTTCCCGCTGATGCCGCGCTGGCGGCGGAGGAGACAGGCCGGATCATCCCGATCGCGTTCGCGGTGCTCAATACCGTGGGCTTCCTCCTCCCGGCCCCGGTGCTCGAACCGCTTGCGCGGCGGATCGGCCGCGTGCGTGTGCATACCATCGCCATGGCCATCATGGCCGCCGGCTACTTCGGGATCGTCGCCGCAGGCGATACCCCGGTCATGCTCTATCTCCTCATGGCCGTCGTCGGGATCGGCTGGGGCTCGGTGGTTTCACTGCCGTTCGCGATCATGTCGGAGAAAGTCGAGTCCGGCCGCATGGGGCTGTTCATGGGACTCTTCAATTTGTCCGTGGTGATCCCGCAATTGCTCGTGAGTCTCGTGCTCGGGTCGGTCATTCAGGCCGCCGGCGACAAGACCATCATCTTTGTGATCAGCGGAACGGCCCTCGCCGCGTCCACGTTCCTCTGGACATTCATCCGCGACGATCGTGGAGAGCAGCCCACCGTCCCGCCAGGAGGTCATTGAAAGCCATGAAGTACCTTCGGCAGGGCCTGGTGTTCATGCTGGTGGCCGTTGTGGCCGCCGCTGCGGCCATCCCATGGACTGGTTGCCACCGGCGCGATGACGGCCGTATCCGGATCACCATGTGGCATCAGGACCGGATCGACGTGCGCCTCATCCTGCAGCGTCAGCTCGACCGGTTCATGCAGCTGCATCCGGAGGTGAGGGTGGAGCAGCTCTTCAAGGAGACCGAAGAGCTTCGCTCCGGGTTCATCATCGCCGCACTGGCCGGGCAGGGGCCTGAGATCGTGTATGGCCCCTCGGATCAGGTAGGGCCATTCGAGATCATGCAGATCATCACGCCGCTGGAGGGCATCTTCGAGAAGGAATGGCTGGCGCAGTACGACCCCCGTGGGCTGACGTGGTACAAGGATCACCTGTATCAGGTCGCGGACAAACTCGGGAACCACCTTACGCTCGTCTACAATAAGAAGCTGGTGCCGGTCCCACCGACCACGGACGAGGAACTCGTGAAGATCGGCAAGCGGCTCACCGCCGACCTGAATGGCGATGGGAAGCCCGACCGGTACGGGTTGACGTGGAACTACACCGAGCCGTTCTTCTTCATCCCCTTCATGACCGGCTTCGGGGGGTGGATCATGGACGATCAGGGGAACCCGACGCTGAATGGTCGTGGCACCATCGACGGACTCGGCTTCGTCAAGCAGCTCCGTGATGTCCACCGCATCATTCCGAACGAAGCCGACTACAATGTGGCGGACATCCTGTTCAAGGATGGGAACGCCGGCATGATCATCAACGGCGACTGGTCGTGGGCAGGGTACAAGAATGCCGGTCTCGATATCGGTGTGGCGCCGCTCCCAAAGATCACCTCCACCGGCCTCTGGTGCGAGCCGATGGTCTCACCGAAGGGCTTCTCGATGAACGTGAACATCGCGCCGGAGAAGCGTCAGTGGGTGATCGAGCTGATCCGGTATCTGATGAGTCCGGAGAACCAGCTGGAATCCACGAAGGAGCTCTTCACCATGCCAACGCATATGGCGGTGCAGCAGGGCGACTTCGTGCAGGGGAATGAGATCCTCCGCAATTCAGCCCTCCAGATCGCGCACGGCCGGACGATGCCGGTCGTTCCCGAAGTGCGTGCGATCTGGGATGCCATGCGTCCCGGGTATCAGGCCGTGCTTGCCGGGCGGGTCAGCGCGGAACAGGCCGCCGCCGAAATGCAGGCCATGGCACTCCGGCGGATCAAAGAAATGAACGAATAGGCCCACCATGAACCTCTCGCCACGCACACGACACCGGCTGTACCTGTTCTTCCTGGTCGCGCCCACGTTCGTGATCCTGTTCGGCGTCGTCATCTATCCGTTCTTCTACAACGTCATCCTGTCGCTGTCGAACATGAGTCTGCGGCACATCCGCGACTGGCAGATCATCGGGTTCGGACAGTACGTGAAGGTGTTCACCGAACCGTCGCAACCCGATTTCTATATGGTCTTCGGCAAGACGATCATCTGGACCGTGGTGAACGTCGTCTGTCACGTGGTGATCGGCGTCTTTCTTGCCCTCGTGCTCAACCAGAAGGAGATCAAAGGGAAATGGTTGTTCCGGGCGATCCTGGTGCTCCCCTGGGCGGTGCCACAATTGATCGTTGCGCTCACCTGGCGGGGGATGTTCAACTACGAGTATGGTTCCATCAATCTGATGCTCACGCAATGGCTCGGCGTCGAGGGTGTGCAGTGGCTCCGGCAACCGCTCGAGGCGTTCATCGCCGTGATCGTGACGAATGTCTGGCTGGGGTTCCCGTTCATGATGGTGATCGCGCTGGGCGCACTGCAGAGCATACCGCATGACCTGTACGAGGCAGCGGACATCGACGGCGCGCGGTGGTACCACAAGCTGTGGCACATCACGGTGCCGCTCATCCGCCCGGTGATGGTACCGGCCATCACGCTGGGCACGATCTGGACATTCAACAACCTGAACATCGTCTGGCTGGTGAGCAACGCGGGTGAGCCATCGGACCAGACACACCTGCTCGTGTCGTTCGTCTATAAAGCAGCCTTCAATTTCTACCGGTACGGCTACGGCGCGGCGCTGTCGATGGTGATCTTCGCCATCCTCCTCGTGTTCAGCCTGAGCTTCATGCGCCGTTCCAAAGCCACCGATAACGTCTATTCCTGAGGACCATCGCATGGTACGCAGCAGAACCGCGACCACCATCCGTGTCGCAGCCAGCTATGTGGTGCTGATCGTCTTTGCGGTCATCGCCCTGTATCCCGTCTGGCAGATCGTGAACATCTCGCTCCGACCCGCCGACCGGTTGCTGTCCACATCGTTGGAATTGATCCCCGACCAGGCATCCTTCAGGAATTACGTCGATCTCTTCACCGAGCGTCCGTTCTTCACGTGGCTCCTGAACAGCACCTTCGTTGCGCTCGTGGTCACCGCCACCGGCGTCGCGCTCGCATCGATGGCCGGGTACGCCTTCTCCCGGTATTCGTTCATCGGGAAGAAATTCGGTCTGCTCAGTCTCCTTGTCACCCAGATGTTCCCGGCAACGATGCTGCTCCTGCCGATGTACATCATGCTGGTGCAGCTGCACCTGATCAATACGTATATCGGCATCGTGGTCATGTACTCGGCAACGGCCCTGCCGTTCTGCATCTGGCAGATGAAAGGGTACTATGACACGATCCCGCCCAGTCTCGAGGAGGCCGGACGCATCGATGGGGCCTCGCAGAGCCAGATCTTCTTCCGGATCATCCTCCCGCTGGCGGCACCGGCGCTGGTGATCACGGCGCTCTTCTCGTTCATGGCGTCCTGGACGGAATATGTGGTGGCCGCGCAGATCCTGCAGGATACGGAGCTGTGGACGTTGCCTCTTGGCCTGAAATCGTTCGAATCCAACATGGGGTCGGAGTGGGGTCTGTACGGCGCCGCTTCGGTCATCGTCACCATCCCGGTCGTCGTCCTGTTCCTGTCGCTCAGCCGCTGGCTCGTCTCCGGCCTGACGCTCGGCAGCGTGAAAGGGTGATGCCACACACCAGTATCGGAATGCACGTCATGGAAAAACCGCGGTTGTCGTTCTGGCAGATCTGGAACATGAGCGTTGGCTTCTTCGGCATCCAGTTCGGGTGGGGCCTGCAGATGGCGAACATGAGCGCCATCTACGAGTATCTCGGTGCGTCGCAGAAGGAGATCGCCTGGTTGTGGATCGCTGCCCCGCTCACCGGATTGATCGTCCAACCCATCGTGGGGTATGCGAGCGACCGGACCTGGGGGAGGCTCGGCCGGCGCCGCCCGTACTTCCTCGTGGGCGCCGTTCTCTCGACGCTCGCCCTCATCGCGATGCCGAATGCCTCCGCCGTGTGGATGGCCGCCGGCCTCCTCTGGATCCTGGATGCCAGCATCAACATCACCATGGAGCCGTTCCGCGCCTTCGTCGGCGATATGCTGCCGCAAAGCCAAAGGAAGACCGGATTCGCCATGCAGAGCCTGTTGATCGGCCTGGGCGCGGTGCTCTCGTCGGCACTGCCGTATCTGTTGACGAACTGGTTCGGTGTCGCGGACGTGGCCGGGGAGGGTTCGATCCCGCGGACCGTGCAGCTGGCGTTCTACATCGGGTCGGCGGTCTTCCTCGCGGCGGTGCTGTACACGATCCTCCGGACGAAAGAATACCCGCCCGATGATCTCGAGGCATTCCGGAGGCACAACGATGCGACCGCCGGGGCGGGGAAGGCGTTCGTGGAGATCTTTCGCGGCATAACATCCATGCCCACCGCCATGAAGCAGCTGGCGGTCGTGCAGTTCTTCACCTGGTTCGCGATGTTCTGTATGTGGATCTACTTCGTCCCCGCGGTCGCAACGGTGGTGTTCGGTGGAACCCCGGGTTCTCCGGAGTATCAGGCGGGCAACGAATGGGGAGGTGTGTGCTTTTCGGTCTACAACGGGACGGCCTTCGTGTTTGCCTTCGTGCTGCTTGCTCTCGTGCGGCGATTCTCGCCACGCTCGATCCACAGGGTGTGTCTGCTGGCGGGTGGCCTCGGTCTGATCCTGGCCGCGGCGTTCCACGATCAGTATCTGCTTCTCGGATCGATGGTGCTCGTCGGTATCGCCTGGGCGAGCATTCTCTCGATGCCCTACGCCATGCTCTCGAATGCGATCCCCCCGGAGAAGATGGGATTCTATATGGGCGTCTTCAACTTCTTCATTGTCCTGCCGCAGATCCTCGCGTCCGTGGGACTGGGCGTGCTCATGACCACCGTGCTGGGCGATGACCCGATGCGCGCGGTGGTGCTGGGAGGAGGATCGATGATCGTCGCCGGGCTGAGCGTAGGAGTGGTGTCGAAGCAGGTCGATGACTTCGGCACACCGGCGGCTCCGTGACGGGGCAGACCTACGGCCGGGGGTCGGTCCGCAGTATGCCGTAACTGAGGAGATCGGTCGTTCTGCCGTCCTTGTACACCGCACCCCGCAGCCTGCCTTCGAATGTGAACCCGGTCTTTTCGAGCACACGTGCCGATGCCGGGTTCCAGGCGAACACCTGAGCGAAGATGCGGTCGATATCGAGGTGCGCGAACCCCCACGCAGTCACCGCCCGCACCGCGTCGCTCGTGATCCCCCTGCCCCAGTACTCCTCGCCCAGCCAGTAGCCCAGCTCGGCGCTCCGCCGCATGAAATCTCCCTGTCTGTGGAGACCGATCCCGCCGATGGCCTCTCCGGCCGAAGCGATGGCGAATGCCGTCTCGGGGCGGTCCAGCATCACCTCCCGGATCCAGGCCTGCGCATGGGCGGTGTTGTACGGGAAGGGGAAGAGATCGCGCAGGTTCACCCATACATTGCGGTTGTTCGCGTGTCGGGCGATGGCAGCGGCATCGTCGAGGACAAAACTTCTGACCGCGAAGTCGCCGATCGGCAGGAACGTGTTGTAGGTGGGCATACGTGTATCCGGAAGAACGGTCCCGGAACGGTCCGGGGATCCTTGTGCGTTGGTGGTGCGTCAGAACAGGATGGGGATGAGGATGTACGCCATGCTCAGTCCCGAAACGATGAGCGAGGCGAACATGCCCAGGGCCCAGAAGAACATCGGGAGTTCGCCGTCTTTCCGTCGTGCTTGCGTGAGGGCATTGCGCCAGCACCAGACCGCCGAGGCGAATGCCCCGGCAGCGATGGTCCCGAACACAAGAAGGAGAATGAGGTCAAGGCGTCCCATATACAAATATACGAAAGGCGATCCGCTGTTCCAAGCCGAGGGTTGCAGTTCAGCCAGTGGGTGGGTATATTGCAATGGTCGAATCATCGGAAGGAGCGGGAATGGCATCGTCAGCCGGCACGTCGATCCTGATCGTGGAGGATGAAGCGGAACTGCGCAACCTGTTTGCGCTGATACTGGAGATGGAGGGGTTCACCGTGTTGCAGGCCGCTGACGGGCAGAAGGGGCTGGAGATCCTCACCGCGCACCCGGGGCCGATCCGGATGGTGATCACCGACCTGAACCTCCCGAAAGTGGGGGGTATGGACCTGATCAATCAGGCCCGCGCGCTCTACCCCGGGGTCAAGATCGTTGGTACCAGCGGCATGGCCGGCGACAAGGTGCGTGAGATGGTGATGCGTGCCGGGGCCGATGATTTCATCCCGAAGCCGTTCCAGGCACAGGATGCCATACGCAAGCTGAAGGCGATCCTGGATCAGCCATGAAAGCAGCGACGGAGTACCTCTGGTTCCAGACCCGCACCAAGCGCGACTACATCAATATCACCGCGAAGGTCCAGGAGATCGTCAGCGCCAGCGCCATCCGCGAGGGCATGGTGCTGGTCTCGGCCATGCATATCACGGCCGGCGTGTATGTCAATGATGCGGAGGATGGTCTGATCCAGGACATCGACGAATGGCTCGAGACACTGGCGCCGTATCGCGATGGATACCGTCATCACCGGACGGGAGAGACCAACGGTGATGCGCATCTGAAGAGTCTGCTCGTCCATCATGAGGTCATCGTTCCGGTCACGAACGGGGCGTTGGATCTGGGGCCCTGGCAGCAGGTGTACTATGCGGAATTTGACGGCATGCGGCGCAAGCGGCTTGTCGTGAAAGTGCTCGGTGAATAACACTCTGTCGTTCCATCCCTGAAGCAGGAGCTCCCATGAAGTCCATCGTCCGGGCCGGATACATCCTCACCCTTCTGGCCGTGTTGCACGCTGCCTCGGCGTCACAGATGGTGAAGCCCACCGTTCCCATGAGCGTCACCGCCGATATCTACCGGTTCCGCGGAAGCGATGACGCCCATGTGCTCGTCGAGATCGCTTACGCGTTCCCCGAGGGCGCCCTCACCTACAAACCCGACTCCGCCGGATTGATGGGCGGTGGCGCGGTGAGTGTTCTCATCTATCAGCGCGACTCGCTCGTCTCCAGTGAAGGGTGGGTCACCCCGCACCGTGTCGCGGACACCTCTTCGTTCTCCCGCGGGATGAATCTTGTGGGTCTGCACCGGCTGGAACTTGGCGCAGGGGACTATGTCCTGCGCGTCCTCGTGAGGGACCGTTTCGCGCCGGAGCGTCGCGACAGCATTGGTGTGCGCCTGCCCATCAGGCTCTTCACGACGGCTGCTCCCGCGTTGAGCGACCTCGAGTTTGCGTCCGTCATCCGGCAGGGCAACCAGGGCGGCCTCTTCTATAAGAATACCCTGGATGTCGTGCCGAACGTGGGTGGTATGTTCAGCGAGGACCAGCGCTGCAATTACTATATTGAAGCATATAACCTCACCAGTGGTCAGGATACCGGTCAGTTCGTCGTCCGGACCAGTGTCCTCGATGCGGTCGGCAAGGAGATCATCACGCGCGACCGTCCGCGCCGCCGCGCCGGTGAATCGAGCGTGATCGTGGACAATATCCCCGTGAAGAATCTCCGCACCGGGACCTATGCGATGGTCGTCTCGCTCCTCGACCGTGACGGAAAGCCATCGAGTTCCGCGAGCAGGAAGCTCTACGTGTACAATGAGACCCTCGGCATCGATTCGACGCTCCTCACCACGGCGTCCACGCTGCCCATGCCCCAGTACATGTCCATGGATGAGGCGGAGATCGACCGCGAATTTCAGTGGGCCAAGTATGCTGCGATGGACGATGAGAAGACCCAGTTCGCCAGCCTGAAAGGGATCGATGCCAAGCGCCGGTTCATGACGGATTTCTGGCGCCAACGGAGTGCGGGTCTCCGCGAGGAGTACCTCGCGCGCGTCGCGTATGCGAACGCCAATTTCCGGGTCCTCTCACGCGAGGGGTACAAAACCGACCGGGGCCGGGTGGTGATCGTGTACGGTCAGCCGGACGATATCGACCGCCACCCCAACGAGACCGAAGTACGGCCGTATGAGGTCTGGTCGTACAATAATATTCAGGGAGGCGTCATCTTCGTGTTCGTGCTCCGGAATGCAGCGGGGGATTATGAACTCGTGCACTCCACGCACCGGGACGAACTGCACGATGAGAACTGGGACCGCGTCGGGATCACCCGGTAACAGCCGGTTCTCAGGGCACGGACAGCAATGACGTCCACCATAGAATACCTGGGGTTTCGCGCACTCGCCATCCTCGTCAGCCGCGCGCCGTACCGGTGGGTCGGGGCCATGGGATCGCTCCTGGGGCTGGCGGTGATGCACCTGACGGGATACCGTCGGGCCGTCACGATGGATAATCTTCGCCGCGCCTTTCCTGACAAGGAACAGCGCGAGCTGGACCGTATCGCCCACGGTGCCTACCGCAACTACGGGCGGGCGATCCTCGAGATGCTGTGGGCGGGAGGGCAATCGGCCGACGCGCTCCGTGCGCGGATCCATCCGCGCAATATCGGGGTGCTCCGGGAAGCGCTCGCCGGCGGTCATGGGACCATCCTGATGTCCGCCCACTTCGGATCGTGGGAGTTCCTCCTCACCGGTCTCAAATTGCATATCCCGGAACCCTTTGTCGCGATCGCACAGCGCCAGCGCAATGAACGCATCGATGCGATGATCGACGAGCGGCGCCGGCGCTTCGGCGTGACGACCGTGCCCATGGGACCGTCGGTGCGGGAGGTCCTCCGTGCACTGGGCGATGGGAAAGTGATCATCATTCTCGGTGATCAGAGCGGCCCCCGTGAATCCGTCTTCATCCCGTTCTTCGGCCGGCCGTCGGCGACCCATCGCGGCGCTGCAGCATTCGCCCTCCGCGCACAGGCACCCATCGTCCTGGTGCTGCTGATGCGCCGTGAGGACGGGGATTATGATGCGGTGTTCGAGCGCATCCCGACCGCGGGCCTGACCGGCGATCGTGAAGCGCAGATCGTGGAACTCACCGCACGGCACACCGCTGTGCTGGAGCGGTACATCAGAGAACGGCCGGACCACTGGCTGTGGATGCACAAACGGTGGAAGCACACGCCGGAGTATGAAGCACGGATGAACGGGGCGGCGGTCCATGCGGAGCTCCCATGACCGGGAGCCGGCGGTTCCTCGTCTTCCATACCGCGTTCATCGGTGACCTCGTCCTCATGCTGCCGGTCACGCAGGCGTTGCGCGCGGCATATCCTGATGCCTGGATCGGCGTGGTGGCCATCCCCGCTGCCGGATCACTTCTGGCGGGGCACCCCTCGATCGACGACGTGATCGTGTACGATAAGAAGGGCAGTGACCGCGGGGCGGGCGGTTTCCTCCGGCTCGTGAGCAGGATACGTTCTTTGCATGCACACGTGGCCATCGTGCCGCATCGCTCAGTGCGCAGCGCACTGGCTGTCTGGTTCGCAGGCATCCCGCGCCGCATCGGCTTTACCACGAGCGCCGGCGCACCGTTGTTCACGGACCGCGTGGCATATCTCCCGGCCGCGCACGAAGTGGACAGGGACCTTGCGCTTCTGACTCCGCTCGGAGTCGATCCCCACGATGTCCGTCGTCCGTACTTCCCACCGTCGCCCGCTGACGCCGCAGTGGTGGACCGCGTCGCAGGCCTGACGGGAGGGATGTTCACCGGGGCTCCCCTGATCGCTCTCGCCCCGGGGTCGGTCTGGTTTACCAAGCGCTGGCCCGCGCGCCATTTCGTCTCGCTCGCGCTGGGTCTGGGTGCGGCTGGCTGCCGGGTCGTGCTGGTGGGAGGTCCGGAGGACCGGACCATGTGCGACCAGATCGCGGCGGCGTGCGGAGATGCATCCGTGACGAACCTGGCAGGCGCACTCACGCTGCGACAATCGGCTGAACTCCTGCGCCGGTGCAGGCTCGTTGTCACCAACGACAGTGCCCCGCTGCACATTGCGGGGGCGGTGGGCACCACCACCTTCGCGGTGTTCGGTGCGACGGTCCCCGCGTTCGGATTCGGACCGCTCGGTCCGTTCGACCGAACCTTTGGGGTGGAGGGGCTGTCCTGCCGACCGTGTGCGATCCATGGCGGCACCCGTTGTCCTATCGGTACCTTTGACTGCATGGAACGCCTGGCACCGGACGAGATCCTCCAGGCCGCCCTCGATCTCGTACAGGAGCACAGGGAGGAACGCTGAATGGCACTCACGCTTGCTGTCGATCGTGAACACCCTGCTGACAGGCCACTCGTTCTCGCGGCGGAGGTGATCCAGGCCGGCGGGGTGATCGTCTATCCAACCGAGACGGTCTACGGGATCGGTTCGAATGCGTGGGACGGGACGGCGATCGCCAAGATCCGTGCGTTGAAGCGGCGGACCGATCAGAAACCCATTCTGGTGATCGTGGGATCGCGCGAACAACTCGTCTCCGTGGTGGACGGCATCAGTCCTCTGGCGGAACGCTGCATGGATGCGTTCTGGCCGGGCCCGCTGACCCTGGTCTTCAAAGCATCCAACCGCGTCCCCGATCTCCTCTCGCGCGGCACGGGTACGATCGGCGTCCGCATCCCGTCCAGTCCTGTCTGTCTCCGGCTTCTGGAACTTGCCGGCTGCCCGCTGACATCGACGAGTGCGAATCTCTCCGGCATGCCGCCGCTCCTCTCCGTGCAGGAGATCAGGAAGGCCATCCCCCTCGGCATCGACCTCGTCTTGGATGCGGGTTCACTCCCGCCGTCGGAACCATCCACGGTACTCGATGTGACCGGCGATCAGCCCCGGCTTCTCAGGGCCGGTGCGGTCAGCGAAGCGCGGCTCCGGGAGATCGTGCCGGCACTGGTGGTTGCGGGGTAGCGTCAGATCGCGGCCTGAGTACACGCCGCGACGCATGCATTGTCAGCGGAGGAAAGGGGTATGGTCTCCCAGCGTCCGAAGTACCTGACGGTCCCGGTCATTCTCGCCTGTATCGCGATCGTCGCAGCGCTCGTTGTCATGGGTGCTGTGGCGATCATGGACCACCGCGCGGATGCGGAACACCGGATCGCATCGGAACTGGCAGCCGTCGTTGACCTGAAGCTTGAACAGCTGACCTCCTGGCGGCGCGAGCGCATCTCCGACGCGAGCTTCGTGGCGAACAACACCCAGATCCACAGGAACGTCGTGCTGTTGCGCTCCTCCTCGCCCCCGCCTGCTGCGCGCAAAGAGATGCTCGAATGGATGCGGTCGATGTACCGGAATGGCCAGTACGGCCGCATCGTACTCTTCGATCCTTCCCGCCGGGTGGTCGTTTCGGTGCCCGATTCCAGCGCGGGCCCCGGTCCGTTCGCTGCCACACTGCTCGACGAAGCGGCACGCAGGCGTCGCGTCCTGTTCTCCGACCTGACCGTGGAGGATGGGGGGCGCCCCGTCCTCGATGTGGTCATCCCCATGTTCGCCGGGTCGCACCAGGAGGCTCCCCTGACCGGCTCGGTGGTCCTCAGCATCGACCCCGACCGCGTCATGTTCCCGATGCTCCGTTCGTGGCCGTTCCCGAGTGCGACCGCCCAGCTCGCCCTGGTCCGTCGGGAGGGACCCGTGGTCCGGTTCCTGACGGAGGTCCATGATACCTCCACGCATCCTCTCGCATTGCTTATCCCCGCGGAGTATGCGACACACCCCGCGGCGTTGGGCATCCGGGGGGAGACGGGTCTCCTCCGTGGCACGGGGTTCGGTGCGCGTGCCGTGCTCGGGGTGGTGCGGCCCGTGCCTGAGACGCCGTGGTTCCTCGAGGCTCAGGTGGAAGAAGAGGAGGTCTATGCGCCCGTCAACGAGTATGCGCGCTTCATCATCGCACTGATCGGGCTCCTGGTGGCGGTCGGAGCGGTGAGCGTGGCGCTCTTCCTCCGGAAGAAAGAGGCGGACCACTACCGGAATGAATACGAGCAGTCGATCGAACGCCAGGCGCTGGTCCGCCACTACGACTACCTGACACGGTATGCAAATGACATCGTGGTGTTGTTCGATGACGGCGGCAGGATCCGTGAGATCAATAATCGCGGCGAGTCATCCTACGGCTATGAGCGAAGTGCGTTCTTCGACCTGACCGTCGATGCGCTCCGGTTCTGGCCCGAGAGTCCGGAAGAATCGGCCCGGCTCCGCACGGAGCTCGATGAGGACACCGGGGAACACCATGGCGTGCTGTTCGAGGCGGACCACCGGCGCGCGGATGGATCGACGTTCCCGGCCGAGGTGAGCGCGCGGCGTCTGACGGTGGACGGGGGGAGGTTCATCCATGCGATCATCCGCGACATCAGTGAACGCAAGCGCACGGAGCAGGCCCTGATCGCCGCCAAGGAGCGGGCAGAGGAAGCGGGTGTCTTTCAACGGGTGCTCCTCGAGAACATGAGCCATGAGTTGCGGACACCGATGCAGGGCATCCTCGGGTTCGCGCGACTCCTGGCGTCGGGGAGCCGGGAGGCTGCGCAACGGGAAATGGCCGGGAACATCCTGGCCTCCGGCAGACGTCTCATGTCGACCCTGGACTCCATCCTGTTGCTGTCGGAACTGGAGGCGGGGACGCTTGCCCCCCGTCTCCCCGTGCAGCGTGTGGATGAACTCGTTGAGGTCACTGCCCGCTCGTTCGCGGGTGACGCCGAAGCGAAGGGGTTGACGTACGCGGTGAACTGCTCGGTGCGGACGGTCTATGCCGCCCTCGATCCCGATCTCTTCCGCCGGGCTCTGGGATACCTGATCGAGAACGGCATCAAGTTCACGCCCGCCGGTTCGATCGCGGTGGGGGTAAAGGTTGTCGTGAACGATGGGAGTGAATCCGTCGCCATCAGCGTAACGGACACGGGGATCGGGATCGCCCAACACCATCAGGGGGTGATCTTTGAGGCATTCCGGCAAGCGAGCGCCGGCATGACGCGGGACTATGAGGGTGCGGGGTTGGGGCTGACGCTTGCGGGCCGGATCGTGAAGGCCATGGGGGGTGTGCTGAGCGTTGAGAGCGACGAGGGGAAGGGAGCCTCGTTCACAATGGTGTTCCCTTGCGCGCCGACCCCTGCGGCAACGGGACATGCGATCCTGGCGCAGGACCCTCCTGCGCGCACGCCCCTCCCGGGCGCCCTGCGCCCCACGGTGCTGCTGGTGGAGGACAATTTTCTGAACGCGATCGTCGCGCGGCAATTTCTGGAGGGGATGTGTGATGTGGTGCATGCGCCCGATGGACCGCGGGCACTCAACATCGCACGCGAACGGCACTTCTCCATCGTCCTCATGGATATCCACCTGGGGGCCGGTATCGATGGCGTCGAAGTAGTGGAGGAGTTGAGGAAGTTGCCGGGATACGACGACGTTCCCATCGCAGCGGTCACGGGGTACACGAATTCCGTCGACCGTGCCCGGTTCGAAGCGGCAGGCATGGAGCACTTCCTGGCGAAGCCGTACGACAAATCGGACATGGTCAGCCTTGTGAGCGCGGTCCTCGGTGTCAGTGCCGCGACGGACGAGAACGGGTGACCGGCGGTACGGCGATCAGGGCCACAGATGCTGGCGCAGGACCAGGAACGCCTGTTCGACATTCTTCTTTTCGAGCAACAGGGTGAGTTCGGTCATCGTTGAGACCACCTCGACCACGTTGATGCCCGCCCATGTCAGCTGCTTGAGTATCGCGTAGTAGACCCCCGGCACCTCCACCACTTTTGGTGTCAGGTGGATGCCGAGTGCGGCGAGGTTCCGCACACGCGACACCCTCCGTTCCCCGCGGAAGACCTTTTCCACGACCTCTTCGAGATCCTCCTGAACCATCACGGTCATCTCATGCACCCCCTGCGTGCAGGTGATGAAGTGGTCGCCCTGTTTCCTGACGCGGTCGATGAGCCGCACCTGACACTGGAGAATGGTGTCCGAATTCCGGAAAGTGAACTCCGTGATGTTGGACCGCACCGTGAGGTCGCGGACGAGCCGGAGGATGCCCCGCGGATCGCCCGCCCGGTGTTGGAGGTGCGGCGCAAGACGCCGGAGGGCCATGACCAGTGCGGCGGTCCCCGCCTTCTTCATGCATGCCTTCTCCACGCGCGGCCGGATGGTGCGGGCGACGGCGGAGAGATTCAGGAGTCCGGCGGCAAGACATTCTTCGAGCACGGGCGATTCGTGCACCACCTGTTCGACGGCTGCGGCGATCGTGAGCATGTCTCAAATATAACATTGTGTCTCAAAATAGTCAAAGGTGCGGCGGTTTTTTGACTCTCCACCCGCCGGGTCGTATCCTGGTGCATTCACAGCCAAGGAGTGTACCATGTCCACCGTCCCCGTCTGTCCCGTGTGCGATGCGGAAGTGCATCTGCAGGGAACCACCATCGTCTCGGAACTCGTGGTCTGCGATTCCTGCTCGTGCATGCTGGAGGTCCGCTCGCTCGACCCCCTGCAACTCGCCGAAGCTCCCCAGGAACAAGAAGACTGGGGCGAATGATGATCTCCATCCTCGATACCACCCTGCGTGAAGGCGAGCAGACCCCGGGGGTCTACTTCGACACGCACATCAAGCTCGCCGTGGCCGACCTGTTGTCACGGATCGGTGTCGACATCGTCGAGGCCGGGCACCCGGCGGTGACCGAACAGATCCGCGAGGCTGTCCGGCAACTTGCCCATCGCGGCCTCCGGCCCCGCATCGGGGCCCACGCCCGTTCCCTGGAGACCGACGTGGAGCTCGCCCTGGAATGCGGCGTCTCGTTCCTCGGCGTGTTCTATTGCGTGTCGGATGAGCGTCTGGAAGGGAACAAGCGTACCCTCAACGACGCCATCGACCAGATCTGTGCCACGGTCCGGTATGCCCGGCAGCGGAACAGCGATCTCCTGATCCGCTATACCCCGGAAGATGCCGTCCGCAGCCCGTTCGCCAATGTGCTGCAGGCGGCCTCCGCCGCCGTCGAGGCCGGCGCGGATATCATCAGTATCGCGGACACGACGGGGTACATGATCCCGGGAACGTCCCGCAACATGTTCGACTACGTCCGGGATCTCCGCGAGGGCCTTGCGGCGAAGAACCTCCGTCCGCGGATCGCCGTGCACTGCCACAACGACCGGGGCCTGGCCCTGGCCAATGCCCTCGATGCCTATCGCGCCGGCGCCTCGATCATCGACGCCTCGGTACTCGGGTTGGGCGAGCGGGCGGGCATCGTGGATCTCGCCACGCTCCTCACGGTCCTGCGGTTTGATTACAACGAAGGCCCGCAATGGGACCTGACGCTGCTCCCGGAGCTGTACGAACTCGTCAGCAGATTCGCAGGGATCCCCATCCCCGCCACTCTTCCGGTGATGGGAGGCAACGCCTTCAAGCATTGCGCGGGGATCCATACGCAGGCGGCGGTGCGCGACCCGCGTCACTACCAGAGTCTGCCGCCCGAACTGGTGGGCCGGCGCTCCGAGATAGCACTCGACCACATGTCCGGACTTTCTTCGATTCGCGCGTGCCTCACGGAGATCGGCGAAGTCGCGGAGGATGGCCTCGTGCGGGCACTCCTGCAGCGGGTGAAGCAGATCGGTCAGACCGGACGCACCGTGGACCTGCATGAGCTGTCGCTGCTGGTCAATGCGCTCCGGCACCCCACGCCGGTGGCCGCGATGGAGACCGTCCCATGATCCGGATCGGGTTCCTCCATTCCGTCCTCCGGAAGGACGAAAAGCTCCTGCTGGACGCATTCCAGGCATGGCCGGACGTCGAGGTGGTTCCCATCGACGACCGGGAGATCCGGTTCACGCTGGGTGAGAAGGGCCGCCCTTTCGATGTCGTCGTTGAGCGGTGCATCAACCACTCCCGCGCACTCCACGCGCTCAGGATCTTCGAAAGTCAGGGCGTACGCTGTGTGAATACCTCACACACCGCATGGACCTGCGGGGACAAATTGCTCACGTCGATCGTGCTTGCGGAGAACACTCTCCCGCAGCCCGAGGTGCGGGTCGCCTTTACGGAAGAGTCGGCACTTGCGGCGATCGAGGAGATGGGTTACCCGGTCGTGCTCAAGCCCGCCGTCGGCTCCTGGGGGCGGCTGCTGGCAAAGGTGAACGACCGTGATGCCGCGGAGGCGCTGCTCGAACACAAGACCACGCTCGGCAGCTATCATCACTCGATCTTCTACATCCAGAAGTATGTCGAGAAACAGGGGCGGGACATCCGCAGCTTCGTCATCGGCGACCGGTGTGTGGCGGCGATCTATCGTACGTCGCCCCATTGGATCACCAATACGGCCCGCGGCGGCATGGCCACCGAGTGTCCGGTGGATGCGGCCCTTGCCGATCTTTCGGTGCGCGGCGCGCGTGCGGTCGGCGGCGATATCGTGGCGCTCGATATTTTCGAGACCGGGTCCGGCTATCAGATCAACGAGATCAACTACACCATGGAGTTCAAGAACAGCATCACGCCGACGGGAGTGGACATCCCGCGCCTGATCGCCGAACACGTTGTGAAGGTGGGAAGGGAACGGCATGGATAGGATCCGCACCGCGATCGTCGGCGCCTCGGGATACACCGGCGGCGAACTTCTCAGGATCCTCCTGGGCCACCCCTCGGTGGAAGTCACGCAGGCCACCTCGGAACGCCTCGCCGGTAAGCCGGTGATCCTCGCACACCCCAATCTGCGCGGACGGACCGACCTGAGGTTCACATCGCTTTCCTCACTCGCGCCGTGCGATGTCCTGTTCCTCTGCCTTCCGCATGGAACGACCGCCCGTCAGTTCGACACCCTTGCACAGCAGGCACCGCGGATCATCGACCTGAGTGCGGACTTCCGATTGAAAGATACCGTGGCATACGAGAAGTGGTATGGTGGGCCGCATCCCGCCCCCGGACGTCTCGGGGAGTTCGTCTATGGCATCCCGGAACTTCATCGCGAGGAGATCCGCCGGGCACGCTATGTGGCCACGGCGGGATGCAACGCCACGGCATCGATCCTCGGACTCCGCCCCTTATACGCAGCAGGGCTGGTCCAGCCAGGACGCACGGTCGTGGACGTGAAGGTGAGCTCCAGTGAGGGTGGGGGGGTCCCTTCGACCGCCTCGCATCATCCGGAACGGGCGGGCGTGATCCGCTCGTACAAACCCACCGGCCACCGCCATCAGGCTGAGCTCCGGCAGGAACTCGGACTGGCGGCGGATGAGCCTCTGCATTTCTCCGCCACCGCGGTGGACATCGTCCGTGGGTTGCTGGTCACGGCTCATGTCTTCCCGTCGCGGCCGTTGCAGGAGATCGATCTCTGGAAGACCTACCGTGCTGCGTACGGCACGGAACCGTTCATCCGGCTGGTCAAGACGAAAGATGGCGTGCACCGGTATCCGGAACCGAAATTGTTGTGGGGGACGAACTACTGCGACATCGGCTTTGATATAGACCGGGACACCGGCAGGGTCGTGGTGCTTGCGGCGATCGACAATCTGGTGAAAGGCAGCGGCGGCCAGGCGGTCCAATGCATGAATCTTATGCACGGCGTGCCGGAGACCGCGGGCCTTGAATTCACCGGTCTGCATCCGGTGTGATCATGTGCCGATTGCTAGCTGTCATCGCGCGTGCGCCGGTCGATGTGCATCATCATCTGAACGCCTTTACGCGCGTGTGCCGGGAGAGTCCCGAATACCAGGGGCATGGCTGGGGGTATGCCGTGTTACGGAGCGGCGGATGGGAACGGTATCGCACTGTGACACCGATCTGGGACGATGCGACCCGGCCAGGCGGTGACGTCCGCGTGCTTCTTGCGCACGCCCGCAGCGCGTTCCGAGATGAAGGCATCGAGGTCGGGAACAACATGCCGTTCGTCGATGACCCGCAGGCATTCCTTTTCAACGGCGAGCTGCACGGGGTACGGTTGCCGATCGCAGGCCGGACCGGTGCGGAACGGTTGTTCCGTTATCTTCGCCGGCCGGCTGCTACCCACGCGCCGGAGGCGGTCACGCGGGCCATGGATATTCTCAAGGACCGGGCAACGCACATCCGGGCATGCAATTTCATCATCGCGGACCCCGCGGTCGTGATCGTGCATTCATTGTTCGCCGGCGAGTCCGCGTATTTCACCCTGCACCAGCACCGGACGGCCGACACTCTGACGATCTGTTCGGCCCCGTATGACGATGGGGACCCCGGGTGGGTGCCCATGAACCAGGACAACGTGGAGATGTTCCCGTGCTCATTCTGAAGATCGGCGGTGGCGCCGGTATCAACATCGAGGGGATCGCTGACGATCTGGCCGGAGCGCCCGAACCCGCGGTCATTGTGCATGGCGCCAATGCATGGCGCGATGATCTTGCGGACCGCCTTGGCGTGGCCCGGGAGGTCGTGACCTCGGTGCGGGGATACGACAGTGTGCTCGCGACGGAGGCAACGATGGACGTCATGCTCATGGCGTATGCCGGGCTCCGGAACAAGAGGATCGTCGAGACATTGCAGCGGCGGAACGTCGCGGCGATCGGACTGACGGGTCTCGACGGACGTCTCATCCGGGGAAAACGCAACCCCGGGATCCAGGTCCGCCAGGGTGAGAAGATCCTGCTGCGCCGTGATCTATCCGGGAAGCCGCAGGGGATCAATGTGCCGCTCCTGAAGCTCCTCATGGAGAACGGGTATACACCCGTGCTCACCGTACCGATCTGCGACGAGCAGGGGTTCGCGATCAGCGCGGACAACGATGACATCACGGCCGCGTTGCACCGGGAACTGCGCGCGTCGATGGTCGTGAGCCTGCTCGAAGCGCCCGGGTTCCTGTCCGATCCGGCGGACCCCGGATCCGTCATCGCCTCGATGTCCAGGGCTGATGTGAAGCAATGGGAAGAGCGTTCAACGGGACGCATCAAGCGCAAATTGCATGCGATCAACGGGATCATGGAGGAACATCCGACCCGTGTCATCCTGGCCGATGGCCGGACGGCGCATCCTCTTGCCGATGCCCGGGCAGGGAGGGGGACGGTGATCGCATGACGACGGTCTACACAGAGGAGAGCCGGGCACTGGGGGTGTATGCACGGCGCGGAGTGACGCTTGTGCGTGGGGAGAACGCGTTCGTGTGGGACGACAGGGGGAACCGCTATATCGATTGTGTGGCCGGCCATGGTTCGGCGAATATCGGGCATGCGAATCCCCGCGTGGCCGCGGCCGTTGCGACGCAGGCGTTGCGCTTCACGGCCTGCAGCAACGTCTTCTTCAACGATGCGCGTTCGGCATACCTCGACCTTCTGCTCAGTGTCGCCCCCGCGCCGTTGGAGCGAGCGTTCCTGTGCAACTCGGGTGCGGAGGCCGTTGAGGCGGCGATCAAATTTGCACGCCACACCACCGGACGGGTGGAGGTCGTCAGCACGTACCGCGCATTCCACGGGAGGACCCTCGGGGCGCTGAGTACCACGCATAATCCAGCCTATCGTGAGAACGTCGGGCCGCTTCCCTCCGGGGTGACGTTCATCCCGTACAACGAGCCGGCCGCCCTCACGGCCGCGGTCACCGATGCGACCGCCGCCGTGATCCTGGAGGTGGTTCAGGGCGAGGGGGGCGTGCATCCCGGCACTCGCGAGTTCTTTGCGGCCGTCGGGCGTGCCTGCCGCGAGCATGGGGCATTGCTGATCGTGGACGAAGTACAAACGGGGTTCGGTCGCACAGGGAGGATGTTCGCGTTCGAGCATGCCGGATTGGAGCCTGACCTGGTGTGTCTGGCAAAATCCATGGCCGGGGGGTTGCCGATGGGGGCCGTGGTGTGCTCGGCCCGCATTGTTGCCACGCCCGGGATGCATGGGACGACATTTGGAGGGAATCCCGTGTGTTGTGCCGCGGCGCAGGCGACCCTCGAGTTCATTCTCGAAACCGGCCTGGTCGATGCAGCGGCAGAGAAAGGGGAATACCTCGGGGGGCGGCTCGCTGCCATCGCATCACCCCGCATCCGCGAAGTGCGCAGGCTGGGCCTCATGGTGGGCATCGATCTGCGTGAGAAAGCCAGGCCCTCAATTGAGAGGCTGCAGAATGCCGGGGTGCTCGCCATGCCCGCGGGGCCGACGGTCGTGCGCCTCCTCCCCCCGCTCACGATCGGGTACGCCGAGCTTGACCGGGTCGCCGCGGCTCTCGAGCAGGTCCTGACCACCTGATCCCGTCTCTCCCGTGCCCCATTCTTGCAATTGGAGGGGCGATTTCGTACATTGATACGCAACGCCATTCCGGCAATTGCGAACGGTGGTGCAGTACCATGCACGCCCGATGCGCCTGTAGCTCAATTGGATAGAGTGTTGGCCTCCGGAGCCAAAGGTTTCGGGTTCGACTCCCGACAGGCGCACAGGTTTTCCCCATCTGCAATCCGTTACGATAGGATCTCATGCTCAAACCAAAGAAGAAGATCTCGAAGCGCGAACTGAAGCAGGATTCGCTGCTCACCACCTACGTGCAGGTCACGTCCTTCTACGAACAGTACAAGAAGCAGATCAGTATCGGCGTCACGGCCGTGGCGGTCGTGATCATCGCCCTGGTGATCTTCCTGAAGAACCGGGCCGACAGCAATGAGCAGGCTCTGACGCAGCTCGCCGCGGTCCATGGGGTGTATGATGCCGGTCAGTATCAACAGGCGATCGATGGTGTCCCGGCGCAGAACATCCGTGGACTGAAGGAGATCGTGGACAACCACGGCGGGACCAGGGGTGGCGATCTGGCCGGATTCTATCTCGCCGATTCGTATTTCCAGCTGGGCAAGTACGCCGAAGCACTTGAAGCGTTCGAGTCGTGCAGCGCGTCTGAGGCCCTCGTGGAATCCTCGCGCCTTGCCGGGATCGCCGCGTGCCATGAAGCACTTGGGCACTATGCTGATGCAGCCCGCGCATTCGAGAAGTCCGCGGGTGAGGATGTCACCGACGGCACGGCCGCCGAGCATCTGAACGATGCGGCCCGTAACTTTGCGTTGGCCGGCGACAAGGAACGCGCGATCGATATCTTGAAGCGCATCAAGAAGAACTACCCGACGACCACGTACGGTCGCGAAGCAGACAGGTTCATCGCCCAGCTGTCGGTGTAACCCCTCGCTCCCGGCGAGAGGCGGGGCCAACGGAAGGAGTGCATGGGGCTTCTCCCTGACAGGGCGCTTACCCGCACCGTTCTCAAGATCTCGACTCCGGCGGTCGCCGGGCTGTCGATGCAGATGGTTGTGACCGTGACCGAGACGGCCATGGTCGGCCGCCTCACCGGGGCCAACATCGTCCTCGCCGCCATGGCCCTCGCTTCGCTCGCCGCGTGGGCCATCACCAGCGCGTTCTCCAGTCTCGCCACGGGCACACACGTCCTCGTCGCACGCCGTTCCGGTTCCCGTCAGCATGTCGGGGCAGGGGACGTGCTCAACAACTCGCTCCTCCTCTCGCTGTTCATCGGTCTCCTCGTCGGACTTCCGGGCTATACGTTCGCCTACGATTTCATCGATTTCTTCGCGGCGAACCCGGATGTGGCCAGGGCGGGGACGGGGTACATGCAGTGGCGGTTCATCGGCATAGGGTTCTTCCTCTTCGTCGTGTCCTATCGCGGATTCTTCAATGGGATCGGGCATACGAAGGTATTCCTCTACTCCGCGATCATCATCAACCTGTCGAACATCGTCTTTAACTATGTGCTGATCTTCGGCGGATTCGGCATCCCGGCCATGGGATTGACCGGCGCCGGTCTGGCGGTGGCCCTCTCGAATGTCGTGGGCTGGTTGTTCTTTATAGGTGCAACTTTTCTGCCGGAATACCGAAAAACCTACAAGTACTACTCGAAGTTCAGCCTCCGGGGCGATGTTCTGAGCCAGATCGTGCGGATCTCGCTTCCGGTGTCGTTCCAGAATATCCTGATCCTTCTCGGCTTCCTCGTGTTCGCTGCGATCGCCGGGTATATCGGGACGACGGAACAGGCCGCGACGCAGGTGGTGATATCCGCCCTGTTCATGTCGTTCCTCCCCTGCTTCGGTTTCGGCATGGGAGCACAAACCCTGGTCGGTCAGAGCATGGGCAATCACGAGTACACGCTGGCGCACCGGTATGGCCTGGAGGCGGCCCGTCTCGCCACCTACTTCACGATCCTGCTCGGCCTCGTCTTCATCCTGTTCCCCGATGCGGTGATCAGCATCATCACCAACGATCCCGAAGTGACCGCGATCGCGCATCCGGTGCTCCAGATCGCGGGGGCTGCACAGATGTTCTACGCGTCGGGCATCGTCCTTGCCCATGCGCTCCAGGCAGCAGGGGCGACCGTGTACGTGATGTGGGTGGAGGTCCTGACCCATTGGGTGATCTTCCTGCCCGTCTCGTATGTGCTCGGGGTGGTCCTGGGCGCCGGGCTGGTGGGTGCCTGGCTGGCACTCCCGGCATATATCATCGCCTACAGTCTGCTGGTTTACGGGAAGTATCGTCGCGGCACCTGGCTTCACATGAGAGTCTGACAGACCATGAAGTTCCGGCGGGTCCTTTTTGTCGTTGGCGCCTTTGTGCTGCTCCTCCTGAAGTTCGCGGCGGACATCTTCCGCAAGAACGTGGAGCTGCAAATGGGTGGGTTGCTGGCGCTCCGCGAGCTCGCCGCGGTGGGGATCTTTGTCCTCATCTTCATGGCACTCCGGCCGGTCTTCCCCGAACGTGCTTCCATCCGTCCCGTCCGCTGGCTCGGCCTTCAGCTCATCACCCTCGGCGTCTTTCTGGTGGTCATGCTGCTGCTCGGATTTCTCCCCGGGGATGGTTTCGATGCGAAGGACCTGGGGCTGCTGCCCCTGGATTACCCGTCGCTGTTCATGGCATCCCTCTTCAGTCTGTTCGCCGGTATCCTCGCGATCGTGAACTTTCAGATCCTGCGCGATCTCGTGCTGGCGTCGCGGACCAAGCGCGGCCGCCGGAATTTCTTCATCTTCATGCTGCTGGTCCTCGCGACCGCCGCATCCTCTGCACTGATCCGGCCACTCGACTCCAGCGTTGTCACCGGCGTGCTCTTCGGCCTCGCGCTCTGCTTCGCACTCGTGATCGCCTTCCGGCTTCCGTGGATCGTGTACCTCACCAAGCGTGAGAAGCTCCTCGCCCTCACCCTGACCTTCTTCCTGTTCGTCACGTTCTCCGTCGTCGCCGTCCTGATCAAGGAGAGCTCGTCCCTGGAACGCGGACTGTTGTACTACTCCCACCCGTTGCAGGAGTTCGTCCAGCTCTCCCTCATCACCGGCGCCATCTATAGCGGCATGGCGTTCATCAGTACGCTGTTCCACCTGCCCACGGCCGAGGCATTCGACAGGAAGCGCTCGGAGCTCACCTCGATCCATACGCTCAGCAAGCTTGTGACGCAGGTCTTCGACTTCAACGAGCTGATGGAGACCGTCACGTCCATGACGCTCCAGATGGTGGGGGCACAGAGTGCGTGGATCGAACTCCTGCCGGTCGCGCAACGGGACACCACCGTGATGGTGGGTGAGGATGGGTTCGCCGGCGGCCAGGTCGTGGGGATGAAGAACATCGCCCGGGGTGAGATCGAAGAGTTGCAGGGCACGGGGCTGCATTACCTCCGCACGGCAGCGGGGCGGGAGCGCAAACCGATCGTCGTGGATGAGGTCGCGCGCGATCCCCGGTTCGCCGCCGCGGGATCGGAAACGAACCGCCCGGGCTCCCTCGTGATCGTCCCCCTGGTGTCGCACACGGGGCTGATCGGCTTCCTCTACGCCACCAAGGCGGGGACGTTCGGATTCGTGAAGGACGATGTGGAACTGATCTCGACGTTCGCGGATCAGGCCACGATCGCCATCGAAAATTCCCGGCTCATCAAGACCTCCATCGAGCGGGAACGGCTGGTGCAGGAAATGACCCTCGCCCAGGACATGCAGCGAAAGCTCCTTCCCCAGCGGCTGCCACGCCTTCCGGGGATCGATCTGGACGCGCTTTCCACCCCTGCGTTCGAGGTGGGTGGGGATTACTACGATTATGTGGTCCTTTCGGACCACGAACTCGGGATCATCGTGGGCGATGTCTCGGGAAAGGGTGTCCCGGCGGCGTTTTACATGTCCGAGGTGAAGGGCATCTTCCAGTCCCTCAGCCCGCTGTACAAGTCCCCGCGGGAATTCATGCTCCGTGCCAATACGGTCCTCATGGAGTCTATTGACAAACACTCGTTCGTTAGTTTAATTTATGGGATCCTCGATGTACGCACCGGTCACTTCCAGATAGCGCGGGCAGGACACTGCCCCCTGTTGCATGTGGGGGAGGGAAGTGGTGTGTATCTCCGGCCCGATGGGATGGGGCTCGGATTGGCGGAGCATTCGATCTTCGCCGGGTCCATCGAGGAGCAAACCATTCGGTTGCGTCCGGGTGACCTCTGTGTCCTGTACACCGATGGGGTCACGGAGGCGCACCGCAATGGAGAGGAATTCGGCTACGAACGGTTACGTGCAGCGGCTGGCTGTGCGGATGGAAGAACGGCTGCCGGGGTCAAGGATGACATCCTCCTGGCAGTGGATGCCTTCATCGACCACGGTGCGCCACACGACGATCTGACGCTTGTCGTCGTCCGGTGGCTCGGCCCGGTTCCACAGTCATGATCCGCGATCTGTCTACGGGAGGACGCAGTATGAGTGAATTCACCATAGCGCAGCGGGAACGCGAGGCTGTCCATGTGCTCGAACTCAAAGGGTACCTGGACGCGCACACCGCGCCGAAACTGGAAGAGGCCTTTCAGGGACTGCTGAAGGACCAGCGGTTCAACATCATCGTGAACTGCAAGGACCTTTCCTATATCAGCAGTGCCGGCCTGGGCGTCTTCATGGCGTATATCGAGGACGTCCGGAAGAACAACGGCGATATCAAGCTCTCGAACATGTCGACCAAGGTGTACAACGTGTTCGACCTGCTCGGGTTCCCCCTGCTCTACGAGATCACCCCGGATGAGCAGGATGCCTATAACAAGTTCGGCAATGCACTGACCCGGAAGTGACGTCCCGGACCATCCATATCGAGAGCCGGACGGAGCGACTGATCGCCGTCCGGGACTTTGTGTCCGAGGCCGCGCGTGAATTCGGCTTCGCGGATGATGACGTGAACAAGATCGCGCTTGCCGTGGACGAGGCCTGTACGAACGTCATCAAGCACGCCTACCGTTTCGCGCCCGACCGGGACATCGCCGTGACCGTCCGTCCGCACAACACGGCGTTCGAAGTGGCGATCCGTGACACCGGAGTCGGCTTCGATCCGTCGGACGTTCATGCCCCCGACATGAAGGACTATTTCTCGCACTTCCGCAAAGGCGGCCTGGGCGTGTATCTCATGAAGCGCCTCATGGACAAGGTCGAGTATGAGATCGACCCCGGCAAACGGAATGAAGTCCGCCTGACCAAGTTTCTCGCGCGCTGACATGCCGCCTTCCTCCTCTTCTCCCTCGTACGAGAGCCATTTCGAACACTCCGCGCTCTTCGAATTCAGCACCGTCATCAATGCCTCGCTCGACCTCCGGTTCATCCTCGGCCATATCCTGCTCACGCTGATGGGGAAGCTGCTCTCCTCCCGCGCACTGGTTGCCCTGGCCCATGAGGACGGGCGCTACCGCGTGGAGATGACCAAGGGATTGCCGGCTGGGCTCGAGGGCAATGAGTTGATGATCAAGACCCTCCCCTCCACGGTGGCGCACGTGGGCCGCATGAGTGAGAAACGGCACCCGTGGATCGCGTACTTCGCGGAGCATGACCTCAGCATCCTGATCCCGCTCGTCGCGTCGAAACGGCAGATCGGCATCCTTGCCTTCAGTGCACGCCAGGGCGGCCGCGGCCTGACGAAGCAGGAGGAGACCTATCTCCGTTCGCTTGCCAGCATCTCCGCCTCCGCGATCGAGAAGTGTCACATGATCGATGAACTCGGGCTGGTGAACAGGAAGCTGGACCGTAAGATCCAGGAGCTGAACACCCTGTTCGAGGTCGGCAAGGAGTTCGGCGCCGTGCTCGACCCCGACAAACTTATCCGCCTCCTGGTATTCTCCCTCCTCGGCCAGGTGGGCGTGAACCGCTATCTGATCTGCCTGAAAGAGGGGAGCGACATGCGCATCGCGGCGTCCCGCATCGATGGCGCCGCGCCGCAGCCGGAACTCCTCGCCGGATTGACGAGGATCCATGCCGGTGTGCATATCGATGAGATGATCGTGACCGGTGCCATCGACCCGCGGCCGGTCCTGCTGGCACTGTGCCTCAAGGTCGCGGTGCCCATGGAACTTCAGGGGCAGACACGCGGCGTGTTGCTGCTCGGCGAGAAGTTGAACCGCGAACCGTTCACTCCGGCGGATTTTGAGTTCCTCTCAGCATTGAGCAGCCTCGCGATCATCGCGCTGGAGAATGCGCGTCTGTTCCAGCAGGCCATCGAGAAACAGAAGATGGAGGATGAGCTTGCGATCGCCCGGGAGATCCAGAAGGGACTGCTGCCGAGCATCCTTCCCGCCCTGCCGGGCTACGAGCTGGC
Source organism: Bacteroidota bacterium (assembly GCA_030835135.1). Lineage (GTDB taxonomy): Bacteria > Bacteroidota > Ignavibacteria > UBA10030 > UBA6906 > JAGDMK01. The sequence continues at coordinate 129,703 of JAUQWO010000079.1, forward strand.
TGCGGCGAATTTCTCGTCGAAGCAGGTGGGTGGCGATTACTACGACGCGATCCCCCTGGATGATCACCGGCTGATCCTTGCCATCGGCGATGTCTCGGGAAAGGGTACCCCGGCTTCGCTGCTGATGGCGAATATCCAGGCCACGATCCGGGCTCTGGTGCCACTGGATCTGCCGCTCACGGACCTGACGGCGAGGGTGAACAACCTCATGTGTCCGAATACCGGAGGAAGCAGGTTCGTCACGTTCTTCTGGGGCTGTCTCGATCATGCGCGCCGCACCTTCACGTACGTGAATGCCGGCCACAATCATCCCTATCTGTTGCATGCGGATGGTACCGTGGACCGGCTGGACAAGGGGGGCATGATCCTGGGGGTGATGGAGACGATGGTGCCGTACGAAGAAGGGGCCGCCGAACTCCGGGAGGGGGACGTGCTGGTCCTGTTCACCGATGGCGTGAGTGAGGCGATGAATGCAGCGAGTGAGGAATACGGCGAGGAACGGCTCGAGGCCGTCATCCGGAAGGGGGCGGGATGGGGGGCGCAGGGCTTGATCGACATCATCCATCAGGACATCACCGCGCACGCGCACGGTGCTCCGCAGTCGGACGATATCACGATGATGGTGATGCGGGTGACAGCGTAGAGCCGCGACAGCACCGGGCACCGGGAACGAGGCACAACGGCAGGGGATGGAAGAGGTCCTCCTGCCGTTGTGCCTCGTGCTCTTTTCCCTGGTCCCTGCCCCGGTCGGTTCCTGCGTTGCATTTCCGGAGTATTTGTCGTAATTTCTGTTATTGCATCGAACCATTCTGACCATGTCCGACGATCCCATCATCCATCCCGTGCGTCTTTCGCGCAAAGCGCTGGAACGCCATTTCGATGGTTTTGTTACCAGCCTCCGGAAGGCCACGCCCGAGACCCGCGGCACCTATACGCGGGCTCTCCGGGAGTTCGTCCGGTGGTTCCCTGCCGACGGGAGCTTCCGGTTCCGCATCGCGGATGTCCGCAAGTACAAGCGCCACCTCGAGGTGCGCAAGAAACTCTCTGCCGTAAGTGTCTCGACGTACCTCACCGCGTTCCGGCGGTTCTGTGACCATCTCGTGCACCGGGGCGTGTTGAAGGACAATCCCGGGAAGTATGTCGGGGGGAACAGCCGCCCCACGTCCCATTCCCGCGACTACCTCATGCCCGACGATGTCCGTGCGGTCATGTCGGCCGTGGTCCCCGATGGACTCCGGGGCGCACGCGACCACGCCATGATCCTGCTGATGCTCCGGTGCGCGCTCTCGGAGATCGAACTGGTGCGGGCCGACTGCGGCGACATCCTCGGCGACGGCGAATCGGCGCGGCTCATGGTGCAGGGGAAGGGCCGGACGAGCAAGGATGAGGCAGTGATCCTCCCCGGCGATGTCCGGGAGGCATTGCTCCGGTATCTTGCGGCCCGCGGCCGGACCGTGCCGGGAGATCCGCTCTTCGCCAGCGAGGGGAACCGCACGCGCGGACAGCGTATGACGACACGGGGGATACGCGACAGAGTGAACCTGGGCCTGACGGCCGCGGGGGTGAAGGGGGGATCGGCACGGCGGATCTCTCCGTTCTCTCTCCGTCATACCGCGGCACTCCTGATGGCGCAGGAGGGGGCGTCCGCAGAGGATATCCGCCAGCGCCTCCGGCTCGGCAGCAATGCCACGGCGGCGTTGTACCTGCAGTACAAGAACAGCAACGACGCACAGCAACCGACAAGCGAAAAGGAAGATCACGGTGCCTTACCCGTTCAGCACGATTGAAAAGAAATGGCAGCAGTACTGGGATGATCACAAGACGTTCCGTACCGAACCTCTGTCCACGAAACCCAAACTGTTCGTGCTCGATATGTATCCGTACCCGTCCGGTGCGGGGCTGCATGTCGGGCATCCTGAAGGGTACACGGCCACCGATATCATCACACGCTACAAGAGGATGCGCGGGTTCCATGTGATGCATCCGATGGGCTGGGATGCGTTCGGCCTTCCCGCCGAACGCTACGCGATGCAGACGAACATCCACCCGCGCATCACCACCGAGCGGAACATTGATACCTTCCGCCGGCAGATCAAGATGCTCGGACTGAGCTACGACTGGGACCGTGAGGTCGATACCACGGCGCCGGGGTACTACAAGTGGACCCAGTGGATCTTCCTCCAGATCTACAACGCGTGGTACGATCCGCAGAAAGACGCCGCCCGCCCGATCAGCGAGCTCGAAGCAGCGCTCGCGAAGAACGGCTCTTCCGTGCTCCCCGCAGAGGAACCCTTCACGGCAGCCCGCTGGCATGCGATGTCGCGCAAGGAACAGCAGGACGTGCTGTCGCGCTACCGGCTGGCCTACGTGGCCGAGATCCCGGTGAACTGGTGCGAAGGGCTGGGTACGGTCCTCGCGAACGAAGAAGTGGACGAATGGGTCGAGAAGGGCTATACGGTCGAACGCCGCCCGATGAAGCAATGGATGATGCGGATCACCGCATACGCGGACCGTCTGCTGCGCGACGCCGGCACGCTCGATTGGCCCTCGAGCACGCTCGAGCAGCAGCGGAACTGGATCGGCAGATCGGAAGGTGCGGAAGTGGATTTCCCGCTCGTTGGCGTGGAAGGGTCCATGCGCGTCTTCACCACCCGGCCGGACACCATCTTCGGCGCCACGTACATGGTGCTTGCACCGGAGCATCCGCTCGTCGACCGGCTGAGTACCGCCGGACAGAAGGCCGCGGTGGAAGCGTACCGGGAACAGGCGAAGCGGAAGAGTGAGCGTGACCGCGACATCGAACAGGACAAGACCGGTGTGTTCACCGGCGGCTATGTGACGAACCCCGCCACCGGCACACGGATCCCCGTCTGGATCGCGGACTACGTCCTCATGGGCTACGGCACCGGCGCCATCATGGCGGTCCCGGCGCACGACGAACGCGACCACGCCTTCGCGAAGAAGTATCAGCTGCCCATCATCGAGGTGGTGAGCGGCGGGGCCGATGTGCAGATGGCCGCGCATACGGCCGACGGCAAGGCCGTGAACTCTGCCAATGCCGGGGTCTCCCTGAACGGGCTCGATACCGCGGAGGCCAAGTCCGCGATGATCGCATGGCTCGCCGGAAAGGGCATCGGCAAGGGTGTGGTCCAGTTCAAGCTCCGCGACTGGCTCTTCTCGCGCCAGCGGTACTGGGGCGAGCCGATCCCGATCATCCACCTTGCCGATGGCACCATGAAGGCCGTGCCCGAGTCAGAGTTGCCGCTCCTGCTGCCCGACCTGAAGAAGTTCCAGCCGAGCGGGACGACCGAATCGCCGTTGGCGCTGGCGACCGATTGGGTGCATGTGACGGACAGCGAAACGGGCCTTCCGGGCCGTCGTGAGACGAACACGATGCCGCAGTGGGCGGGCTCGTGCTGGTACTACCTCCGGTTCATCGACCCGGCGAACGACACGGTGTTCTGCGACCCGAAGCTGGAGCGCTACTGGATGCCGGTGGACCTCTATGTGGGTGGGTCCGAGCATGCCGTGCTCCATCTGATGTATGCACGGTTCTGGCACAAGGTGCTGTACGACCTCGGTCATGTGAGCACGCCGGAGCCGTTCATGAAGCTCCGGCATCAGGGGATCATTCTCGGCGAGGACAACCGCAAGATGTCGAAGTCGCGCGGGAACGTCGTGAATCCGGACGATGTGGTTGCCCGCTATGGCGCCGACGCGATGCGCCTGTTCGAGATGTTCATGGGGCCGCTGGAGGAGATGAAACCCTGGAGCACCAACGGCGTGGAAGGAGTGTTCCGGTTCCTCAACCGCGTGTGGCGGCTGTATGTCGATGACGAGGAGGCGATGGACGCCCGGATCGTGGACGTTCGGCCGGGACCCGACCTCGAGCGCGTCTTCCATGCCACCATCCGCAAGGTGGGTGAGGATATCGAAGCGCTCCGCTTCAATACGGCGATCTCCCAGCTGATGATCTTCGTGAATGAAGTGATGAAAGCCGAGGAACGCCCGCGCGCCATGCTGGACCAGTTCATCCTGCTGGTTGCGCCGTTCGCCCCGCACCTTGCCGAAGAGCTCTGGTCGCGCTTCGGCCACACGACCAGTCTCTCGCACGAGCCCTGGCCGGTGTTCGATCCCGCAAAGATCGCGACCTCCACCGTGGAGATCGTGCTCCAGGTGAACGGGAAGGTCCGTTCCAAGATGGAAGCTGCGGTCGATCTGGATGATGCCGCGGTGCAGGCGGCGGCGCTTGCGGATGAGGTCGTGCGCCGGAACGTCGAAGGGAAACAGGTGGTGCGTGTCATCGTCGTGAAGAACAAGATCGTCAACATCGTGGTGCGGTGATCCCATGGAACGACTCTCGGTCGTCCTCGTGACCTACAATGAGGAACGCAACATCGATCGGTGCCTCGGGTCCATGAGCTGGGCGGATGAGATCGTGGTCGTCGATTCCTTCAGCACCGACCGGACCCTCGAGCTGGCGCGGAAGTACACCACGAAGATCCATCAGCACGAGTATCCCGGCACCAGCAAGCAGGTGGAACGCGGGATCGGGTATGCCACGGGCGACTGGATCTTCGTGATCGATGCCGACGAGGAGATCTCACCGGAGCTGCGGGCCGAGGTGGAGCAGGTGCTCCGGCACGGGACGGACTGCGCCGGGTATACGTTCATCCGGAAACCGAAGGCGTTCGGGCAGTGGATCGAACACGGCGGGTGGTTCCCGGACGTCCAGTTCCGGTTCTTCCGGCGGGACAGCTACTACCCCGAGCATCAGGAGATCCATGGCGGGTTCAATACGAAGGGGAAGAAGGGCGCGCTGAAGGGCTACCTCTATCATCACACGTATGAAACGATCTACGCGTACGTGGAGAAGATGAACGAGTACACCTCGCTGCACGTCAACAACAAGCTGAAGGACAATGCGCGGATCGAGGTGCCCTGGCACAAGGTGCTCCTCAGTCCGCTCTCGCACTTCCTGCGTATGTTCATTTCGCGCAAGGGGTACAAGGATGGCTTCCACGGCTTCGTCCTGGCGCTCCTCGACGCGAACTATGCGATGTTGCTCTACGCGAAACTCTGGGAATACCGTATGCGCCAGCGTGATGGCAGCGGGGTCCTGCCGCCGACGACGAATGCCGAACTCAACGTTCTGAAGAAGAAAAACGCATGATGATCTATCGCCGGGTCCTCCGGTATCTCCGGCCGTACTGGTATAAGCTCGCGGCCTCCATGGCATGCTCGATCATGTTCTCCATGTTCAGCGGCATGTCCATCTATCTGACCATCCCCCTGCTGGAAACGCTGTTCTTCACGCCGGAAGCGGCGGCGACCGCCGCTCCCGCGGCGGCAAGTCCGGCGGCCTCGATCATCCCCGGCTGGCTCACGGAGATGAAGGATTGGGTCGCGCACGGGTTCCAGCAGATGGTCTTCCGCGATACGCCGGCCGAATCGCTGTTCAATATCTGTATCGTCGTGGTCGTCGCGTTCTTCTTCCGGAACGTCTTCGGCTACCTGCAATCCAACCTGATGATGGCCGTTGAACAGGGATTGATCCGTGACCTCCGGAATGACCTGTACCGGCATATCCACGCGCTGCCACTGGCGTATTTCAGCAACGAACGCACCGGCAATCTGATCTCGCGCATCATGAACGATGTGCCCGTGATCAATACGGGGATCTCGGCGACCTTCCAGACACTGATCAAGGAGCCGATGCTCATCGTCGTCTACCTGACCATCACCCTGGTGATCAGCTGGAAACTCACGCTCATCGCCTTCATCGTCTTCCCGCTGGCCCTTGCGATCATCGCGGGGATCGGCCGGCGCGTGCACAAGGAATCGGGGTTGGTCCAGGAGCGCATCGCGGACCTGACGTCCGTCCTGCATGAGACGATCTCGGGCGTGAAGGTGGTGAAGGCATTCGGCATGGAGGGGTTCGAGAACCGGAAGTTCGCCGCGGAAGGGCAGGGGTACCTGGACACGATCCTGCGGGTGACGCGCATCCGCAACCTGGCGTCGCCCAGCACGGAATTCCTCAGCGCCGCCGCCGGCGCCGTGATCATCTGGTACGGCGGCATGCAGGTCCTCCAGCATGAGGCCCTGAAGGCCAGCGAGTTCCTCGGCTTCCTCTTCGCCATCTTCCAGCTCATGCCGCCGATCAAGGAACTCAGCGGGGTGAACAACCGCATCCAGGAAGCCACCGCCGCGGGCAAGCGCGTGTTCGAGATCCTGGATATCGAGCCGGGCATCACGGACCCGCCCGTCCCGGCGCATCTGGACGGCTTCACGGGTGCCATCGAATTCAAGAAGGTCGCGTTCCACTATGTGGAGGGCGACCCGGTCCTGACGGACATCTCGTTCACGATCAGGAAGGGGGAGGTCGTGGCGATCGTCGGCCCCAGCGGCGCGGGGAAATCCACGATCGTGGACCTCGTCCCGCGGTTCTATGACCCGGTTGCGGGTGCGATCGAGATCGACGGGATCGATCTGCGCCAGATACAGGTGAGTGCCCTCCGGGAACACATCGGCATCGTGACGCAGGAAACGATCCTGTTCAACGACACGGTGCGGAACAACATCGCCTACGGGCTGGACGACTGCCCCCTGGAGCGGATCATCGAGGCGGCGAAGGCTGCCAACGCCCATGCATTCATCAGCCAGATGCCCAACGGGTATGATTCGCGTATCGGCGAACGGGGCGTGAAGATCTCCGGCGGCGAACGTCAGCGCCTCGCACTCGCCCGCGCCATCCTGAAGAATCCGCCGATCCTGATCCTGGACGAGGCGACCTCGGCCCTCGACACCGAGTCGGAGATCCTCGTGCAGGAAGCGATCGAGCGCCTCATGAGCGGACGCACCTCGATCGTCATCGCCCACCGGTTGTCCACGGTGCAGCATGCGGACCGCATCATCGTGGTCGAAGGAGGCCGTATCGTCGAGACCGGCCGTCACACCGAGCTGGTCAAGAAGAAGGACGGGTTGTACAAAAAGCTGTTCGACATGCAATTCAGGATCTGACGATGCGCGTTCTCCGGTACCTGATCACCGGCTCCCTGCTCATCTTCGCCGCGTCCTGCTACGTCTCGATCGCGGTGAACTCGCTCTCCCTCGGACTGCTCGCACTGGCGTGGGCCGGTGTGATGATCGGAGAACGGCGGTGGTCTGTTCCTGCGACGCCCTACGACTGGTATTTTCTCGCCTATGTGGTCGCCGAACTCCTCGCGACGGTCTTTTCGGTGAACCGGCCACAGTCACTCCTCTTCTCGAAGCGGTTGCTGCTCATCGGGGTCGTGTATGCCATCGTCGCGAACATCACGACCACACGCGATCTCCGCCGGTTCTTCGTGGTCCTGACCGGAGCCGCCACGGCCGTGGCCCTGATCGGCATGGGCAAACTCCTCCTCGAGAATGTCGTCCGCCTCGGGATCTTCCAGTTCTACATGACGACGTCAGAGCTGATGATGATCACGCTCCTGATGGTCCTCCCGTTCGCCATCTTCCCGGGAACTCCCCGGAGGGTCCGGATGGCCAGTCTGGCGGCACTCGTGCCGCTGAGCATCGCGCTCTATGCCACGGTCACCCGGGGCGCCTACCTCGCGGTCATCGCGGGTGCCCTGTTCATGGCTGTCGTACGGAATCGCTGGCTGCTCATACCGCTGACACTGATCGTGCTTCTGGTGATCCTGTTCGCGCCACCCTATGTGCAGCAGCGGCTGGCCAGCATCGTGGACCCCGCGCACCCCGAGAATGCCACGCGCATCGCGTTGTGGCAGACGGGCTGGACGATCTTTCAGCATTACCCGGTCGTCGGGGTCGGCGATATCGATCTCCGGGAGCTGTACGACCAGTACACGACAGTGCGCAACCCCGAGCACCACGGTCATTTGCACAACGTGCCGTTGCAGGTCCTGGTGACCCTCGGGGCGGTCGGGTTCATCGCGCTGTATGCGCTGTTCGTCCGTATCGGCATCACGGAGTGGAAGATCTATCGGGAAGCACGGCGCGACTGGTTCCGGGGCTCGATCGCTCTGGGTGCACTCGGCGTTTTCGTCGGCTTCCATGTGATGGGGCTGACGGAATGGAGTTTCGGGGATCAGGAAGTGGTGATCCTCTTCTGGATCTCGGTCGCACTCTCGCTCGTGGCCGGACGGCTCACGCACACCGCGGGCGATGGCCCCGGCGGGGGAGACCTCCGATGAGCCGGGTGACCGTCATTACGCTGACCCTGAACGAGGCACACAACATCGGGCCGTGCCTGGACAGCGTTCTCTGGGCCGATGAGATCCTCGTGATCGATTCCGGGAGCACCGACGGGACCATCGCACGCGCGAGGGAGTACACGGCGCATGTGCACGAGATCACCTGGCGGGGCTATGGCGCTGCCCGCAACTTCGCCCTGGAGAAGGCTACGGGGGAGTGGATCCTGTGGCTCGATGCGGACGAGCGTGTGACACCGGAACTGGCGGAAGAGATTCAGCGTATCCTGCGTGCGGACGTGCCGGGGATCGATGGGTACGCGATCGCCCGGCGGGCATATTTCCTTGGCCGGTGGATCCGGCACAGCGGGTGGTATCCGGGGCGTGTGACACGTCTGTTCCGGCGGGGAAAAGGATCGTTCAGCGAATCCCGGGTGCACGAGCAACTCCGACTCGAAGGGACGGTCGTTCAGACGCGCCACGACCTCCTCCACCTGACGGACCCGGATCTCGCGCACTACATGCAGAAGTTCAACAAGTACACCACGCTTGCCGCGCAGGACATGGCCGCGGCAGGCAGGAGCAGCGGGATCGCCGATGTGACCGTCCGTCCGGCGTTCCAGTTCTTCAAGATGTACATCCTTCGGCTGGGGATGCTCGACGGATTGGAAGGCTTCATCCTCGCAGTACTGTCGTCGGCGTATGTGTTCACGAAATACGCCAAACTCTGGGAACTCACACGCGGACAGGGGCACGGGAGGTCGTGATGGACGAAACGCAGAAATTCGGTTTGCTGTTCTCACAGCTCATCATCATGCTGCATTCGGTCGGGATGCAGCAGCTCGGGAGGACAGCACACCCGGTGACGAATGAAGTGACCCGGGACCTGGCCGCGGCCGAGAGCACGCTCGATCTCATCGCGATGCTCCGGTCGAAGACGACAGGAAATCTCTCCCCGCAGGAGGAGGCACTCCTGGACCAGATCCTGACGGAACTCCGTGAGGCGCATCAACAGGAAAGCGGATCATGAGACTCGCCATCATCGGCAATCTCGACAAAGCAGGTGTCCGGGAGGCGGTCGGGGTCCTCCTGGAGCGTCTGGAACGGTCGTCTGCCTCGTTCGTCATCGATGAGCGGGTGGCCGACCTGCTGGATGCCGCCGGACGCCGGGTGACGGCTGCGCACCGGCGTACCGTGCAGCAATGCGTGGAAGAGGGGGAGATCCTCGTCGCGTTCGGCGGAGATGGGACGATCCTCTCGGCGGCGCGGGCGGTGGGAGCGCGGGCGACCCCGATCCTCGGCGTGAACCTCGGCAAACTCGGATTCCTGGCGGAGCTGTCGCCGGAAGAATTGCCGGCGGTCACCGACGACCTGCTTGCCGGGCGGTACATCATCCAGGAGAGACTCGTCCTCGAGGCGCGGGTACCCGCCGTGCCGGGGGCCGTGACACATGCGGTGAACGATATCGTCGTGGACAAGGCGAGGTCCTCACGGCTCATCGACGTGCACACGCATATCGATGGAGCCTTCGCGGTGACGTACCGCGGCGATGGGCTGATCGTGTCGACCCCCACGGGGTCGACCGGTTATGCGCTGTCCAATAACGGCCCGATCGTGATCCCGACCTGCAACGTCATCGGCATCACGCCCATCGCCCCGCACACGCTGAGCGGCAGGCCGATCCTCGTTCCGGATACGAGCAAGATCCGCATCGTGGTGGAGTCGTCAAGCGCCGAAGTGCTGCTGTCGTCCGACGGACAGGAGGAAGGGTTGTTGACCGCGCCGGTGGAGGTGGAGATCAGCAAGGCGCCGTTCTCCGTCCGGCTGGTGAAGCGCATGGACAGGACGTACTTCGATGTGTTGCGGGCGAAGCTATTCTGGGGCGCCGACGCCAGGAGGGTCTAGTTGTTCAGGGCCCCTTCACCGATCCAGGCCCGGATCCCATTGATCTGATTCTGATTCAGTGCCCTGCGGTTGAGCGGCATCCGTTCGCCGATCCTTCCTTCGATGCGCATCACCAGCGTGCTCTGGTCGGGCTGATTGCGCACGATCACGAGTGCCCCTCCGTACATGAGGTTGTCGTAGTTCGTCAGCCGCAGGATGCTCGTCTGTGAGCCATCCCCGTGGCAACCGCTCAGGGCGCACGTCTGATTGAACAGCGGCTGCACATGGACCTGGTAACTCACCTTGGAGATCGGGAAGATGATGTTCGACGGACTGTCGCCGTCGAGCGGGTTGTTCTCGTCCTTGCAGCCGGCAGCCAGCGCCATCACGGCAACCGCGCACCACACCATGCCTTTCCGCATCACAGGATCTGCTCCTTCGTCTCTCTCGACAGGTACAGCACGCCGCTCAGGTAGGACGACACCACATAGCTATAGAAGATCGTGAAGAAGACGCCGACCAGCAACAGGAGGAACCCGATCGATGCGATCGATTGGATCCCCAGGGTGATCATGGCAACGACGAGCGCATTCTGCCAGTTCCCGCGGAATTCACGGATGACGGCCCCGACGTTCAGGGCATCCCCGATACTCTCGCGCTCCGCGAACCGGTAGGCGATGATCGGCGCGAACAGACTGATCGCCAGGCTGTACGGGATCATGAGGAGCGTCATGGCGAAGATATAGATCGACACGAACACAGGCATCGCGTCTCCCTCGTCGCCCGTGGCGCCGGCGACGACAGCCAGCACGAACACGGGGATGAAGAGGAGGATGATCGGGATCAGGTAGACGAAGTAGGCAACGCAGAACTTGAACCCCGTGACGAGCTTCCCGCCGATATCGTCCCAGTCGGGGAGGGCAGGCTCTTCACGCCGCATGACCCGCTGCGTGGTCCGGATGAAGTAGCCGGCGAGGACGAAGATCCCGATGCCGAGCAGGCAGGCGAACATCCAGAGGACACCGATCAGTGATTTGGTGAACCACCGCGGGTCCTTGAAGTAGGCGGAGAACGCCTTGCCGAGGTCTTTCATACGGTCTGTCTCTGCTCCCTTTCTTGCAGTATACGCAAGCGGGTTGCTGAAAGCAAGCCGGATTGGGCGTCTGCAGTTGCATTTTTCCGTTCCGATCCGTATCTTATCACCTGTACGGTGAGTGGGCTTCACCTCTTCAACCTGCTCGCTGCACAGTTGTCACCCATGGGGCTGTAGCTCAGCTGGGAGAGCGCGTGAATGGCATTCACGAGGTCAGGGGTTCGATCCCCCTCAGCTCCACCATCGAATTCAGATATCTGAATTCAGATATCTGATATCTGAATTGAAAGGGACCGAAACGGGTCCCTTTTTTGTTATGGGTACATGCGCAACGGAACAGAAAGCCATTCACCCATGTCTTCTCCGAACACCCCCAACCGCCTCGCCAACGAGAAAAGTCCGTATCTCCTCCAGCACGCGTACAATCCCGTGGACTGGTATCCCTGGGGGGACGAAGCGTTCGCGAAAGCAAAGGCCGGACAGCTCCCTATCTTTCTTTCGGTCGGATATGCCACCTGCCACTGGTGCCACGTCATGGAACGGGAGTCGTTCGAGGATCCGGAGATCGCTCATCTGCTGAACACGCTGTTCGTCCCGATCAAGGTGGACCGCGAGGAACGCCCCGATGTCGACCGTCTGTACATGGCGGCTCTGCACGCACTGGGACATAATGGCGGGTGGCCGATGTCCATGTTTCTGACACCCGATCTCACGCCGTTCTATGGTGGGACGTACTTTCCCCCGGAGAACCGCCATGGCCGGGCCGGATTCCCGCGCGTGCTCCGGAAGATCGCCGACCTCTGGAACACCGAGCGTTCCGCGATCACGGCTTCCGCAACATCGGTCGTCACCTATTTGCAGGAGGTCGCGGCCGCGAACGGCGAAGCAGGGGTGGATCCCCGGGCGGCCGCTGCCCGCTGCTTCGAAGAGTTCGCGGGGATGTTCGATCATGCCGAAGGCGGCTTTGGCGGAGCCCCGAAGTTCCCACGGCCCTCCGTGTTCCACTTCCTGACGCGATACTATCATCGCACAGGCGATGCTGAAGCGCTCGCGATGACGGCGGAGACGCTCGAAGCGATGGCGGCCGGCGGCGTCTACGATCACGTCGGCGGCGGCTTCCATCGTTACGCGGTGGACGCTGCGTGGCGCGTCCCCCATTTCGAAAAGATGCTCTACGACCAGGCACAGCTCGTGCTCGCGTACCTCGACTGGCACCAGCTGAGGGGACCGGCGCGTGCGGCCCGCATCGTGCACGAGACGATCGGGTATGTTCTGCGCGACCTCACCGGACCCGATGGGGAGTTCTATTCTGCCGAGGATGCCGACAGCGCACAACCCGACGCGCCGTCCGAACACGGCGAAGGGGCATTCTACCTCTGGTCGATGGACGAGATCCGCCGCGTCCTCGGAGAGGATGCGCGGTCCTTCGCGGCCCGCTACGGGATCGAGGACGATGGGAACGTGCCATTCGATCCCGGCAATGAGTTCACCGGAATGAACATCCTCTACCGTCCGGCGGCCGATGCGGATGTCCGCGCACCATTGGCGGTAGAGGACACCGGAGGGGAAGATCGTGGGCAGCTCGCGCTGCGAAGATTGCTCGCGGTCCGGGCGGCACGGCCGCGCCCGCTCCTCGACGATAAGGTTCTCGTGGCCTGGAACGGGATGATGATCACTGCCTGTGCCCGCGCCGGAGCAGTGCTCAATGAACCATCGTACATCGCGGCAGCACAGCGCGCGGCATCCTTCATCCTCGGCCATCTCTTCGATGCAGGGACTGGCACGCTCCTCCGGCGGTGGCGTGATGGCGAAGCACGGTATGCCGCGCACCTGGACGATCATTTGTGGCTCGTTGCCGGGCTCCTTGAGCTTCACGCGACGACGGGTGACCCTGTGTGGCTGGAGCGCGGTGTGGCAGTGGGGAAGGTGGCGCTGCACAAGTTCACGGACGCGCAGGGTGGCGGCTTCTTCGACACCGATGGTTCGGATGGATCCGTGCTGGTAAGGATGAAAGAACGGCACGATGGCGCGGAACCCTCGGGCAACGCCGTCGCAGCCTGGGTCATGGCACGCCTCGCGGCAGTGACCGGCGGCGGGGAATGGCGTACGGCGACGGAGCGCCTTGCCACCACGTTCCAGCCGTGGCTCGAGAAGCAGCCTTCGGTGATGCCACTCATGACCGCGACGCTCCAGGGGTTGGAAGGGAAGACTTCGCAATTGGTGATCGTCGGACCCGCGGATCACGAGGTGGTCCGGGCGATGGTGCATGCCTACTGGTCACGGTTCCTCCCGGATACCGTGCTGATCCGGGTGGCTGATGCATCGCGGGACATCCTTGCACGGTGTGCACCCTTTGCGGCGCAGCTCCCGCTCATCGACGGAAAGCCGGCGGCGTATCTCTGTGAGGAGTACACCTGCCGGCTTCCCGTGACAACTGCCGAAGAGCTTGACCGTCTGCTCGCCGCGATCGGTTCACCCGGCGGCGGGCAGCCAGGCATGTGAGTGCGTTAACCGGCCAGCGTGGCCTCGCCGGTCGAAAGATCGACGGTGTACGTGTTCGCACCGATCACGAGGATCGCCCGATCGTTGCCGATGAATGTGAGTCTGCCGTTGATCGCGTAGGTGTGCCCGGCGCTGGACCGGCCCACCATCGTCAGATTGGCGGAGCCGCTGCTGATCTTCATCGTGCTCTTGTCGACGGACAACCCGCTCATGGTCGCCGTGATCACGCTCGACCAGGTGTTCTTCTGGCGCAGCTTGGAGGTCTGCGTGCCGATCCGGGTGTAGGTGCCGGAGACAGCATACGATGTGCCGGTCATGAGGTTCGACACCTGGAACAGCGCCGCGGCCGAATCGGCGGAGGTCATCCGGGGGACGTCATAGGTTCCCGTCATGGAGTAGCTGAAGTCCAGCCGGCTCCCGCTCACCAGACTCAGGTTGAAGTGGAATGCATACGCGTAGCTGAAGAGTCCCGTCCGTGCCCGCGTCACCGTCGTGTCCCACTGCGCGTTGCCGAGTTGATCCGTCTTGCTGATCAGGCCGGCGCCCGCCATCGTGGTCGATTCTTCGAGCTGCGCGGTGAGACCACCGGATGATTGACTTCCACTCAGCGAGAATGCGATGGCATCAGCGGCATCGTCGTTTGAGATCGCTGCGACATCATCGACCCCCAGCCCGTCATCATCTGTGCACCCCGTGATCAATACCGCTGCCAGCGCCAGTGCCACTCCCCACCGATAGTAGTGAGCCATTGTCCTGCTTCCTTTCGTTCCTGTTTGTAAAGATGCAGGTGATGGAAGCTACAACTCCGGTGCCAGTCGAAAAGTAGCGAATATGGGTGAATTTCAAGGGGTCTTCAGGGCGGGGATGGGTAGATTCTCTATACATGAGGGAAATCTGTCCCCTCTGGGCACCGCCGGCAGGCTCGGGCGCCTGCCTCTCTCCGGACGCGCCGTGATCGGGGCCCTCGCGACGGGCCGTCAATACTGCGCGGCGTGCGGTTGAACCCGGCTACGCCGCGCTGGCCTCGACGGGCCCGTTCGTTTTCAGGAGGTCTTTCTGAAGGATATGGTGATCCCGCCACTCCCCAGAATGATCATGATCACGGCCTGGACCACGGTACGGTAGGGGACGGTGGGGCTCCGGAAGAGAGCGGTATACAGGAACCAGAGTCCGATCAGGCACAACACGGTATACAGCGCGATCATGATCTTCCGCGCGAGCGCACGGGTCTCCGGGGTATCCGCCGCGAATGTCCGGTTGTACAGCATCAGCCCCGCCATGGCCACGAACCCGAGCCCGGCAAAGATGAGCCAGAACTGGCGGATATCGCCGGACGGGTCCGGCGAGCTGATGAGTGGTTTGAGCAGTGTCTCATACATCATCCCGCCGAGTGTGGAGCCGATGAGACTCCCGACCACGCCGTACAGGAACGCATATCCCATGTACACGGCCTTCCGGTCCTGCGGGGCGACGAGCCCGACATAGCTGTAATATTTCGGATGCGCGGTCATCTCGCCCACGGAGAAGACCGCGATGCCGAGGATGAAGATCCAGACGTTCGACGCGAACGACAGACAGATGAATCCGAGGACGCCGATCCCGATGCCGATGACCATCGCGCGCAGCGGGGGCACGTTCTTGACGAGCTTGCTGACGACGACCTGCAGGAGGATGATCGTGCCGGCATTGATCACGGTGACATGCTCGGAGTCGAAGGAGAGCGGGATCCCGATGCTGGCAAAGAACCCGTTGATCGGGGCCGGGGAAATGAAGTCGCGGAGGAACCAGAGCACCGAACCGAAGTTCTGGAAGTACAGGATCCAGAATCCGGAGTACACGAAGATCATCAACATGAACCGTGCATCGCCGAGCACCTCGGCGGCTCCGGTGAGCACCTCGCGGATGGTCCTCGTGTTCGGCGGACGGGGCGGATCGCGGAAGAGGAACACGGTGGGCAGGAGCATGAGTCCGCAATAAAGCGACGATGCCATGAACACCCAGGTCCACGAGAAGCCCTTGAGATAACTGACGATCAGCGGCGCGAGGAACGCACCGAGGTTGATCATCCAGTAGTAGATGCCGAATCCGAAGCCCGAGTTCTGCTCATTCGTCGTTCGCGCGATCGTACCCGAAATGATCGGCTTGAAGAGTCCGGAACCCGAGGCCATCAGGAGCAGCGAGGCGAAGACCGCGCCATAGCCGGACATCTGTCCTGCGAGGAAATATCCCGTCGCAAGGAACGAGAACGCAACAAGCAACATGCGGCGGTAACCGTACCGGTCGGCCAGCGCCCCGCCGAGGATCGGTATGATGTACGTCGCGGCGTAGATCAATCCCTGCAGGAACCCGACCGATTGCTCGGTGAAGCCGAGTCCGCCTTCGGCGATGGTGTTGGTGAGATAGATGGCGAGGACGGAGTTGAGCCCGTAATACGCCCCCCGCTCGAACAGTTCCATGACGTTGGCGAGCCAGAAGACGCGCGGGTAACTCCGCAGCAGTCCGAGTCCGCGTGGAGTGTCCATGCGGTGTTCCTTCTGTTGGTGGAAAGGAGATTGCTCAGCGTGCCGGGCGGCGGAGGACCCATCCCGGGTGGCGTTGCGTGATCAGCCCGGCGCCGTGCTGGAGTTCCGCGGCAAGCTGGGTCGCGAAGATGTCCGCCTGCTCCCGGTTCAGGAACCAGTCGGAGCTAATGAGGCGCTTGAAGCCAAGGATCCGTTTGTAGGTCCGGACGGTCCATACAGAGCCGATATCCGTCCGCTGGCGCAGGTCGATCGTGTAGCCGTTGATGGTCTGTGACTGTGCGGTCATGGGAGAACTTGCGGGAGCGATGGAAATACCGTTCATTATAGACTAACATACTCAGAACACAAGAGAAGAGCAAGGTACGTGGACAGCGTCGAGATCACCGCGGGCGTGACGATCCCCATGAGGGAGGTCCGCTTCCGTTTCGCACGGAGCGGCGGGCCGGGCGGACAGAATGTGAACAAGGTGGAAAGCCGCGTGGAATTGCTGTTCGATGTTTCTGCGTCGTCCGCGTTCACCGTGACCCAGCGGCAGCGACTGCTGTCGGCGCTGCGGAACAAACTCGATGACGACGGCGTGCTGCAGATCGTCGTGCAGGAATCGCGCAGCCAGTGGCAGAATCGTGAGATCGCGCTGTCGCGCCTGGCGGAGACGATCCGCATCGCCCTCATCCCGCGCAAGAAACGGGTGGCAACGAAACCTTCCCGCGGGTCCAAAGAGGAACGATTCCGGGCCAAAAGGAAGAGGGGCGAGGTCAAACGGAACAGGGGGAAGATAACCGACTAGTTGATCCACCCTCAGGGAACGATTTTCTTTGTTTCTGGGTTAATTATTGCAATAGTGCGATTTATGCGATTTAGCCGAAAACATCGAAAATTGACCAGTCCAATGAAACGACTACCACTTTTCCTCCTCGCGGTCCTGCTTCTCTCAGTCCAGGCATCCGCCCAAACCAGTGCCGTGTCCGGGATCGTCGTGGACAAATCCACCCAGGAGCCACTCCCGTCCGCAACCGTGCAGATCCTCGGTACATCACTCGGTGCGTCCTCCAACGAAGAAGGGAAGTTCACGATCAACGGCGTCCCCTTCGGGACATACCAGGTTCGTGCTTCCATCGTCGGCTACGAGCCCGAGATACTGAGCGATGTCGTTGTCGCGTCCGGACGGAAGTCCGAACTCCGATTTGAACTCCACGAGTCGGCCATCGGACTCGAAGGCGTGGAGGTCCGTGCGAACTACTTTCAGAGATCGCCGGATGCACCCGTGAGCGTCCAGAACCTCACGTACGAGGAGATCCGCCGGTCCCCGGGGGGCTTCGAGGATGTCATCCGCGCGATCTCCGTCCTCCCGGGAGTGGCGCAGGTCCAGTCGGGCCGCAACGACCTCGTGGTCCGTGGCGGCGCACCGTCCGAGAACCTCTTCACCGTGGACAACATCGAGATCCCCAATATCAATCACTTCGGCACACAGGGATCCAGTGGCGGACCGCTGAGCTTCATCAACCTGGATTTCGTGCGCGAGACATCCTTCTCCACCGGCGGATTCGGGGTGCGGTATGGGGACCGCCTTTCGTCAGTCCTCACTATCACGCTGCGCGATGGGCGCTCGGACCGTCTCGGCGGCAAGGCCACCGTCGCGGCGACACAATTCGGTCTCAACCTGGAAGGGCCGGTCGGCTCCTCCGGCACGTTCCTCTTCTCGGCGCGGCGGAGCTATCTGGATTTCATCTTCAAGGCCGCGGGGTTCTCGTTCGTTCCGGAGTACTGGGATTTCCTCGGCCGGGCCAACTTCACGCTCGATCCACACAATGAGCTGACGGTCCTCGCAGTGGGTGCGATCGACGATGTCTCGTGGTTCGACCGGAATGCGGATGACCGCTTCAAGAACTCCCGCGTACTCGGCACGGCGCAGCGGCAGTACGCTTCCGGTTTCTCGTGGCGCAACCTCTTCTCCCACGGCTTCGCATCGCTGACCCTCAGCCGGTCCTATGTGTCGTACAACGGCACCCAACGCGACTCGTTGCTGAACCCGATCTTCATGAACAGGTCCAATGAGGGCGAGACCGGTCTGCGTGCCGATGTGGTGTACAAGGTCTCGCCGGCGGTGGAACTCGCGGCGGGTGCATCCGTGAAGAGCATCCGGTTCACAACGAATCTTGCGCTTCCCGGGTACGTCTCCACGTTCGGCGATACGCTGGACATCCGGGTGAATGACTATGCGAGCCGGGGAACCAAGGCGGCATCGTACGTCCAGGCTTCCGGCCATCCGTTCGATCGTCTGACGCTCACCCTCGGTGGACGGTTCGACTACTTCGATCTGATCGATCACAAGGCAACATTCGCACCCCGGGGTTCGCTGGGCTACGAGATCACTCCGCTCACCTCGGCATCGGTGAGCATCGGACGGTACTACCAGAGTCCGTCGTACGTCTGGCTGGTCTCCAACCCGGCGAACCGTCAGCTCAAACCGATCTCCGTGAACCAGTACATTCTCGGAGTCGAACATCTCGTCCAGGCCGACCTGAAGGTCCGGGTGGAAGGGTTCCTCAAGCAGTACGACGAGTATCCGGCCAGTGTGGACCGTCCGTATCTCGTACTCGCGAACACCGGAGGCGGGTTTGAGGGGTCGGATGACAACTTCGCGTCCTTCGGCCTGGACCGGCTCGTGAGCGGGGGCAAGGGACGCTCCTTCGGGGTCGAGTTCCTTGTGCAGAAGAAGCTCTCTGATTCTCCGGTGTACGGGCTCGCGAGCGTGACCCTCGCGCGGTCGCGCTTCACCGCGCTGGATGGCGTGGAACGGCCCGGGACGTTCGAACAGGATGTGATCATCAATCTGTCGGGAGGGTACATGTTCGACGAGCACTGGTCGGGGAGCATGAAGTTCCGCTTCGCCACCGGGCGTCCGTACACGCCCTTCACCGCACAGGGGACCCAGAACTCCGCTGAATACAACTCTCGGAACGTCGATCCCATCCATGGCCTGGACGTGCGGGTGGAGCGGCGCTGGAATTTCACGGACTGGAACCTGATCGCCTACATCGACATCCAGAATATCTACAATTATAAGAACACCGGGAGTGTCCGCTGGAATGCCCGTGAACAGAAGGTGGAGATCAACAACAGTTCGATCGGCATCCTGCCGTCCATTGGCGTTAGCGCGGAATTCTAGGCCGGGCGTTGACTCTGAAGTGAAAAAGGCGTATACTGACCCATCATGAACAGCCTTCGTCATCATCACCATCATCACCACGCTCGCACCGGTTCTTCTGGTGGGTGATGGAAAGGTCTGTTCGTACGAATTGAATACGAAGCCCTTCCTGGTACCACCGGGAGGGGCTTCTGGCTTTCAGAGGGAACATGACACCACTTTCAGCTTCCGCGTTACCGCCCGGATTCCGGGACCTTGCCTCGCAGGATGCGGCGCGGCGCCGGCAGACCGATGCACGGCTGGCGGCGATCTTTGACGCGCGCGGGTATCGTGAGGTGCTCCCATCGGGGATCGAATTCCTCGATGTGTACACCCGCGGCAACCAGGTCATTTCGGAGCGGGCCTTCAAGTTCCTGGACCGCGAGGACAGGCTTCTGGCTCTGCGTGCGGATTTCACGCCCGCCGTGGCCCGCATGGTTGCGCCCAGGATCACGCCGGGTGCGGACCCGATGCGCCTCTGGTACAGCGGAAACGTCTTTCGGCGGGTCGAGCCCCGCAAAGGCGGGTACGCGGAATTCTGGCAGGTCGGCGCGGAATTGATCGGTGGGAGCACACTCGAACACGATGTGGAGATGATCGCTCTGGCCCTGGAAAACCTGGATGCCGTCGGCATGTCCAGCGCCTCTGTCCATATCAACCATGCCGGCATCTTCCGCGGGATACTGAATGCCGCGAAGCTCCCCGACACGGCCCGGGAGCGGTTGGCGTCCGAGATCGACCACAAGGATGCGCGTGCCCTGGCCACCCACCTTGAAGAGCTGGGTGTCACCGCAGCCATCGGCGAACAGGTCCATGTCCTGGCCCGGTGCATCGGCGGTCCGGATGTACTGGATGAGGCGGCCGCGGTCCTGACCGACGCCGAGTCGCGCGCAGCGATCGTCCATCTGCAACACCTCGCGGCAGCGCTGACTCCGCACGCGGAGCGACTGGTCTTCGACCTTACCGAGATCGACGAAATGGAATACTACACGGGCGTCATGTTCACCCTGCTCAGCCCCGCGCGCAGAAGTCCATTGGGAATGGGTGGACGCTATGATCTGCTCCTCCGCGCCTTCGGCGGCGATTCGCCGGCCGTCGGGTTCTCTCTGACCATGGATGGCATCATGGAGGGGCGATGAGATCGACACTGCTGATCGCATTGCCGAAGGGCCGGCTTTTCGATGCCGCCATCGGACTCCTGCAACGCGCGGGCGTGGAGACGGATGGGGGTGTGGGGAGCCGTAAGCTCACCTTCACGGACAAGGGCGGACAGTATGAATTTGTCGCGCTCAAACCCGCGGACGTTCCGGTGTACGTGGAGTCGGGCGCCGTGGACGCCGGTATCGTGGGGAGCGATGTGCTCCGCGAGCTGGAATGCGACGTGAACGAACCGCTGGACCTCCGCATCGGGCTCTGCCGCCTGGCGGTCGCCGCCATCGAAGGATCCGACCTCACCGCGCTGGACCATCTGCGCATTGCGACGAAGTACCCGCGCACGGCCACGCGCTTCTTCTCTGCACGCCACCAGCACACCCACATCGTGCGGCTGGAAGGCTCCGTGGAGATCGCACCGATCCTCGGTCTGGCCGATGCGATCGTGGACCTCGTAGAGACCGGTCGGACGTTGAAGGAGAACGGGCTCGGGATCGTCGAAGAGATCGCTCCGGTCAGCGCCAAATTCGTCGTGAACCGCACCGCGATGAAGACGCGGAAT
Organism: Bacteroidota bacterium; assembly: GCA_030835135.1. Classification (GTDB taxonomy): domain Bacteria; phylum Bacteroidota; class Ignavibacteria; order UBA10030; family UBA6906; genus JAGDMK01. The sequence continues at coordinate 150,803 of JAUQWO010000079.1, forward strand.
ACTGCGGTACGGAAGCTCATCACATCACTGGACAAGGTGATCTATGCGCATCCTTGAGTTCACCGGCGACGAGGCCGCGGTCCATGCTCTCATCCGCCGCCGTCATACCCTCGACCCCGGCGTGGTCACACGAGCGCAGGAGATCCTTGCTGCAGTGGAGCGCGACGGCGATGCCGCGGTGCTGCAGTATACCCGCACCTACGACTGTCCGGACATCGAGGCGATCGGCATGCGGGTGAACTCGGCAGAGATCCGGGCGGCGTACAAGGCGGTTCCGGCAGACCTGCTCCGTGCCCTCCGGAAAGCCCGCGCGAATGTTGCACGGTATCACAAGAAACAGATGCCGCGGTCCTGGTCCATGAACGACACCGGATTGCGTCTCGAGCAGCGTTTCATGCCGCTCGCGCGCGTCGGGATCTACGTTCCCGGCGGCAAAGCGGCCTATCCGTCGACGGTCATCATGAATGCCGTGCCCGCATCGATCGCCGGTGTGAAGGAGATCATGATGGTCACGCCGGCGGGGAAGGACGGCAGCATCTCTCCCGCCGTGCTCGTGGCTGCCGCGGAATGCGGGGTGACCGAGATCTACCGTATCGGCGGCGCGCAGGCGGTGGCAGCGCTGGCGTTCGGTACGGCCACCATCCGGGCCGTGGACAAGATCACCGGTCCGGGCAACGCGTACGTCGCCGCGGCTAAGAAACTGGTCTATGGCACCGTGGGCATCGATATGATAGCGGGCCCGACGGAAGTGGTGGTGATCGCCGATGAGACCGCGGACCCATCCTTCGTGGCCGCGGACCTCATCGCACAGGCCGAACACGACCAGGACGCGACGGCACTCTGTCTTGTCACGTCGCGCACGCTGGCCTCGCGGATCGAGGCCGAAGTGGCGGTCCAGCTCGAGAAGGCGTCACGCTCGCTCATCGCGCGGACATCCCTCGAACAGAACGGCCGGATCATCATCGTCCCGTCAGTGAACGTCGCCGTGGAACTGGCGAACACCATCGCCCCCGAGCACCTCGAGATCGTCACCCGGCAGGCCCGGAAGGTATCGCGCGCCATCCGTAATGCCGGCGCGATCTTCGTCGGCCGCTGGGCCACTGAGGCCCTGGGAGATTACGTCGCGGGACCGAACCACACGTTGCCGACCTCGGGGACGGCGCGGTTCAGCTCCGCGTTGAACGTGATGGACTTCCTCACGTTCAGCAATGTCATTGAATGTTCGAAGGACCATTTCATGAAACTTGCCCCGTACGGCGAGACGCTTGCCCGGGCCGAAGGGCTCACGGGTCACGCCGCCTCGATGGCGATCAGGAGGACACGACGATGAAACCGCTCGTGCGCCCCGAGATCCTGGACCTCGCCGAATATCACCTTGCGCAATATCCGCACACGGTGAAACTGAACCAGAACGAGAACCCGTATGAACTTCCGGAGGAGATCAAGAAGGAGGTCCTGGAACGGCTCGCCGCGGCACACTGGTCGCGGTACCCCGCGTTCATCCCGCAGGAACAGATCGATCTCGTGGCGGGGTTCGCCGGGTGGGAGCCCGCCGGCACATTGCTGGGCAACGGGTCCAACGATCTGCTGCAACTCCTGTTCATGTCGATCCTGGAGCGCGGCAAGACCGTCGTGATCAGTCAGCCGACGTTCACGCTGTACAAACTCCTCGCCCGGGGGTTGGGGGCCGATGTCCGGGAGGTGATGATGGACCGTACGTTCCGGTTCGACATCGAGGGGATCATTGCCGCTGCCTGCGAAACGAAGGCAGCGATGGTCGTGCTCTGCTCGCCGAACAATCCGACGGGCACGTATCTGCAGGAGGCGGATGTCGTGCGCGTGCTGGAGTCGACGGACGGCATCGTGGTCCTGGATGAAGCGTATGTGCATTTCTCCCCGGGATCGCTCCATCACCTTCTTTCGCGGTATGAACGGCTGGTGGTCCTGCAGACATTCTCGAAGGCCATGGGCGCCGCGGGGCTCCGGTTCGGCTACGCGCTCGTGGCACCGTCGCTGGCGGTCCAGCTCAACAAGATCAAACTGCCGTACAGCGTGAACATCTTCACGCTCATCGGTGCCGAAGTGTTCATCCGCCGCTGGGATGCGATCCGCGGGTGGATCGGGAAGATCCTCGGGGAACGTGACCGCGTGCGGCGCGCACTCGCGGCACTCCCGGGGGTCACGGTGCATCCGTCGGAAGCGAACTTCCTCCTGATGGAAGTGGACCGGAAGACGCCGAAAGAGGTGTTCCAGTACCTGGCGAGCAAGGGGATCCTCATCCGCGACGTGTCGTCGTATCCCATGCTGGGCAGAGCGCTCCGTGTCACGATCGGGACTGCCGATGAGAATACCGCCATGCTGCATGCGCTGCAGGAGGTCCTATGAACCGCACTGCTCACATCGTCAGGAAGACCACCGAGACGGATATCGATCTGCAGATCTGGCTGGACGATCCTGGCCCCTCAGAGATCGCGACGGGGGTCGGGTTCTTCGATCACATGCTGACGCACATCGCGAAGCACGGCGCCATGCGCATGGTGCTCCGTGCGAGCGGCGATCTGCACATCGACGAACATCATCTCGTGGAGGACGTGGGGATCTGCATAGGGAAGGCGCTCACAGAAGCGCTCGGCGCCAAGCGGGGGATCGAACGATTCGGGGCCGGGTTCGTGGCCATGGATGAAGCGCTGGCACGGACGGTGATCGATCTCAGCGGACGACCCTATCTGGTCTTCCATGCAGGGTTCTCCCGCGAGGTGATCAACGGTTTTGCCCTGGAGATGGTGAAGGAGTTCTTCCAGGCCATCGCATCGGAGGGGAAGATGAACCTGCATGTCGCCCTGCTCTATGGCGACAACGCGCATCACCAGGCGGAGGCGATCTTCAAGTCGTTCGGCCGTGCGCTCCGCCAGGCGGTGCGGCTGACGGGCGGGAACGATATCCCGTCCACGAAGGGAGCGCTATGATCACGGTCGTCGATTACGGGATGGGGAACCTGCGCAATGTGCGCCGCGCTCTCGAACACATCGGCAGCGAGGTGCTGGTCACGCCCGATCCGGACGCGATCCGGCGAGCCACCACGCTGATCCTCCCCGGGGTCGGCGCATTCGGCGAGGCCGTGACGCGGATCGATGGCCTCGGCTTGCGCGGGCCGATCATGGACCATGCCGGCGCGGGCAAACCGATGCTCGGCATCTGCCTCGGGATGCAGTTGCTCTTCCAGGAAAGCGAAGAATCACCCGGTGCGCAGGGGCTCGGATTGATCCCCGGCAGCATCATACGTTTCCGTACGGCGCTGGTCGTCCCGCACATCGGGTGGAATGATGTCCGCCCCGTGGCACCGACCGCCCTGCTCGCCCCCGATGGCGGGTGCTTCTACTTCGTGCATTCGTTCCATGCCGGGGACACCCCGGCGGCGGTCGGCACGACGGACTATGGCATCACGTTCACGGCAGTGGTTGAACTGGGCACTGTGTTCGGCGTGCAGTTCCACCCCGAGAAATCACAGGCGGCCGGCATCGATCTTCTCCGCCGGTTCGCGGCATTCGACAACCCTGAGGTGCGCGCATGATGGACATCATCCCGGCGATCGATCTGAAGAGCGGCAAGTGCGTCCGCCTCCGTCAGGGAGAAGATGCCGCGACAACAGAATATTCGGACGATCCGGTGGCCGTGGCGCGCGACTGGTTCGCGGGCGGAGCGCAGCGACTGCACATGGTGAACCTGGACGGCGCGTTCGGCCGGTCCTCGGATCACCTGGAGATACTCCGGAACGCCGCGGCGCTGGGCCCGTACCAGGTGCAGTATGGCGGTGGCCTCCGCTCCGTAGCGTCGGTTCGCCTGGCACTCGATGCGGGCGCGGCGAAGCTCGTCTTCGGGACCGTTGCCGTTGAGGACCCTCCGTTGTTCGAGGCGATGATGAGGCTGTGCGGACCGGAACGGACCATCGTTGCGGTCGATGCAAAGAATGGCAAGGTGGCGACACGCGGATGGACCGACGTGACGGCGCATGATGTCGTAACGTTCGTGCAGGAGCTGCAGCAGAAGGGGGTGCGTGAGGTGTTGTATACGGATGTGGCCCGCGACGGCATGCTGACCGGACCCGATACCGCCACCCTGCTCCGGATCGCGCAGACCGGCATGCATGTGATCGCATCGGGCGGCGTTTCCTCGGAGGAGGATGTCCGCGGATTGTTCGAACTCCGGAACGAGGCCATTGCCGGTGTGATCATCGGGAAAGCGCTGTATGAACGCCGCGTGACGCTTCCCGCCCTTCTGGCACTTGCGGCCCGTCATCACTCCTGACCCGGGAACGACCATGTTGCACAAACGTATCATTCCATGTCTCGACGTCCGCAACGGCACCGTCGTCAAGGGCGTGAACTTCGTGGGCTTGCGCGAGATGGGCGAGCCTGCTGTCCATGCCCGCTTCTACAATGACGAAGGGGCGGACGAACTCGTGATCCTGGATATCACCGCGTCGCGCGAAGAGCGGCGCAGCATCCTGCATGTCGTGGAGTCGGTTGCGGACGTGCTGTTCATCCCGCTCACGGTGGGTGGCGGCATCCGCACCGCGGAGGATGTGCGTGACATGCTGAATGCCGGCGCCGACCGCGTGAGCCTGAATACCGCCATGGTCCAGCGCCCTGCGCTCATCGAAGAAGCGGCAGCGCGGTTCGGATCGCAATGCGTCGTTGCCGCCATCGACGCACGCCGCCGCGTTGAGGGGACTGGATGGGAAGTGTTCATCTACGGCGGCCATCAGGCCACGGGGCTGGATGCGCTCACCTGGGCGATGGAGGTGGAGCGCCGGGGGGCGGGGGAGATCCTTCTGACCAGTATGGACCGCGACGGCACACAATCAGGCTATGATATCGACCTGCTCCGGGCACTGACGTCGCGTGTCCGCATCCCGGTGATCGCATCGGGGGGCGCAGGCCGGCTCGAGCACTTCACCGAAGGGCTTACGGCAGGAGGGGCAAGCGCTGTCCTTGCTGCATCGCTCTTCCACACGCGCGCGCTCACGATCCCACAATTGAAGGCCTCTCTTCGCTCGGAAGGAGTATCGGTACGATGACCATGGACAACGTGCGGTTCGATGAACGCGGGCTCGTTCCCGCCGTCGTGCAGGATGCGCTGAGTGGCGAAGTGCTCATGCTCGCGTACATGAACCGGGAAAGTCTGGAGAAGACCCTTGCTACGGGCGAGACACACTTCTGGAGCAGGAGCAGGAACGAGCTCTGGCACAAGGGTGCGACCTCGGGCCACGTGCAGAAAGTGACGGGGATGTCGCTCGACTGCGACGGCGACACGATCCTGGTACGGGTGCTCCAGACGGGCGCTGCCTGCCACACCGGTGCGTACTCATGTTTCTTCGAGAAGGTGCCGGTGCAGAGCGGCGGCACGCATGAGGCCGCGTTGGGCGAGGTCCTGGGAGCGGTGGCGCGGGTGATCCACCAGCGCAACGCCGACCGCCCGGAAGGATCCTACACAACCAAACTTCTGGAGGGAGGTCTGGACCGGATCCTGAAGAAGGTGGGGGAGGAATCCGGCGAAGTGATCATCGCGGCGAAGAACCATGCGCCGGTGGAGATCACCTGGGAAGTGGCCGATCTCCTGTATCATCTGCTGGTGATGATGGAGGTGGAAGGCGTGTCGCTCGCCGACATCGCCGGAAAGCTCGGCGAACGGCGCGGGGGCAAGTAGCAACCCGGATGCCGGGCCCGGTGTGCGGACCCGGCATGTGACCCTCAGTCAACAGCGGCTTCCTGCTCCACCGACCGGAGGAAGGCGATGCCTTCGGCAATGAACGCCCTCCCATCGGGGCAGACATCGTGGAACATCCCCCGCTCGAACGCAAAATCGCCGATCCCCGAGTTGTATCCCTCCAGCCCGACGTACCCCGTGAACCCGATCTCCCGCAGCGCCCTGAACACCGTGAGCCAGGGGATGAGTCCACCCCCCGGTTTTCCGCGGTCGTTCTCACACGCATGGACCGCGAATAACCGGTCGCCGATCTTCCTCAGTGCCGCACCGTAGTCGCGTACTTCGGTCACCAGATGATAGGTGTCGAAGAGCACGCGCAGCGCAGGGTGGTTGTCCGCCATCGCGATCAGCTGGAGCACCTGTGCCGGCGTATTGACCATGTGTGTCCGGAAATGGCTCATCGGTTCCATGGCGAGAAGGACGTTCCGCTGGGCGGCGTATTCGGCGAGCGCATACAACCCCTCGGCCGTGCGGCGGTACTCATCCGCCGGTGGCCTGCGTCGTTTCACCATGCCCGGGTGGCCGTACATCGCTCCGGCATACGCGGCGGCACCCACCTCCGCGGTGATGTCCACAACGCGCTTGTGCCAATCGAGCCCCCGGGCGCGATCGGCTGCGGATTCCGACGAGAGGTCGCATTCCATTGGCCACGTGCCGCCCGGACCGACGAGCAGGCGGAGCCCGAGGTCGCGGGCATGCCGGCCTGTGCGCGCATGGTCGAAGTGAATGTCATCGCCCACCGAAAGCTCGAACATGTCGAGTCCCAGTTCCCGGGCAGTGTCAAGATGCCGCAGCTGGTCGTCGCCCCAGCGCGGAGTGAGCAGGTAACAGTGAGTTCCATACAGCATGGTCGTTCAGTAGTGTTGTTCGTGTGTCAGAGGTCCGGTTGTCCGGATGGGAAGCGAAGGCGGAACCTGGTTCCCGGCCCGGGCAGCAGGGTGATGGTGCCGTCGAGCTGCGCCGTCAGGCCGTGGATGACGGTCATGCCCATTGTGCGCATCTCCGCTACCTTCATGTCGGGCGGGATGCCGATGCCGTTGTCTTCGACGGAGAGGATCACATGCCCGTCACCATCGTGCCGGACGGTGACCGTGATCTGTCCGTCGCGGACGTGCGGGGGGAAGGCGTGCTTCAGGGCATTGGTCAGGAGTTCGTTCACGATGAGCCCGGCCGGGATCGCCTTTTCGATATCGAGGCGGATCTCATCGCCGGTCACGCGCGTGGTCACCCCACCACTCCCGGCGGAACGGAGGAGTTCGGTCGTCATGGTGGTGATGTAGTCCGGGAAATCGATGTCGGAGACATGCGGCGACCGATAGAGCTTCTCGTGGACAAGGGCCATCGACCGGATGCGTTGTTGGCTCTCCTTGAGGAGCGCACGCGCGTGGGGGTCGTTGTACGAGTCGGCCTGGAGATTCAGGAGACTGCTGATCACCTGCAGGTTGTTCTTCACCCGGTGATGCACCTCGCGGAGGAGCACATCCTTGTCGCGCAAGGACATCTCCAATTGCTCACGGTATGCCCGGCGGAGGGAGACATCGCGTGAGACGCCGAGGAGTCCGAGAGGCTTGCCCTCGTCGCCGAAGATCACCCGCGTTGTCACTTCCGTCCACACCGTTGAGCCATCCTTGCGGGGCTGCTCGACCTCGAGGTACACCGGATCGGAGTTCGTGCCCGCGAGGGCATCCCGGACGACGGCACGGAGCGCGCGGCGCACGACCGGGTAGGATGCAGGCGTGATCGCCTCCTCGATCGTCGACTGTACCGCTTCCTCCGGGGTGATCCCGCGCAGCTGGAGGATGGAGGGTGAGACATACGTGAAACGTCCCTCCAGGTCCGCGGTCCATATGACATCAATGGCATTGTCCGCAAGCAATCGGTACCGTTGTTCGCTCTCCTGCGACAACTGCCGGGCGGCATTGTACTCGGTGATATCGTGGATCACGCCGGTCACACGCCGCGCGCCGCTGTCAAACAGCGCCACGGAATGGATGTCGCGGATGCCTCCGTCGTTCGGGCGGCGGATCTTGAATGTGATATCGTACGCCGCGCGGCCGGCAAGCAGGTCTGCAAGCGCCTTGTCGAGGGGGGCCCGGTATTCCGGCAGGGGGACGCTCTGCACCAGGGGGATCGACCATGTGTTGTGCTCGAGACCGTAGATGGCGGCCGCGCCCCGGGACGCGTGGAAACTATTGTGCTTCAGGTCGAGTTCCCAGCTGCCGAACGAAGCAATGGACTCTGCCCGCTCCAACCGCAGCTGGTCCGCAGCGAGATGGGCGTTGGCGGATTCAAGCGAGTCCAGATACCTGCGGGCCCGGAACCGCATGATCGTCATCGAAGTCATCCCTATCAGCCATAACCCGAAGTAGCCCGGCATCTCGTTCACCAGGAATGTCCAGTGCGGGGAGGCGGAGGTTGACGTCCGGGCGAAGGCTTCGTAGGAGTGCCGATAGTCGAAGTACACGGCGACCGCAACTGCGGACGTCCAGACGATCATGCTGACCACGATCGAGATCAGAAAAGCGGGGGGGCGTTTCGGCGTGCGTGGCGCGGTATGGGTGTCGGTCTCTGTCACGGCGTTGCGGGCGTGTAGGGTCTTCGTCGTTCAGGTGCATCCACAGGTCTGACGAAAATACACAGAGTCCGATGGAAAAGCAATCGCCGAAGGGCCAGGAGCGGGCATCCTTGAGTCTCTCATCCATTCTGCTATCTTGGGTTCCAGGAACCTCACCCTATCCGTTCAACCTCTCCAATCGTGGGCACCATGACTCTTCCGCAGCTCCTCAACGCATCCCTTCTGGCCGTTCTGGCTGCTGTCGTTCCGGTATCGGCCCAGATACAACGTGCGACGGTCACGGAGACCGTGCGATCCTTCCGGACATACCCCTTTTCCGACCCCGATCCCGTCGCGCGGCCCGGTGCGATCTACCCGTATTTCCGGTATCAGGGGTATACCGCGACCCCCGAGAACCGCACCTGGAAGGTCGTGACCCTCGAGAATGAGTACATCCGGGTCATGATCGCTCCGCAGATGGGGGGCAAGATCCTTGGCGCGTTCGAAAAAGGGTCCGGACTCCCGTTCATCTATTATAACAGCGTGATCAAGTTCCGCGAGATCGCGATGCGGGGTCCGTGGACTTCCGGGGGCGTGGAATTCAATTTCGGGGATCTCGGGCATGCACCGACGACCGCGTCGCCTGTGGACTACCTGACCCGGTCGAATCCGGACGGCAGCGTCAGCTGCATTGTCGGAACCATGGATCTCGCATCGCGGACCGAGTGGCGGGTGGAGATCCGCCTCCCGGCGGACAGGGCATATGTGGAGACGCGATCGTTCTGGTACAACCCTACCGATCTCTCGACGAGCCGGTATCATTGGATGAACGGCGCCGCGGATGCGGGGGATGATCTCGAGTTCATCTACCCGGGGAACGCGTTCATCGGCCACGATGGCGAGGTCGGTGCATGGCCGGTCGATCCGCAGGGGAGGGACATCACGAAGTACAGGAACAACAACTTCGGCTCGTACAAGTCCTACCATGTGCTCGGGAAGAATACGGATTTCTTTGGCGCGCGGTGGGCAACGAAGGACCTGGGGGTCCTGCACTGGTCGCGCTACGCGGACAAACCCGGGAAGAAGATCTGGATCTGGGGGCTGTCGCGCGAGGGGGAGATCTGGCGGGGATTGCTGACGGATCCCGATCTCGGGAATGGGCAGTACGTGGAGATCCAGTCGGGCCTGCATTTCAACCAGCCGACGACGAAGAGCTATCTCACACCGTTCAAACATATGGTGTTCCTGCCCTCTTCGGCCGAACAATTCACGGAGTGCTGGATGCCGTTCCGTGGCCTCCAGAACGTCGTCGCCGCGAACCCCGAAGGGGCGCTGGATGTCCGTCGCACAGACGGCCGCCTCTCCATCGGCTTCTGCGCACTCGGTCCGGTGGATGATACGCTGGTGGTCCGCATCGATGGAAAGGTCGCTGGCTCGTTCCCGGTCCTCCTCCGGCCACTCGAATCCGTAGCGCACGAGGTGGGGTTGCCGGCTGGATCGCACTCGTATGCGGTGAGTGTCGGGACGCGGTTGTCATACGAAAGTGATGGTGAACTGGGGCAACCGCTCGAACGTCCGCTGAGGAGCCCTGCCTTCGACTGGACGGGTGCCTACGGGCTTTCCGTCGGTGCGCGTGAGCGCATGCGGGAGCGCGACTACGATGGCGCATACGCATGGTTCGAGCGCTCGCTCGCGGCCGACCCCACACATCTTCCCTCCCTGGCAGGAGCTGCCGAGCTTGCTCTCCGCCGCTTCGATACGGCCGCAACATTGGGATTTGCCATGCGGGCCCTGGCGATCGATGCCTATGATGCGGACGCGAACTACGTGTATGGACTCGCCCAGCGGGCGCGGGGAAATTGTGCCGACGCGGAGGATGGGTTCGGGTTCGCTGCCCGGTCAGCCGCCCTGCGGCCGGCCGCCTCGGTGCAGCTGGCGGAAATGGCATTCACGCGGGGACACATGAACGAGGCGGAAGCGTATGCCCGGCAGGCGCTCGCCGCCGATGCCACGAGCGTTCGCGCACTCCGATTCCTTGCGGTGCTGTACCGGACGACCGGGGATACGCGGGCCGCCGAACACACCCGCGCCGCGATCGCTGCCCTCGATCCGTTGAATCATTTCGTGCGATGGGAATCGTATCGTGCCCATCCTGATGCAGAGCATCGTACAGCCTTCCTGGATGGACTGCGGGGAGAGTTCCCGCATGAATCCTGTCAGGAGATCGCTGCGACCTACATTGGACTCGGGTTGAACGAAGAAGCCATTGCGGTGCTCCGCACTTCGCCCTCCCACCCAATGGTGCATCTCTGGATCGCGCACCTGCTTTCGCGGAGCGGTCGTGCCGGCGAAGCCCGCGCTCTGCTCGATACGGTCGTGCAGGAGAATGCGGCATTTGTCTTTCCCTATCGGTCAGAAAGTGAACCCATGCTGGCGTGGGCGGCAGGACTCGCGCCGCACTGGAAGATCCGGTATTACCGTGCATTGCTGTATTGGAGCAGGGGAAGGACCGATCGTGCACAGCAGGAATTCGCAGCCTGCGGAGCGCAGCCCGACCTCCCTGCGTTCTATCTTGCGCGCGCGTCCTTTGCGGGGAAGGATATCGCCGCGGCGGGTGCGGATCTTCGCCGGGCGGTGGAGATCGGGGGGAATGACTGGCGGACACATCTGGCGCTCACGGAGTACTTCGGAGCGAACGGGAAGATGGCAGATGCGAGGAAGGCCGCGCAGGTGGGAGCCGACCGGTTCCCGACGAACTATGCGCTCCATCTTGCCCTGGCACGGGCCATGATCCTGACCGGTGACCATGCCGGTGCGCGGGGTATCCTCGACACCCTTGCCATCCTGCCCTTCGAAGGGGCGCGCTATGGGAGGGAGGCGCACCGTTTCGTGTACGTGCTCTCGGCACTCGATGCCGTGAACCGGAACAACACCGCGGAGGCGCATGTCTACCTCGGAAAGGCACGCGAGTGGCCGGAGCGTTTGGGTGCCGGCAAGCCCTATGATACCGATGACCGCGTGGAGGACCTGATCGATGCGGTGGCATGCGAACGCGCGGGCGATGCCCGTGGGGCACGGGAGTACCGCCGGAAGATCATGGAGTATACACGCACACACGCGGATGCGGACAGGGTGCAGCACGTGATCGGCATCGTGACGATGAGGATGGAAGGGAAGAGGGATGCGGCCTGGGACCTTCAGCGTTCATGGCTGCCGCCGGTGCCGCAGCAGCCGGTACATGTCTGGGCGCGCTCCTTCCTCGAAGGGAAAACGAATGAGATCGCGGTGCTCGAGGCCACCGCGCCCCCGTCGATGGATAGCTGGTCGGGCGACGCGGAGTATCGCCTCGTGCGCACTACGCTGGATGCCCTCGGCATCCGTTGATGGTCCGCGTTCCAGGGCTTCCGGGGTTCGGGAAGGAGCATCCATTCCCGGCCAGGGCCGACAGGGATCGCCACGTCCGGGCGGGATGAACGGGAGCGAACGCGGCAGGCGGGCTCCTCGACATCGTCGCTATGTCCTGCCGGCCGTGGGGGGAGAAACAGCAGTGTGGGATTTCCCGACGGAGGGTGTGGGAAATGCCTACACACGGATACCCCTGGCGTGCGGTGGGTGACGTTGGAGAAGTGCTACTGCGTTGATATTGCGTGGGTTAGCAATTAGACCTCGTTTCGGCATGCTCCTTGCTTTTAGAACTGCTGAATAGCAGTTGCTCACCTTCCCATATGCCGAAAGGAAACGTCCATGTTCGATTTCTCTGATCCCCGCGGCTGGCAGAACATCACCAACCTGTTGCTGCTGGCAGTTGCGCTTGTTGCCGCCGTGTACGTCGGTATCGGGGCCTACAAACAGGCACGCGCGAAGTCTCGTGCGATGGCCGGCTCATTTGGTCATGAAGATCCGCACACACTGGTGCTTCCGGACCTCGGCGTCACGATGGCGGATGGCGGCGAGAAGGTCGAAAAGAAGAACGGCTGAGCACAGGGAACCGAAAGCCAGAGGCGAACGCCATGCGCTGTCCATTCCTGCGTGAAGCCCAGGTACAATCCTGTCGGGCGTCGAGCGTGCGAAAGATGATCGCTCAGATGCCTGGCCAGTCCGCTCCCGAGCGGTGCACGTCAGATGCCTATCGCGAGTGCTCCGCAGCCAAACCGATGCTCGGGGATGATGCTCCGATCGGACACTGTCCGTTCCTTCATGATTCCCTGGTGCAGTACTGCGGTGCGGCATCCCTGACGAAGTATATCCCCTACAGTGAGGCGGTCCTTTCTCATTGCGGCACGGAGAGTCACAAATACTGTGAGCTCTTCCTGGCGTTCGCTCATCCCGGACCGATGCCCGAGGTGCACGACCCGTCGGATGCAGCGGGCGAAGAGATGGTGGACTCCGTCCTCGTACGAAAAGATCTGCTCTACGCGGCGAATCATATGTGGGCGGAGGTGGGCGAAGACGGGACCGTGCACATCGGCGTGGATGCGTTCCTCGCCGGGTTACTCGGCGCGATCGATCGTATCACGTTCATCACCGCACAGGGAAACCAGCGTCCGGCCGTTGTCTTCACCGTGAACGGTACGGACATTCATCTGGTGTTCCCGGTGAGGATGCAGATCACCGGCGTCAATACCTCGCTCCGCACGTACCCCTCCCGACTCTTCAGCGATCCCTACACGCACGGCTGGTTGTTCGAAGGACGCGGGCTCGAGCGTGTGGAAGGTGCCGCACCCGATGACGCGGCGCGGCTGATCACGGGTCGGGATGCCGTGGCCTGGATGACGGAGGAGGTCAGGCGCGTGGCGGAGTTCGTGCACCGTCTCTCGCGTGCGACCGCACCGGCCGGCATGGTCTTGATGGCTGACGGCGGGAACGCGCAGCCCGGCGTCGCCCGTCTGTTCTCGCGCGACCAATTGCTTCAATTGTCCAACGAGTTCTTCTCGCCACTGGCGGGATGGAGGAGAGCGTAGTGAAATACCGTGGTGCAGTGGTGTTCCTGAGTGGCGTCGTTGCAGCGCTTGCTGTTGGTTGGTATCTGTTCCCCCTGGCACTGTACCGGACGGAGGCGCAGCCTCTGGGATTCGATCATGGTCTGCATACCGGTGATCAGGTGGGGATCACGTGTGACATGTGCCATGAGTTCGCTCCCGATGGCAGGTTCAAGGGTATTCCCGCTGTTGCTAAGTGCGCGGAGTGTCACGCGACGGCGATCGGGTCGACGGCGGACGAGAAGCGCCTGGTCGAAGAATACATCACACCGAACCGGGAGATCCCCTGGAAGGTGTATTCGCGTCAGCCGGACAATGCGTTCTTCTCGCACGCGACGCACGTGATGCAGGGGAAAGTCGAGTGCCCGGTCTGTCATGGATCGCACGGGTCGGATTCCACGCTCCGTCCGTACCAGGTGAACCGCATCAGCGGATACAGCCGCGATGTCTGGGGGCCGAACATCTCCGGGATCCCTTCGGAACCGTGGCAGGGGATGAAAATGGATCGCTGCGTCCGGTGTCACGAGGAGCGCGACCGGGTGGACGGTTGTGTCGCATGTCATAAGTGAATGAGAGAAACAATGAAATTGACTCGCAGAGATGTCCTCCGTTTCGCCGGCGGTTCGCTCCTCGGCACCTTGTGCACCCCGCTTCCGTGGAAACTGCTCGATGACACATCGATCTGGACCCAGAATTGGTCCCTGACGCCCACGCTGCCCCGGGGTGCGATGACGTCGCGATCGACGTTCTGCACCCTCTGTCCGGCAGGTTGCGCCGTCGGTGCGCGGTGCGTCAATGGTGTGCCGTTCGCATTCGATCCCGTGCCCGGCCATCCTCTCGGGGGCGGAGCGCTGTGTCCGGTTGGTCTGGCGGCGCACCATATGCCCTATCATCCCCTCCGTCTTGACGGTCCACAACAATTCTCAGGGAAGGGTGCGGACGGTCACCTGAGCCCGATCGCGATGCAGGATGCGCTCGCAAAGATCCGTGCGGCCCTCGCGTCAGCATCGGCATCCGGAGCAACGGTGGCCGTGCTCGACCAGCGTCCCGGCAGGGCACTCTCGGCTCTCTACCAGCAATTCCTCGCGACGTATCCCTCACGTGCCTACATCACGGCGCCGGCCGCGACGGATGAGACCATTGCCGCGCTTGCCGCTCTCAGCGCCGGAACGATGCCGGAAGCAGGGTTCGACCTCGAGCACACCAGGACGATCCTCAGTTTCGGTGCGCCGCTGCTGGACGGGTGGGGGCATCCCGGCCGGATGCAGGCGGTCCTGGGCGATCGCGCAGCGCGGAACGTGAAATTGGTACAGATCGAAAGCCATCGCTCACGGACGGCAGCAGGGGCAGACCTGTGGCTCCCGGTCCGTCCCGGTACGGAAGCAGCCCTCGCACTCAGCATCGCGAACGTGATCGTGAGAGAATCCCTGTATGCTCCCGGCGCGGAGCGGTCCTTCCCGGACTTCGCTGCGTACCGCGAGCTCGTCATGCGGTATCACCCGCATCCGGTCTCCGCACTCGCTGGCGTGTCTCCGGATGCCATCGTTCAGGCAGCGCGTGCGCTGGCCAACGGTCCATCCATCGCCCTGTCGGGCGGCGAGGCAGCCGCTGGCTCTCTGCCGCAGGCGGTGCGGTCTATCGTTGCCGGACTCAATCTTCTCTGCGGGAATGTCGGCCGCGAAGGCGGCATCATGTATCGCGCCGGATCGTCCACCCCCGTGGTTCCGGCATCACGTCTCCAGGACGTTCCCGATCATTCGATCCGCGTGCTGATCATGGACGGCGCCGATTCCGGAGAGGCATTCCCGTCGACGCTGCTCGAGAAGAAGCTGGTGCCGGAGAACTCGGTCGTCGTGCTGCTCGCACCGACCATCACCATCCGCTCGGCGATGGCCGACTATCTCATCCCGACGGCAAGTGTTCTGGATGGATGGGATGACCTGGGTACGGTGCCCGGAGCGGTTGTATCGTCGTATGCGGTCGTCGCCCCCGTCCTCCCCGCGCGGAGTGGGGTGGCCGATCCGGTCAGCTTCCTGAGCGCGGTGTCCGGCTCATTCGATGCAGGTGTCAAGGATACGCAGGAACTGCTCCGCCGCGCCGTGGATGGGATCCATGCCGGAAAGCGCGGCACCATCGTCAGCGCGGATGGGGCGACGCGCACTGCGGTTGGCTCGATGGCGAGTGGGGGGGAGGTGTGGGATGCGCTTGGCGGAGGCGGATGCTGGATCGAGGAAACGCCCACGGTCGCGTCGCGCAGCGTGCGCTTCTCACTCCTCGCTGCAGGTGTCGAAGCGGATATCGCCGAAGCCGCACATCCGTTGACATCGGACAGCAGGAACGTCGTGCTGGAACCGGTCGGCATGCGTGGTGCGCTGAGTGCCGGAGCGATCTCGCCGATCATGAGCAAGATCTTCCAGGAGTCGAACCTCCGGGCCGTGGGCGGATCGCTCCTGCTGAATCCTGCCACGGCATCGGCCCTCGGTGTCGCGGACAGGAGTGTCGTGACGGTACGGACCGCACAGGGAAGTGCACAGGCCCGGGTGTTCATGGATCCCATGGTGATGCCGGGCGTCGCACGTGCCGCGGTGGGGCCGCTGCCGAACAACACCCCGGCCGGGGAGGAACTCGGCATGGCGGCGGTACTCGACCTCTGCACGCTCCGGCCTGATGGGACGTGGCGGTATACTGACGCAACGATCGAAAAGGTGTCGTAACATGGAACACGCAACACAGATGAAAGCGCGGTTTGGCATGGTGATCGATCTCGACCGGTGCACCGGTTGCGGCAACTGCATGGTCGCCTGCGCCGTCGAGAACAACGTGGCTCCCGCCGAGCAGAAGGCGAATGATCGCACGGGAGTCACCTGGCTCCGCGTGGCGAGCATGGTCAACGATGCCTCGTTCCCCGAGACCGATGCCGTCTTCGTTCCTGTCATGTGCCAGCAGTGTGAGCATGAAACCCCCTGTGTCAGCGTCTGTCCGCAGAATGCCGTGGACGTCGACCCGGAGACCGGCATTGTGGGGCAGGTGCCGCAGCGCTGCCTCGGCTG
>JAUQWO010000080.1 GCA_030835135.1 Bacteroidota bacterium
AAGAAGGCGCATTACAACTTCGCCCTTCTTATGGGAACTCCAACGTCCCTGTTTCTCTTCCACCCGAGCCTCCAGTCTTGTGAGAACTACCGTATGAAATTAAGACAGAAAACTGCTCACTTGAAACTGGGGCCAATATAGCGTGAAGGTATGCTGTAAGAGATTCTGGTCGTCGGGTTGAACGGATTGGGGTAAGCCGATGCGCTCAGGCTGAGGTCGCCTAAGAGCGAGGAATGCTTATAAGTGGCTGTCAGGACATAACCGAATTTGTTCAGGTCGGTTGTGACGGTGTGCGACCTGGCACCACCGTCGCTCCAGTGATCAAAAATCCAATCGGGTGCCTGAGTCGCGCAAGCTTCCACCGTAATGTTTGCATCTCGGTTGAAGCACGCTTTGTACGGATACCGGTAGGTGTCTCCGGCCACCTTGACCGTCCCCCCGAATGCCCCATTGAAGTTGTCATTAATCGTGATGGGGACTCTTATGGGTTCTTCTTTCGACTCCATGTCCCAAATATGATACGTTGCCCCCAAATTGATGTGTCGACCCCAGTAGTCGGTGAAGTAGTTGTCGCCGGACGTGTACGTCAAGATCATGTCCTGGTATCCATTGTAGCCCGTAAGAGTACCGTAATCGGCATCCCGGAAATCTACATAGATAGCGGCGGTCGAACCCACAGTTACCTTGTACACCCCGTAGCCGAATGGACGTGGGGCGGGCAGGCTCGTGGGGCACTGTGTACTCCTGTCTACAAACTGGAAATATACAACATCATTCACGTGCTCCACTGTATAGTCCACAAGGCTAGAGTTCTGCTGATACCAACTGCACATAGTTCCGAAAACTGTTCCTTGCCGCTCTAGACGGACGGTTGCATCACTGTTTAAAGGTCGAGGTCTTACCCAAAGCTCCCCCTGATTGCGTTGGGCGTATGCTGAGGGAGACAACAGTGCCATTATTAGCCCTTGAATCAAGAGATATAACCAAAGGCTTCGGCGCACGCTTGAAATACTTGGTGTACGCATTGGTGCCCTCCTCGAAGGTTGGCACACCGTGGTTTGAAGTGGCGGGTTAGTTGAATTCGGGGACAGCCTACACTGAACCGCCGAATGCCGCTGTGGAGACAGAACGGTTGATGGATTGAGATTGGCGGAGTTTGTAGGCCTTGACCGATAGACCCCCCGTGTTGGGAACGTGAGGCCACTGAAGTGCGCATGATCTGATCCCCCGTTACGGCTGGCGGAGTGTACAAATCTTTTCGCGCATTGTCAAGCGCATTCTCGCAAAAAAACACGCAAAAAAAGCAGGACCAGATGGAGCGACCCCGATCACCGGACGATGGCATGTGAAGGAGCGTTCGCGGTTAGAGCATCACTCTATCCAGCGACCGGTATTGTATCGCCTCACCGATGTGTTCGGGCAGGATCGCGCTGCTGCAGCCGAGGTCGGCGATGGTGCGGGCAACTTTGAGGATCCGGTCGTACGCACGCGCGGAGAGTCCCAGCTTCTGGATCGCCATCTTCAATAGCTCTTCTCCAGCATCATCGATGCGGCAGAACTGCCGGATCTCCCTCGACTGCATGTCGGCATTCGCGAACAGCCCGGGATGCCCTTCGAAGCGCCGTGCCTGGAGTTCGCGGGCACCCGTGACCCTCTCACGCACCCTGGCGGACGGCTCCCCCGTATCCCGGCTTGCCAATTCGCGGTACTTCACTGCCGGCACTTCGATGTGGAGATCGATGCGGTCCATGAGCGGGCCGGAGACCCGCATCATGTACTTCTGCACACTCCCCGCCTGACAGGCGCACTCCTTGTTAGGGTCGCCGTAGTGGCCGCACGGACAGGGATTCATGGCGCACACCAGCATGAAATTGGCCGGGTATGAGATCGACAGGCGCGTCCGGCTGATCGTCACGGCCCCATCCTCCAACGGCTGGCGGAGCACCTCCAGAGCGTTCCTGGCAAACTCCGGGAGCTCGTCGAGGAACAGAACTCCATGATGGGAGAGCGATATCTCCCCGGGCCGGGGCACGGCACCACCACCAACCAGTGCGGCATCCGAGATCGTGTGGTGCGGAGCACGGAACGGTCTGGTACCGACGATAGCAGTATCGGGGGGAAGGATCCCCGCCACGGAATGGATCTTCGTCGTCTCCAGGGCCTCGTCAAACGTCATGGGCGGGAGGATGCTCGGAAGCCGCTTGGCAAGCATGGTCTTCCCCGAGCCTGGCGGACCTATAAGTATAATATTATGAGCACCTGCAGCCGCTACTTCAAGTGCTCGTTTAACTGTTTCCTGGCCTTTAACGTCGGCAAAGTCGGCCAGATAGCGCTGATCCTGGCTGAACAGGGCCGCGACATCGAATCTCAGTGGCTCGAGCCGGGCGTGGTCGGCATTGAGAAACTCCACGATCTCCTTCACGGTGGAAACAGGATATACGGCCAGACCCGATACCATTGCCGCTTCCTTCCCGTTCTCCCGCGGCAGGAGCATGCCACGAATGCCCATGCGCCGGGTTTCGATAGCTATCGGGAGCACGCCATGGATGGGCCTCAGCGTCCCATCCAGGGCCACTTCCCCCAGCATCACAAAGTCCTGGAGGACGTCTCCTCCCACCTGCCCCGTGGCGGCAAGAATACCGATCGCCATGGGCACGTCGAACGCCGAGCCTTCCTTCTTGATGTCCGCGGGGGCGAGGTTCATGGTGATGCGACGGAGGGGGAATTCAAACCCGCTGTTCCGGATGGCCGCACTGATCCGTTCCCGGCTCTCGCGGATGGCGCTGTCAGGAAGCCCGACGATCGCGAACCCCGGAAGGCCCTTTTCGAGGTGGGTCTCCACATCGACAATATATGCCGAGACACCATAGGTGGAGCCGGAGAGGACCTTGGAGAGCATGCGGATCCTTGGGAAGTGGATGACGGGAAGGACGCAGACGCGGGTCCATACTTATGACTACGTTGGCGGGTTCGCTTTTCCGAGGGGGCAACGGGGATCGTGATGTAGGGGCGGTCCCGCAAGCGGGACCGCCCCTACGAATGCGTGACAGACTCCGGGTTCAACGGTGGACGGTCAGGGGTATACTACTCTCTCCAACACCAACCCGTGCGCGGGGGCCGTGGTCCCACCCGCTTTGCGGTCGCGCTTGTCCATGATCTTCTGGAACGCATCAGGTGGAAAGTATCCACGCGCAACATCCACCATGGTCCCGACGAGCGTCCGCACCATGCCATGCACGAACCGGTCGGCGGCGACGTGATACACCATCCCCCCGGGCCGGTCTTCCCATTCCGAGCCGACGATGGCGCAGACACGGTTCTCGACCTCCGCCTCATTCTTACAGAACGAGGTGAAGTCGTGGGTCCCGATCGGCACGGTGGCCGTTGCGCGCAGGAGTTCTTTGCTGAGCGGATACTTCACGAACCAGGCGGTCCGCCGCTCGAGTGCCGTGGGTGTGAATCGGATCGTATAGCTGTATTCGCGGCGAACGGCATCGAAGCGCGCATGGAAGGAATCCGCGACCTCCTCCACCGCGTGCACACACACGTCCTCCGGAAGCAGGCCGTTAAGTGCCGCGCGGATCTTCTCACAGGTCAGCACGCTGACCGTCCGGAAACTCGCGACCTGGCCCCGGGCATGGACGCCGGCATCGGTCCGCCCCGCGCCGGTGATCCGGATCTCCTCTCCCGTGATCTGCCGCAGCGCACGGTCGATCTCATCCTGCACGGCACGGCCGTTCTGCTGACTCTGCCAGCCGACGAAGTCCGTGCCGTCGTATTCAAGTATGAGCTTTAACGTTCGCATGAGCGTGAACGCAAAGTAGAGGAGAGACTGTTTTCCGTAGGGGTGGTCCCGCTTGCGGGACCGCCCCTACCCGGTCTAAAAGGAATGCGCGATCGTGACCGCTACCCCATGTGCGCCCGTTGCATCGCCCATCACCCGCGACGAGAGTTGCAGGGCTCCCAGGGCATCGTCCTGGGCCCGGTTGTGCGCGATCGCGCACCGGGCAGCATTGATCGCGCTCACGACATGGTTCACCAGGATCGCGATGCCGATGAACTTGCGGTTGTTGTACATGTTCTCGCTCGCGATCCGCTGGTCCTTGTACGTCATCCGCGACGCATCCGCATCCCACCGCCAGCTGTAACCGGCGGCCGGATCGTACACCCGCTCGAGCTCCCTGTCGCGCAACCGCTTCTCGTTATACTCCTCGAGCGTCATGAAGTTGCCGATGTCCACATAAAAGTCGTCGTCCTTCCCCGTACCATCCACACCGGCATGCGCAACGGCATACGATCGCGCACCATCGCGCAGATCGTTGCCATGGATCTCCACGGCGGCATACCCGAGCCAGAGCGCACCCTCCGCGATGAGGAAGTACTTCCCGCTGGAGAAACCCTCCGCATACAGTTCGCCCATGCCCGGGAGCAACAAGGAATAGAACGCCGCGAGACCGACCGACTTCTTCGGCGCAACGGGCATCTGCTCCTGCAGGATCGGGACGTGCGGAACCGCCGAGAGAAGATCCAGACGCGCTTCATAGCGCGTCAGGCCTTCCGGTTCACCGGCAACAAGGGGGATAACGAGGAACAGCCCAGCAATGAACGCCCAGCATACACGCTGCATCTTCAGGCTCCTTTGTTTATGAAACCAGTACCAAAGCCCGCGGGCGTCAGCTCCTGCTGTTCTGAGAGAGTGACCGCATCACGCTGCCCCACCGGCCGTCAAAGACCTGCACCGGGGCATCGAGCGATCGTTCAAGCTGCGGAAGGGACATGTCGTCGAGGAATACCCCGTCCGCATTGAGGATGTCGGGGGGAAGAAGGACCAGGTGTCCGGCTCCCTTCCTCCGTACTGCAGAATATACACATTTCCCAGAGAGAAGTCCAGAAACGGTCACGCTCTTCCCGTACAGTGTGTTCCGCGCGACCACCAGGTCCACGGTCAGGTTCTTCACCTTCCGCAGCGCAGGAACGACCTCTTCCTCCATGAACCCGGCAGCGAGACGTCCCGTCACCACGGTCAGTGTCCGCCGCTTCGGCAACGACGCGGGCAGCCGCCGGGCCGCCGCATGGAACTTCGTGAGGAACGTGCGCGTCATCCCCACGCCGTTCTCGTACTGCGGGAACCCGTCGTACGCCCTCGCCGCCGGCAACGGCCGTCCGGCCACGATGTAGAATTCATCCGAGGCATACACGAACCCCCGGCCGCATTCCTTCCGGAACCGCGTCTGCCACGCACCGATGCGGTCCAGGAGGGTCCGCGCATACGGGCGGTCCACCCGCCGGAGTTCCGTGAGCCCGAACCGGTGATCGGTGAGTCCCACGGGGACGACCGCGAGGGAGACGATCTGTTCGTGATACCGCCAGAGGTCCTCGACGGTCTTCTCGAGCACAGCGCCGTCATTGATGCCCGGACACAGCACGATCTGGGTGTGCATCGCGATGCCATGGTCGTGCAGCATCGCGATCTTCTCGAGGATATGGTCGTCCTTCTTCAGGCCCATCAGCCGCGTGCGCGTGGCCAGGTCGGTGGCATGCACCGAGATATACTGGGGGGCAAGCCGCTGTTCGATGATGCGACGGATGATCGCCGGGCCCGCGTTGGTCATCGTTGTGTAGTTGCCGTACATGAACGACAGCCGGTAGTCGCCGTCCCGGATGTACAGTTGATCGCGCAACCCCTTCGGGTTCTGGTCCACGAAACAGAAGACGCAGTCGTTCCCGCAGGTGAGGATCCTCATCTCCTCGAGCTGGAGGCCGAGCGGCTCGCCATAGTCCTTCTCGATGTCGAAGAGCAGGATCTCACCGTCGCGCGCGATCCGCAGCTCGAGGTCCTCATCGCTCTCATGGAAACGCACGTCCAGATTGTCCTGCACACGCTGCCCGTTGATCTCCAGAAGCTCGTCGCCCGGCAGGATGCCCGCTGCGCCGGCGATGCTGCCGTCCTGTGTCCCGATGATCTTCATTGTCCTCTTCCTTCACCGGCCACGTCGCCGGTACACTGGTCCCCCGCGATGTCTGTAACGCGGATCCGCACAAGTTCGTTCTCCTGCGCGGCATCCGCGGGGAAGCCGATACGGAGAAAGGAACCGGTGAACCCTGACCGCATCCCTTCGTGTACCGTGCTTTCGGCAAGCACCTCGAGCGTCTGCCCGCGATGCTGTTCCGCGAAGACCGTCCGTTTCCGGTCACCGAGGATCCGGAGCTGCTCATTCCGTTGCGCGCGCACCGCGGGTGGCACGCGGTCCGCGATCTCCGCCGCCGGCGTGTTCGGCCGTTCCGAATAGGTGAAGACGTGCAGATACGACACGGGAAGGTCCGCGAGCAGGCGGTGCGTCTCGTCGAACTCCGCATCGGTCTCGCCGGGGAACCCGGTGATCACATCCACGCCGATACCGGCATCGGGGAAACGCTCCCGGACGCGGTGGACACGATCGGCATACATCCCGGCAGAATACCGCCGCCGCATCCTGCGCAGGACACTATCACTCCCGCTCTGCAGCGGGATGTGGAAATGCCGGCACACCTGCGCATGACCGGCAGCGAATGCGAGGATCTCATCGGTGAGCAAATTGGGTTCGATGGAGCTGATGCGGATCCGGTGCAGGCCCTGCACCGTCACCAGATCCTGCAACAGGGTGAGCAGACTCGATCCGATCTTGCGCCCGTAGTCACCGACGTTCACGCCGGTCAGCACGATCTCCTTATACCCCTGTCCCACCAGGGTGCGTGCCTGCGCAACACATGCCTCCACATCCTGGCTGCGGCTCCCGCCCCGTGCGAGGGGGATGGTGCAATACGAACAGGTGTAATCGCAGCCATCCTGCACCTTCAGGAACGCGCGCGTGCGGTCGGCGGCCGGCCCGGACATCGCCACGCCGAAGTCATCGGCGTCCTTCACATCCGACACGTGCAATTGCGGCGCGGCCTGTTTCTCCAGGACCGGCACATGCGCAAAGATGGACGACTTCTCCCGCGTGCCGAGGACGAAATCCACGCCGTCGATCGATGCGATCTCTTCGGGCGCGAGCTGAGCGTAGCAGCCCGTGACCACCACCACGGCGCCGGGGGAGCGGCGGAGTGCGCGGCGGATGAGCTGCCGGCATTCACGATCGGCCCGTTCGGTGACGCTGCAGGTGTTCAGGACATAGACATCCGCGGCCTCGCTGAACGGTACGACGTCATAGCCGCGGTCCAGGAACTGACCGCCGAGCGTCGAGGTCTCTGCGAAGTTGAGTTTGCAGCCGAGGGTATGGAGTGCGACTCTGGCCATGGCATCAAACAACAGGGGTTGATGGCGTGATACAGCCTTCAACCCCTGTTCACATCTGCTGTGTTCCTTGTTCTGCGATCGCTCCCGCGACAGGCACGCGGGCGCAGGGATGGCATTCCATCACCTGCGCCGTGGCGCCGTACCGGGAGACCTCAGCTGGATCAGTTCCCCTGCGGGATCGACGTATCGCCCGTCGGGGTCTGGCCCGTGATCGTTGCCAGGTCAGCAACCGTGTGCGTCGGCAGCTTGTGGGCCGCCATGTAGTCCGACACGACCTTGCCTTCCTTGCCCTTCAGGAACTCGGCTGCCGACAGGACGATCTTCTTGCTGTCCTTGTCGAACTCGACGACCTTCAGGGGGAGCGCATCACCGACCTTGAACTTATCGGCGATGTTCTTGATCTGGCCCAGTGCAAGCTGCGAGATCGGCACGAAACCGTCGACGCCCAGGGGCAGTTCGACGATGACGCCCTTCTCGATGATCCGGACGATCTTCCCTTCCACTTCGGTCCCGACCTTGTAGTTGTCGCCGAAACGGTCCCAGGGATTGTCCTCGATCTGCTTGTGCCCGAGGGAGATGCGGCGCTGGTCGACGTCCACACCGAGGATGATGACCTCGATCTCGTCGCCCTTCTTCACGATCTCGCCGGGGTGGCGGACCTTCTTCGTCCACGACAGGTCGGAGATGTGCACGAGGCCATCCACGCCCTGCTCGAGTTCCACGAACACGCCGAAGTTCGTCAGGTTGCGCACGATGCCCTTGTGGCGCGAACCCACCGGATACTTCTGCATGAGCGTGAGCCACGGATCCGGCTCGAGCTGCTTGATGCCGAGCGACAGCTTCTTGGCGTCCTTGTCGAGGCTGAGGATGACCGCATCGATCATCTGGCCCATCGACACGACCTGCGACGGATGCTTGATGTGCTGTGTCCAGCTCATCTCGGAGATGTGGATGAGGCCTTCGATGCCCTTCTCGATCTCGACGAATGCGCCGTAGTCGGCGAGGGACACGACCTTGCCGGTGACCTTGGTCCCGACCGGGTACTTGTCCTGGATATTCTCCCACGGATGGGGCTGGAGCTGCTTGTAGCCCAGGGAGATGCGTTTCTTGTCCTGATCGAAGTCGAGCACGACCACATTGATCGTCTGATCGAGCTTGACGATCTCCGACGGGTGGTTGATGCGTCCCCAGGAGAGGTCTGTGATGTGCACGAGGCCGTCCACGCCGCCGAGGTCGACGAACACGCCGAAATCGGTGATGGCCTTGACGGACCCTTCGAGGATCTGGCCCTTCTCGAGGCTTTCGATGATCGCCTTGCGCTGGCCGGCCATCTCTTCCTCAACGAGGACCTTGTGGCTGACGACGACGT
>JAUQWO010000081.1 GCA_030835135.1 Bacteroidota bacterium
GATCCCGGGGCCGCTGCATTCTTCACCCCTCTCTCTGCATCGCGTCGCGTCCGATCCGGTTCTCCAGTATCCCCCACCCCGCGCCATCCTGCCCGCGGACCCACGAAACACAGCCAATTTCGCCCCCCCATCCGCCCTAAGCTGTTTTCTCCGTTCATGTTGCACTCTTCACTGTACCAGTGCAAATACCATATTTGTGGTATTGTCGTTCCCCACCCACGCGCCTATATTGTTCCCACGCTGACGGGCAACGGCCCGCGAACGTTCGTTCAGACAGGCAATCATGAGGAGGGTACGATGACGTCTCGCACACTGTATGTCGCAGTGCTGGTACTCGCGATGGTCGCTGCTGGCGTCAGCCAGACAGCCACACCGCCAGTGCCGATCAACCTCACTGCTACACTGACCCCGGATGTGAGCCCGGCGGTGAAGCTCGCCTGGGGAGTCCCGTCCGGCAGCTGGGGCTTCATGGTGTATCGCTCCGTCGATGACTCCATCCATTTCCAGAAGCTCGCGATGGTCAATGCAACGATCTATGTCGACCATGCCGTGCGCGGTGGACATGTGTATTACTACTACGTGACGTCGCTCGGGATGAGCAACACCACCAACCCCGTGCAGAGCGCACCGAGCAACATCGCCATGATCAGGATCGGGGGCACGATCGACCGCCCGGTCGGCGCGATCGCGGGCAAAGTAACGGATGACTCGACCGGTGCACCGATCCGGGGCGCGCGCGTTCTCTTCACACCCCTGTTCCCCACGATCGCCGCACAGATCGCCCTGCCGTATGCCGTGACCGACTCACTGGGCGTCTATAGCGCGAAACTCGACACGGGTGCCTACAAGCTCCGCGTGGAACCCGCTCCCTGGATGCCCCCGTCCCCACCTCCGTACCTCGGTGAATGGTACGACAACAAGAAGGACTTCGGCACCGCCGATCCCGTCCGGGTGATACCGAACGCCACCGTCGAAGCGAACTTCGGCTTGAGCCGGGTGCTCATCCCGACGGTACCCAAAGGTATCATCACGGGTAAGGTCACGGATGCCGGGACCGGTGCGCCGCTCGCGGGAATGATGGTCCGCTCCTTTCGCCGGAGCGCCAACAGCACGAAGCTGATGCCCGTCGCTGTCACAGACTCCCTCGGCGTCTACACGATGAAGGTGGACACGGGAACGTATCTCCTGCGGACCGAATCGCTCCGGATGTCTCCCATCGACTACATCATGGAGTGGTATGACAACGTCACGGACATCACAAAAGCCACGCCGGTGCCTGTCGCCGAAGGTGCGACCGTGGAGGCGAGCTTCCAGCTCTCCCGGCCCGTTCCACCGGTCTTCGCGAACGTTGAGGGCACCGTGACGGATACACTCGGCAATCCGCTGCGCCGCGCCACGGTCGTGATCATGCGTTCACTGCCAGCGCTTGCTTCTGCGTCGGCACTTGAACTCGTCCCGACGGAAAAGGACGGCATGAGCGGTGATGTGGAAGGTATCGGATTCTGCCGCGGGATCGTGTGGAAGGGGACCACGGATTCCACCGGCCATTTCAAAGCACGGGTGATCGCGGACTCGACGTATATCGCCCTCGCCGCACGGTGGGGATATGTCAGCGAGTACTACAAGGACCAGCCCACGCCGCTCCTCGCCGATATCATCAAGGTCCCTGCCGATGTGAGCGGGATCGACTTCACCCTCGCCCCGAACCCGGTCGTGCAGAACAGCGTGAGTGGCGTGGTCCGCGACTCCGCCGCGAACGGTGTCCCGTCGATCATCGTGCTCTTCCCGGCGCTCCGGAATGCCGCATTCGCCCAGGCCCGGGTCGGTCATACGGATTCCATGGGCGCCTACACCATCGGCACCGTGCGCGCTGGAAAGTACTTCGTCCTGGCGGTCCCCTTCAGGAAGTATGCACCCGCATTCTTCAAGGCCGGCGTGTATGGCGTGATGCATATGGCGAACGCCGACACCGTAACGGTCAGCGGTGATGTGTCCGGGATCGACATCGGCGTCGTTCCGGTGCATTCCACCGGACTCATCCGTATCCGTGGCCATATCTTTGCCGGCACCAGACGGCTCCCCGGTGCGCGCATTCTTGCGACGATGGCCGGACTTGTGGTGGGCAGCACGGTGACCGACAACATGGGCTCGTACACGATCGAAGGCGTCCCCTCCGGTGCGACGGTGCTGACGGTGGATGCCCCCGGGTATGTCGGCACGGACAAGAGCGTGGACCTCCCGGTGAGTTCGTTCGAGGTGAACAACGTGGACTTCACGATGCAGTCCGAGACTGCGACGGACGTCAACGCATCCGCGACGATGCCATCGGCCTTCGCCCTGCATCAGAACTATCCGAACCCGTTCAACCCCAGCACGACGATCGCATTCGACATGCCGGCGGCGGGACAGGTGAAGCTGTCCGTGTTCAACATGCTCGGACAGGAGGTCGCCACGCTGATCAACGGCACGATGTCCTCCGGCCGCGCATCGGTGGTCTGGAATGCCACCGACCGTGCAGGCCTCCCTGTTGCCAGCGGCGTGTATTTCTACCAGCTCACCGCGAATGCGTCTGACGGCAGGACATCATTCCGGTCGGTGCACAAGATGCTGCTGGTGCGGTAAGGCACGCGGTCATGCGGTGAGGCATCACCCGACACACACGATGGTGTGACACCGGAAGAGGAGAAGGCGTCGTGCAGGAGAGACGCAAAGGGTGGTCAACCACCCTTTGCGTCATTGTTTTCCGTACATTGGTGCATCCGTTGCACCCTGTCTCTCTCTGCATCCCTGACACGTGCTGCGGGGGGTTGTATCCGACCAGGAGATCGTACCATGCGAAGATCACTTGCGCTCCTTCTGCTGACCACCGCGGCGTGCACCATGTCCATGGCACAGAATCCCGTCGCTCCCGCAAATCTCGTGGCACAGTCCCCCGCGGAGATCCCGAGCCGCATCCTGCTCTCCTGGAACGCCTCCACCACTTCTACCCCGGGGTTCTTCCGGGTGTATCGCTCGACTGTCGACACGCTCTCGTTCCAGTGGATAGGAGTGACCCAGGGGAGCAAATTCGAGGACCGGGCGGTGACCCCGGGTCTCCAGTACCATTACGTCGTCACGGCAACGGTCTTCATTGACAGCACCCTCCGCGAAAGCGGACGGAGCAATGTGGCGTCGGTCCGTGCGTACGCCCTCCCCACCGTCGCGCGGGGTGTGATCGCCGGTAAGGTGGTGGATCAGACTACAGGGACGCCGATCCCGAAGGTGCGCATCCGGTTTTTCAGGGTCCTTCTAGGGACCACCAGGCTGTTGGAGACCGGGACCGATCCGGGGGGACAGTATACGGCGCCGCTCGACACCGGCACGTACTTGATCCGCGCCGAGGAAGCAGCGAGCAACATTGCCGGACCGCAGCACCAACCGGAGTGGTATGACAATGCCGCGCTGCCGGAGAACGCCACACCGGTGACCCTGGTCGCCGGCGATACGGTGCGCGTGAATTTCAGTCTTGCGTCATTCGGAGGGCAGTCGTTCGCCTATGTGAGCGGGATCGTGACCGATGCGAGCGGGAGTCCGCTTGCCGGCGCCGCCGTAGCCCTGGTGCGCCCCATCCAGGAAATGAACGCCGCCGGTGCGATCACCGGCGCGACGCCCGGCATTGGCGATGAAGCCCGTGTCATCCCCGGCATCGGGTACGCGCGGGGTGTGGTGTGGCTGGGGTATACCAATCTCCAGGGAAAATACTTCGCCCAGGTCCTGAGTGGACGTCCATACATGGCCATGGCGGCGAAGGACGGGTACATCCCGGAGGTGTTTGAGAATAGCACCGACCCGACACAGGCCACGATCCTGAATGTTCAGGGCGATACCACCGGCATCAACTTCAGCCTCTCCCCGCGTGGGAACAGCACCGGTAGCGTTCAGGGAACGGTCATCGACGAAAGTGGGAGCCAGGTCCCCGCCCGGATCATCCTGTTCCCCCGGCCAAAATCCGGCAACGAGGTTGCGCCGGTGTTCGTGTACTCCGACTCTGTCGGTGGATTCATGTACAGCTATGTGCCAGCCGATACCTACACGGTCCTCGCAGTGCCCTATAGCGATTACAGCTCGGCATACTACAAGGCGAACGCAACTGGCACTGTCTCCTGGATGGAGGCCGACACGGTCATCGTGAACGGCACGCCGGTGAACCTCCGTGTCACTCTGCCGCCATTGCGTGGTGAGGGACTCACACGCATCAGCGGACGCGTCGTGAATGCCAGTCAGGTCCCGTTGGCCGGTGTACGGATCACGGCGCGCATGGGTGATGGACATATTGCGGGATACGGCTTGAGCGACCCTTCCGGTCACTATGCCATCGACGCGTTGTCCGCCGGAGCACTGACACTGTTCGTCGACAGGTTCCGTTTCAACCTCGTACAATCGCCCGTCACGGTGCCGGGGTCCACGTATGCGATCGACAACGTGGACTTCATCCTCACCGGATCGTTCCCCACACGAGTGGGGGAAGGATCGGAACTGCCGCGCAGCTCAAAGCTCTTTGCGAACTTCCCCAACCCGTTCAATCCGACGACGACCATCCGCTTCGATCTCGCCGCACAGTCCGACATCATGCTGTCGGTCCATGATGTGCTCGGCCGTGAGGTCGCCCGGCTTGCACAGGGACCACATCCCGCGGGCTCATACAACGTGCAGTTCGATGCGGCGGGGTTGTCGAGCGGTGTGTACTACTATGTGCTCCGTGCCCGGGGCGGGAGCAACTACACGAGCACAGGCAGGATGCTCCTGCTTCGCTAAGTGAGAAGTAAGAACTAAGGATTCTTAGTTCTTAATTCATCCTTCTGATCAAGGGCGGCGGACTCTCCGGCGACGTAGCCGGTGGAGAACGCCGCCTGAAGGTTATAGCCACCGATCGGCCCGGCG
The DNA here is from genome assembly GCA_030835135.1 of Bacteroidota bacterium. Lineage (GTDB taxonomy): Bacteria > Bacteroidota > Ignavibacteria > UBA10030 > UBA6906 > JAGDMK01. The sequence goes on from JAUQWO010000081.1 coordinate 4,921, forward strand.
ATATCGAGCACCTCGCCGCACGGATACAATCCCGCAACAACACGCGACCGCATCGTGCGTGGATCCACTTCGTTCAGCGCGATCCCCCCCGCCGTGACCTCTCCCCTCTCGATGGGAACATGGGCAACCTGCCCCAACGGCCACTCCTTCAATCGCCGCACGATCGCCCTCCGCGCCTCCCGCGTGAGAACGTGACCCCGCGTCTGAGGGTCCACATGCACCGCCTCCAGGAACATCTCCACGATCCGGTTCGGAAGCAGGGCATCCAGCACCGTGCCGATGACCCGCTGCCGGTGCTCCTGCACCATGCGGCCGAGCGTCTGATCCAGATGGTCGAATTCGCGGTCCGGGAACAGGTCTGCAACGATCGCGACCGGTGCCTTTTCGTGCGCCAGCGCAGCAGCGCGGCTGATCTCCAGTGCGCATGGTCCGGAGAGCCCCTCATGCGAGAAGAGGACGTCGCCATCCCACGCCGCAAGACGTTTGCCATTCTGCACTGCCGCAAGCCGGCAACCGCGCAATGCGATACCCTGCCAGGCTCGCGGGATCGCGGGGTGCACCTGGATCGGCGCCAGCGCCGCGCGGAGCGGCACGATCGTGTGGCCAACGGACGCGGCCCATCGGTAACCATCTCCCGTGGTGCCCGTTTTCGGATACGACGACCCTCCCGTCGCCAGGACCACACGGGTGGCCGGAATGACACCCTCTTCACAGATCACACCCGTGACCGCGCCATCGGCAACCTGAATGCCGTTGACACGCGTATGGAGCCTGATGCGGATGCGCTCGTTCTCGAGCAGTCCATTGAAGACGCGCATGACATCCTTGGCAATGCCATACAGGGGGAACACTCGACCGTTTTCTCTGATCTCCGTGCTAATCCCCTTATCGTTCATGAGTTTGACAACATCGTCGTTGCTGAAGCGGTGCATCGATGGCTTCAGGAAGCGCGATTCGGCTGGGGCAAAGGCACGAAGCAGATCGTCAACAGTACCAGCATGCGTGATATTGCATTTTCCACCCCCGGAGATGAGGATCTTTGTCCCGGTGCGTCCGTTGCGTTCAATGAGGAGCACAGATGCTCCACACAACGAAGCTTTCCATGCAGCTATAATGCCCGCGCCACCGGCGCCGATAATGACTATGGGGGTCGTCATGGTATCAAGGTACTCAACTCTGCCCTGATGTCCAAGAAGGGTGATCTCTGCCCTTGACTTCCCATGGGTTCAAGCGTATCTTAGTGTAGAGTACATCCGCAGGGAGAATACGTATGAAGAGCAGAGACGGATCACTGAACAAGAGGCCGCTGGGTGTCACCATCGGACCGAATTTCGCGCCGCCACCGACCGCAAAGGTTGGATCGCCGTTCTATGGCGACCAGGGTGCACAGATCGCCAAGCTCACCAACGCCGCACAGCAGTACCTGACCAACGGACAGAGTGCTCTCGCCTTCGACTCCCTCATGGAGGCGTATCTCATCGATCCCCTCGACCCTCGCGTCATCTCGTGCGAACAGGCGGTCCTCCCCGCATGGGAGAAGTATCGCACCGATGGCATCGCGGCCGTCGCCAAAGCACCGCAACGGATGAGCGACGAGGACCGGCTTGCGCGTCTGAAGGCGGAACGCGACGCAAAGCGTTCGGCCATCGAACGGCGCATGTGGGACCAGGCCTCCGGAACGACACGCATGTCGAATCCACCCGGTCCCTCACCGCTCGGAAAGAAATGACGGCTGACGCGTGATGTGGCGGATCACCCTTCTTCTCCTCGGTGTCAGCCTCTCCGCCACCGCTCAGGTGCGGTACGATCTCCACGGCCGCATTGCCGACCGTGTAACGGGTGAACCCCTTCCCGCGGCACATGTCCGCATCCTGCATTCCTCCCGTGGCACCATCACCGGCACCGCCGGCGGCTACACTCTCCAACTCGAACCGGGCACCCACACGGTCGTGGTTCGCATGCTGGGATACCGCCCCGATACAACAGTGGTCTCCGTCCACGCTGATACCCGGCACGATGTTTCGCTCGACCCTTCGGATATCGTTCTCCCCGAGGTGCTGGTCACTTCGGAGGACCCCGCAGTCGAGATCATCCGCAGGGCCATCGCCGCAAAGCACGGATGGATCGACCGCCTCACGTCCTTCCAGGCCAATGGCTTCACCCGACAGGTACTCCACCGCGATACCAGCATCGCAAGCATCACGGAGTCATTCACCACCGTCTACTGGCAACAGGGCGACACCCTGCGGGAAGTGGTGACGCAACGGCGGCAAACCGAGAACGTGAAGGGCGCGTTCAATTTCGCGTCCGTGGGCAGGATCATCAACTTCAACGACGACGAGGTGCGGTTCATCGGGTACACGTTCGTCGGCCCGACCGCGGACGATGCCCTGGATGAGTACCGGTACAAACTCCTGCACACCGAAAAGAACCGGGGTCACGATGTCTACGTCATCCAGATGACCCCGCGCAGCCGTACGACACCCCTCTTCAACGGCACGATCCGTATCGCCGATATTTCCTATGCACTTGTCGGCGTGGATGTCGTGCCCAATGAGGTCTTCACCATCCCGTTCGTCAAGTCGCTCCGGGTACGGTATCGCCAGCAATTCTCGCTCTATCAGGACGATTTCTGGATGCCGGTGGACATCCGGATCGACGGGCATGCCGAGATCGGTGCCGCGGGATTTTCACTTCCGGCCATCGGCTTCGAGCAGACGTCGATCCTCTCGGACTACTTCATCAATCCCGTCCTTCCCGATAGTCTCTTCCGGCGGCCGCGCCTCATCGTGGACTCGTCTGCGGTCCGGTACGACTCGACGTTCTGGAAGACCAACGACGTTCTTCCCCTCTCCCCGGAAGAGAAGGTCGCCTACGCCTCTCTGGATAGCACCAGGACCCTGGAGGTTCAGTTCCGCCCGGGTGGCATCTCCGCAACCCTCGGTGGCGGCGGCGCCGCGGGATCCCTGCTCTCCCTCCTCGATGTGTCCTTCAATCGCGTAGAAGGCTTCCACCTCGGGGTGGACTATCATGACGACCGGGTCATGCCTCTGCTCGGCATCAACGCCGGACTTGCCTACGGATTCTCGGACATGCGCACGAAATACCGCCTGGGTGCTACGGTGTTCACCTCGGATGCGCACCATTTCGGCATCGGCGCGGAGGTCTATCGGACCATGGACCACCGTCCCGGTGGCGACGACTACGGGCCGCTCGCGAACTCGGTTACGTGCCTGCTCGCACGCAACGATTACCATGACTACCATGAAGCCGAAGGATGGCGGGGGTTTGCCAAGGTTGCATCAGGACGCCGGCTGACCGCTCAATTCTCTCTCGTCAGTGAGGACCATCGCGCGGTGCCGAACCGGACATCGTTCTCGCTCTTTGCGCGCTCGCGCTCCTACCGGGAGAATCCCCTGGTACCGGAAGGTACGCTCCGCGGATTCCAGGTCCGCGCTCGCATCGGCGATCCGCCAGTGCCGCTCGGGATGGTCCGCACGAATGCGCTGGAGCTCTCCATCGAGCACTCAACACCATCGCTGCTCTCAAGTAGTTACGATTTCACCCGGTACGAAGGTCATGGGACACTCGTGATCCCGACGTTCGCACCCGGACTCCTTTTCCGTCCGGACCTCACCGTGATGGTCTCGGCCGGCGATCTTCGCGGGACACATGTCCCCATCCAGCGACTGTTCAACGTCGAATCGGCGTCGAGCGGGTACGGTCCGTCGGGGGTCATGCGCAGCATGGATGTGAAAGAATACGGAGGGACCGGCTATCTCGCATTCCATGCCGAACACAATTTCCGGTCGCTGCCCTTCCTTGCACTGGGTATCCCGTTCCTGTATGAGAACAATTGGGAATTCCTGATCCATGGCGGCGCTGCGCGGACCTGGTCCTCCGGCCGCACCGTGAACCCGTACCGCACCGGATGGTATTCGGAACTCGGATTCGGCGTGAACAGGATCTTCGATATTCTCCGCGCCGATTGCACCTGGCGCCTCAGCGAACCACGTCCCGTCCGCTTCACCCTGGGTGTTGTCCGCATCCTCTGACACCTCGTTCACCGTACCATCACCACACACGTCTGTGCTCGCGGCGGAATGGGAGTCGCGGAGTGATACCCCCGGAGTGATACGCACGAAGTGACACGCGCGGAGTGATACGCGCGGAGTGACACGCACCGGCGTTCTGCATAGTCGCATCGCGCCACCGTGCATTCTGCAATCCCGTGTATCCTCTCAACAGACCACCACTTGCGTCGGTTTAGCCGTTCGTCCGCTTCCGGTGCCGTGTATTGTGCATGATACCCGCCTGACGAACCTTCATTCTGCGTGGCAATGCCGCACGTCGGCATGGCATGTCGTTTGTACGCTGCATGGGTGAGTGTCCCACATACCCAGGAGGCGATCATGGTTGCCACGACTGTCCGGTACGGAGCGATGGAACTGAAGGAGTCGGCCCAGCGGTTCTGGTTCATCGGGTTCATCATCTCGCTCACGATACACTCGCTGGTCCTGAGTGCATTCCACCTGGACCTTTTCCACGTCGGTACCGATCCGAGGACGATCGTCATGCGTCCCTTCCCTCTCGATCCACGGATCCATCTCGACCCATGGATTCCCGGGATCACGACACCCCCACCGGCATCGGGAAGTGCGCCGCGCGTTCAGAGCGAGCGTGCGATCCCTGTCCCTGTGGCGGATGACAAGGCCGACCCCGACAGGGTCACTGCAACACAGGAACAGATGGCTCGTCAGGTGGATCCTCTGGCCAACGGTGCCGGTGAGGGGGCAGGAACCGGCAACGGGACGATCACGATCCCCGGGCCTGCGGACGACGCCCCGGTACGGTTTGAGGCCGTTGAGAAACTGCCGGAGATCATCACGCGCGTAACACCTGTGTACCCGCCGCTTGCCATCAAGGCCGGGATCGAGGGACGTGTCGTGGTGAACATGCTTGTCGGCAAGGATGGTCACGTGCAGGAAGTGTCGCTGATGCACTCGACCGCCGATTGCCTGAATGATGCCGCACTCGACGCAGCACGCGGTTTTCTGTTCACCCCTGCGTACATGAACAACGGACCGGTCAGGGTGTGGATCACCGTGCCGTTCAGTTTCAGACTTCGCTGACACCACATGGGGGGTGCTGTGAGCGGGTTGCCCGGGAGGTAGGGGAACGGAAAAGGAGACCGCCTCCCGGGTTTACCTTTCGTGGAATCGCTTCCATTGTGACCCGCTCAGACATCACCCCTCTCTCCCACCGTGCGGCATACCCTTTGCTCCAATTCATCTGAGTCCGATACCCTGCTCCGAGGTTGGAGTCAGAGATCTTTGAAATGAGTGCAAATTAGCCACATTTTCCGGAGTTCCGGACAGCGAAGCTTGTCTCGTCGTGGCTATTATTGTGCAACGTTACGGTTATGCTCATATTTGCCGAATGTCACCCGGGTGTCATCGTTGAATTTTCTGGGCCAAATCGCTATATTTTTCCTTGTTCACAACTGAGGAGTCAGACAGCCCGTGGCACTCAAAAAGGTATCCGATAAGCAGATCGATCAAGCGATCCAGGATCTTCATGAACTCGCCTACAATCTCTGGCATTCATGGAATCCTGCCGCACAGCGGATATTCCAGGAACTCTCCCCCTTCTTCTGGGAAGACACCAACCACAATGCCGTGGAGGTGATGAACTGGATCTCCGGCCCGGAACTCAAAGGTCGACTGCAGAATCCGGATTTCTATACCCGGGTCGCGGCCGTCTGCAAAAGTTACCGTGATTACATGAAGCCCAAAGGAACATGGGCCGACAAACATGCGGCACCATTGAAGCACGCCCCGGTAGCGTATTTCAGCGCTGAATTCGGTTTGCACGAGAGCCTCCGCATCTACTCCGGTGGCCTCGGCATCCTCGCCGGCGACCATGCGAAATCCGCCAGCGACCTCGGCCTTCCCCTCTATGGCCTCAGCATCTTCTACCGGCAGGGATACTTCCGTCAGCAGACCAGCAATGAAGGGTGGCAGCAGGAGTTCTATCCCACCTTCGATCCGGCCCGTCTCCCGCTCCGTCCGGTCAACGACAAGAAGGGGAACCGGGTCATCTGCAGCGTGCCGATCGGCAACACGAACGTCGAGTTCCAGGCCTGGGCCGTCGGCGTGGGCCGCGTCACGCTCTTCCTGCTCGATACCAATCTGCCGCAGAACAGTCAGTTCTACCGCGACCTGTCCGCACATGTCTACGGCGGCGATCAGACGAACCGCATCGGACAGGAGATCCTGCTCGGCATCGGTGGTGTGCGATTGATGCGCAAACTGGGCATCAACCCCTCGATCTTCCACATGAATGAGGGTCACTCCGCATTCCTCACGTTGGAACTCCTCCGCGAACAGCTGCAGGCGAAGAAGCCGCTCGCTGAGGCCCAGGCCTTCGTGAAGAAGCATTGCGTGTTCACGACCCACACCCCCGTGCCTGCCGGCCACGACAAGTTCGATCGCGGTTTGATGGAAGCCAACCTCGGTCCGTTCGCATCGGCCATGGGGATGTCCATCGACGATATGATGGCGTACGGCCGCGTCCACCAGGAACACCCGGGCGAAGGTTTCACGATGACCGTGCTCGCGCTCAAGATGTGCCGCGCCGCGAACGGCGTGAGTGAACTGCACGGACGCGTGAGCCAGGAGATGTGGAAAGAGCTGTACCCCGATATCCAGGTCAGCAAGGTGCCGATCGGCGCGGTCACGAATGGCGTGCATGTCACCGGCTGGACCTCGCCGACCGCCTCGCAATTCTGGTCCACCCAGCTCGGCCCAAAATGGATCGACAAATTCCGCGATGCGAAATACTGGAAGGAAACGCTCGAATCCAAGAAGGTCTCCGACGCCGAACTGTGGGGACTCCGGACAGCGTTGCGCCGCGAGCTCGTGGAATTCGCGCGCCGGCGTCTGCGGGAGCAGAACCTCCGTCACAATACGAACGACGTGGCGATGTACGACAACATCCTGTCGCCGGATGTCTTTACGATCGGTTTCGCGCGACGCTTCGCCACATACAAACGTGCCCCCCTGTTGTTCAGAGACCTGGGCTGGGCGATCAAGGTGCTGACGGACAAGGAAAAGCCGGTCCAGATCATCTTTGCCGGCAAGGCACATCCCCGGGACGATGCCGGCAAGCACTTCATTCAGGAGATCATCAACATCACCAAACGCGTGGATCTCTTCGGCCGTGTAGTGTTCGTGGAAGACTATGACATCAACGTGGCACGGTACCTCGTGTCCGGCGCCGACGTCTGGCTCAACACCCCGCGCCGGCCGATGGAGGCCTGCGGCACCAGCGGCATGAAGGTCATGATGCACGGCGGCTTGAACCTGAGCACCATGGACGGCTGGTGGCGTGAGGCGTACGACGGCGAGAATGGCTGGAAGATCGGCGAGGACACGACGGCAAGTTCGGACCAGCTCCAGGACGATCTCGATGCAGCATCGCTGCGTGCCGTGCTCGAGAACCAGGTCATTCCGCTCTACTACGACCGCGGAAAGGATGGTATTCCGCACAACTGGTTGAAGCGGGTGCGCCACGCGATGGCCTCCCTGGTCCCGGTCTTCAACACGGACCGGATGGTGGTGGATTATACGCACAAGCTGTATCTCCCGGACAGCGCGAAGCGCAAATAGCCGCGACTTCTCACCGGGGTTGTCTCTGAAACCGGGGCCACGGCCCCGGTTTTTTTGTTCCCGCCAGCAACTTTCGCGCAGCATGTGCATCTTAACAGAAAGCACGGGACTCCTCCACCACACATGGCCATGGCAATGGCAACAGACGCACAGCTTCTGGACCGGCTCCTCCGGGGTGACACCCGGTCGCTGGGCGAGATCTACGAACGCTACCGCGTGCCCCTGTTCCGATTCTGCCTCCGGATGGTGAAGGATACGGCTCTCGCCGAGGATGCAGTGCACGACACCTTCGTCAAGCTCGCACGTCAGCACAGCGGCATCCTGCATCCGGGAGCACTGAAGTCCTGGCTGTTCCGGGTGGCCCGCAATGAGGTGTACATGATACTGCGGCGTGCAGCACCCATGCCTCTGGAAGACGCCGATGGCGTTCTGGACCCTTCCACCCCGCACGATCTCCTCGAACAAACCGAACGCGCATCGCTTGTGCACGCGATGCTGGCGGCGCTCCGGCCGGCATATCGCGAGGTCCTCATGCTGCGGGAGTTCGAAGAGATGCCGTACGCCGAGATCGCCGCGATCACGGGATCCACGGAGGGCGCAGTGAAGTCACGATTATTCAAGGCACGGCTGGCCCTTGCGGGATCGATGGCCGGCATGCAGAAGGAGAGGATGCGATGAATACCTGTGAGCGCTGTGAAGAGATGATGAGTGCGTATATCGACGGCGTCCTGGATGACGCGGGGGGCGCGGAGCTGTTCGCGCACATGGGCACGTGCACACAGTGCCGGCAGACGTACGCGGGGATGTCCGCCATCCGGACGTATTGTGCCGTCGCACCGGCTCCCGAGGTGCCGGAACGACTGGACCGCCGCATTCACCGGCTTCATGCCGCGCCGGCGGCACGGGTATCGCGGTTGAGGAAGGTCTGGACGCAACGGCTCACCATACCGGCACCGGCGTTCGCGCTGGCGTTACTGGTCGTTTCGGTAACGGTTCTTGCCACCGTGGTTTGGCTGAGAACGACACCCGCGCCCGCGGAAGAACAGCAGGTCATGTATATCATGAGCATGCCGGCCGTCGAAGTGGAAGGTGTTCCCGGCCGGAACGGATCACACATACACTAGGAGAAGACCACCCATGAAGAAGCGCATCATGATCATCACCGCGGGCATCATTGCCTGCGCAGCGGTCAGCGTTGCCCAGGAGGCGACTCAGGATGTCGCACAGGTCGTCGCGCCGGCCGCGAAAGGCACCGGTCAACAGCAGGTGCCGGAGAACCTCCTGGTCGACGTGCAACCCTCGGTGATCAAGCGTGTGGAACCCGTCTATCCGGGCGAGGCCTTGGCGAAGGGCTCCGAAGGGAAGGTCTGGCTCAAGATCCTGGTGGATACCGGGGGCAAGCCCGCGCAGGTCGAGGTCCTGAAATCCGAGAATGAGTACTTCGACCAGGCGAGCATCACCGCCGCACGCCAGTGGGTCTTCTCTCCCGCGATGAAGGACAATAAACCCGTCGCAGTCTGGATCACGCTGCCATTCAAGTTCAAACTGGCGGACAAGGAGGGTGGATCCAACGCACGTGGAGCGTCCCCGCAGGGCTCGCACCAGGCAGAAGAACTGATGAAGAAGATAGACATGTTCTTTTCCGGCGACCGGTCAGCACGGGGGTCCATCCAACCCGAAGCCTATCTCGTGGATGGCACACGGTTCGTGAGCTTGCAGGACGCGGTCTTTGGGAAAGAGAACGGGAAGTGCTTCGCAGGGGAGTCGAAGCGCCAGAAGGCGTTCACGAAGCTGACGATGGCGGATGATGGGTCGTCAGCAATGCTGGTACTGAGGACGGAGAATGCAAAGAAGGGAGATCCGCGCTGGCATACGATCGCGTGGAGCAGGGAGAAAGGCGGTGAGTGGAAGGTCACCCACTGGCATGCATCCCGGTAAGATCAGGGATTGCCGTTCTTCTTTTCGTCTTTGGCGATCTTGTTCATGATGGACTTCTTCAGGGCGGAGCGCTTCCGGGGTGATACCGGGGGCGCTTCTTTTGTCGTATCGGGTGTTCCACCATCCACGATGAACAATTTTGAACACATCGTGCCTTTGAACCGGCCTTCGCGCTGGCATTCAAGATGGTGCTTCAGGATATCCTCGTAATTGGTCGATCCTGGCGAAAGCCAGAAATCGTCGAGGTCCGACCCACATTCCGTACAGAACGTTTTTTGACGTCGTTGTAGCTGTTTTGCCATACGCGCTCTCCAGAACATCAGCAATATACCGAAATCGTCACACTTATCAAACCGCCGCCGGGCCCTCCGGGTTCCTGTCTTTGCTTGCCCAAGAGCAGTTTTTTTTGTACCATGCCCCACTCTCTCCATGCGATCCAACACACCGTTTCATATCCGGAAAGGCAGCGAGGCGCATGAAAATCGGTATCCTGAAGGAAACCCGCCCTGGTGAAACACGGGTGGCTCTCATCCCCGCCCTCCTCCCCCCCCTTGTCCGGGAGAAGCATGACGTGATCATCGAAGCGGGTGCCGGCAGTGCGTCCGGATTGGCCGACGAGCTGTATGCAAAAGCCGGGGCCCGGGTCGTAAAAACAGCGGTCGCGGTGTACAAAGAGGCGGACATCATCTTCAAGGTTCAACCGCCTGCCACGACCGGCGCGCGTGGGAAGAGTGAGGCCGATCAGCTTCGCGAAGGGACGACATACATCGGTTACATGGCACCCCTCGCGAATCCGGATCTGGTGAAGGTTCTCGAACGGAAGAAGATCACCGGTTTCGCCATGGAGTATGTTCCGCGTATCACCCGCGCCCAGAGCATGGACGCACTCAGCTCGATGGCCACGATCGCCGGATACAAAGCAGTGCTCCTTGCAACCCAACATCTCGGCAAGATGTTCCCGCTGCTGATGACCGCCGCCGGTACGATCCCGCCGGCAACGGTGCTCATCCTCGGCGCCGGTGTTGCCGGACTTCAGGCGATCGCCACGGCGAAGCGTCTCGGTGCGAAGGTGGAAGCGTTCGATCCCCGTCCCGCCGTGAAGGACCAGGTGAAGAGTCTCGGTGCGACCTTCGTGGAGATGGAAATGCCCGCGGATGCGGAGACCAAGGGCGGCTACGCGAAAGAGATGTCAGCGGAGTTCCTCAGGAAGGAACAGGAGGCGATCGCCGCACGACTGCCGAAAGTGGATGTGGTGATCTGCACGGCCCAGGTGTTCGGCAAGCGCGCTCCGCTGCTCATTACCAAAGCCATGCTCGGTGCCATGCGCCCCGGAACGGTGATCGTGGACCTCGCGGCAGAGCAGGGTGGCAACTGTGAACTGACACGTGCCGGCGAAACCGTCCGTCATCAGGGCGTTGCGATCGTTGGTGCCGTCAACCTCCCGGCCACCATCCCGTCCGATGCGAGCCTGATGTACTCAAAGAATATCACGAACCTCTTCGCCACGCTCTTCCCGAAGGGAGCAACCACCCCGAACTTCGAGGACGAGGTCACCGTCGGCGCGTGCATCACGCGCGATGGTGCGATCGCGAACGAAGGCGTGCGCGCGGCACTGCGTCCGGCAAAGCCCGCGAAGACCGCACGGCCAGCAAAGGCCCCGAAGACCGTGAAGGCCCCGAAAAAGAAATAGCGCCCCACACGTACGCCTTATAATAGAGCGCCGTGCCGGCCCCTCCGGGTCCCACGGCGCCGCTGTTCCTGCAACTTTCGCCCCCTTCTCCCCGTACATATATGTTGCCTCATGCGACGCAACCGGTTCCGGGGGGACCGCAGCACACCACACTCTGTCGTATTCACGCGAAAAGGACCACCGTATGTCCCGTATGCGTTTCCTCTTTGCGGGCGTCCTCACACTGTGCGCGACCATGGCGTTCGCACAGGATGAGACCCGCTTGCTCCGCTTCCCGGCGATCCACAACGACCGCATCGTCTTCACTTACGCCGGCGATCTGTACACCGTGCAATCGACCGGTGGCGTCGCCCGCCGGCTGACATCGGATATCGGGTATGAAATGTTCCCCCGATTCTCCCCGGACGGGCAGGATATCGCCTTCACCGGACAGTACGACGGCAACACCGAAGTGTACATCATGCCCGCTGACGGCGGCGTGCCACGGCGACTCACCGTGACCGCGACCCTCGGCCGCGATGATGTCTCGGACCGCATGGGACCGAATAATATCGTGATGACCTGGCGCGACAACACCACGATCATCTACCGCTCACGCATGATCGAGCCCAACGACTTCATCGGCCAGCTCTTCGGCGTCAGCCGCACCGGTGGCCCGTCCACCCAACTCCCCCTCCCCCGCGGAGGATTCTGCTCGTTCTCTCCCGACGGCAAGAGCATGGCATACAACCGCGTCTTCCGCGAATTCCGCACATGGAAGCGGTACCGTGGCGGACAGGCGGACGACATCTGGGTGCACGACTTCGCGACGAAGACCACCACGAACATCACCAATGATCCGGCCCAGGACATCATCCCCATATGGTCCGGCACGAAGATCTACTTCGCCTCCGACCGCGATGAACGCAAGCGGATGAACCTGTATGCGTACGACACCGCCACCCGCGAGACGAAGAAGCTGACCCAGTTCACCGAGTTCGATGTGAAGTTCCCTTCCCTGGGGACGACCGCGATCGTGTTCGAGAATGGCGGATACCTCTACACACTCGATCTCGCCACGGAAGCCGTCAAGCGCGTTCCGATCACGATCAAAGAGGACTTTGACAGCGGACGCGGCGGGCTGCGTGATGTCAGTAAAGAGGTCACGAACTTCGAGATCGCGCCGGATGGCAGCCGCGGACTCTTCGGCGCACGCGGCGATGTCTTCACCGTTCCCGCGGAACACGGCCCAACCCGCAACCTGACCGCGACGCCGGGTATCCATGAGCGCAACGCGAAGTGGTCGCCCGATGGCCGGTGGATCGCGTATGTGGGCGACGCAACGGGGGAAGATGAGGTCTACATCGTCCCGCAGGACGGCAGCGGGCCGGCGGTCCAGCTCACCAAAGGCGGCGATACCTACAAGTACCAGATCGCATGGTCCCCCGACAGTAAGAAGCTCCTCTGGGCGGACAAGAAGCAGCGGTTGCAGTACGTGGACATCGACAGCAAGACCGTGAGGCTCGTCGCGCAATCGAAGGAATGGGAATTCACCGACTACTCCTGGTCGCCGGACAGCAAATGGATCGCGTTCGCCCGCCCCGAAGAAAAACGGATGACGACGATCCAGCTGTATTCCCTGGAGAAGGGAACGACGCACGAGGTCACGGACGGATGGTTCAGCTCCGGCGACCCGGTCTTCAGCGCCGACGGCAAGTACCTCTTCTTCGTGTCGGCACGCACGTTCAACCCCACCTACGGACAGACCGAGTTCAATCATGTGTATCTCGACATGTCCCAGATCTATCTCGTGACGCTCGCCGCCGACACCCCGTCGCCGTTCGCCCCCAGAAGCGACGAGGTGAAGATCAAGGAGGAGAAGAAGGATCCGGCAAAGAAGGATGAGCCGGAGAAGAAAAAGAAGGACGCCGGCGTGGTCGTGAAGGTCGATCCGGAGGGTATCGCCACACGCATCGCTGTCCTTCCAGCAAAGGCCGCCAACTACCGGAACCTCCAGTCCGTCGGGGACAAGCTGTTCTATGTGCGCGCCGGACGCCGTGATGAACGGCCGCTCCTCCTGATGTACAACTTCGAGAAGCAGAAGGAGACCGAACTCGGCACCATCGGAGGCTACGAGATCTCGGCGGATGGGAAGAAGATGATCGTCGGGGCCGATGGCGGCTACGCGATCATCGACCTCCCCTCGTCCAAGATCGATATGAAGGAACGCCTGAACCTCAGCGATATGAAGGTGCGCCTCGACCGGCGCGCCGAATGGAATCAGATCTTCGCCGAAAGCTGGCGGCAGATGCGCGACTTCCTCTTCGCGCCCAACCTTCACGGCGTGGACTGGGACGGCATCCGCAAGACCTACGAACAGCTGCTCCCCTCTGTGAACCATCGGACGGACCTCACCTACATCATCGGCGAGATGATCGGTGAACTGAACATCGGTCACGCCTATGTGGGCGGCGGCGACTACCCGAAGCCCGAACGCATCCCGACCGGCCTGCTCGGCGCGACACTCGAACGGGACGGCGCAACCGGGTACGCGAAGATCGTGCGCATCCTGAAAGGCCAGAATTGGGACCGTGCCCTGCGCTCACCACTCACGGAGATCGGTGTCCGCGCGCATGAAGGTGACTATGTCATCGCGGTGAACGGACGCCCCACGCGCGAAGCGAAAGATGTGTACGAATCGCTCATCGGGCTGGCCGACAAGCAGGTGACGCTGACCCTCAACACGAAGCCGTCCACGGAAGGCAGCTGGACCACGGTGGTCGTGCCCACCGCCAATGAACAGCAGCTCTATTATTACAACTGGGTCCAGAAGAACATCGAGAAGGTCACGGCGGCAACGGATGGGAAGGTCGGTTACGTGCACATTCCCGATATGGGCGTGCCCGGATTGAATGAATTCGCGAAGTACTTCTATCCGCAGTTCGGTAAGGAAGGACTTATCGTGGACGCGCGCGGCAATGGCGGCGGCAATGTATCGCCGCAGATCATCGAGCGGCTCCGCCGCGAGATCGCGATGATCGATATCGCCCGCAACGGCAGCCCGTCCTTCGATCCGGGTGGCATCGTGCCGGGTCCGAAGGTGCTGCTGCTGAACGAATTCTCCGCTTCGGACGGGGACATCGTGGCCTACCGGTTCAAGACGCACAAGCTCGGTCCGGTGATCGGCAAGCGGTCGTGGGGTGGCGTGGTCGGCATCCGGGGCTCGTTGCCGCTGTTGGACGGAGGCTCGCTCAACAGGCCCGAGTTCTCACGCTACGACGTGGCCGGCAAGGAATGGATCATGGAAGGGCACGGCGTGGATCCGGATATCGTCGTGGAGAATGACCCGGCGAAGGAGTTTGCCGGCCAGGACGAACAGCTCGACCGTGCGATCGCGGTGGTGAAAGAAGAGATGAAGAAGCATCCGGTGCTGATGCCGCCACCGCCGCCTTACCCCGATAAGAGCAGATAGCCTCTCAGGGCAACGCCAAAAGGAAAAGGGAAAGAAGGCAGAGCGAGATTTCGATCTTCTGCCTTTTTTCCCTTTGCCCTTTTCCGCTCAGCCTCGTGCTGCTCTTCCCGCGCCCTCTTCTCTTGCCGTTCTTCGCTGCGCCTTCTCTTCACCCTCTCACGTAGTCCTCGAACCTGTACCCCTCATGCTGCTCGCTGGCCGCAAGGGTGTAGACGGTGCCCAGCAGATGGGCATAGGGAGGAAAGAACGTGTCGGCATCCGGTTCCTGATCCACCACCGTCAGATAGAGCAGGTCCGCCTTCGGCAGGAGCTGCGCATAGGTCTCCCCCCCGCCGATCACAAACACCACATCCTCCCCCTCCAACGCCTCCAGAGCCCTATCGATCGATGCATAGGTCTCGACCCCGGCGATAGCGCGGCGCGTAATGACGACATTTCGCCGGTCCACCAGGGGCTTGCCGAGCGAATCCCAGGTCTTCCGACCCATGAGCACGGTATGCCCCTTCGTGATGCGCTTGAACCGCTTGAGGTCGGCGGAGATATGCCATGGCATCGTACCGTTCTTGCCGATGGCCCGGTTGTGCCCGACGGCCGCGATGAGCGCGAGTTTCACACCGCCACCGCGAACTTGATGGCAGGGTGCGGGTCGTATCCCGAGAGCGTGAAGTCCTCGAATGTCAGGTCCTTCATCGGCTTCGCGGCGATCTGTATCGATGGCAGCGGGCGGGGGGCGCGCTTCAACTGCTCGCGCAGTCCATCCACGTGGTTCACATACACGTGGGCATCCACGATCGTGTGGCTGAACAACCCGACCGCCAATCCTGCTTCCCGCGCGAGGATGTGCGTGATCAGGGAGTACGCCGCGAGATTGAACGGGATCCCGAGAGCGATATCGCCGGACCGCTGGGTCAGGTGACAGTTCACCTTCCCCTCGGACACATTGAAGACGAACGAATAATGGCAGGGAGGAAGCTTGCTGCCGAAGGCGTTGCCGGGCTCCCACGCCGTGACGACCATGCGGCGGGAATGGGGATCGGTCTTCATCAGCTCCACCACCTTCCCGATCTGATCGACCTCCTCCACCTCATACGCCTTCGTCTCCGGATTCCAGCGGGCACTCGGGAACCGCCGCCAGTAGCGGCCATAGGCGGTGTCCAGGTTCCCATTCTCATCCGCCCAGGCATCCCAGATCTTCGTGTGCTGGCGCAGATTCCGGATATGGTCCTCGCCGGAAAGATACCACAACACCTCGTACAACATCGAAGCAAAGTTCACCTTCTTGGTGGTCAGCAGCGGATAGCCCGCGGACAGGTCCACGGTGTAGTGTTCAGCAAAGCTGGAGACCGTGTCGACGCCGGTGCGGTTGGTCTTACGCACGCCGTTGGTGAGCACGCGTTCCACGAGGTCAAGATACACTTGCATAAGAAAGTCTGCCGTTCAGTGTCAGTGTGACGGAAAGAGTACCAAAAAGGGGGCCGAAATGCAACCGGCGTCCCTCAGGCACGCAACGGGTTGCGGATGGTCTGTACAGCCATGGCGAATGACGCACCGAGGAATACCAGGAAAGCGCCGGCCTCCAGCAGGATCGTGCCGGGTGCCCCGGCGCCTACCGTGGCGAACCGCAGGACGTCCGTGTGCCATGTCAGCGGATTGGCATACGAGAAGTAGCGGAGCCATTCGGGCAGGCCATCCACCGGATAGAACATGGAGCTGCCGAACATCAGCAGGAAGTACGCGACATTCAGAAAGGTGTTGAACATGTCGTTCCTGCGGATCCGGATCGCGAACGTGGTCAGGAAGAAGAACCACCCCGCGGTGCCGAGCACCTGGGCGACAGCGACAAGCAGCAATCCCGTCCATACGATCGGCGCGCCAAGCAGAAGCGCTGCGGCAACGATCGTGAGCGCG
The DNA here is from genome assembly GCA_030835135.1 of Bacteroidota bacterium. Taxonomy (GTDB): domain Bacteria; phylum Bacteroidota; class Ignavibacteria; order UBA10030; family UBA6906; genus JAGDMK01. The sequence goes on from JAUQWO010000081.1 coordinate 21,578, forward strand.
GCCTGCACGAGCGACAGCATCGTATTGAACAAGATCTTCCCGATAAGGAACTCCGCTCTGGACATCGGATAGGTCAGGAACTCATAGAAGATGCCGTTGTCACGGTCGACGAAGAATCCATACGAGGTATTGATCGCGATGCCGAAGCTCGCCATGGACAGCACGCCGGCGAGGAAGAACGCATTGTACGGCACCCGCATCCCGTCGACATCGACACCCGATGACAACGCACTGTTCAGCCCGATCCCGAAGATGAGCAGATAGGCCAGGGGCATCAGGAGGTCATAGAATCCCCACGTCATGCTCGTCATGCGGATCCGGAATTCGCGGTACATCACAGCGAGGATCATCCTCATGGCTGCGGCCCTTCTTCCCTGGCACCGGGCCCCCCGAGCAATTCGAGGAAGACATCCTCGAGCGATGCGCTGTTCACCTCGAAGTGCACGATCGGCTCACACCGCGACAACGCGTCGAGCAACGCGAAGGTGGCCCCATTCGTCCCCTGGATGCTCATGGCAAGCGTCGTGTGGGTCGCGGTGAGTTTCAGCAGCGGGAAGGAACGGGCGACCTCCAGGATCTCGGGCCGCATCGAAGTGAACGTGACATTCACATCGTAGACCTCTCCCGCCATCGCCTTGATCTTTTGCAGATCACCGCTTGCGATCGTCCGCCCATGATCGATGATCGCGATCCGGTCGCAGAGCTCCTCCGCCTCCTGCAGGATATGCGTCGTGAGCAGGATGGTCCGGCCCTGGCGGGCATGGTCGCGTATGGCATCCAGGGTCGCCCGTTTGTTCACCGGATCCATCCCGGTGGTGGCCTCATCGAGGAAAACGATCGGCTTGTCAACCATGAAGACCTTGGCAACCTGGACCCTGCGCTTGAGCCCGCCGCTCAGGTCGATCACTTTCTGGTTCCGGTGCTCCGTGAGTCCGAATTGCTCCATCACCGCCTCGGCCTTCGACCTGATCTGATGCGAGGGTATCGAATGGAACCGCGCGTAGGTGGCCAGGTTGTCTGCTACGGAAAGAAAGACTTCGACGGCATTTTCCTGAAGGACCGCACAGATCGATTCGCGGACACGGAGCGGGTGGTGTGTGACATCGAAGCCACATACCTCGGCAAGGCCGCTGGTGGGCCTGACAAGGGTCGTCAGGATCCTGAGGAGGGTGGTCTTCCCCGCTCCATTTCGGCCCAAAAGGCCAAAAATCTCACCTTTTTCAATCTCAAGGCTCAGTCCGTCGAGGGCCCGGACGGCCTGGTCGGACCCCGGGTGGTAGATCTTGACCAGATCCCTGGCCCGGACCGCTATGGGGTTACCTGAAGGCATGGGTCAATGTACGGAAGAACCCCGTGGAGTGTCAAGGGCATGAAACCGCCAACCCCATTTTTTCGTATAGGTTACAGGGAGGATCCCGAAGCCAGCAATGGCAGGCACCAGACTTGGAGAGGCATCATGAACTTTCGTACCATCATCGGGATCACCGCCGTTGTCGGCGGGATCGCAGCCGGCGTGGCAGGCGAGAAGACGTTCGTGTCCTTGCGCAACTTCAAGGACCAGGAGCTCAAATCCGCCGGCTTCGAGCTCCGCCGGCCGGCAACGATCCATATCACCGGTCTGGGCGGCGGCGGCAATCAGGGATGGTCCTACAAGAGCGACAGGATGTACGCCTATGGATGGATCATCGATGCCACCACGCGCCGTCCGGTGTGGGAGATGTCTGTCCGTAACACACAGAGGTCCCGCAACGACCGCTCCTTCGACGGCGACGTCTCCCTGGAACCGGGCAGGTACGAAGCGTACTTCGCCGCGACCACGTTCGCCTATCATACCACGTTCACGCACTTCAACGTCAACGTCGATCACCGCCAGAAGCCACTCTTCGGCCCGGCAAAGGGGAACAACGGACGGCATTTCTTCTCCTGGATCACCGATTGGTGGAGTGATGACATCACGGACGAGTGGAATGTCCGTGCCGGGGGATGGGGCATGGACCTGTCGGCCGACGAATCGACCGCCCGCTCCATCAGTTCGTTCCGCCCCCCGTTCACGGATCCGGCGATCGTCTTCGCTGCAACGAAACTCGGCGACGATGCCTATGTCCAACAGGAATTCTCTCTCTCTGCACCCACGACCGTCATCGTCCGCGCCATTGGCGAGGGGATGCAGGGTGCGGAGTGCGTGGACTGCGGTTGGATCGTGAACACGCAGACCCGCGAACGGGTCTGGTCGGCCTCCTGGGACGATGCCGAACCCGCCGGTGGCGGACGGAAGAACCTGACGACCGAATCCGATGTGCGTCTGGACCCCGGGACGTATGCCGTCTATGCGATCACCGACGACAGCCACTCCAACGCGGACTGGAACGACGCGCCCCCCTTCGATCCCTACAACTGGGGGATCACCATCGCGATCCCTGATGAGAAAGAACGCCGCGCCTTTTCCCTTGCCGCCCCCAAGGCCGAAGAACCGGTCATCGTCCGCATTACCCGCGTGAAGGACAACGAGAGCCGCTCGGAAGGATTCACCCTCAAGCAGGATGCGAAGGTGCACATCTATGCCTTCGGCGAACGCGACAATACCAGCCGCTCCATGGCGGATTACGCGACGATCATCGATGCCAAGACCCGTGACCGGGTCTGGACCATGGATGTGGACCGGACCAGCCATGCAGGCGGCGCAGCCAAGAACAGGTATGTGGATGAGGTGATCGCACTCCCGCGCGGCAACTACATCGTGAACTATGTCACGGACGACTCGCACGCGTACGAGGACTGGAACGACAATCCGCCGTTCGACAAGGAAAACTACGGGATCACGATCACCGCATCCGGTGGGTGGAACACCGCAGGCCTCGTCAGCAAGTACGTCGAGGAAAAGGACAAGAGCATCATCGCGCAGCTCATCCGCATGAGGGATGATGAGGACCGGTCCAACCGTTTCACGCTGGACCGCACGACGCGGATCAGGGTCTACGCGATCGGTGAAGGACAGGGGCGCGATATGTACGACTACGGATGGATCGAAGACGCGCGCACCAGAACGGTGGTCTGGGAGATGACCTACGGCATGACGTTCCATGCAGGCGGCGGCCGGAAGAACAGGATGGTCAATACGTCCATCGTCCTGGACAAAGGGGACTATGTGCTTCGCTTCCGGTCCGACGATTCGCATTCGTATGCGGATTGGAATGTCGACCCACCGGACGACCGCGAGTATTGGGGCATCACCCTGTACAGAGACGTCACGCCGGAGCCGCCACAGCCTCCCACCCCGCCGGAAGCCGGGGTGCCGGTCCCCCCTCAACCGGGGAAGAGACCACACTGAGAACGGCATGATGCCGGGCCTCTGCAACGGGGCCCGGCATTCTTCTATTGGAAGCTACCGCGCGCCCCCGGCCCATGTGCGCAGCCGCGCATATTCAGTACCCGTGAGTTCCCTGCTCTGCCCCGGTTCCAGCCCGTCGAGCGTGAAGTCACCGATGCGGGTACGAACGAGCCGAAGGGTGGGATGACCGACGGCAGCGGTCATTTTGCGGACCTGGCGGTTGCGCCCCTCGCGCAGAACGAGCTCGATCCAGGCGGTGGGAACATTCTTGCGGAAGCGCACGGGTACCGGGCGTGGTGGAAAGGACGGCTCTCCGGAAAGGAGCCTCGCTTCAGCCGGCCGGGTCATTCTTCCCTCGATCAGAACCCCCTCCCGCAGCTTCTTCAGGGCTTCTTCATCGGGGATCCGGTCGACCTGGACGACGTAGGTCTTGGGATGCTCGAATGCGGGATCGGTGAGGCGATGGGTCAGGAACCGGTCGTCGGTCAGGAAGAGCAACCCCTCACTGTCCGCATCCAACCGGCCGACCGGGTACACCCCCTCCTTGAACGGGCCGAACGGCTTGAGCGACAGCCAGGCAGCTTCGGGGGTGAAACGTGAGACGACACCATAGGGCTTGTACAGGAGATAACACGTTTTCGAGGTCGCGGAAGGCATGACACGAATATACTGAGAGGGTACCTGCCGGTCAAGGCCGGAACGTTGCGGGTCTCACTCTGAATTGCTACTTTACATGAGTTTCCTGACCCCCCCGGGAACCGGGAAATGTCAACCCACGATCTTGTCAGTCGCGAAAGGAATGTATTGATCGGTTTGCTACGACGTTCGATCTATGTCTTTCTTCTCTTCGCCCTCACTCTGCCGTCGGCCGCACAGCAGCAGTATCGCATCGATACGCTTGCCCGCGCACCCGAGGCCCAATATCCGTCGGGGATCGCAGTGGACCCGCATGGGGGTGCCCGGTTCTTCTTCACTGAGAAGAACAGCGGACGGGTACGCCTGTTCGACGGGAAGTTGCGCCGTGAACCCTTCCTCACCGTCCCTGTCGAAAGTGATGGCGAGGAAGGATTGCTCGGCATCGCGCTCCATCCCGCCTATCCCGACACCCCGTACGTTTTCATCTATTATGTCCGCGCGATGGACCGTCTGGGTATCGTGGAACGGTATACCGATTCCTCCGGCTACGGCATCCACCCTACCCTGATCATGGTGATCCCTCGCATGAACGATGCCACGGAACACAATGGCGGCGTTCTCGCATGCGGGCCGGATGGCAAATTGTACATCGGCGTCGGCGATCATCGCACCCAGCGTGCATGGACACAGGACACCACGAACCGCTCGGCGGTGTGGGGGAAGATCCTGCGCATCGGATCGGATGGCAGCATGCCATCGGACAATCCCGACCCGCGCCGGCCATTCTGGGCATGGGGGCTGCGCAACCCGCAAGGACTGACATTCGACCCCGCAACAGGCGACCTGTACTGCACGGACGGCGGGACGGACGGGATCAATGCCGTGTTCCGGGTGCGCAAGGGAGACAACCTCGGATGGCCGGCATCCGACCGTTCCCACTCGCCCGTCACGACATATGCGCTGTATCAATTCCCTGAAGGCAAGCAACCTGCCCTGACGGGCATCGCCGTGTACACCAGGGACGCATTCCCCAACCTCACGGGTCACATCCTCTTCTGCTCGAACGCACAACCCGCGGTCTGGGAAGGCGTGCTGTCCGAACGCGGCGACTCCCTGCTCGCGCAACAGCTTCTCACCTATCCGTCCGGCTTCGCCGATATGCAGATCGGCGGCGATGGCTGCATTTACCTGACGAACGGTCCCTATATCTCAAGCAAGATCCTCCGGATCGCGCCGGTCGCGCCGGTCTTCACGTCACGCCCGCCGGACTCTGCAACGCAGGGCAGCCCCTGGTCCTACACACCCGTGACCACCGGCACTCCGCCGGTGGTCCGGCTGCTCTCTGGCCCCGACGGGATGACCTGCGATGGTCAGACAGGGACACTCCACTGGATCCCGACGAACGAGCAAGCGATGGAAGGCACGGCGACGGTGGTCCTCGAAGCACGGAATGGTGGCGGGACCGCCGAACAGCGCGCCCGGATCAGGATCTTCAATACGAACGATCCGCCCGGCCCGTTCTCTCCCCTGCCTCCCGCCGACCGCGAGGTCCTGAGTTTCTCCGGGAGCGATCCCGAGATCACGCTGCACTGGGAGCGTTCCATCGATCCCGACAACGATTCACTGCAGTACATCGTGGAAGTCGACACGGTGCCGGGATTTCAGACGCGCGCGTATCTGTTCCTCGCCGAGGGCGCCGATTCGATCCACATCCGGCTGCCGCGTCCGGCATCCGTCTATTACTGGCGCGTCATCGCCAGCGACGGGAGCCTCTCCACCACCGCGGTGCCATCGTCAGGACGCATCTCGGTCTCATATATCACACCACCGCAGGAACGGCCCCAGCGAACGGTCGTGGTCGAACCGGCGGCAGTGGAGCAACGCGACCCGAATCCGTTCCCACCTTCCGCGGGGATCACCTATACCGTGCGCCACGCGGGACATGTACGGCTGGCCGTGTTCAATCTGCTGGGGCAGGAGATCACCAGGGTGGTCGAGGGGAATCAACAGGAAGGTGTGTATGAAGTGCCGTTCACGCGGCTCAACCTCCCGAGCGGCGTGTATTTCTACCGCCTCCAGGGGCCGGGAGTGTTCGAGACCAAGAAGATCGTCATCGCGCGATGACGGCGGACCTCATCGCGAACGCTTGATCACGACAATGGTCTTGTCGTCGGAGTAGTCCGTCATCCGGCTGAAGACCTGGACCTCCTCGAGCAGGAGTGCGCAGATCTCCTTCGCTGTCCGCTTCCGGTGCTGCCGCAATGCATGCGTCAACCGCCCCTCGCCGTACATCTCACCCCGCTCGTTCGACGCTTCTACCATGCCATCCGTATAGAGCAGCATGATGTCGCCCCGGTTCAGGATCGTGAAGTCCGAGTGATACACCTCCCGCGGGAACGGTCCGATGATCTGGCCGGTGGCCGGCAACTTCTCCATATCGTTTGAATTCGCACGCAGGACCACCGGGTTGGAATGCCCGGCGTTCACATAGATGACCAGTCCGCGGTCGGAGGAGTTCAGCTCCGCATACACCATCGAGATGAAGCGTTCCGCGCTGAACGCCTTATTGACGAGGCTGTTCAGCCGCGTGACAAGAGACCCGATCTTCGTCTGATACTCCACAGCCATGCGCAACGCGCCGGACACATACAATGCTTGTGAGGCAGCCGACAGCCCCTTGCTCGCGGCATCCCCGATCACCACGCCGAGGCGCTCCTTGTCACCGGCCGCCTGCAGGTAATCGAAGAAATCTCCCCCCACCACCCGGTCGGGCATGGAGATGCCGTACAGGTCATAGTTGTGGAATTTCAGCTCGTGCGCGGGCAGGATGCTCTTCTGGATGTCCCGCGCCTTGTCCAGATCGGCCTCCAGCAGATGCGCCTTCTTTTCCGCCTTCCGGTTCTTCAGCACGGAGGTCAGGGCCGTACTGATGATGTTGAGCGCGAAGGTCATCTCCTGCTTCACATACGCCGCGGTGATCCCGATGACGTACTGGTACAGCGTGAAGGTCTTCCAGGTCAGCTTCTCGCCCACACCGGTGGCCGAGAAGACCTTGATCCCCTTCTTGAGCAGATACGGATTCGTTTCGCGCCCGATCACCGTCGCCTTCTTGGGCAACTGCTGGAAGAGCGGATACTCCTGGACGCGGATGCGGAAGTTCTTGTCGATCGCTTCCATCTCGCCGCTCTGGTGGATCAACCGGTACGTGCCGGTGCTGACCTCCAGTTTCCAGATCCGCCCGCCGCGGATGGGGATGTGCTCGCTCTGAATGATGCTCTCGAGAACGTGACTGAGCAGCTGTTCCTCGGTACGGAACTCCGCTTCGGCCAGGGTCTGAATGGTGCGATAAAGTTTGTGCTGGTCCATATCACTCGTGGTACTTCATTTCCCCGACGCGGAGCGCGATGGGCACGCGGTCCTCGTCCGTGGGGATGGCACATGAGTACAGCGCACTGTAGGCGCAGTACGGATTGAATGCTGTGTTCAGATCGACGACGTACTCCGCATCGGGATCCTTCTGTTCCTCGCCCAGCTCGATGTACCGCCCGACATGATACGTTTCCTTGCCGGTGGTCAGGTCCGTGAACCACATGCTCAGATGATCGCGGTACCGCGCGTAGCGCAGGGAATCAGAGGGTGTGAACTTGTACACATTGAGCCGCACCCGCACGGGTGCGCCGGCGCTGTCGGGCAGGATCAGATCGAAATACCCGTATCGCAACTGCTCGCGGGGTTCACCCTTCGTTCCCATCACGCGCACGATCTCGGGATCGGGATACCGGTGCAGGCGGACCGAGGCACGGAATCGCACGTCCACCGGAAACCAGTGCAGTCCGGTAAAGCTGACCGAGGTGTCGCGCCGGAAAGGGGAGCCAGGATCTTGCCGGAGTTCCTCATCGACCCTGGCCCGGTGCGCCAGATTCTCCTGCACACAGGCGATGCTGTCCGCCGCGGAGACCACCGGCAGCCGGAGCGGACCGTGGTTCTGACCGCAGCCTCCAACGACGCCGAGCGTGACAAGCACGATCATGCCGGAACGCATCATGGAAAGAACTCCTTCATCGCGCCGATCACCCGCTCCTGCTCCGCTTCCGTGAGAGACGGATAGATCGGCAGACGCAGCAGACGCCCACTGGCCGATTCCGTGACCGGGAAGTCGCCCTCCGCATGACCCAACGCCCGGCCCATGGGCGAGAGATGCAAGGGAAGATAATGGAACGTTGTGCCGATCTCCCTCTCCCGGAAGAAGGCCAGAGCCCGGTTCCTGGTGGGCTCGTCCTGCATCAGGACGTGATAGATATGGTGGTTCGAGGCGGCATACGGTGGGATCACCGGCAACGCAAGGCGGCCATCCCGGGCGAGGGGCGCGAATGCGTCCGAGTACCGCTCGAAGATCGCCTGTCGGCGTGCCTGGATCCGTTCCCGCTTCGCCATCTGGCTCTCCAAAAGTGCCGCCATCGAATCGGGCGGGAGAAAACTGCTGCCCACATCCACCCAGGTGTATTTATCGACGAGGCCGAGCATGAATTGCTTCCGGTTCGTGCCCTTCTCCCGCATGATCTCCGCGCGCTGGATGAAGGCATCATCATTCGTCACAAATGCCCCGCCTTCGCCCGTGGAAAAGTTCTTGGTCTCATGAAAACTGAAACATCCCATATGACCGGTGGTTCCCGCCGGCCGGCCACGGTACCGGGCGGCGATACCCTGTGCCGCATCCTCGATGACCACGATGGAGCGCGACGCGGCCAGTGCCCTGATGGGATCGATGTCAGGCGAGACCCCGGCGTACACCACCGGCATGATCGCCCTCGTCCGCGGGGTGATGCGTGCGCGGACCTCATCCGCCGTCAGCGTCAATGTCGCGGGATCGACATCAGCGAAGACCACGCGTGCCCCGCGGCGGAGGATGGCGTTGGTGCTCGAGACGAACGTGAAGCTCGGCACGATCACGTCATCACCGGGCTCCAGGTCCAGTGTCATCATCGCGAGTTCGAGCGCATGCGTACATGACGGTGTCAGCAGGGCATGCCGTACGCCGAGATCGCGCGCCAGCGCGGCCGTGACGCGCCTTGTCGCCGGGCCATCCCCGACCAGGCTGCCGGAGGCGATGCTCTGCGCAAGGGCTGCGGCATCGGTGTCATCATAAACCGGTACGTGAAATGGGATCTTCATCTCATCTGTCCTGCAACGCGCGGAGATACACCTGCTCGACCTTCGCAGCCATCGCCGCGGCATGGAACTTGTCCTTGAATCGTATCCCGGCGGCCACGCCCATGGTGTGCCGCAGTGCGGGATCGCGCACGACACGGCCCAGGGCCGCGGCAAGCGCCGGGGGATCATCGGGCGCGACAAGGTGCCCGGTCACCCCTTCTTCGAGCATGAGTGCGATGCCACCAACACGCGTGCACACCACCGGCAACGCGGCCGCAAGCGCCCGCAGGATGGCGATCGGGAACATCTCGGCGGCCATCTCCAGTGAGGAATGCGTGTAGATGTCGAAGGCCGGATACCACTCTTCGAGATGGTCCTGGAACCCGAGGAACCGGACCTGTGCCTCGATGCCCAGTGTCCGCGCCTGAGCACGCAGCTCGTCCTGCAACTCACCGTCGCCAATGATGGGAAACAACACGCGCGGATGCTCACGCGCCACGATGGCGATGGCATCCAGCAGGACACGGTGACCCTTGAACGGCACAAGGCGTGCGACATTCCCGATGACGACGACGTCGTCGGCCACGCCGAGGTGCTGACGGGTCTTCGCGCGCATCGCCGCCCTGACCTCCGGCGGATCTTCTTCGATGCCGATCGGCACCGTGGTGATGCGTGAGGCCGGGATACGGTCCTCGGTGATCAGGACCTCGCGACCGGCGTCAGCATCGGTGATGAATTGCGCGGTACCGTACCTGTTCCGCAGCAGGTGTGTGATGTTGTGCTGGATCGAATGGGTGCTGTGGATGCCTGCCACATGCCGCGCCGGGGTCCAGGCGGCAGCGATCGCCGCACAGGTCCGGTCATAGTTCGCATTGCTGTGCACGATGTCGATCCCGAGGGAACGGACGGGCCCGCGCAGCATACGGGAGACCTGGAAGACCTTGTGCATATCACCGTAGGGGATCGGCACCACGGGGATGCCGGCGTCCGTGGCTTTGTTCAGAAGAAGGTGCCCGGGGATCGCGGAGATGTGCACGCCGTGTCCGCGCGCGCGCAGGTATTTCGCCAGGATGAGGACGTAATCCTCTCCCCCGGCAAAGATCGTGGTGCTATTGGTCAGGAGGATGCGCATGATCGGATACCCGGCCCCGGGTGTTCTGCCCGCATGCCGAATGTCTCAAGGTACGGATTGCGGGAGGGAAATCCAAAGGTCAGCGGAGGGTGAGCGGCACGGGGGCTTCCCCTGCTTCCCGGAACGCCATGACGCCCCACACCAGGAATGCGACCACGGCACCGGTACAGAGGAGGAATCCCGTCCCATACACGGCCCAGGACAGCGGTTCGGCGATGCCGGCATCCCCGTCCAGCAGCCACCACCAATCGTGGATCAACCCCGATGCGATGAGCTTGAGCTTACGGTACGGCGCATCGGCGATATACACGCTCACGTTGATCATGCTCTCGCCGACCCAGAACGCCACCGGCGGGATCTGACGGACATCCTTCCGCCAGGTCACAATGAGGAGTGCCAGCGGGAGAAGGACCTGAACGAGAGAACCACCGAGAACACAGATGAAGCGCCCGAACGGGCGCGTGAAGAGATGCCCCGCTTCATGGATGAAGAGATTGATCGTGTCCATGACAAAGAGGAGGAACGGCGGGTCATAGGGACGATCACCCGGAGCATACCGCATCGCGAGGACATACAGCACATGGATGAAATATGCCGCGACCACACACCGGACCGTGAGGGTGAGAGTGCGCATGGGAGGGATCAGGACACCTGGTCCTTCAATGCGGCGAGGACCTTCAGGGCCTCGATCGGAGTCATGGAGTTCACATCCAGTTTCCGGATCCTGTCACGGAGTTCCTCATCCTTGACCTCGAACAGCGTGAGCTGGAGATCGGTCGATATGCCGCGCGGGTTCGCAGCGCGCACGCTCTCGCGGACCTGATCGTTGATCGTCAGTCCCGTACCCTCGAGATTCTTCAGGAGCACCTTGGCCCGGTCCGTCAGCTCTTCCGGGAGTCCGGCCATCTGCGCCACCTGAATGCCATACGAATGGTCCGCGAACCCTTCCGTGACCTTGTGCAGGAAGACGATCTTGTCGCCATATTCCCGGACATCCACCTTGTAATTGCGGATGCGGGGGAAGAGATCGGCCAGCTCGTTCAGCTCATGGTAATGCGTGGCAAAGAGCGTGCGCGCGCCCACCCGCTCGTGCAGGTATTCGGTGAGTGCCCAGGCAATGCTGATGCCATCGAACGTGCTCGTTCCCCGCCCCACCTCATCCAGCAGGATGAGACTGCGGTCGGTGGCCGTGTTCACGATGTGCGCGGCTTCGTGCATCTCCACGAGGAACGTGCTCTCGCCCGAAGAGATATTGTCGCTGGCACCGACCCGCGTGAAGATCTTATCGACGATACCGATCACCGCCGTGCGGGCCGGGACATGGCATCCGATCTGCGCAAGCAGGACGATCAGGCCGGTCTGACGCAGAAAACTCGACTTGCCACTCATGTTCGGACCGGTGATGATCAGGATCTGCTCGGCGGCGGTATCGAGTCGGACCGAGTTCGGCTCGAAGTGCTCGCCGGCCGGGAGCAACCGTTCGATCACCGGATGGCGGCCATCGATGATCTCCAGCAACGTACCGTTGTTCACCTCCGGACACACGTAGCCGCATTCCTCGGCCACATCGGCGAGCGACGTATAGCAGTCGAGGTGCGCCACCGCCGTGGCATTCGCCTGGATCGCGTCGGCTTCGGCCGACACCTTCAGGCGGATCTCCGTGAACAACTCCGTTTCCAGCGCAAGGATGCGCTCTTCCGCATGCAGGATCTTTTCTTCATACTCCTTCAATGCGGGGGTGATATACCGTTCCGCGTTCGTCAGGGTCTGTTTGCGGATGTACTCCTGGGGGACGCGATCCTTGTGGGTATTGGTGATCTCGATGTAATACCCGAAGACATTGTTGAACCCGACCTTCAGCGAGGAGATCCCGGTCCGCTCACGCTCCTTCGCCTGGAGTTCCGCGATCCACTGCTTGCCGTTCGTGGTCAATGCGCGCAACTCGTCGAGCGGTGGACTGAATCCCCTGCGGATGACCCCCCCTTCGGCCAGCGTGGCCGGCGGATCGTGTTCGATCGACGCCGCGATCAGGGTCACGACATCCGGGAGCGGCTGAAGCCCACCATGCAACGCCGCGAGCGCCGGGGTCTTCATATGCGCGGTGGTCGCCCGCATGCGTTCAATTTCTGACAGGATGCGCATGAGCGCGTTCAGATCGCGGGGGCCGGAACGTCCCGTGCAGATGCGTCCGGACAAACGCTCGAGGTCCCCGATCTTCCCGAGGTGATCGGCAATGTCCTTGCGCATCTCGCCGCCGGCCCGCAGCTCCGTAACGGCATTCAGGCGGGCCTGGATCGCCTCCAACCGGTTGAGGGGCTGGTGGATCCACCGCTGCAGCAGCCGGCCACCCATCGCCGTGCGGGCCCTGTCCAGCACCGCAAAGAGGGTCACGGAATGGTCCCCGGCGATCGCAGAGGTGATCTCCAGGTTCCGCTTCGTTGCCGGGTCGAGCACGATGTGATCGCCGATATCGAACGGGGCGATCTTTCGGATGTGCAGGAGGTTGGCCTTCTGGGTCTCCTGCAGATAGTGCAGGATCACCCCGGCGGCATTCACCCCGATGGTGTAGTCCTGCAGGCCGAAACCCTTCAGGGACTGGGTGTGGAAATGGCCGGTGAGCAGATCGCGTGCATAGTCATCGTTGAAGATCCAGTCATCGATCTTCGTAGAGAGACCGCGGAAGGTGCCGCGGAGCAGATGCTCCACGGTCTGTGCATCCCGCCGCTGAACGAGGATCTCCGCGGGTTCCAGCGCTCCGATATGTTCGGCGAGCTGGCGGAACGGCAATTCCGCGACACGGAATTCGGCCGTCGACACGTCCACGAACGCCAGTCCGCAGGTATCCATGCCCGTGGCGAGAGGCCCGGGGAGCGCAATGGCAGTAAGGAAGTTGTTCCGCTTCTGATCGAGGACCTTGTCGGAGAAGGCAACGCCGGGTGTGACCACTTCGATCACATCCCGTTTGACGATCCCCTTCGCCTGCTTCGGATCTTCGAGCTGTTCGCAGATCGCAACGCGGTGCCCAGCCTTGAGGAGCTTCGGAAGATAGGCGTCGAGCGCGTGATGGGGAAAACCCGCAAGGGGGGTCTCACCCGCGGTCCCGTTCCCCCGGCGGGTCAGGGTGATGCCGAGAACCCGCGCGGTGACCTTCGCGTCCTCATCAAAGGTCTCGAAAAAGTCGCCCATGCGGAACAACAGGATCGTGTCCGGATAGCGGGACTTGACCTGGGCGTACTGTTGCATCAAGGGAGTGGACATGAGAACGCGCGTTGGTTTTCGGTTGCCTTAAAGAACGCTAAAACAGGGCCGAAAAGCAACGCGCGCCGCGCGGATGTGGATCACTGAAACTCCATCACCCGGTAACTTTCCCACCAGTTCGTGATCGCATAGGTCGATACGTAATACCCCGGATAGAACGGCGGCCGGAATGCCTGGTCGCCCAACCGGTCGTCGTACCGGTAGCGCTTCGAGAACCCCGACGTGATCGTGGAGCCGGAGAACTGACCGATGGCACCGCGGACTTGCTGCACGATCGAACCCAGGACGCGCAGTTCGCCGCTCACGGGACGGGAATTGTAGTTCTCCGCGGTGAAGGAACCGTCCCTGCAGAAAATGCTCCCATGGATCTCACAGTTCGAGTTGTTCGCCGCATTGTTCTTCACGACCACATTGTCCTCGGCAACAAGGCCCAGGACGTCATCGCTTGTCGTAAAACGGGGATTGCGCTCGTACAGGACGTCGTTGTGGATGTACATAGAGTTCTCTGACGTCAACGTCAGCTTGCCATCCAGCGTGCCTTCGACGCCGACGGTATTCGTCCCGAGGATCACCCCGTTGAAGCCGGGATCGTTGAGGTCGACCGAATCGATGATCGGACTGGTCGGCAACGTGCCACCACGGATGTACGCCTTCCCGTCATTGTTCGCGGTCGTGCCGGGAGAAAGCGTCACGAAGATGTCGGTGGTGTACCGCCGCCCGCCACCAACACTGGCCGACACGATCTCGGCAAGACTGTTCGGGAATTCGATCGGAGCGATGCCCGTCTCATAGCCATCCTTGAAGATCGCCTTGTTCGTGCCGCTGCCGACCTTGGGCGGATCGAATCCCTTCGCGGTCGTCGCCTTCTGCATGAACACCGGGCTGCCGCTGATATGCAGGTTCCCGTTCGAATGCACGCGGCCCCACACGGTGTCCTTCGTGATCCAGAAGACGTTCCCCTCGAAATCGGTCATCCAGGCGAACAGCGTGAAGCTGTTCTTCTTGTTCCGGTCGAAGAAGACCTCGACCGTATCATGCAGGGAGCCGCTGCCCAGGGGGTACGTCGAGACACACCGCATCCGGAGGCGACTGCTGCTGACCGCTTCGATCCCGGCGGTGTACGACCCGACGAAATTGTCCCCGGTGAAGGTCTTGCTCACCGTCGACCAATCCGTCGAGTCCTGGTAGAACTTCGCCAGCCGGGCATTTGCCCCGGCAAGGGCGATGTTATGGGACGACGTCATGGACGTGTACATCGACATGTTCGTCACTGCCTGCGTCGACACGTTCGCGACGTTCATGGCGATATACCCCAGGATCGTCGAAAAGCCGATGACAAGAATGAGTCCTGCTTTGCCGCCCATCGTCCTTACCTCCGGGAATTCTGCGATGCGAGCCGCGTCTGCTGCCAGTACGAGCTCGAATGCAGTGAATTGGTCGGACCGACGCCGCTGGTGCCGGCGGAATGGATGGCGTACGGGTTCTGCACCTCAAGGGTGATCTCGACTTCGTGGATCTCGGACAACCGGTCCGTCTGCACCGGGACCGTGAGTTGCTCACCCGACATCGCCAGGTAGCGCAGCCGGAACATGGTCACCACACCCACCTTCAAGCCGTTCGTGCCATTCACGGTGCGGTAGACGAACCGGTCGCGCTGGTTGTCCGTGTAGTTCAGCTCGGTGGAGTCTCCGGCGAAGTACCGCACCGTATCCAGCCCTGATCCGTCACGATCGAGATCGATCAGGAACGTGATGCTGGAACTGTCAGCTGCGAGCACCGTCCGTTCGTTCTCCGGAACGCCGAAGCCCATGTTCCGGAATTCGCCTTCCAGCACCTGCACGGTCGTCACGAGGATCTCCTGGACGCTCATGTCTCCTTCGTACACGGAGTACGTTTCGGCGGCGATGTCATTCACCGTCAAAACGTTGATCATGAGCATACTGCCCAGGACGATCGAACAGATCATATCAATTGAGTCGGCCATGGCTCCATCCCATCAGTCAAAGTGAAAGTAACCCATCACGAACGAGGCCCGCAGCGTATCCACCGGATCCTGACTCGCCGGGAACGTGCGGTAGATCTTCATATCCAGGCGCTTGACGAAGGTCCGGGAGTTCATCTCTCTCTCGAGATCATTCACGTCCACATAGAACACCTTGAATTCCGCGCGATACCGGCGGTTCGATGTTCCGGCCTCTTTGTTGAGCGTGAGACCGTTGAAATCGTCAAAGTCGTTGAATGCTGCCAGCGAATCCTCCCCATACTCCGGACCCAGACAGGTCGGAGAGGTGAGAGAATACGCGTTGGCCAGACCCACATGCGACGTGTCGGTGATATTGTCGAAAGCCATCCCTTGCGCCATCTCGATGTAGGACGTGGTCATCGTGGAAAGGAAGATGCCATCCTGGCCACTGCTGATGGCATCACCTGCGTTGCCCGTCAGCTCGTAGAAGTTCACGATGACCGACGACAGCAGCATGAATGCCGCGAGTGTCAACAGTGTATGATTTATGCCCATTGCTGCCTCTTCCCGTTGTCTTTGCTTCCACGGGGAAAGCTTCAAAGAGCATGCCGGGGTGGAGGTGGCTAACGCGGGAGAAAATCGGCTCAAAAGGTGGCTAAAAACGGAGGGGGGATTGTAGGAGTTGCAAAGGTAAGTAAAAAATGACCGCCTCCTATGTGTGGTAGGAGGCGGTCCGGATGCCACCATTACTCAAGCATCATGAAGATCCCCTCGATGCGCCCCATGGGCGCCGAGAGCTGCACCCCGGCCACGGACGTTCGGACGTACTGGTACGTCTCGCGCGCGATCGCGACGCCCTCGTGGAACCCCTCTTCCTTCGTCGTCGTCTTCCGCATGCGGTCCAGGATCTCCGCGGGCACCGATGCACCGGGCACTTCATTGTTCATGAATTCTGCGTTCCGGTACGACACCAATGGCCAGATGCCGCAGATGAGCGGGATCTTGACGTGCTCGATCTTCCTGATGAAGTTGTCCAGGATGCGCAGATCGAACACCGGCTGCGTGATCATGTACTCCGCCCCCGCTTCGATCTTCCAGTCCAGCCGCCGCAACTCTTCATCCAGATTGATCGCACCGGGATTCACGCCCACCCCAACGCTGAACCCGGTCGGGTCCCCGATCGGGTTCCCCGCCAGGTCCAACCCGTGGTTCAACCGCGTGATGATGTTCGTCAGGCCGATCGCATCCACATCGAACACCGCCGTGGCCTGCGGATAATTGCCCAGTTTCGGCGGGTCGCCGGTGATGGCAAGGACATTCCGCAAACCCAGGGCCCACGCACCCAGCAGGTCAGACTGCATGCCGATCACATTCCTGTCACGGCATGCGAAATGCAGGACGGTCTCGATCCCCACCTCCCGCTGCAGAATGGCGGCCAGGGCAAGCGCCGACATGCGCGCCGACGCCCGCGGACCATCCGGGATATTGATCGCATCGATCCCGAAATGATGCAGCTTCCGCGCCCGGTCCACCTGGGCGGAGGGCGTGACACCCTTGGGTGACACCAGTTCCACCAGCGTGACGAACTGCTTCTTCACGATCTTGTTGCTGAGCCGCGATTTCTCCTTCTGCGGAACGACCTTCACGGCCTCGGGCGCAACGATCTTCATTTCGACCGTCGGCTTGTCCATCCGCTTGGCCGGCTGGAGCGCCTGCACCGCCCGGCGGATCGCCCGGATATGGTCCGGGTTGGTGCCGCAGCACCCGCCCACGATCGTTGCGCCGGTCTGGATGAACCGCTTCGCGTACTCCGCGATGTATTC
This sequence comes from Bacteroidota bacterium, assembly GCA_030835135.1. Lineage (GTDB taxonomy): Bacteria > Bacteroidota > Ignavibacteria > UBA10030 > UBA6906 > JAGDMK01. Next base: position 38,869 of record JAUQWO010000081.1, read on the forward strand.
AGGCGAGGTCATATAGATGTTGCGTCCGCCCACATTCTGCGGGACACCGGCATTCGGCTGCACGGAGATCGGCAGCTTCGTCATCGCCTTCAGATCTTCCAGCGCATCCAGCATCGCCTTCGGACCGACCGAGCAGTTCAACCCGACGATGTCGATCGCGGCATCCGCCGTCTCCAGGATGAAGGACGCCAGCGGCGCACCACTGAGCAGCACGCCATCATCATTCACGGTCATCTGGGCCATGAGCGGGATCGTGGCGTCGAGCTCCCGCACGGCCTTCACCGCCTGAAGCAATTCGCTGACCAGACTGAACGTCTCGAGCACGATCAGGTCCACGCCACCGTCCAGCAACCCCTTGATCTGCTCTCTGAAGATCTCCCGCACCTCGTCGAACGACAGCTTCCCGATCGGCTCGATCTGCACACCTATCGGACCAACGGAACCGGCCACGTACGTCGAATCGCCGGCGACCTTCCGCGCGATCTCCGCACCCTTCTTATTGATGTCGTAGACCCTGGTCTCCAATCCGTGCGGGGCGAGTTTGATCCGGTTCGCGCCGAACGTGTTGGTCTCGATCACATCCGCCCCTGCCTGGATGTAGTCCTTGTGGATCTCTGCCACGAGGTCCGCATTGGTGAGGTTCAGCTCATCGAAGCACGTGTTGATGTAGACGCCCTTTTCGTACAGATAGGTGCCAACACCACCGTCGAACACGATCACTTCGTTGTGCAGCCGCTCCCTGAAGGGCTTCATGTCAATTCCATGCTGTGTGTGTGCCGTTCATGCACCCCATTATACGAACTTTTCTGAACAAATTGGCAAATCTTGACTCTCGGAGGGGATTTCCCTATCATTTCCGCATGGAGAGAGAATATCTTCGGACGCACAGCGCTGTCCTCGGTACGGAGATGGAGATGCTGGTGTTCGGGCACGCAGGGACCCCGGTCCTGGTGTTCCCGACGGCGAAGGGAAGGTATTCCGAGTACGAGGACCGCGGGATGATCGGGGCCATCGGCGAACTCCTGCACGACGGCACCATTCAGGTGTTCTGCGTGGATGGCATCGACACGGAGTCGTGGTACAACGAGTCCCTGCCGCCCCGCGAGCGGGTCCTCCGCCATGTCGCCTATGAGCGGTACGTCATCGAGGAGGTCCTCCCGCTCATGCGCACACGCAACCCGATCGAAAAACTGACCGTGACGGGGTGCGGGTTCGGCGCCTATCATGCGGTGAACTTTTCTCTCCGTCATCCCGACCTCGTGGACACGTGCATCGCGCTGAGCGGACACTATGATATCCGGCCGCTCCTCGATGGCTACTTCGACAACGACTGCTACTACAATAATCCTGTTGAATACCTCCCCCGCCTCACGGATCCCTGGTTCCTTAACCTCTTCCGCACGAAGGTCAGGTTCATCATCGCCGCGGGGGAATCAGATATCCACCTCGAATCCAGCCTCCAGCTCTCCCGGCTGCTCGACGCCAAACACGTCCGCCACTGGCTCGACATCTGGGGGGACCATACGCAGCACGACTGGCGCTGGTGGAAGATGATGATCAGAAAATTCCTCGACGACTAAGGAGTCACCGTGTCCGACGCACCCCTCGCCACCGAACGGGACCGTTCCAGGATCCCGGCGGCCTATACGTGGGATCTCAGCCCCGTCTATCCATCCCTCGATGCCTGGCGCACCGCCAAAGATGCGTTCGTTGCACGCCTTCCGGCGATCGATGGGTTCCGCGGGACCCTCGGGTCGTCCGCGCAACGGCTGCGTGCCTGCCTCGACCTGACCAGCGACATCGGCAAGGAATTCTCGAGACTCTATACGTTCGTCTCAGCGCAGGCCGACATCGATACACGCGATTCGAACTTCCTCGCTCTCCAGCAGGAGATCGGTCAGATCGGCACAGACCTCGGCACACGGACGGCGTTCATCGAGCCGGAGATCCTGACGATCGATCGCACGGTGATCGACCGCTTCTTCACCGAGGAGCCGGGCCTGGCGATCCACCGTATGGCGATCGACGATGTGCTCCGGCGGAAGGAGCACACCGGTACCGAGGCCGAGGAGCGCATCATCGCCGAGGCAGGACTCATGGCCGAAACGCCGGGGGCGATCTATACTGTCTTCTCGAACGCGGATTTCCCGTTCGCCGAGGTGACCCTCAGCGATGGGAAGACCGTGAAACTGGACCGGGCCGCATTTCCGCTGTTCCGGACGTTGCCCGACCGCGAGGACCGCAGGAAGGTGTTCGAAGGGTACTTTGGACGGATGCACGACTACCGGCGCACGATCGGCACGCAGCTCTATAGTGAAGTGAAGAAGAATCTCTTCTATCAGCGTGCCCGGAAGTATCCGTCGTGCCTGCATGCTGCCCTGCACGGGAACAACATTCCTGTCGAGGTCTATCACGCGCTCATCGCCAACGTCCATGGCGCGTTCCCCGTCTTCCACCGGTATCTGGACCTGCGCCGGAGACTTCTCGGGGTCGACAAGCTTCACTACCACGATCTGTATGCCCACGTCGTTCCGGGCGTCACACTCGCATACACGTTCTGGGAAGCGCGCGATGTCATCCTGGCATCGGTGGCCCCGTTGGGAGAGGAGTATCAGCACGTGGCGTCGCGGGCGTTCGCGGAGCGGTGGATGGATGTGTTCCCGAGCGAGGGGAAGATCGGCGGGGCCTACTCCAACGGCGCGGTATATGACGTCCACCCGTACATCCTGCTCAACTACAATGGCCGGTACGACGATGTCAGCACCGTGACGCACGAGCTCGGACACACGATGCACAGCTATCGTTCGAACGCCGCCCAGCCGTATGCCACGTCCCGGTATTCGATCTTCGTTGCCGAGGTCGCATCCACGTTCAATGAGGCACTCCTCCTGGAGCACGTCCTGAAGAACGTCACCGACCGGGATATCCGGCTGTCGCTCCTCATGGATTATCTGGATGGTATCCGTGCGACGATGTTCCGCCAGACCACATTCGCGGAGTTCGAACTGCGCATCCATGAACATGCGGAGAAGGGGGAATCGCTCACCGGTGATTCGTTGAACGCGCTCTACGGTGAATTGACGAGGACATATTACGGCCATGATGCGGGGGTGTGCACTGTGGACGCGTACGTCGATGCGGAATGGGCGGGGATCCCGCACTTCTTCTACAACTTCTATGTGTTCCAGTACGCCACGTCGCTCACGGCCTCCGCGGCGCTCTCCGAACAGGTGCTGTCCGGCGACAAGGATGCGACGAAGCGCTATCTGGAACTCCTGTCGGCGGGAGGATCGGACTATCCGATCGAGCTCCTCCGGAAGGCAGGGGTGGACATGACCACGGCGGAGCCGTTCAACGCACTGATCAGGAAGATGGAACGGGCGATCCTGGAAGTAGAGAAGATCATGAAAAGTAAATAATGAGGAGTGAAGAGAGGGGGAGGGATCGGCACGCGGCCGGATCTGGCCTGCTTTTTCACTCTGAACTCTTGACTCTTCACTCCTGACGCTTCACTGCCTCTACTTCGGCATTTTGCCGAAGATCTTGTTCACGAACCTGTGCACTTTGTGCACCGACCCCACCGGTTCGAGGAACATCAGGATGCACTCGCCATCCACCACCGAGGCACCGGCCTTGCGGGCGGCTTCCGCCGCAACGGAGGAATTGGAACCGGGTTGCATCCACACGTGCTTCATACCCCGCGTCAGCGCATCCTCGACGACAAGTTGCGTTATGGCAGGCGGCACCACCGTCACGATCGACGCCACGTCGGGAGGCAATGACCGCACATCCCTGTAACACTTCTCCCCCTCGACGGTCTCGTGCGACGGATGGACGGGGTACACCGTCAACCCCTTCTCCTTCATCGTCCGGAACACCGTGTTGCCGAACTTCTTCCGGTCGGCCGACACGCCGATGACCGCATAGGCCGGCGATTCGAAAAATGCATCAACGTCTGCTTTGCTGGACATGATCACCTCTCTGTGCTGGTGTTCGTTCATGGAAAGCATGAAGTGATATGACTCCGGGGGAGGGGCCCCTGTCCCGCGAAACCGCCGGGGGAAGCGCATTCATCAGACAGGTTTCGTGGAACAGGGGCCTCTCCCCCGGGCCGGGACACGTGAAGAGTGTGTTCCTCCCCACGGTACGAGACCTGGAGCACAAAGGCCGTCCTCCCGCGGAGCGGGACGGAACGGCCTTGTGCTACGGTGATACGGTACCGCAGATCACTTGAAGCGGTTGAGCGCCTTCATGTAATTGGCGCGCTCGAATGCGGACGGGTCGGCCACCGACTTCTGGCTCATGCTCCCGCGCATCTGCTTCACCGACGTGTATTCGTGCTCGAGCAGCCAACGGTCGAGTTCCTGAAGGATCTCACCGATGCGGCCGGGCCCGTGCAGCAGCAGCGACGAGCAGATCTGCGTCACGTCTGCGCCCGCCATCAGCAGCTTCACGACGTCCTGCGCACTGTGCACGCCGCTGGTCGCCGCAAGGCTCGCCTTCACACGGCCATACAGCACCGCGACCCAGCGCAGCGGCAGACGGATCGCCTGCGATGTGCTGAGCGTGACGTTCGGCACCACCTCGAGCCCCTCGATGTCCAGGTCCGGCTGATAGAACCGGTTGAACATCACCAGGCCATCCGCACCGGCCTGGTCGAGCTGCGCCGCCATGTGCGCCATCGAGCTGAAGAACGGGCTCAGTTTCATGGCCACGGGGATCGTGACCGTGCTCTTGACCGCCTTCAGGACATCGAGGTAGCGCTGTTCCACCGCCGCACCACTCAGCTTCGGGTCCGTCGGGATGTAATACACGTTCAGTTCGAGGGCATTCGCGCCGGCATCCTGGATCTTCTTTGCATACTGGATCCAGCCGCCAGTGGAGATGCCGTTCAGACTGCCGATGATGGGGATATCGACGGCTTCCTTGGCCTTCCGGATGTGTTCGATGTACTCATCGGGACCGAGATTGTATTCGCCGGTCTCCGGGAAGTACGAGAGCGCTTCCGCAAAGCTCTGGGTGCCGTACGACAGATAGTGCTCGAGTTCCGCTGCCTCGTGATGGATCTGCTCTTCGAACAGAGAGTACATCACGATCGCTGCCGCACCGGCATCCTCCATCCGCTTGATCCCGTCGAGAGTACGGGAGAGCGGACTGGCGGACGGCACGAGCGGATTCTTCAGCTTCAGGCCGAGATATGAGGTTGAAAGATCCATGGTTCGCTATTCCTGTCAGGTATTTAATTCACGTAGACTTAGTTCGATCCGGTCTTTGCACCGGTCTCCCACTCCCTGGCGGCCTCTTCGAACCACTTCCAGCGCGCCTTCGCATCCTCATCGGCGATCGCCATGAGACGCTTCGCCTCTTCCGGATTGCTCTTCGTGAGCATCTTATACCGGGTCTCCATGTACGCGTATTCATCGAACCGCATCTTCGGCGGCTTGGAGTCCAGCTTCAACGGATTCTTCCCTTCCGCCAGCGTCAACGGGTTGAACCGGTACAGCGGCCAGTGTCCGCTTTCCACCGCGGCCTTCTGGTTCACCATACCCCGGCCCATATCGATGCCGTGCGCGATGCAATGGCTGTACGCGATGATGATCGCGGGGCCATCGTAGGCGTCGGCCTCGAGGAAGGCACGGATGGTCTGGAGATCGTTCTGACCCATCGCCACCTGCGCAACGTACACGCCGCCGTAGGTCATCGCGATACGCCCGAGGTCCTTCTTGGCAAGCGGCTTCCCGCCGGCAGCGAACTTCGCCACCGCGGAGCGCGGGGTCGACTTGGACATCTGACCGCCGGTGTTGGAGTACACTTCGGTGTCCAGCACCAGGATGTTGACGTTCTTGCCGGACGCCAGCACGTGATCCAGGCCGCCGAACCCGATGTCGTATGCCCAGCCGTCACCACCGATGATCCAGATGCTGCGCTTCACCAGCGTGTCGGCCAGCGTCGTGAGGCTTTTCGCTTCCGGCGTGGTGATGCCGGCCAGCTTCTGCTTCAACACCGCAACGCGGTCGCGCTGCGCCTTGATACCCGCTTCATCCGTCTGCTTCGCTTCGAGGATGCCCTTCGCCAGATCGTCGCCGACCTGCGCCGCGAGGCCCTGCAGAAGCTCCTGCGCCATCACCTGGTGCTTGTCCACCGTCAGCCGCATGCCCAGACCGAACTCGGCATTGTCCTCGAACAGCGAGTTGGACCACGCCGGGCCGCGCCCGTCCTTGTTCTTCGACCACGGGGTTGTCGGCAGGTTGCCGCCGTAGATCGAGGAGCACCCCGTGGCATTCGCCACGATGGTACGGTCGCCGAAGAGCTGCGACACGAGCTTCACGTACGGCGTCTCGCCGCACCCGGAGCACGCACCGGAGAACTCGAACAACGGTTGGAGGAACTGCGCACCCTTCACCGAGTCCACCTTCACCGTCGTGCGGTCGGCCTCGGGGAGACCCAGGAAGAAGTTGAAGTTCGCATGCTCGGTCTCGCGGATCGGCGGCTGCGCGGCCATGTTGATCGCCTTCAGCCGCACCTCGCTCTTGTTCTTCGCCGGACACACGTCCACGCACAGCTCGCAGCCGGTGCAATCTTCCGGCGCCACCTGCACGGTGTACTTCATGCCCTTGTACTCCGGTCCCTTGTAGTCCACACCCTTGAACGTGGCCGGGGCCTTGGGCAGCAATGCCGCATCATACACCTTCGTGCGGATCGCGGCGTGCGGACAGACCATCGCGCACTTGTTGCACTGGATGCACGTGACCGGATCCCACACCGGGATCTCGAGCGCGATGTTGCGCTTTTCCCACTGCGTGGTGCCCGTCGGGAACGTGCCGTCCACCGGCATCTTGCTCACCGGCAGGTCGTCGCCGAAGCCCGCGATGATCTGTGCCGTGACGCTCTTGATGAATTCCGGCGCGGTATTGGGAACGACCGGCGGCATCGTGATCGTGCTGCTCGCGGTCGCAGGGACCTTCACTTCATGCAGGTTGGCGATGGTCGCATCCACGGCCTGATAGTTCTGCTGGACGATCTGATCGCCCTTCTTGCCGTAGGTCTTCTTGATCGACTTCTTGATGGACTCGATGGCCACGTCCTTCGGCAGGACGCCGGAGATGGCGAAGAAGCAGGTCTGCATGATCGTGTTCACGCGGCCGCCCATGCCGGTGGCGGTGCCGACCTTGTACGCATCGATCACATAGAACTTGATCTTCTTGCTGATCAGCTGTTCCTGGATGTGGCGCGGCAGATGCTGCCACACCTCGTCCGGACCGTACATCGAGTTCAACAGGAATGTGCTGCCCGGCAACGCGGCCTTCAGCACATCGAACTTCTCGAGGAAGAACCACTGGTGGCAGGCGATGAACTTCGCCGTCGTGATCAGATACGTGGAACGGATCGGACGCGGACCGAACCGCAGGTGCGACGTGGTGGTCGAACCGGACTTCTTCGAGTCGTACACGAAGTAGCCCTGTGCGTAGAAATCGGTGTCCTCGCCGATGATCTTGATGGAGTTCTTGTTCGCACCCACCGTGCCGTCGGCGCCCAGACCGTAGAACATCCCGCGGAACACATCATCGGGCTCGGTCGAGAAGTTCGCGTCGTACGTGAGGCTGGAGTTCGTGACGTCGTCGATGATGCCGATCGTGAAGTGGTTCTTCGGCTTCGGTTTCCCGAGTTCGTCGAATACGGCCTTCACCATGGCCGGCGTGAATTCCTTGGACGACAGGCCGTAGCGGCCGCCGATGACGCGCGGCATGGTCTTCACCGGTGCCGTGCCCTCCATCAGACCTTCGCTCAGGGCGCTGAGGACGTCCATGTACAGCGGTTCGCCGAGCGCACCGGGTTCCTTGGTGCGGTCGAGCACGGCGATCGACTTCACCGTTGCCGGGAGCGCGCCGAGGAAATGCTTCACGGAGAACGGACGGAAGAGATGGACCTTCAGAAGGCCGAGGTTCGCGCCCTTCGCGTTCAGATACTCGAGGGCTTCCTGTGCCGCTTCGGCGCCGGAGCCCATGATGATGATGACGCGTTCCGCCGTCGGCGAGCCGACGTAGTCGAACAGCTTGTACGAACGCCCGACGACCTTCGCGAACGCGTCCATCGCCTTCTGGACGATGTCCGGGCAGGCATCGTAGTACGGATTGCAGCTCTCACGGCCCTGGAAGTAGACGTCCGGGTTCTGGGCGGTGCCGCGCATCACCGGATTGTCCGGCGTCAGGCCGCGGAGGCGGTGCGCCTGCACGAGATCGTCGCTGATCAGCGCGCGCAGATCCTCATCGGTGAGCTGTTCGATCTTCTGCACTTCGTGCGAGGTGCGGAAACCATCGAAGAAATGAATGAACGGGACGCGCGCTTCGAGCGTGGCCGCCTGGGAGATCAGGGCGAAGTCCATCACTTCCTGCACGCTGTTGGAAGCGAGCATGCCCCAACCCGCTGCACGCGTGGACATCACATCGCTATGGTCGCCGAAGATCGACAGTGCGTTGTGGGCAAGAGCACGGGCCGACACGTGGAACACGGTCGATGTCAATTCACCGGCGATCTTGAACATGTTCGGGATCATCAGGAGCAGACCCTGCGACGCGGTGAAGGTCGTCGAGAGCGCACCCGTCTGCAGCGCGCCGTGCACGGCACCCGCCGCGCCACCTTCGCTCTGCATTTCCGTGACGGACGGAACGGTTCCCCAGAGATTCTTCCGGCCCTGGGAGGACCATTCATCAGCCCACTCGCCCATGTTCGAGGAGGGCGTGATGGGGTAGATGGCAATGACCTCGTTCAGCTTATGAGCTACATACGCTGCCGCTTCATTGCCGTCAATCGTGACCATTTGTCGTTTCATTGCTCTTCCTTGACAGTTACAGGGGACACATCATTGGCATCCAAACGTAGTAAACCATAAGAGGACTTGCGAATAGCATGCCAGAAATTCCGGCAAAATACGCCAAAAAGTGGCAACGGAAGGGGTAGAATTCCGAGAAATGGGAAAAACGGGGGAGAAAGTAGGAATCGGGAATCGTCCAAAACGGACGCTAGCCGCCGCCCAGCATATGCCAGATCTGCGCGACGACAAAGCAGGCCGCAAACCCCATCCCCAACGGGAGAAGGGTCGCCACCGCTGTCCACTTCGCGCTCCGGGTCTCTTTGTAGATCGTGAATATCGTCGTTGAACACGGGTTGTGCAACAGACTGAACAGCATCAAACAGATCCCGGTCAATGACGTCCACCCGCCCGCCTGCAGGATCACCGCCGTGGCCGTCGCGGAATCCGTATCGAACATCACCCCGGCCCCCGCCCCCACACTGTTCAAGGTGGTCGTCAACACCGTCAGCATCAGAACGGTGGGGATCACGATCTCATTCGCCGGAATGGCGATGATGTAGGCAAGCAGGATCACACCGTTCAATCCCAGCAGGATCCCGAACGGATCGGCCCAGTGAATGAAGTGCTCGGCAACCGTCACCCCACCGACGGTCACATTCGCCACGACCCAGATCACGACACCCGCCGGAACGGCGAAGACGATCGCGCGCCACAGAACGAACACGGTCCGGTCGATGAGCGACGTATACAACGTCTGGAGAATGCGCGGTGGACGGTAGGGTGGCAACTCCAGACTGAACGCCGACGCTTCGCCGCGCAGCACGCTACGCGAGAGCGACCACGACACCGCGAGACTGAGGACGACGCCGAGCAGAGCAACGCCCACCACGGCGCCGGCCGCAGCGATGCCCGCCAGATGCGGCGGCGCAAGGATGCCGACGAAGATCGAGGCGATCAGGATCTGCGTGGGCCAGCGGCCGTTGCACAACGAGAAGTTGTTCGTGATGATGGCGATCAGACGCTCGCGCGGACTGTCGATGATGCGCGTCGCCACCACGCCGGCCGCATTGCACCCGAACCCCATGGTCATCGTGAGTGCCTGCTTCCCATGGGCACCCGCCGAACGGTACAACGCGTCCATGTTGAACGCCACCCGCGGCAGATACCCGAAGTCCTCCAGCAGCGTGAACACCGGGAAGAAGATCATCATCGGCGGCAACATCACGCTCACCACCCAGGCACCCGCCAGATACGCGCCATCGATGAGGACTCCCGTGAGCCACGCCGGCGACCCCAGTGCGGCCATCCCGGCCTTCAGCATCGGATGCACATTGTCCACAAGCAGATACGAAAGAAGCGCCGACGGGACGTTCGCACCTTCCACGGTCAGCCAGAACACGGCGGCCAGCAGCAGGAGCATGATCGGAAAGCCCGTCCACTTGCTCGTGACCAGGCGGTCGATGGTGCGATCCAGCGAGAACCTGCTCCGCGCACCCTGGCGCGTGACCGCCCGGTCCGCGATGCGCGCGGCATCCTCATAGATCCCCTCCATCAGGGCATCATGATATCCCTCGCCCATCTCGAGACGGAGCGCATTGGCTTCACGGAGCAACGCGGCACGCTGCTCCCCATCCGTGGCCTCACCATCGCGCGGACGGCCGGGCAGCTCGAGCAGTTCGCCGTTGCGTACGGCATCGATCATGCGCTGATCGCCTTCGAGCAGACGGAGCGCGACCCACCGGGCATTCGGCAGGCCGGGGATCGCCGCACGCACGCTCGCGGTCATCCGCTCCACAATGCCAAGAACGGAAGCGGGAATGCTGCCGACGCGGTGGGGCGTGCAGACGAATGTGCCGGAGGCAACGTCCGCGACCGCCTGGAGAAGCGCATCGATCCCCTCCCGCTGCCGCGCCGCAGTGAGCACCACCGGGATGCCGAGATCACGCGCGAGCATCCGGTCGTCGATGGTCAGGTTGTGCCGCCGCGCTTCATCCATCAGGTTCACGCACAGCACGGCACGGTCCGTGATCTCCAGCACCTGGAGCACCAGGTTCAGGTTCCGTTCGAGCCGCGTGGCGTCCACGACGATGATGGTGACATCCGGCCTGCCGAAGAGGATGAAATCACGGGCAACCTCTTCGTCCGCACTGGTGGAGAGCAACGAATACGTGCCCGGCAGATCCACGATGCGATAGCGCTTGTCCGCCAGCGCGAACGCCCCTTCCGCACGCGTCACGGTTTTTCCCGGCCAGTTGCCGGTATGCTGCCGCAGTCCCGTCAGGGAGTTGAAGACGGTGCTCTTGCCGGTGTTCGGATTCCCGGCGAGCGCCAGGATGTGATCCACATTCCCGGTGTCGATGCCGAGACGGGTCAGATGTCCGGCATTGAATGCCGGACAGGTCGCGCAGTTCTCCGGTACCGCGGGTGTGTGCACGGTCTGTTCGTTCATGCGCCGCTCCGCACCGGTGTCACGTAGATCTGATCCGCCTGTTCGCGACGGAGCGCGACGAGCGTGCCGCGTACCAGATAGGCGCGCGGGTTGCCGGTAAGACTGTCAAGTTCGGGGGTGATGCGCGTGCCGGGTACGATGCCGAGGTCCATGAGCCGGCGCCGCTGCTGCCCGCGGCACAACCGCGAGATGGAAGTCACCTGCGCCTCGTCGCCGGGTCCTACCGCGGAGAGCGCCAGGAACGATCCCGGCCGGGGCTGGTCCGCCGGCGCCCGCACGGCTGTGATGAGCCGCGCAAGCGCGGGTTCGATGACATGCTCCTCGCCCTGCGCTTCGATGCGGACACGCGCAGGAGAGTTTTCAAGCACTTCGAGGAACAGTCCATGATGCATCCCGATCGCAACGAGCCGGTCATACATCGCCGGGGGCTCATCCTCGACATGGACGATCCGCACGTAGGAGCCGGCGGGGAATGCCGTGAGGACCTCTCCCGGGATCGCGGGCATTTCGCCGGACGCCGACGGGATGGGATCGCCATGGGGGTCGAACTGGGGGTTGGAAAGCCGGGCGGCAAGGGCATCGGCATCGGCCGCGGTCATCCGGTGCTCTTCGAATTCCGCTACCCGGTGCCAGTCGGCCTCGCGCACGCTCGTCTCGTCGGCGAGATAGCGCTCCCACAAACGGTGGATACGGATGACGCGCAGTGCGTACGCCGTGCCCTCTTCCGTGAGCCGGAATCCGTGTTCTTCGGGGAGCACCAGCCCCATCGCCTCGAGCCGCATCACGAGCCGGGTGGCGAGCGCCGTGGTGGTCTGCAGTGCACCGGCAATGCTTTCGATCGTGCATGCCACGCCGCGGGTTCGGCAGTCGAACGCATGCTTGAGGGCATCTTCCAGGGCGGTACGTGCGGTCTCGCTTCTCGCCCGCGTGAAGCGGGCAACAAAGCGTCGCCGCCATGCCGGGACGAACAACGCCGGCGCGGCGAGCAACAATCCCGTCAGAATGAAGAAAACTGTGTAGTCCATGGCTATCTAGTACAACACATGCAGGGTCAGGAGGTTCCGTCTCCCTGTATGATAGCGGTTCGGCGGGAGGAAGTCAAAGCACCATCAATCGTCGCATTTGCTGTAGCCGCAGTCGACGTTCACGCACGACATGCACCCGTTCTCGATCTTCACGGAACGGTCGCCGCATTTCGGACAGATCTTCAGGGTGGCCATGGCATCCCCGACGGACGATGCCTGTTCCTCCACCTGCACACGGGGCGCAGACGCCTTGGGTGCGGTCACGCCGATATCGTCAAAGAACTGCTCGATGACCTTCGCGATCTCGGCGTAGAACGAATGGATGTACTTCCCATCCTTGAAATACCCCCCGTTCGGATCGTAGATGCCGCGGAGCTCTTCAAGGATGAAGGTCGGGTCGGTGGACTTCCGGAAGATCGCCGAGATCAGGCGCGTGAGCACGGCATACTCCGCCGCGCGCGTGAGGTCCTTACTATTGATGAAGATCTCGATCGGCCGGTTCCGGCCATCCTCATGGATGTAGCCGAGCGTGATGAACACGCTGTTGTTCACGAACCCGGAACGCAGCCGGTATACCCGCGCCTCGGTGACATCCGGCCTGCTGCCGATCACCGTCTCGCCAGGGTCCTGGCGCGGGATCAACGCTTTCTCCCGTTTGATCTCTTCAACATCGTACGTGCCGGATGGCAACGTGATCATGGTGTCCTCACTGTGCTCTGGTGATGCTGCCCGTCCCCTTGCCGGGAACGGTCAGCCGATACATATCCAATGGTATGGTCTGTGTCCCGCCACACACTGCGTGGCGCATGCTCACTCCTACAGCGATTCTGCCCGCACGTCATCCGGCAGCATCGGGTGGCGTGGCATTAGTTCTTGTTCACAAGCGTTTCGGAGACCCGCGGCGCGTCCGCCGGCGTATGCTCCTTGCGCCTGATCAGATGATAGACGGTCGTGAGTCGGCCGTCGGGCATCCGGATGACCTCGTCGCCCGCCACCTCCTGCACATGCGCCTTCTCCGGGTCCCCATCGGCATGCGGGATGCGGAGCGAGAATTTCCTGTTCTTCATCTCCTGGAACGGCGTGCTCTTGCCGTCCACGCTCAGGATCGGATACCGGCTCCCATCACGATAGATGGTGATGCCCTTCAACCCCTTCTTCCATGCCTGCAGATAGATCCGCGAGATCACTTCGGGTTCAATGTCCTCGGCAAGATTCACCGTGGAGGAGATGGAATGGTCCACGTACTTCTGGCAGGTCGCCTGCACCTGCACGCGCATATCCGGACCGATGACGTGCGCCGTACGGAAGAAGTGCGCCGGAAGAAGTTCTTCCAGCGGCTTCTTCTGCGCATCCTCGGCCAGACCGTGCATGTCCAGATACGCATACACGGTGCTGTGGAACACGCGGAAGATCTGATTGCCGAACGACTCCGACCGGCGGGAATAGAACAACGCGAACACCGGTTCCACGCCTCCCGACACGCCGATGTAGTTCTTGCCATTGTACTGGAAGCCCAGCACGATGTTCGAGATGCTGCCGGTCGGCGCAATGGACATGATGGCGATGTTCCGGAGGCCGTTCTTCCTGATGAGTGCCCGGGTATCGTCACTCAGCGCCTCCTGGAAGAACGGACACCGCGCATAGTTCTCGTACGTGAAGATGGGCGACGCGCCCTTCTCCGCCGCGATGAGCGACGACGACTGATACGCTGCGTTGGTGAGGGTCTCCATGACCTTCTCCATCAGCGCCACGGCTTCCTCACTATCATACATCTTGCCGAGCTGGTTGAGCATGTCGGCGATGCCCATCACGCCCAGCCCGAGCCGCCGCGTCTCCGACGCCGCCCGCCGCTGCTTCTCGAGCGGATTCAGCTTCTCATTCCAGTACACGACGTTGTCCAGGAAGCGGACCGCGTGCTGCGTCACTTCCCACAGCGCATCCCAGTCCACGCGTGCCCGGCCGGTATACCCATCGATGACGAACCGGCTGAGGTTGATGGAGCCCAGATTGCAGGCCCCGCCGTCCTCCAGGGGCACTTCGGCGCAGGGGTTCGTGCAGGCGATCGGCCGCCCGACGTAATTGGACGGGCTGTACTTGCTCATGGCGGTCCAGAGGATCAGGCCCGGTTCGGCCGCATGATAGTTGCTCTCCACGAACGTGTCCCAGATCTCGCGCGCCTTCGTGAGACGGCGGATCTCACCCGTCTGCTCGGACGCGAAATACAGCATGAAATCGCCAGCGGAGCGCACGGCCAGATCGAAGTTCTGCGAACCGAGCTCGACGACGACATCGCCATACACATCGCGCGCCGATGCATCGGCAAGCTGCCCCGCGGTCACCGGATCTCCGCCCTGCTTCACCACCCAGGCGTTGAGGTCGTCCAGCGTCGCGAAGTCGCCGGCGAATTCATACGTCCCGATGTCCTTGGATGGGATGCCGTAGGAATAATGATGGTCGGCATCCTGGAAGCCCGTGCGCACCGTCGGACGCGAGAACTTCCGGTACGCCAGCAGTGTGGACGGACCGTAGTGCGTCTGCTCGTCCACCGCCTGCATGAATTCGTCCGTGGCTTTGATGCTGATGTTGGCGAAGCGGACCTGCGTGTTCTCGCGCACCTGGCGCTCGATCTCGCGGAGCTGGTTCTCGTCGAACATGCCGGACCACTGGCACTGCTCCACGATCTGGTGCGTGACCCAGTTCGGGGCCTTCTTCACGCGGATGAAGTCGAGGACATCCGGATGCTTGATGTCGATGGTGAGCATGAGCGCGCCGCGGCGCCCGCTCTGGCCGATGAGCCCGGTGGTCATCGAGAACAGGTCCATGAACGACACCGAACCGGTGGACCGGTCGGCGGCGTTGTGCACGACGGAATCCTTCGGACGCAGACCGCTGATATCCACCCCGATGCCGCCGCCGTACGAATACGTGCGCGCACATTCATACGCGGCCTGATAGATCGATTCGATATTGTCGTCTTTGATCGTCGTGACGAAGCAGTTCGCGAGGGTCTTCATCCGGTAGAGGTCGCCGGCGCCGGCAAGCACGCGGCCGCCAGAGATGAACCGCCCGTCATACAACATCTGGTAGAACCGTTCGCTCCAGCGCGCGCGGAGTTCCGTGCTCTCTTCCGTGGACGCAAGAAAAGACGCGAGGCGGATGAACACATCTTCGGGGCGCTGTTCCACGGTGCGCCCGTTGAGGTCCTTCACGAAATACTTCTTCCGGTAGATGTTCGACGCGAGCTCGTTGCCGCCGAGATAGTCCGGATGGCTCGGCAGGGTCCCGTTGGTGACCTTGGTGCTCAGGTCACGGTACACCTGTTCATAGATCGCCGTACGGTCTTCGCCAATGCGGCGGGCCGTCTTACCCCGGAGGGCGAACATCTCCTGTAGGACCATGGTGTGACACTCCTGAAATGAAAAACCCCACTTGTTCGGGAACACAGGGGGCGGATACGGGTGCGATGGGGGGACGACCGCTCACCCGTATGGATCCGTTACCTTCCCGCGAAGGTGATCGTGATACCGGTGCCGGCAAGGTTTCCTGGCTTGTGACGCGTACCGCTCGCACATCCTTCCCGACCGTTACCGATCAGTGGATGGACAACGCCTGTCACGCACAGTTGCGGGGCAGCTTCCGATTCGACGGAATTCCCTTTTCCAGCACCATTCTTGAAAAGAACTGGGTCCCAATATAACGGTCCCCCCCGCCATAGTCAAGCAACGCAGCAGCCGTTATTTTGGTTCTCCGGGCTCAACAAATACTTCATCCCCGAGCCCGGTGTTCACGCGGTACTCCGTGTACTTCACTGTGATCGTGCCGCTGCGTCCGCCACCGCGCGCGGCCGTCCGCCCACCCGGCCCGCCACCGAACGGGTTCGCCGGCACCGCGGCCGTCGTGTCCGCCGCCGGCGCAACGAAGGTCACGGTGAGTTGCGACGGCATCCAGAAGCCGTGTACCTGCTGATACACGAATGCCGCCTTCATCACCGCACCGGCCGGCTGCGGGATCTCGATGCGCTCCGGTGTCCAGCGCTCTCCATGCACGTACAGCAGGATCCGGCGGATCGTGGAGCGTTCGTCACGCGGGTGCATCACAAGCCGGTGCATGACGGACGATGCTGTTCTGTCCGTCACGACACTGTCCACCGCATACCGCTCGGTGAGTTTGCTGAACTGCATCCCCATGCTCTCGCGCGGCAGCATGGCGAAGCCCTTCGAGGCGATGTGCACTTTGTCCGGTTGCTTGTAGTACAGCGTCGCATGCATCGGCGGCACCTTCAGGTGCTCGATGTCGGCAACCACATCCAGCGTGACGGTGTAGTCCTTCACACCGGCAACCTGGTGCTCGACGCGGCGGAGAATGTCCGCACCCGGCGGATCGCCGGCGGCGAACCCGCCCGCCACGGAGGCGACGATCAGCAGGCAGAGCAGAGGAACGGTGCGCGTCATGGCGCGGCCTTTATGCGTGTGCAGAGGTCTTCGGCTGTGATGCCGGGAGCAGAAACTTGTTGTACAATGCCATGAGCAGCGTGGCAAGCGCACCGATGGCGATCAGGGAGATCCAGATCATCTCCGGTGTGTTGTTCGCCTTCGCGGTCTGATACACCCAGCCGCCGATGGGGTCGCCGGTGAAACGCGCGATCGCGATGGGCAGGAAGCCATAGCCCTGGAACAGACCCTGCTGTCCGGCCGGCGCGATCTCGGAGATGTACTCGTAGTAGCGCGGCGCCTGGATCATCTCACCGATGGCGAACGCGATGATGCCCGCGGCGATGGTGGGCAGACTGGGGTTGATGCCGATGATCACCCAGATAAGCGACGACAGCGCGAAACCGATGAGGATCGCCTTGTGGGTGGGCAGCTTCTTCGTCAGGTAGTTCAGCGGGATCTGGAACAGCACGATCGCGCCGGCGCCGGACCACGACTGCACGATCTCATAGGGCGCGTCCTTCCCGATGTAGTCGGTGACGTAGTACGGCACCGCGATGAACTCCTGCCAGAAGATGATCCAGTACAGGGAATAGATGAGCAGGAAGATCATGAACCGGAAATTCTTGAGGACAACGACCAGATTCACGAACTTCCGGGCGAGAGATTCGACCGGGGCGGCGGTCTCGGGTTTCACCTCTTTGTACATGAAGAAGTTCACCACCACCATGGCGGCACAGGCCACGGCCGACACCAGGTACACGAACTCGTACCCCATGCTGTCGCGCACGAAGTACGCGATGGTCGGTCCGATCATGGCGCCGGCATTCACCAGCCAGTAATAGATCGCGAACCCCAGCGACCGGCCTTCCTCGGTGCTGGTGACGGCCACCGTACCGAGCACGGAGGGTTTGATGAAGGACCCGCCCACGGCAGTGAAGAGGAGGAACAGCATGAGCAGGACCGGATGCTGCTCCGTGCCGTAGATGCCCGCGAACATCGCCATGCCGAGCGAGCCGATCAGGAAGTACCCGAAGGCGAGCATCGTGAACGCGATCATGAACGCGCGCCGGAAGCCCCATTTGTCCGCCAGCGTCCCCGCCACGATCGGAAAGAGCCACATCACACCGCCGAACACGCTGGAGAACCCGCCGGCCTGCGACTCCGAATACCCGAGCACATCGCGCAGATACACCATGAACACGATCTGCTGTCCGTAGTACGCGAGCCGCTCGAACAGCTCCATGATATTGGCCACCCAGAAGGTCGGATGGAATTCCTTGCGGAGCGTTGCCAGGCTGAATGCTGCTGCCATGCGGTGTCCCATTGGTGATTGGTGAGAGAAACGTTCGGCTACGACGTCGGCCCGGTGATACGGCCCGCAACCGCTTTACAGCAGCACCAGCTCCCGCTGGACCTCGCCCGTCACTTCGGGCACACCGTCATGACGGATGAACACATTGATCTCCGTGCGCACCGCCATCTTCTTCTCTTCGAGATAGATCCCGGGCTCGATCGAGAAGCAGCACCCCGGCATCAGTTGACGGTCGTCGCGCGTTTCGAGGTTGTCGATGTTCCCCCCGTTCCCGTGCACCTCCTCGCCGATCGAATGCCCCGTGCGGTGCACGAAGTACTTGCCGTAGCCCGCCTTCTTCACGACGGAGCGGCACACCTCGTCCACTTCCCATCCGGCCACCGGCTTCTTCTTCCCGAACCGTTCCTTGACGAACGCGACCGCGGCGTCGCGGGCTTTCATCACCGTGTCGAACATCTTGACGTATTCCGCCGGTGGCTGCGTGCCGATGAAGCCGGACCAGGTGATATCATAGTAGATGGCGCCGGGCTCGTTCTTCTTTGCCCAGAGATCGATCAGCACGGTATCGCCGGGCTTGAATGGACGGTTGTTCGCCGGCGTGGATTCGAAATGCGGGTCGGCGGGATGCTCGTTCGACCCGACGATCGGTGCATCGCCGGTGGTGAGGCCGAGTTCCGTGAAGCGCCGCAGGATGAATTGCGTCACGTCCAGTTCCGACACGCCGTTCCCCTGCCGTATGCCATCGGCGATCCGCTGGTACGCCTCAGCGCGCACGCGGTCCACAAGCACCCCGGCTTCCTTGTGCGAGACATACCCCTTCTCGTCGATCACCGCTTCGAACAGCTGCACCAAGTCGGCGGACGACACGACCTTGTGGCCGAAGCTCTTCACGAGTTCGATCGTCCCGGCATCCACCATCGAGACCGCGGGGATGTTGTTCATCGGGGAGTACTGCATCGCGATCTTCTTCTTCGGACCGAGCATCTTCTTCAGCGATGCATGCAGCTGTTCCCACGGCAGGTACACCGTCTTGCTCCCGGGCAACGCATCCAGCTTCCCCTTCTCCACGCTGTGCACCAGCCGTTTCGGTTCGCCCTTCGCCGGAATGAAATAGAACCACCGGCGCGTGGTCATCCGGTTCGGGTCCAGACCGAGGATGCGGATGGCGAGATGATCGCGGTTGTGGAAGTCGCAGAACAGCCAGCCGTCGATCGTACGGTCTCTGAGTGCTTTCTGTATACGCTGCAGATCCATGGCGGGAACCCTGGAGTGATGGAGGAAGGACGATCAGCTCAGGACATCTTTCTTCTGAAAAATATACCACGTAACAGCATAAAAACCAACACTGAATCCGCCCAGCACCAGCATGGAATGGCGTATCGTCTCCCACGGCACCGGGTCTTCGAACACCTTCGCCCAGAGATCCAGGTACGTCGTGAAGAGGTACGGTTTCATGGCCGTGAACAGCTCCACCGGCAGGTTCCCGATGATATAGGAGACGATGATCACCGCCATGGTGCCGATGATCGGACCGATGCCGTTCTCGACGAGCGATGAGAACAGGAACGCCAGCGACGCCACGGTGCACATCCCCCAGGTGGCGAGCGCTATCCCCGCCGCCATCCGCCACAGCACATCGCTCTCCGCCAGGATCGTCAGATCGCGCCCCGGCACGAGCAGATCACCCGTCCCGAAGAGCGCCGTGCCCAGGGCCAGGGAGAGAACCCCCATGAACACCACCAGCGCACCGGCATACACGAGCGTGGTCACATACTTGGCGAACAGGATATACGAGCGCGAGACCGGCCGCGTGAGCAGCAACCGGAACGTGCCGCCGGTCGCCTCCCCGGCGAGCTGATCGCCCGCACCCAGGGTGATGAGGAACGGGACATGGATCCAGAGCGCGTTCAGGATGAAGTACGTGATGAAGAATCCGTTCTTGATGTTCCCGACGATCAGAAAATCGGACGCCAACCCGCGCGTCATCCCCCGTGCCCAGCCGCCCTTTTCGAACAGGAGCCCGACGTCGATGAGGGGGATGATGATCGCGATCGTGAGGAACGAAATGTAGGAGCGCCACTTGAGCGCGGTCTTGACGATCTCGTTGCCAAGGATGCTTTTCATGGCCGGTCCTCCTTCCGTGCGCCGGATTCACCCGGAACATGCACATCCGATGCGCCTTCCGTGATGGCAAGGAAATATTCCTCGAGCGAACGGCGCGGGATCACTGCATGGACAGCCATCCCGCCTTCCAGCAATTGCCGCGTGAGCAGCGGCGTACTGTCCGGATGTGCCGCACACTCGATCCACGCATCGACGATCTCCGCGCGTTCCACGCCGGGCACGGCCCGCAGAAGATCGACCGCCCGGTCGAGCGGACGCGCATCGATCCGCACCAGGTGCGGCCCCGCGGCAAGGAGATCCGCAACGCGTCCCTGCACGGCAAGCGTCCCCTTGTTGATGATGGCCATGTGTGTGGCGGTCTGTTCGATCTCCGCAAGGAGATGCGAGGAGAGGAAGATGGTGACGGTGCCGGACTGCGACAATTGCCGGATGAGTTCGCGCACTTCCTTGATCCCCTGCGGGTCGAGCCCCGTGGTCGGCTCGTCCAGCACAACGAACTCCGGCCCGCCCAGCAGCGCCTGCGCGATCCCGAGCCGCTGCTTCATGCCGTGCGAATACGCCTTCACCCTGTCGGCCGCCCGGGCCGTGAGCCCGACGATATCCAGCACACGGTCGATGTCTGTGTGCGAGTCGTCTCCCCGGAGCGACGCAACGATCTCCAGATTCCTGCGCGCGGAGAGATACGAATAGAAGTCGGCCCGTTCGACGAGCCCTCCCACGCGCCGGAGTGCCGCCGACCGATGCTTCTGGAGCGAGCGCCCGAACAGGTCAACATGCCCGGCCGTCGGCTTGATCAGCGACAGGAGCATGCGGATGGTGGTGCTCTTCCCGGCCCCGTTGGGCCCAAGAAAGCCGAACACGTCGCCGCGGCGCACCGTAAGGTCCAGGTCGCGGACGGCCCAGCGCTTCCCATACCGCTTTCCGAGACCGAAAGTCTGCAAAATGACGTCAGAAGACATGTGGCGATCCCCGGTAGCTGAGGAGGACATCTTGACTCTGGGAGAGGTTTTGGCTACTTTTGACCACTGAAGCGACAGGGATCCCCACCCCTATCAGCCGGCCGTTCAATGAAAAAAACTCGCACGTCCCGTACCGTAAAAGCGAAAACGACCCGTCGCGCACCCGCGCGCCGTACGGGAGAGCAGACCGACCAGATCATGGCGGCGCTCGAACGGAACATCCTGTTCCGCGATGTGCAACCGCGCGTCATCAAGAAGAGCCTCAGCCATTTCACGCGCCTGACGATCCCCGCTGGGGATCTGATCTTCGATGAATATTCGAAGGGGCGCGAACTCTATCTGCTGTGTTCCGGGCGGGTGCGGATAAAGAAATATACGAAATTTGGTGTTGAATCGTTGCTTGCGGTACTGCACCCCGGCGACTTTTTCGGCGAACTCTCCCTCATCGACGGTCTCCCCCGTTCCGCGCGTGCCGATGCCATGGACGAATGCATCGTCCTCACCATCACGGCGGATGCCTTCCGCGAACTCGTCGCGAAGAACCAGCAGATCGCCCTGAACCTGCTCCACAACCTGGGCGTGCGCCTCCGCACCATGGACCAGACGTTCGTCATGGAGCTGGGCCGGAATGCGCTGGCCTCCAAGAATAAGCTGGACAAGCTCAGCCTGCTCATCGAGGCGACGAAGATCGTCAACTCGGCCCTCACCATCGATACGCTGCTGGGCCTGATCATGGATGTGGCCACGAGGAGCATCAGCGCGGACCGCGGCACGTTGTATCTCATCGACCGCACGACCGACGAGCTGTGGTCGAAGGTGGCGCAGGGCGTGGACATGGTCGAGATCCGCCTGCCCGTCGGCAAGGGTCTTGCCGGCTACGTCGCACGCACCGGCGAGATCGTGAACATCACCAATGCGTATCAGGACCCCCGGTTCAATCCCGAGATCGACAAGAAGAGCGGCTACTCGACGCAAACGGTGCTCTGCATGCCGATGCGCAACCGCGAAGGGGTGATCATCGGCGTCTTCCAGCTGCTGAACAAGCGCACGGGACATTTCGGTCCGGAGGACGAGGCCTTCATCGACGCGCTCTCGGTGCACGCGGCCATCGCACTGGAGAACGCGCAACTCGCACGGCAGATGGTGGAAAGCGAACGGCTGAGCGCCGTGGGTCGCATGGCATCATCGATCCTCCACGACATCAAGAACCCGCTCTCGACGCTCCGGCTGTATGCGGATATCATCCGGCGCGGCAGCCAGACGCAGGACCCCGCGCAGATCGCCGATCAGATGATACGGCAGATCGACCGGTTCAACGACATGGCGCAGGAGATCCTGGACTTCGCCCATGGCGTGAGCGAGATCTCGATCGAGCAGGTGGAGCTGGGCCAGGTCCTCGATCCCCTCGTCCGCTTCATCGAGGCCGACCTTGCATCGCACAAGGTCACGCTGGTCCGCGACATTCAGTACACCGGTCCATGCCAGCTCGACATGGACAAACTGGCGCGCGCGGTCTATAACCTCACCAGCAACGCAGTGGATGCGATGGCGGAGGGCGGGACACTGACGCTCAGCACGGCGGCAGCGAACGGCCACATGGTGATCGGGATCGGCGACACCGGCCCCGGGATCCCGGAGGAGGTTCGCGCCAGGATGTTCGAACCGTTCTTCACGCATGGCAAGCGGCACGGCACCGGTCTGGGGCTCTCGATCGTCAAGAAGATCATGGACGAGCACCGCGGGCGCGTCGAGGTCGAGTCGGCCGTGGGCAAAGGCACCACCTTCCGCCTGTTCTTCCCCCTCTAGCATACCCCCGCCGGTATCGCCCTGCCGTTGAGGCGTCCGATCCATGCGCAAAGACAGCGGAACGCCCGATTCCGGGCGATTTCTTGAGATTTCGCGGCTTGGAAGTGGTAGCGCTTTTCCGTACATTACTGTATTAAGGAGGAACTGCCCGCCGCGGGAATTCGACGTGGCCGGGAGGTGTTCCGTTGGTGTACGGGCACATGGCGGAATTGGTAGACGCGCCAGACTTAGGATCTGGTGGAGCAATCCATGAGGGTTCGAGTCCCCCTGTGCCCACTCGCAATCAACAGACGTCACTTCTCCGTTCATAACGTTACGAGGTTGTCCGTTGCAGGTCTCGATCAACACACTCTCCGATGTCAAGCAGGAAGCCACCATCGAGCTCACGAGCGCTGAGCTCCAGCCCCACTTCGACGCCGCGTACGCCAAGTACCGCACCAAGGTGGAACTGAAGGGGTTCCGCAAGGGCAAAGCGCCCCTTGAGATGATCAAGAAGATCTATGGCGAAGCGATCGAACATGAGTCGCTCGACGACGTCGCCAACACGTTCTTCCACCAGGCGATGGATGAGAAGAACATCCACCCCATCGGCCGCCCGTCGATGGTGGACATGGACTACAAGCGGGGCGAGAAGTTGCAGTTCCGCGTCGAATACGAACTGAAGCCGCCCGTCGCACTCAAGACCTACAAGGGCATCGCGGTCGAACGCCCCGTCCACACGGTCACGGATGAGGAAGTGAACGAGGAAGTGCAGCAGATCCTGAAGGCGAACAGCACATCGGTGCCGGCAGAGACGGCCGCCGACGACGAGCATGTCATCACCGCGGATGTGCAGGAGCTGGACGAGGCCGGCACACCGCTCGTCGGCCGGAAGTCCAATGGCGTCCGGTTCTACCTGGGCGACCATACGATCGCCCCCGAGCTGCGCGAGGCGCTCCGCGGCGCGAAGGTCGGCACACCGCTCGACGCCGCGTACCAGAACCAGCACGGCGACCACAGCCACACGGTGCGGCTGGCCATCACCCCGAAGAGCATCGAGAAGCTGCAGCTCCCGGCGTTCGATGAGACGCTGGTGAAGAAGATCACGCGCGACAAGGTGAGTTCGCCGGACGAGTTCAAGGCGTCCATGCGGGCCGACATCGAGCGCTACTGGAACGAACGGTCGGAAGCGAAGGTCGCGGACGACATCGCCTCCGAGATCGTGCGCGGCCACGACGTCACGGTCCCCGATGCGTTCACGGAAGCGCTGCTGGATTCCTATGTGGACGAGGTCCGCGAGCGGTCGCGCGACAAGGCGCTCCCGCGCGGGTTCGACGAGAAGAAGTATCGTGAGGAACGCCGCACGCAGGCCATCTGGCAGGCAAAGTGGATGATGGTCAAGGAGGCGATCGCGGACGCAGAGAAGATCACGGTGACCGACGAGGACATCGAGAAGGTTGCCGCCGAGGAAGCCGTGCGCATCGGCCTCGAGAAGGAGAAGCTCCTCCCGCACTACAAGAAGTCGGAAGCGGTGAAGGACCGGATCCTCTCGGAGAAGATCATGGTGTTCCTCAAGCAGAACGCAACGATCACGGACAAGATCCTTACCGAAGGGGCATGAGTATGATCCGCAACGACATCAGCACGAAGCCGTACGAACTGTACAACCAGCTGGTCCCGATGGTGGTCGAGCAGACCGGGCGCGGCGAGCGGGCCTATGACATCTTCTCCCGCCTGCTGAAGGAGCGCATCGTCTTCATCGGCACGGCGATCGACGACACCGTCGCCAGCCTGGTCATCGCCCAGCTCCTGTTCCTCGAATCCGAGGACCCGGACAAGGATGTGAACATCTACATCAACAGCCCGGGCGGCAGCGTCTCCTCCGGTCTCGCGATCTATGACACCATGCAGTATATCCGTCCGGACGTCGCCACGATCTGCATCGGCATGGCGGCGAGCATGGGCGCGGTGTTGCTGGCCGGCGGCACGAAGGGCAAGCGTTCCGCCCTCCCGAATTCGCGCATCATGATCCACCAGCCCTGGGGCGGCGTGCAGGGTACGGCATCGGATATCAGTATCCAGGCCGAGGAGATCCTGCGCACGAAGAAGAAGCTCAACGAGATCCTGGCCATGCATTGCGGTCAGCCGATCGACACCATCGAACGGGACACCGACCGCGACCGCTACATGTCGTCGGAGGAATCCAAGACCTACGGACTCATTGACAATGTGTACGTCAAGAAGGACCGGGACATCAAGAAGTAGGAGACCCACCGGGTACCGCACATGAGCCAACGCACCAAGAACGGCGACAAGATCCACTGTTCCTTCTGCGGGCGCACGCCCGAAGAGGTCCAGAGCATCATCGCCGGGCCCGATGTCTACATCTGCGACATCTGCGTGTCCAGTTCCGTCGACATCATCCGGAACAACCTTGCGGCGTTCACCGCACGCAGGGGGCAGAAGGCCGGGCTGACACCCGTGCAGATCAAGAACGCACTCGATGAGTATGTGATCGGGCAGGAGCACGCCAAGAAGTCGCTGGCCGTGGCCGTCTACAATCACTACAAACGCATCGACGCGAAGGACCATCTGTTCGAGCTGGACGACGTCGACATCGAGAAGACGAACATCCTCCTCATCGGTCCGACCGGCACGGGCAAGACGCTGCTGGCGCAGACGCTCGCGCGGATCCTCGACCTGCCGTTCGCGATCGCCGATGCGACGACGCTGACCGAGGCCGGGTATGTGGGCGACGACGTCGAGACCATCCTCGTGCATCTCCTGCAGAACGCCGAATACAATGTGGAGAAGGCGGAGCGCGGGATCGTGTACATCGATGAGATCGACAAGATCTCCCGGAAGAGCGAGAGCGCCTCGATCACGCGCGATGTGTCGGGCGAGGGCGTGCAGCAGGCATTGCTGAAGATCCTGGAAGGGACCATCGCCGGCGTGCCGCCGAAGGGCGGCCGCAAGCACCCCGAGCAGAGTCTGATCAACATCAACACAAAGAACATCCTCTTCATCTGCGGCGGCGCATTCGAAGGGCTGGACAAGATCGTGGCGCGCCGCGTGAACAGGAACCCGGTCGGGTTCGGGGCGGACATCAAGGGGAAGAAGGATGCCCACCCGGATGAGTTCCTGCAGCTCGTGCAGCCGGAGGATCTGATCAAGTTCGGGCTCATCCCCGAATTCGTCGGCCGCCTCCCGCTCATCTCGTCGCTGCATGCGCTCAGCGAGGAAGCACTGATGAACATCCTGACCGAGCCGAAGAACGCCATCGTGAAGCAGTACAAACGTCTCTTCCGGATGGAAGGCGTGGAGCTGATCTTCGAGGATGCGGCGCTGAAGTCCGTGGTGCAGAAGGCGATGGAGCGCGGGACGGGCGCGCGTGCGTTGCGGTCGATCCTCGAGGAGGTCATGATGGAGATCATGTACGGCCTCCCCGAGAAGCGCAACGTGAGCACTTGCACGATCACGAAGGACACGATCCTGAAGAAGAAGGAGCCGCTGTACAAGTACGAAGAGCAGAAGCAGTCGGCCTGATACTCCGCGACGATACGCATCTCAACAGACCGCCCGGTTCACTGAACCGGGCGGTTGCGGTTCTCAGCGGACGCGAAGCGGGCGGAAGCTGTCCGTCTCAGTTTTTCCAGGCCTTTGAAGGCATCGGGTACACAGGAGGCGGAGGTCCCAGTCTCGGTTTCTCCAAATTCTTCGATCAACGACACACACCACGATTGCTGTCAGGCGTCCACGGAGTGGAGAAACCTCGCCGGGGAGCCTCTGCCTCCTGCCACCACCTGCATAGCACACCCCAGAAGCCTATACTGAGGGTCCCCTTTTCAATCTCCAATCTCCAATCTTCACCGTACCAACGCAGCGATCGCATCCTCCCACCGGCCCGTCGATTGGAAGATCGTCCCGGATCGGGACTTCCCTGTTTGACCCGTGGTGAATGAAATGAACTCCTGCGATGTCGCTGGTTCTCCGCCCGGTTGCTGAAAGAGTTCGTTGATGGTGAGGGTGTAGTGTACGTTGACGGTCATGCGCGTCCGTTGGGGTCCGGAGTCCTGAAGTATGATGTTCACTTTTCCATCGAGATACACCTGTCGTTCAGCCCGACAGGTACTCCCCAGATATGTCTCCATCCACGCCGTATCCGCCTTCGTGGCTGGATACCTGTAGCTGCGCAGTTGGGAGGGGCCGAGGATCACAACGTAGGACAGGATCCCACCGTCAACATACTCCTCAGGTTCACCTATACACGTGGCGCTGACGAACCCTGCCTGTCTGTCCATCGTACCAATTTCAAAAGAGCTGGTCGCCAGTCCGCGGATCAGTTGGGTCCACACTGCATCAAGCGGCTTGTCCACCTCTACGACGCGCAATTCCGGCACACCGCGGGCGGGCGGTGTGTACGTCGACGATAACTCCAGCATCTTACATCCTGGAAGGGCCAGGAAACAAGTAACCAGACAGACGATCCTCGGGGCAGTGCGCATGGTCATCGCGTTCTTCCTTCGGATCGTGTTCCTGTCGGCGGCTGCGTGGGTTGAGGCGGTGGCGTACTGTCCCGCCTGTTACCCATCTCCCTCCGTGGTGATTCCGTCGGCGGCGGAGTTGATTGGCCGCGGCCCGGATGGGGGTCATGGGGAGCTGGCGCCGGGGCCGGCGGTGGCAACGGACAGCCCGGTTCTGGTATTGGAGGTGGATAAGGGCGCGGCGGACGTGGTGGAGGAGGTGCGGGCTCAACGATGATGACCCTCTCCACTTGCTGCGCGGGAATGACCATGATGCATCCGGTCAACCCGGTGGACATGATAACGGCGGCGATGATCGCGCGGGACACTACGGGTGATGGTCTCATGACACGTTCCCTCCTGGCTCATACACCTTCACCAGCACCAATCATGCCATCACACAACGGCTACAAACTGCTCGAATTTCCCCTGTGAGTGTCCAGTATTTAGATCCCAGCGTGTCATGGAGACGACACCCCGGCCCTAGAAGATCTCCCTCGCACTCTCCTGCTTCGTCACCTTCACATCCTGCAACTGCGGCGCCTTCAGCCGGATCTCGAGCTTGAAGTTCCGGTAGAAGCCCGTCGGCACCCAGGAGAAATCCATCTCCCAGCAGTGCAGGTCACGGTATACCGTGATCTGCGGCGCGGCAATGGTCTTGTTGATCAGATCGTAACTCGCCGTCATCGTGATCTTCCAGAACTCCGTCAGATTGAACCCGAGCGCACCTCCAACGGTCGAACTCCGGTATAACAGCCGCGGGTCGCCGGGACGGCTCTCCGAGTAGTTCCATGTGAGATCGAGATTCCACGGTATGCTGAAGTCCGGCGCCTGCTGATCGTACAACCCCACGAACCCCGCCCGCTCCCGCTCGGTGAGAGAATCCTGCGCCGACCGTACCGGACCCGCTGTGGTCTTCTTCTTCTCCCCGCTGAGACGGGTACCCAGACTGATCGAGAACCCGGTCAGGTCGCCGAACCGACCCGACTCCGCGAGCAGCAGCTTATTCACGCGCCTGCCACCAAAGAAGGAGTTGGTGTCGGCCTGGAACTTGTACAGGTTATACCGCGCACTGCCACCGATGTTCAGATACTGCCCGATGTTCGTCCGGAACGACGTCGTGACCTCGTCGAACCGCAGACTGTCGCGCGCGAAATTGTACCCCGACGAGATGTCCAGATTCAGCAGCTGATACTTGTTCGTCCGGTCAGAGGTGTCATCCGCCGCGGTCTTCATTTCAAAGACGTTCCCGATCCTGAACGATAACGCCTGCCGCTCTTCCGTGGGGGCCCCGCCATACACCTCTTTCTCGAACTTGCTGTACCGTTGCCGCGCGCCCGATGCATCAACGTACGATCCGTAGTACCCGTACGCATCCTTCGAGAAGTCCGGCTGATACGTGTACGACACGCTCGGCAGCACCTGGTGCCGGATGCCCTTGATGCCGAAGATGTTCGGCTGCACGATACCGACGAACCGCGTGCTGGCCGAGATCCCCATGTCGAAGTACCGTACGGAACGGAACGACTTCACGTCGGTGGTGGTGATGCTGCTGTCGGCGGCGTTGAACTGGCGGTTGATGGACTTGTCGTACCACTTCTCATAGTAGTTGAAGAAGGGTGCAAGCGTGAAGTACCCGACCTTCGGGGCCGCATTGATGGTGATGGTGTGCTGGACGCCGCGGCGCTCGTCGACCGATGTGGTCCCGGCCGTATCGAGCCGTGTGGTGATCCGGTTGTTGATCAACTGTCCGCTGTACGTGTACCCGATCAGCTCGTACCACTTCAGGTCACTGCTCCCCGATGATGACGAGCGGAACGGAAAGCTCTGGCTCCTGTTGAAGCTGATGCTGGGGAGGACCTCGCTCAACTCCACGCTCCCCGCGGTGGGGACGAGATTCTGGTCCCGGTGCAGGTTCACCGTCATGCTGTTCTGCGTCCCCTCCCAGTACTTCGTGAGGGTGGCATTGGACACCACGTTCTGCCGCAACAGATCGTTGAGCGAGTTACTGGTGTTCTGGAAGTACGACCCGCTCATGAAGGTGAAGTCGACCGTCAGCCGTGTCGTGGGATTGAAATCCTGCGCATGGCCGATGTGCACGTTGAACACATCCTGCACGGTATACGTCGGATCGTTCGGCTCCGAGTTCGTCCCGACGACGTGGCCGTACGACCCGCTGATCGACCCGCTGAACAGATACCGCATGGCATACCGGAGGTCGGAGTAGAATGTATAGCTCCCCTTCGTGTACCCGTCCGCCCGCACGCTCCAATCCATGTAGTCGTTGATCGCCCAGTAGTACCCGAGATGCAGCATGTAGCGTCCGCGCGCGCTCTGTCCATACGCCGGGGCAATGAGCCCGGAACGCCTCCCACGGTCGCTCGGGAACACCCCGAATGGCAGCGCGAACACCGGCACATCGGCAATGTACAGATAGATCGGGCGCGCGATGACCTTGTCGCGCACCTGCACCTTCATGGTCGGGCTCGCGAAGTAGTAGTGCGGGTGGTCGAGGTCGCAGGTGGTGAACCGGCCATGGTCCACATATAGCACGTCGGGCTCCGCCTTCTTGATCGCATCCCCGTAATAGAAGCCGTTCTCCATCTCGGTCTTCCCGAGATCCACGCGCCCCTTTTTCGTCTTGAAGTTGTATGCGATCTCGCTGCCGTGGTAGGTCTCGCCACCATCGATGAGGTCCGGAATGCCCTTCATCCCGTGCCCCGTGGTGTCCGTGGTGTCCACCGATCCGCGTGCGAAAAGCTGCGATGTTGTCCAATGGATGTCGATCTGGTCGGCCTTGAGTCCGAGCTCCTTGTAGTCGATCGTGGCCTTGCCGCGCGATCGCATGACGCGACGGGCCACATCATAGACGATAGAGTCTGCCGCGGTATAGGTAACGACGGAATCGATGCCGGACGAGGTCGCTGCGGAATCGGCCTTCAGGGCAAGGGAATCTGTCCTGGCCGCAAGCGAATCGGGTGCACGACGGACACTGTCGGCGAGAGTGGCAGCGGTCGTATCCGGCCGCGTCTGCGCGCCGACCGCTGAGATCCCGATCGTGACGAGCGCCAGGCACCAGAATACTCTGCTCCAGGCAGGGAACACCGGGCGGTATCTGAGGCCACGGAGGAGCATCACGGACGTTTCTTTCCCGGCCACATGCGGAGGAGCCGGTCGCGGATGTCCTTCTCCCGGCCGGTGGTGGCCGGACGGTAGTACACCTTCCCCTTCAGTGGGTCGGGAAGGTACTGCTGCTGGGTGAAGTGCCCGTCGAAGTCGTGCGGATACTTGTAGCCCTCGCCATACCCCATGCTCTTCATCATGCCGGTCGGGGCATTGCGGAGGTGCAACGGCACCACGGTATCGGGTCCGCGCTGGACATCCGCCTGCGCTTCGCTGATCGCAAGATAGGCGGCGTTGCTCTTCGGAGCACAGGCGAGGTACGTGGCGCACTGCGCGAGCACGATGCGCCCCTCAGGCATGCCGATCACATCGATGGCATTGAACGCGGACATCGCGAGCGTGAGTCCGTACGGATCGGCGTTCCCCACATCCTCGGCAGCAAGCACAACCATGCGCCGCGCGATGAACTTCGGGTCCTCGCCGCCATCGATCATCCGTGCGAGCCAGTACACGGCCGCATCCGGATCGCTCCCGCGCATGCTCTTGATGAACGCCGAGATGATGTTATAGTGCTCTTCACCGGCCTGGTCGTACCGCTGGCCACGGCGCTGGAAGGCTTCGTCGAGGTCCCGCGTCGTGACAGTGACCGGCGGCGTGCTGCCCCGCCCTTCCGCGAGTTGCACGGCCGTCTCGAGGCCGTTGAGCAGCATCCGTGCATCGCCTCCGGACAGAAAGAGCAAACGCCGGGGATCTTCGATCTGCACCTGCTTCGATGCAAGCCACGCATCCGCGGTCACGGCATGGTCCAGGATCGCCTGGAGGTGCGATTCATCCAGCGGCGCAAGTGTGTACACCCTGCAGCGGGAAAGCAACGGTGAGATCACTTCGAAGGAAGGGTTCTCGGTGGTGGCGCCGATGAGGGTGACAATGCCCTCCTCGACGCTGTGGAGGAGCGCATCCTGCTGTGCCTTGTTGAAGCGATGGATCTCGTCGATGAACAGGACGGTGCGTTTGCCGGTCCGGCGTGCCGACGCCTGTTCGAGCACGGCACGCACATCCTTGACACCGGCGGTGACCGCACTCAACTGCACGAACGCTCCTTCGGTGGTACCGGCGACCAGCCGCGCAAGAGTGGTTTTGCCGCTGCCCGGCGGACCCCAGAGGATCATCGAGGGGAGGCGGTCCGTGCCGATCAGGACGCGGAGCGGCCGCCCTTCGCCGAGAAGGTGCTCCTGTCCGGCGAATTCATCGAGCGTGCGCGGTCTGACGCGTTCCGCGAGGGGGACGTCGTCCCGCCTGCGCTGGTCGGGGGTTTCGGTGCCGAAGAGATCCATCAGCGGGCCGGTGCGGGCCTGTACACGGTTTCGCCGGAGCGGCTGAGGCCGTACTTCTCGCGGGCCGCGCGTTCGATCTCTTTATAGTTTGAGTCGAGGTCACGGGAACGCTGCTGGAGAGCCTTGTGCTCGGACTCGGCCTGCCGGATCTCTGCTTCGAGGGAGCGTTTTTCCTGTTCCAGTTGCAGGCGTGCGCGCACACCCTGTTTGCCGAAGATGGCGAACCCAAGGATCACCGCACCGATGATCACCACTGCGGTGAGCCGCTTGTTGCGCACGGCGCGGCGCAGCAGCTCGCGGGGAGAGAACTGCTTCCGTGCCTTTCTATAGAACAGGTCTTCCATGATACTTCAATGTACGAGGAAATCGGGGAAAACTCAAAAGGCGGGGCGCCCCGCATCGCCATCGGGCATATACAGGCCCCCTGTCGCTTCCAGCCAATCGGCGATCCTCTCCACGGCACGGGGCACATTGTTGTCGGAAATGTCCAGGGTCAGGACCGGCAGGCGGGACGCCGCGACCAGTTCCTCCATCAGTTCCTGTTCCCGCTTGAACACGCTCAGATCGGCATATTGCTTCGGATTTCCCGAAACCTTCAACCGTTCTGCCCGGGCGGCGGCGAAGGAGTCGGCGGACCGGGTACAGAAGACAAGCCGGAATCCCAGGGGCATGAGTCGTTCCTCCAGCCAACCGAAGTCGTACTTCTTTGCATACGCCAGATACTGGTGCATCTGCGTCGAGAGATGAAAGCGATCGACGATCCAGGAGTAGTACCGCTGGAGCTCGAAGAGACGCACCCAGGTCCGGTACGTTTCCATCGCCATGCTTTCTTCCTTCGGCTCGAAATTGATCGGTCCGCGACCCCAGGGGAAGTTCGTGAAGGCGCACCACTCGGCGGAGATGATCGGAGAATGATAGCGGTACTTGCGCGGACCGACGATGCGCGGGTGTTCGTTCAGGGCGAAGGCGATCTCGGTCTTGAAGGTGAGGCGTGTCCCTTCAAGGATCACCTTGGGGCAGAGTTTGCGTTGGTCGTGCATCATCGCCACTCGCTGTGTCCATGGTATGACTTAAGTGCTCTTCCCGAACGCGCAATAGTTCGGTCTGTCCAGGAATGCAGCGGCCTCTCCGCTGAGAACGGAGAGGCCGGGGTGCGATCTTGACCCCCATCCGATCCGAAGACAATGTAGCTCGGGAAAGGGGGTTTGTCAATGCTCGGTGACAAGGGCGCGACAACAGGAAGCGCGGCAACCGGGCCCGCTACTTCGCGGCCCCTCCATACACGGTCTTCAGATACTGCGCCACGCTCACCGGCGCCCTCCCCAGGAGCGTGCTCACGGCGGGATTGGTCTTTTCGAACTCGCCCTGACCGATCGCCACGGAGAATGCCGTGACGATGTTCACCGTCACCTCCGGCACGCCCGCTCCACGGAGGGTCTTCTTGAATTCATCGGCCGACGGTGAGACGTACTGGATCTTCTTGCCGGAGGCCGCACCGATCAGCGCGACGATGTCCGCAAGCGTGACCGACGATTCGCCCGTGACATCGTATTCCTTATTCTCGTGCCCCGGGGTGAGCAGCACCCGGGCACCGATCTCGGCCATGTCCGCACGGGTCAGATAGGCGCCCCTTCCGTTGCCGGCAGGGAGATACACCGTACCGGTCTGCAGGACCTGATCCCCGATGAACATCGGCAGCATGTCCATGTACAGGGTGTTCTTCAAAAAGGTGTACGTCATGCCCGAGGCACGGAGCCATTCCTCCGTCCGGAGATACGCTTCAGCCACGAAGGCGATCGGAGACGCTGCCGTGGTGTTCTTCCGCTGGAAGCTGGTATACACAACATGCCGGACCCCCGCCTGCTTCGCTGCTTCGACGACATTCTTGTGCTGGGGAACCCGCTTCTCGATGTCGCTCCCCGAGATGAAGAACAGCGTGTCCACCCCCTGAAACGCGCGGAGGAGCGAGGCCGGATCATCATAGGAGCCGATCCGCACCCCCACGCCCTTCGCGCTCAGGTCCTGCACCTTTTCGGCATCGCGAACAAATGCGATGACCCGCGTTGCTGGAATGGTGTTCAGGAGATGGCCGATGACGCCGCGTCCGAGTTGTCCGCTGGCGCCGGTGACGAGAATGCTCCTCATGGAGACCCTTTCGTAGGACTTGATTCTTCTTGGATTGTTACTTACTATTGGTAAGTGAATATACCATAGAGAGAGCAACCGCACAAGAAGGCACGGCGGGGAGACTCGCGTACCCCGGGGTAACCATTGAAGGAACGGCGATGAAAACGGCTGAGACAGGAAGAGAAAAATTTGCGGATGCTGCGGGATGTCCCGTCCGGAACGTCCTGGACCGCTTCGGGGACAAGTGGTCGATCCTGGTGCTGCTGATCCTGGATGAGTACGGAACGCTCAGGTTCAACGAGTTGCACCGTACCATCGGGGAGATCTCACAGAAGATGCTGACGGTGACGGTCCGCTCGTTGGAAGCAGATGGCCTGGTGGACAGGAGGATGTACGCGGAGATCCCTCCCCGGGTGGAGTATCAACTCACGCCCCGGGGGAAGGGACTGATGCCACATATCCATGGCCTGGTCACGTGGGCGCACACCAATCTTCCGGCGATTCGAAGATCTCGGATGAAACATGAACAGGGTGCACACAAGGGTACCCCCCGCCAGAACTGAGACCCATCCCCTCGGGGCGCTCGGATCGAACCCTGGCATGCCACTACTGCAAATGCAGCGGAGCAGCCCGTCCGTTGTCGCCGGACGGGCTGCTCCGTGTCGTGCCCACCTCTTCCTTCATCCCCACCTGCTACATTTCACGCTCCGTTCCGCCCACCGCGGAACGAACGGTCACTTCGTTGCGACGGCCGGACCGTCCGGCGCACCGGCGGAAGCGAAGCCGAACGTGCCGGGCTTTGCATAGGAATTGTAGAACCATGCGCACCGCTGTGCGACCCGCTCGCTGTCGTCGAACTGCGTTGCACGTTTCACCGCATACAGCCCGCGCTCGTCACCGATCTGGCACAGCGCCAGCGCCGCAACGATCCGCGTGGATTCCTGGTCGCCGTCACGCAGCAGCTTCATCAACGGGATGACCGCCTTGCTGCTCTGCAACTCGCCCAGCATGTTGGCCGAGCCTTCGATCAGACCCAGATTGTCCGACGCGAGCCCGCGGAGGAGGTTCTCTTCCGCACGCGCATACTGCTCGGGGGTGAGGCCCTGCGTTGCATCAGCGGCCGTGGCGATGGAAGCGGTCATCAGCACCAGAACAACCGCGGCAAGAATAGCGACTGTCGTCTTCATTGCTTCCTCCCTCTACATTGAATTGTGAAACTGTTGGTTGCCGTATCTGCCTGTTGGTACGGCAACCGCTGAGAGGGGTTCGGGAAGTGCGATGAATGTGCGGTGGGGTGCGACGGAATGCAGAAATGCGGGACGGGTGGCCTCAGATCACGGCCGATACCATTCTGTGCTCGGATCGTACGTTCGCCGGAGGGCCATTTTTGCGGCGTGCCTCTCCCGCGCAAGGTCCACCAACCGGTCCAAAAGGCGCGGAAATGGCAGTCCGCTGGCCTCCCACATCTTGGGATACATGCTGATGGACGTGAACCCCGGAATGGTGTTCAATTCGTTGATGTACACCTTCTTCGTCCGCGCAACATAGAAGAAGTCCGCCCGCGCCATACCGGCACAATCGATGGCCCGGTAGGCCTGCACGGCGAGCTTCCTGATTGCCGTTATTGTAGTCCTGGGGAGCGAAGCCGGAATGAAGATCGCCGACTTCCCATCCACATACTTCGCATCGTAATCGTAGAACTCGTTCGAGGGCACGATCTCCCCCGGCAGCGATGCCTCGGGCATGTCGTTCCCCAGCACGCTACACTCGATCTCGCGCGCGTTCGCGATCCCCTTCTCGAACACGACCTTCCTGTCGTACGACGCCGCCAGCTCGATACCGACGAGCAACTCCTTCCGCGTGTGTGCCTTGGTGATGCCCACGCTGGATCCCGTGTTCGCCGGCTTCACAAAGATCGGATAGCGGAGTGCCTTCTCGACCTCCGCCACGACGGCGCGGGGTGCCTCCTGACACCGCTGTGCCAGCGCCCATGTGTACTTCGCGATGTGCAGCCCGGCCTGGAGGAAGAGCTGCTTCTGCACGACCTTGTCCATGCCCACCGATGACCCGAGGACGCCGGCACCGACGTACGGCACCTCGGCAAGTTCGAGCAATCCCTGCAGCGTTCCATCCTCACCGTACGTACCATGGATCAACGGGAACACGACATCCAGCGGCTCCATCCGCTGTCCGCCGTTCGCAAGGTGCAACAGACCCGGACGGCCGGGCTCCGGGACGAGCACACATTCACACGACGGATCGGGGATACGGTTCTCCCGCAACTGCGTCAGCACGTCCGGAGCGCTGTACCACCGTCCGGCACGGCTCACACCCACGGGCACGACCTCATACCGCGCGGGATCGAGTGCGTTGATGACGGACGCGGCGGAGACGAGCGAGACCTCGTGTTCACCCGACCTGCCGCCGAACATGACCGCGATGCGGATCCTTCCCTGTGCCATGGACCGTCAGCCCTATTCCAGTGCGCGATAGAACCGCGCCAGCGATGTGCTGGGCGGCAGTGCATTCTCGGTGATCTGATAGAGCAGCCGCCGGGCGTCACGCTTCCAGACGATGCGGACCGCATCGTTGCTCCACGGCTGAAGCTTCCCATTGGTCCGCACCACATGCCGCGTCGCAGGCACGACCACGTAGATCTCCTCCTCGGTCACGTGCATCCCCTCGAGCGCCGCAAACTGATCGAACCGGTAGGCGATCTCAGCGTACAGCGTGTCGGCGATCGTGAAGAGCTTCTTGTTCGTTATGGTGCGCCCCTGACGCGAAAACTGGTCCGCCCCCTCCTTCTCATACGAGGACATCATGATGCGAAAGTCGTGCTGCACCAGCGAATCCGCCATCTCATCCGACCGGAGATCGATGAGCCGGAGGACGGCCTCGCCCGATCCGTCCTCATTCACGGTGATCCGGTGTTCGGTCGTGCGGATCAGGATGCAGCCCGGTATGATGACAGCCAGCACAAGCACGAGCACCACTGCGGCAGGGGCCCGGAAACCGATGGTCGGCATTTGCATGATCTCCTACAGTTCTTCCACCGTTTGTCGCCGCCGTATCACCGTGTGCGTGCCGCCATCCACCAGCACTTCGGCGGGACGGGGACGCGCATTATACGTGGACGATTGCACATACCCGTATGCGCCGGCGCACATGAGCGCCATGAGGTCGCCGCGCTGCATCACCTGGATGCGCCGGTCGTGCGCAAAGAAGTCGCCCGACTCGCACACCGGTCCCACGACATCCACCGTCTCGAACGGTGCCCCGACCAGCTCCACCGGTACGATCTGGTGGTGCGCATGATACAACGCCGGACGGATCAGATCGTTCATGGCCCCGTCCTGGATCAGGAAGATCTTCTCCGCGGTCTCCTTCCTGTACAGCACGCGCGTCAGCAGCACGCCCCCATGCGCCACGATCGACCGGCCGGGCTGGATGGAGACCGTGCACCCGAGCGACCGGAGGACCTCTACCGCAGGCTGCAGGAGCTCCGCCGTGCTGAGGTGCGCTTCTTCAGCGTGCTCGGCCGGCAGCGACCGGTGATGGACGAACCCGTGATACTGGATACCGAAACCGCCACCGAAATCGACATCATGGACGGGCACTCCGCCGGCACGCAGCCCGCTCACGAGCGCGGCGATCGCTTCGGCCGCCTTCGTGAAGACCGCCGGTTTGGTTATCTGGGAACCGATATGACTGTGCACGCCGCCAACATCGATGTTGGACAGGGATGCGGCATGCCGGAGGACCTCCAGCGCACGGGCGTGCGGCATGCCGAACTTATTATGGCGCAGACTCGTGGACACATACGCATGGCCGCCGGCATCGATGTCGAGGTTGACCCTGAGCAGGATCCGCGCGCGTTTGTTGACCTGCGCGGCGAGTTCGTTGATGACCTCGATCTCCTGTGTGGACTCCACGTTGAAGGCGAGGATCCCCTGTTCGAGCGCATACAGGATCTCGTCGTCCCGCTTTCCCACCCCGCTGAAAGTGCATCGCTCCGGCGGGAACCCTTCCTGCAACGCACGCCAGAGCTCCCCCCGCGACCCCACATCGGCACCCAGACCTTCCCCGGCGATCAGCCGCAGGAGCGCGGGGTTCGCGTTCGCCTTCACGGCGTAATACGTCAGATGCGGCAGCCCATGGAACGCCTGCTCGATCCTCCGGATGTCGCCGAGGATCGTTTTCTTGCTGTACACATACAGCGGTGTGCCGTATGCCGCAGCCAGTGCGTCGAAGGGTACATCCTCGACGAAGAATTTCCTCTCCCGATATCCGTACGCACTCACGGTCGTTCCTTCCTTCTCAGATATGGTACCGGAAATATCGCGAAGCATCGGGCGCATACCCTTCCGCATGGAACGCACCCGATGCCACATTCTGCCTGTACGTGCCACGGTACTCGCCACGCTGGATGCGTTGGAGCATGGCAACAAGCGCATCGATGTCCGCCTCGTTCGAATAACAGCCGAGGCTGGCCCGTACCATACCCGGCATGCGGCTCTTGTTCCCCGCGATCACTTCTTCCGTGAAGATGCGGTCCTCTTCGGGGGTCACGCCGAGCATATGCTTCACATAGGGGTGCGCACAGAAGCAGCCGTTGCGGACGCCGATGCCCCCCTCGATACCGAGGATCGCGGACACCAGACTGTTGTGCTTGCCCTCGAGGTTGAACGTGATGGTCCCGACCTTCTGCGCGAAATCCGCGGTCCGTCCGTACAGGATGATCCCCGGGACCTGTTCGAGGGCATCGTAGGAGTACTGCAGCAGCTCGGTCTCATGCCGGGCGATCGCATCCATCCCCACGGCCTCGAGCACGCCGATCGCGGCAGCGAGCGCCACGCCCCCGATCACATTCGGCGTGCCGGCCTCATCCTTGTGCGGCGGGTCGTTCCACCGTGCGCTCTCCAGCGTCACGATCTCCACCACACCGCCACCCACCATGTCCGGTTCGCCCTGTGCAAAGAACGCCTTCGGACCGACGAGGGCACCGGTCCCGAACGGCGCATACATCTTGTGCGCCGAGAGCGCAACGAAATCGATGTGCCGCGGATCATCGTCCGGCAGCATCGCCACCTTCCGGTGCGGCGCAAGCTGCGCGGCATCCACGAACAGCTTCGCCCCTGCTTCATGTGCCCAGGCCGCGATATCGTGCACCGGCGAGACGAATCCCGTGATGTTCGACGCCCCGGTCACCGCCACCAGCTTGACGCGGCCGCGGTGCTCCTGCAGTGCGGCCCGGAGATGCGCGAGGTCCAGATGTCCGTCCGGCAAGACACCGCAATGGATCACACGGCAATGCTTGCGCCAGGGCAGATCGTTGGAATGGTGCTCCATCGCGGTGGTGATGACGATGTCGTCCGGGCCGAGACCCGCCCGGTTCGCCAGCTTGTTCACGCACTCGGTGGTATTCTTCAGGAAGATCACCGTGTTGGTCGCCAGGTCGGCGCCCACGAAGCGTCCGACAACGTCATGGGCGGCATCGAAGACCTCGGTGGCGAGCACGGATTTGAACCCCGTGCCGCGGTGCACACCCGAATACCACGGGAGGAAATCCTCGATGCAGCGGAGGACACGCCGGAAGGACGGCGTGCTCGCGGCATTATCGAGGAAGATGTAGGGGCGTTCGGTGCCGTCGAGCAGCGGCACCGGAGTATCGATGCCCACGATGTCTGCGCGGAGGTCGGCAAGCGTCAACGCTGCGGTGTCGTCAATGTGTCGGAACATGGTTCGTGGTTGTACTGATGGATGGGGCATCACCCGCGCCGCTGCGCGGATGATATTTGTCATACTCTTGCTTCAGATACGAACGGTCGATATGGGTGTACACCTGCGTCGTGGAGATGTCCGCGTGCCCGAGCATCTCCTGCACCGCCCGGAGGTCCGCGCCGCCTTCGAGCAGATGCGTCGCGAACGAATGCCGGAACGTATGCGGATGTACCTCGCGCGTCACGCCCGCTTTCCGCGCATGCGTCTGCACGAGGTTCCAGATGGCAACGCGCGTGAGCGGTGCCCCGCGCATGTTCAGGAACAGGGCATCCTGTGCTGCCGTGCGCCGCACGAGCAGGATCCGCGTCTCCGAACGGTACCGGGCGATCCAGGTGAGTGCGGACGGCCCGATCGGCACCAGCCGCTCTTTCGATCCCTTCCCGAACACCCGTATGACACCATCGTCCGCATACACTTCCGCCTGCCGGAGCGTCACGAGTTCAGAGACCCGGATCCCCGTGGCGTACAGCACCTCCAGGATCGCGCGGTCGCGCACCCACAGGTTCTTGCGGTCACCCTTCGCTGGTGCCGGCTGTTGCAGGATCGCTTCTACCTCGTCCCGCGTCAGCACCCCGGGCAGGGTCCGGCTCCTCCGGGGCGATTCCAGCGTCTCCGTCGGATCGGCGCCCACGATGCCGTCGGCAACGAGGAACCGGTGGAACCCGCGGAGCGCCGACAGCGAACGCGTCACGGACCGCGGCGCGAGACCATCCGCCTGCAACGATTGCAGGAAGCGCGCGGTGACGTCCACCGTGATCCGGTCGGGCGACGTGATGTGCGCCGTCTCCAGGAACTGCACATACCGTTCAAGGTCACGCCGATAGGAAGCAATGGTGTTCGGGGAAGCGTTCTTCTCGAGCGCGAGGTAGTGGAGATATTCTCCCACCCGGGCTGTCATTGTTCGCCACTGGAGTCCGCGGAGACATCCGGAGAAGAAGTCATCCCGTCCGGTGCCTGCGGCATCGGTTTGGGCCTCGGCTTCCGAATGCGCGGCGGCTTCGGTGCTTCCGGATATTTCACGCGCGTATGATAGATGCCCACGAGCACGCCGAGAAACGCGCCTTTGATCTTCGTCAGATCACTGAGCGTGAGCGGACATTCATCGAGCTCGCCTTCATCCAGGCGCCGCTTCACCAGTTCGTCGATCGCATCCGCGAGCCGTTGTGGCGTGGGTTCTTCGATCGTGCGGACGGCCGCCTCGACGGCATCGGCAAGCATCATGATGCCGGTCTCGCGCGTCTGCGGCTTCGGGCCGGGATAGCGGTAGTCCTGCTCGTTGATCTCGTCGAGCTTGGTCTCGTCCTCTGAACTCTCCGCGAGCTTGAGGGCCTTATTATAGAAGTAATCGATCCGCGTCGTCCCGTGATGCATCGGAATGAAATCGATCACTTCTTCCGGCAACTTGTACTCCCGCGCCAGGGTGATGCCGTCCTTGACGTGGGCAGCGATGATGAGTGAGCTCATGCGCGGCGACAGTTTATCGTGCCGGCTGCGCGACCCCTTCTGGTTCTCCACGAAGTAGGTCGGCTTCTCGACCTTCCCGATATCGTGGAAGTACGCCCCCACGCGCACGAGCACTTCGTTCGCCCCCACGGACGCTGCCGCGGCCTCCGCCAGACTCGCGATCGACATACTGTGATGGTACGTCCCCGGCGTCTTCTCCGCCAGCATGCGCAGAAGGGGATGGTTGAAATGCGCCAGCTCCATCAACGTGAGGTCCGTGGTCACCTTGAAGACACGCTCCAGGAAGATCAGGAGCCCGTAGGTGAGTACCGGCGAGACGACCGCGTTCGCCAGCGCGAAGGTCAATTGTTCGATGATGACCGATGCCGGTTCGTACCGTTCCATCCCGAGCGCGACGATCGCGGTGGCGTAGCCGGTGAAGATGAACCCGAGCGACCGGAACAGTTGGGTCCGGTTCTTCATGTCGCGCACGGAATACACCGAGAGCGCGCCGGCCACCATCGACGCCAGGGCGATGGAATAGTCGTTCCCGCGGATCCCGGCGACCACGAACGCGATGATGACCGTGCCGTAGAACCCCACGCGCGAATCGAAGATGATCGTGAGCAGCATGGCCGCCGCCGGTACGGCGATCAGATACTCGATCGGGGTGGTCACATCCAGCTCGCGCGAGAGGTACGCGAACGCCCCTTCCATCAGGATGAGCAGCGCGATCAGCGCAAGCTTCCGGTTGTTCGTGAAGATCCGCTTCCGGAAGAGATACAGATAGAT
The DNA here is from genome assembly GCA_030835135.1 of Bacteroidota bacterium. Classification (GTDB taxonomy): domain Bacteria; phylum Bacteroidota; class Ignavibacteria; order UBA10030; family UBA6906; genus JAGDMK01. The sequence goes on from JAUQWO010000081.1 coordinate 80,891, forward strand.
GCCATAGAGGATGATGACGATCGTGACGTGGAGGGTCGTCCCGATCAACTGGAACACGTTGTCCGATGCCGGCCCGCGTTCCGCCTTGATGCGCCGGAGGGATTCCAGTTTCAACCGTGTCTCGGCGGTGATGCGTTCGTGCTTGCTGACGACGCGTTCATTCTCCTGCACATAGCCGATGGTACGCGGGATCGCATCGATCGCGGTCGTCATGGCCTGCACCGTGGCCGCTTCGCTGAAACGGATGTTCGGTACGGCATGGACGACGGCGATCTTATAGGACAGACCGAGGGTGTCGTTGTTCGTGCGATACTGCTGCAGGAGGCGGGTCTCCAGCAGCGAGACCACATCGTTGTGGTCGTAGTGGCGTGATATCGAATGGACCTCTTCCGTGTTCCCGCGCCGGAGTGCGATCTCTGCAGGAACGACGGTGCCCTTGGTGCGGTCCACGATGCCGACCCCGTACAATTCACGGAGCACCGCGGCGATCCGGTCACGCATCCGACCGAGCCCGCCATTCGCATCGACGGCCGACAGCAGGTCCCATTCCCGGGGCGTGAACGGGATGTCCAGCGAGGTGGAGAGCCGGTCAAACAGAACGGAATCTTCGATCGCAGCAACATCGCCCCGGCGGATGTCATGCTGGTACTGGCGGGAAACCCTCACCGCTTCTGCGGTCCGCCGGAAGAAGTCGTCCAGCCGCTGGAGCTGGCGCGTGGCAACAAGAGTATCCCGCTCGAAGACCTGGAGGACCTTCTGCTTCGCTTCGGCCACATCCCGGCCATACTCACGGTCATCGCGGAAGATCGGGAAGGCAAAGGGGGCGATCAGGTCCTTCTGGGCCCAGATCGCGCCCACCTTGAACTCGAGCTCCAGCGATTCTCCGCGTGGAAACATGAGGGCAAGGGCGATCAGGAGCCCTGCAACAAGCAGGACCCGCGCCGCCAGGGTTCCTGGGATCTTCAGGAACTCCAAGATCCGGTCCAGACGGGACCGGAATTGTCCATGTGTGATATCGAATCGGTGCACAGGTGGTGATGCAATATCCGCAATATGGAAAAGAGAAGCAATGAATTGAAAATACCGCTAAGGTTTTGTATATTCAGCACGAGGAATCCCCCACTTCATGAACCACTATAACTCTCCTGCCGATGTTCTGCATGCCCTGGACACCCTGTCCGGCGGCAGGCTGACCCGGCATCGGGATATGGAAACGTTGATCGCTCTGGCGCAACGTTCGCGCCACCAGGATCTTCTTGCCGATCTGAGTTTCCATGCGAAGTTCGTCACCGGGACATCCCGGACGCTTCACCGGATCGGGCCGGAAGGGACCGGAGCACCCGCCCTCTCCACCGAAATGCAGAATGGCCTGGAGAAGGTGAAGTCGCTGGTGCGTGACCTGCTCCTGGAGGGAACAGCAGCAGACCGGCAGCAGTTTGATGCGACGTACTTCCAGCTCACGCCGGAGTCGCTGCAGCACCTCCTCGCGCTGTGTGCCGATCTGGGGTGGTACAAGAACTGGTTGCTGGACACCCGGACACATGCAGGCGAGCGGTCATCGGTCGCGTGGCGTGCGGCGCTCATCGCGATCGCCGTGGGTGCCGTGCTGTGGCTCGGCTCCGTGCACGCGCGGGCTCTGCTCGCCAATGATCTGCTCGTGCCGGGAACATTGACGATGGATGCAACGGTTCCTCCCGTGGTGGAGCGACATATCTATCATCAGCTCGCCACGCAGGCGCTGACGATGATACCGGGGTACCTGCTCGTCCTCGCCGGCAGCATCGTCTTCCTCGCGCGGTCGCCCTACCGGCCCAAAGAGCATGGGTGGCTCATGATGAGCGCCATTCTCCTCTTCCTGTTCGTGCCGGTGGAGGCGTTCACGATGGTCCTGGATGTCCGTATGGTGCTCCTGGAATTCACCGGGAGTGGCGGGCTGGACCAGTTCCGGGAGCTCTTCCTGGCCCGCATGCAGGCGCTGGCCGGGGCTCCGTTGATCGCGCAATTGTGTTACTACACCATCATTGTTCTTCTCGCGGTGCAGCCGTTCCGCAAGCAGCACGGACGCTCCGCATGAAGCACGAGGACCTCATCCAGGAGTTGCAGACAGCGGCTGCGCAGATCGGCATCACGGTGCGGTGGGAGCGCGGTGATTTCGAGGGTGGCTATTGTATCCTGCGCGACCAGAAGATACTGCTGATCAACAAGAGGTTGATGCCCGTCCGTAAGGCCGCCGTGCTCGCCACGGCCCTGCACGGTATCGGTCTGGAGAACGTCTACCTGAAACCCGCTGTCCGGGAGTTCGTGGAAGACGAAGCAGCGAGAAGCGCACGGATCGCGCACTAACATTATGATCAAAGCGGTCATTTTTGATCTCGACAATACCCTCGTCGATTTCATGAGCATGAAGCGGCAGGCCGTTACCGCCGCCATCAACGCCATGATCGACGCCGGCCTCGGTCTGTCCGTGACCCAGGTCCAGGCACGCATCGATGCGATCTACAAAGAGCGCGGGATCGAGTTTCAGAACGTCTTCGATCAACTGCTCTACGATATCTTCCAGAAGGTCGACTACAAGATCCTGTCTGCCGGCATCATCGCCTACCGCCGCGCCCGTGAAGCTGCCCTCGTTCCCTATCCCCATGTGACCATGACGCTCGTCGCGCTCATCAAACGCGGCATCCGCCTCGCCGTGGTGTCCGATGCCCCCGGCCGCGAAGCATGGCTGCGGCTCTGCTACCTGGATTTTCACCACCTGTTCGATTGCGTCGTCACCTTCGAGGACACCGGTGAGCGCAAACCCAGCCCCGCACCGTTCCTCCGCGCACTCACCATGCTGAAGGTCACCCCGGAGGAGACGATCATGGTGGGCGATTGGGCCGAACGCGATATGGTCGGCGCGGCACAGCTGGGCATTACCACGGTGTTCGCGCGGTACGGCGACACCTTCGGGACGGTCGACTCGCATGCGCGCTACGAACTGAACGACGTGTCTGAGCTGCTGGACGTGATCGACAAGGAGAATGCCCTTGCCGGCGGGAGGGGGTCATGATCCGCGGCATCGGCGTGGATATCGTCGATATCGAGCGTGTGCGCACCCTCGTGGATGAGGAGGGCGAGCGGTTCCTGGAGAAGGTCTTTACCAGCGAGGAGATCGCGTACTGCAACGGTAAAGCGCGCCGGCACCAGCACTTCGCAGCACGCTTCGCCGCAAAGGAAGCTGTCAGCAAGGCGCTCGCCACAGGATGGGCGGGCGATTTCCGGTGGAAGGACGTCGAGGTCACGAATGACCCGACCGGGCAACCCCGCGTCACCCTCCACGGCCGTCTCCGTGAACACATCGGCTCCGCCCGGATCCAGATCTCGCTGTCCCATGCCGACAATCACGTCGTCGCCATGGCAGTCATCGAGGAGACACCATGAAGGTTTCTCTCTCCTGGAAGTTGGCGATCGGCTTCGGGATCATCGCTGCAGCCCTTATCCTGGTCACCGGCTTCATCCTCATCAGTCTCGACTCTGCCTCCACGGCCGTCACCCCTACGCTCGTCGCTGATGTTGCCACCATCGACAAGGCGCGCGGACTGCACGAACTCCTGAACGAAGAAGAACGGAATGCGCAGAAGTTCCTTGTGACGCGGGATCCGGCCTACCTCCGGATGTACTCGCGCACACGCCTTCTTGCACTCGACCGTCTGGATTCCCTGGAAACGGTGCTGAACGACACCATCGAGTTCGCCACGCTCGACGAGATACGCCGCGTGCACGCATGGCTCGACGAGGCTATTCCCGCACGGACCCGGCAACCGCACCTGCGCAATGGCCAGATCATGGACAGTCTCGATATCGCGCACAGCGGACTCGATCTCCTGGTCGTCCTGAACCAGAACGCGATCGCGCGGTCCGTTGCCACCGTGGAAAAGCACACCACAGCCATCCTCGAAAAGGCCACGACCCTTCTCCTCAGCGTCCTCGCCCTGACGATCATCGTCGCCTTCTTCATCACGATCTCGGTCTCGGCTCCGCTCGCACGGCTGCGCAAGAGCACCGAGCGCATCGCCCGCGGCGATTTCCACACGATCCCGGTGCGCGCGCACGACGACTTCGGCATGCTGGTGCAGTCGTTCAACACGATGAGCGAGCGTCTGCGCCGGATCGACGAGTACAAGGCCGATGTGATGCAGCAGATCTCGCACGAGCTCCGCACGCCGTTGCAGGCGATCTATGCCATCTATTATATGCTGGCGGAGCAGGTTGCCGGACCGCTGAACGACCGCCAGCGCACGCTGCTCACCGCCATCCGCGACAACATCGATCAGCTTTCCACCTTCAGCAATCAATTCCTGGACCTCGCGAAGATCGAAGCAGGGATGATGGAGTTCCACCGCCAGCCCGTCGACCTTCTCTCGGTCATCACGCCCATCATCAACAATGCGCGCCTGATCGCGTCACAGAAAGAGATCAGCATCGGACTCGCCGCACAGGCGGTGCCGAAGATCTCCGCGGACCCGGACAAGGTGGTCATGGTCCTCAACAACCTGCTGAGCAATGCGGTCAAGTTCACCCCTCAGGGCGGGAATATCACGGTGACGCTCAGTCCGTGCGAGGACGGAGCGCGGATCGCCGTGAAGGACTCCGGGATCGGGATCGATCCCGAGGATGTCCCCCGTCTCTTCACCAAATTCTTCCAGGCAAAGAACGTCTCACAGATCAATGTCAAAGGCACCGGCGTTGGTCTCGCGCTCGTGAAAGCCATCGTTGATGGCCATGGCGGCAGGGTGTTCGCCGCGAGCGCCGTCGGCCAGGGCTCTACGTTCACCGTGGAACTCCCCGCCGAACCCCGCACGGTTGCAGCCGCTGGCGCGACAATCCAGCATCGGAGTATTTGACCATGTCGACGCGTGGCATCCTTCTCTTTCCGGCCGCCGCCCTCCTCTCCCTGTGTTCGGTCAGCTGTGTCCCCCCGACGGATACCAGCCTCAGCGCGTTGTCGGCTGTCTCCGACGCGGACCGGCAACTTGCACTGGCGAGTTCGTTCGTGCAGGGCGGCGACTTCAAACGGGCACTGCACATCTATACGATGGTCGCCGACGAAAATCCGGCTTCACCCGCCGGCGCAACAGCGACCCAGATGGCAGGTCTCGTCATGACAACGCTCCGCAATCCCGCACGGAGCGATTCCATCGGCGCCGTGTGGTTCCGCAAGGCACTGGCACGAACGCGCTCCACCGACCAACGCCTCCAGACCGAGGTCCCGCTTGCCCTGCTGGACCGGCTCTCGCTGCAAACCACCGCAATGCGGCGCCATCGCACCATTGTGGACAGTCTCCAGCGCGTGATCCGCAGACAATCGGGCACGATCCTGTCGCAAACACGCCGGTTGCAGGATATGGAACGTGAGGTCGTGGCAGCCAAGGCGCAGGTCCAGAGACTCAAAGAGCTGGATGAGAACCTCTCCCGCACCCGGGGGACCCGTTAGCAGGCGCGTTGCTTCTCTCCGCCGGATTATGTATACTTTCTCCAGACGGACGACACATGAAATCTCTCGGCATCAAAAAGCTGTACTACTCCATCAGCGAGGTGAGCAAGATCACCGATCTGGAGCAGTACGTCCTGCGCTACTGGGAGTCGGAGTTCGACCAGCTGAAGCCGGCCAAGAACCGGGCGGGAAACCGCATCTACACCAACCGCGACATCAAACTGATCCTCTACATCAAGAAACTCCTTCGTGATGAACGCTACACCATCGAAGGAGCGAAGCAGGTCCTCAAAACGTTCACGCCGGAAGTCGACAACGGGGAGCAGCTCGAATTGATCGATCCTCCGAAACCACGGGCGAAGATCAAGGATGAGCAACTCCGCGCCGACGTCCTCGAAACGAAGCTGTTCCTCGAAGATCTCCTCAAGAAGCTGAACTGAGCATCACTCCGGTTCGCAGCACTCCATCCGTTCGTGCTGCGGCTCCTCCACGACCTTCGGGCTCACATACGGGATACCTAGATTCAGTCCGCGCAACAGGATCAGCACCGCGACCACGACGCTGAACACCGGCAGGACCGCGTGCAGCCGTTTCCGCAACCCGCCCTGCAACTGCTTCCCCAGGAGAGCGATCGTCAGCATCATCGGCACCGTGCCCAGGCCGAACCCCGCCATGAACATCACCCCCTGCAGCATCGTCCCGGTCGTCATCGCCGCCGCCACGGCCATGTACACGAGTCCGCACGGCAGCAACCCGTTCACCAACCCCAGGAGAAAGAGGGCAAGCACCGACGAGCGCTGAAGGAGAACGCCGATCGCCCGGCGAACGGGACCGGTGAGTCGATCCACGAACGACGTGCCGCCGGGGATCCACCGGGCAAGCGATGGCACGAGAGCGAAGAGCAGCAGGAGCACGCCGAGCACGACCGAGGCGGTCTGCTGTGCACCGGCAAGGAAGAGTTTCCGCCCGACCGCTCCGGCGATCGCACCGAGGACCATGTACGTCACCGTGCGCCCGAGATTGTAGAGCAACCGGCCGATGATGTACCGCACCCGTGCATCCGGAGGAACGGGCAACGCCAGCGCCAGCGGCCCGCACATGCCGGCACAATGAAGGCTGCCCACGACACCGACCATCAATCCCGCAACGATTTCCATCATGGCACCATGAATGGTTGTTCCATATAGTATTCCTCACCACGCATGGTCCATTGGACCTGGATGCGCCACAAACCGGATGCAAGCGGTGCGAACGGGATGACCTGCCGTGCAGCAGAGTCGGCCACGACCGGCAGGGATCGGTCCGAGGACCGCGCGGAGGGTCGGTACAGCACCACGTGTCCGTCACCCGTCATGGATGCCATGCTGCGCGGATACTGCACGATCACCGCACCGGCCGCCGTACCGATCGCCACATCCGGTCCCAGCGCTCGTGCGCGCTCCATCGCCGTGATCCGCGCCTGGTAGCCGAGTTCCTTTTCGTAGTACTTCTCCGTCACCAGATTCACGTCCTGCGTCATCAGATATCCTGCCACACTCAGCATGACCACCAGGAAGAGCGCGATCACCAGGACGATGCCGAGAGGCCAGCGGTTCTTCGATGTGCTAGTCATGACCGCCGCCGTGCTCTTGTTCGCGATCGTGATCCTTCTGCTGTTTCACCGGCCCGAGGAATGTGGTGGAGATCTTCTGGATGAGCACGGTATCGGCGAAGATGCCGATGGTGATGGGGGTGGACATCCGGTGGATCCCGTCCTGCGGCAGCACGACGAGGATCTTGCTCTGCATCACCGCCTGCGATGGTGCCACGAGGGGGCCACCGACGATCTCCACCTCGCCGGCCGGTGCCAGGAGGCGGAGGTTCACCGGCACATCATTGAACATCTTGTTCAGCACTTTTACGTCATACACGTTGCTGATGCGGTCATCCGGGAGTTCCTGGAACATCATGCCCGGCGTACGCAGCACGGTCACGTCCAGCGGCGTTCGCCGGATGAGAAGGATCGTCAGCACGGCGATGAGCACCGTGAGCACGGCCGTGTACCCGATGACGCGTGCCGTCCACCGGAACCCGGTACCCTGCGTGATCCCGTTCGCCGACGCATAGCGTATCAGACCGCGCGGCTTCTTGATCCCGTCCATGATCGCATCGCAGGAATCGATGCAGGCCGTGCAATTGACGCACTCCAGCTGCGTCCCGTTCCGGATGTCAATGCCGGTCGGACAGACCTCCACGCATTGATGGCAATCGATGCAGTCGCCTTCCGTGCGTTCCTGGTCCCGGCGCATCTTCCCGCGCGGTTCGCCGCGCACATGGTCGTAGGCGATGACGATCGAGTTCCGATCGAGCAGCACGCCCTGCAGTCGGCCGTACGGACAGACCAGGATGCATGCCTGTTCACGGAACCAGGAGAAGATCCAGTAGAACACCACCGAGAAGCCGACGACGGCCGTGAACAGCCCGATGTTGTTCGCCGGCGGCTCACTGACCAGCTTCCGGAGTTCCTCGATCCCCACGACGTACGCCAGCAGCGTGTTCGCGATGAGGAAGGAGAACGCCGCATAGATGAGATACTTCACGGACTTCCGGACGATCTTCGTGCCGTTCCATGACGAGGCACGGAGACGCGCCTGTGCGCGGTGATCGCCTTCGACGAAATAGTCGATCTTGCGGAAGACCATCTCCATGAACACGGTCTGCGGGCAGATCCATCCGCAGAACAGCCGTCCGAACACCACGGTGAACAGGATGATGAAGATGATGCCCGTGATGACGGAGAGCCCGACGAGATAGAAGTCGTGCGGTCCGAACACCGTGCCGAAAAGGATGAGTTTCCGCTGGAGGAAGTTGAACAGGAAGAACGGATGGTTTCCGATCGTGATGAAGGGAACGCCAAAGAGTATGAGGAGGAGCAGGGCGCTCACCGCGATCCGGGCCCGGTGGAACCGCCCGCGCGGCGCCTTCGGGAACAACCAGCGCCGTTTGCCTTCCTGACTGACGATACCGAGCGAGTCCCGGAAACTCTCTTCAGGTCCGGGACCGCCTTCTGCTGACGATGTCATACGGGTGATTTTGTGGGGTCAACTGCCGCTGTGGTGGTATCGGCCGGCGGGACGTACAGGGTCCCTTCCGGCTTCTTTGCGTTGGCGGGGTTCGTCCCCTCCAGCGAAAGCACGTAACTGGCGATCTCCTGGATCTGCTTCGGCGTGAAGACCAGCTGCCAGCTGATCATCCCTTTTGCCGGGACGCCCATCTTGATCGTGGCGTACACGTTCTTGATGCCGCCACCGTGGATCCAGTACTGATCGGTAAGGTTCGGCCCGACGATGCCGCCCCCCGTGGGGCCATGGCATGAGACGCAGTACTTCTGGAATTCCCCCGCTGCGCGCGTGAGAACCTCCGGGTCCTTGATCGGTGCCAGCGCGTTCTCATCGATGGTGCCCTCCGAAGCAAGGACGATCCGCCGCTGGACATCCGCGGCCGCCACTTCGGCGTTGTACTCGGCCACCATCAGCGGCGACGACGAGAACACATGGTAATCGAGGAGATAGACGACCGCGAACACGATCGTGGCCAGGAACAGCGTCGTGAACCACGGGGGGATGCGGTTGTCGAGCTCACGGATGCCATCGAACTGATGGTCGAACTCCTCGACCTCGCCGGTGGTGCCGGTGAGCAGGTACTGCCGCATCCGGGCGTATGCCGCGCCGAGGATCGCACGGTCCTCCTCGGGCAGGATGAGCGAGAGGAGGACGATCAGCACGGCGAGCGCGGTGATCATGCCGGTCAGCAGCAGTGCGGTATCCGTGCCTGTTGCGGACAGCAGAAGAAGGACAGTGAGTGTCATCGTGTCACCTCGTGGGATTGCCCGGCGGCGGGCTCCATGGGATCGAGCGGCAATTGCTCCATGACACGGACCGACGCGGTCGGCATCCGGAGTGCACGCCAGAGAAAGTACACAAACAGGGTGATCGACGAGAGCAGTGACACGATGCCCATCGGCACCGCGGCCTCGAACGATCTCAGATATTCAGCGATCATGCGCGGTCCTCCTTACTGTTGCGCGGGGACTTTGATATCCGTCCCCAGCCGTTGGAGGTACGCGATCAGCGCGATGATCTCCTTGTTCGGTTCCGCCGGTGCGCCCGACTTCATGAGTTCGGCCGCGATCTGTTCAGCCTGCAGCCGCAACTCTTCGGGCGCACGCTGTTCGTAGCCCGCCGGATACGGTACCCCGATCCCGCGCAACGCCGTGATCTTCGAAGCCAGGGTGGACGTGTCCAGATCGTCCGTCAACAACCACGGGTACGCCGGCATCAGGGACCCCGGCGACATCGACGTCGGGTCGTTCATGTGAAGGTAGTGCCAGAAATGCGGATACTTGCCGCCCACCCGGTGCAGGTCCGGACCCGTGCGCTTGGATCCCCACAGGAACGGATGGTCGTACACATATTCGCCCGCTTTGGAGTACTCGCCATAGCGCTCCGTCTCGGAGCGGAACGGGCGTACCATCTGGGAATGGCAGTTGTTGCACCCTTCGCGGATATAGATATCGCGTCCTTCCACCTCGAGCGGCGTGTACGGTTTCACGCTGGCGATGGTGGGCACGTTGCTCTTCACGATGAACGTCGGAATGAGCTCGACCAATCCGCCGATGAGCACAAGGACCAGGGCAAGCACTGCGAACTGGATCGGCTTCTTCTCGAGCCAGCGGTGCTTCGATTCCTTGTGCTGCGGGTCCTCGGGTGCAAGCGCAGGTGCCTGCACCTGTTCCTCGGCCACGAAGGTCCCCTGTTTGGCGGTCTTGAGCAGGTTGTACGCCATGATCACGACACCGGTCAGATACAATGTGCCGCCGACGGCCCGGACGATGTACAACGGATAGATGCGCAGCACGGTCTCCAGGAAATTCGGGTACTGGAGCGTGCCGATGGCGGTGAACTGCTTCCAGAGCAGCGACTGCGTCAGGCCGGAAGTATACATGGCCACGGCATAGAACACGATCCCGAGCGTGGCGATCCAGAAATGCACGTTCGCGAGTTTCTTTGAATAGAGTTGCGTGTTCCACATCTTCGGGATGAGCCAGTAGAGGATCCCGAAGGTGAGGAAGCCGTTCCATCCGAGTGCACCCACATGCACGTGGGCAACGATCCAGTCGGTGTAGTGCATGATGGCGTTCACGTTCTTCAGCGAGAGCATCGGCCCTTCGAAGGTCGCCATGCCATAGGCGGTCACGGCAACGACCATGAACTTCAGCACCGCATCCTCGCGCACCTTGTCCCACGCCCCGCGGAGTGTCAACAGCCCGTTGATCATGCCACCCCAGGACGGAGCGATGAGCATGATCGAGAAGACCGTGCCGAGCGACTGCGCCCAATCGGGCAGCGAGGTGTACAGCAGATGGTGCGGCCCGGCCCAGATGTAGAGAAAGATGAGTGACCAGAAGTGGACGATCGACAGCCGGTAGGAATACACCGGCCGGTTCGCCGCTTTGGGCAGGAAGTAGTACATGAGTCCGAGGTACGGTGTCGTCAGGAAGAAGGCGACGGCATTATGGCCGTACCACCACTGGACGAGGGCGTCCTGGACGCCGGCGTACAGCGAGTAACTCTTGAAGAGCGAGACCGGGTTCTCGAAGGAGTTCACGATATGCAGCACAGCGACCGTCACGACCGTGGCGATGTAGAACCAGATGCCCACGTACATATGCCGCTCACGGCGTTTGAAGATCGTGCCGAACATATTGATGATGAACACCACCCAGATCAATGTGATCAGGATATCGATCGGCCACTCCAGCTCGGCATATTCTTTGGAAGTGGTGATCCCAAGGGCGAGCGTCAGCGCCGCGAGCACGATGATCGATTGCCATCCCCAGAAATGGATCTTGCTGAGGAGCGTGCTGAACATCGGCGTCTTGCACAGACGGGGCAACGAGTAGTACACGCCCATGAAGATCGCATTCCCGACGAATGCGAAGATGACGGCATTCGTATGGATGGGACGGATGCGGCCGAAGGTCGTATATGGCAGGGACAGGTTCCAGGACGGGAAGACGAGGTCGAACGCGACAAGCAACCCCACCAGCATGCCGATGAAACCCCATCCGACCGACGCGATGGCGAAATTACGTACGATCCGGTTGTCGTACGAGAATGTCTGTATCTCCATGGTGCCTCGAGTTACGTTGGTTTGTGAGTGGACGATCCGTGACGACCCGGACGGTCGTCATCCTGTAACATCCGGAGCGAAGGCGTGTGACGGTCGGAGAATTGGCCGGACCGCACCGCCCAGAGAAACGCCGCAAGGAAGATCCCCGCGAGGAGCATACTGAATCCCAGCAACACAGCGATCACGCTCATACCAGACCCCTCTTTCGTGCCAGCATCCGCAGACTGAGCGATGTGAATGCCACGACCGTGATGGAACTGGCGGGCATCAGGACCGCGGCAATGACCGGAGAAAGCGCGCCGCGGACCGCGAACGACAGGCCGACTACATTATACAGCACGGAAATGGCATATGCCACAAGAACAACGGTCCGGCTGGACCGCGCGAAACGCAGAAACCGGTCCAGGGAAGTCAACATGCTCCCATCCAGGATCACATCGCAGGCCGGCGTAAATGCCGACGTATCGTCGGTGAGCGCCACCCCGACATCGGCCTGTTTCAGGGCCCCGGCGTCATTCAGCCCATCACCCACCATGAGCACGGGATCACCCTGTGCCTGCACCCCCGCCACGAAGGCCAGCTTGTCCGCCGGGGTCTGGTGGAAATGCAGCGGCACTCCCTCGCCGAAGAGCCTGGTCAATGTCTCCTCTTCCCGGTCGCTGTCGCCCGACAGGAGCACGACCTCATAGTGCTTTCGGAGTTCCCGTACCAGTGGTGCCACGCCATCCCGGTAGTGCCCCGCCAGCACGAACTGTCCGCGCGGGACACTGTTCAGGGCGATACACACACGCAACGGCGCTGCATCGGTGTCCGCCACCTCTGTCTCATCCACGGACGGGAGGCCGCAGAACGTCCGCGACCCTGCGCGCACGGTGATACCGCCGATCGTGCCCTGGATCCCTCCGCCCGCTTCTTCGGTGAAACCGGTCACGGGCACCACCGGATCATTGTTCAACGCATCGAACACCGCACGGCTGAGCGGGTGATGTGAATTGCGCACCACCGATCGCACGGCCGACCGTTCATTCGGCGACAGCGGCTCGCCCACGAACCGCACGCCTGAACCGCGCGCGTGGGTCAGGGTCCCGGTCTTGTCAAAGATCACCGTGCGGATGCGGCCCATCCATTCTACCACGTCCGCATGCTTCGCATAGAACTTGCCGCGCCCGAACACACGGAGCGCTGTGCCGAACGCGAAGGGCGTGGACAGCGCCAGCGCGCACGGGCAGGCAACGATCAGCACCGCGGTGACGGCGTTCCATGCCGTTGCCGTATCGCGCGGGAACCAGTAGAGCCCTGCGCCGGCCGCGACGACGAACAGCGCGGCCGTGAAGTACTTGCCGGCGATGTTCGTGAGCCGCGTCAGGTTGCCCGGCCGGTCCGTCCTGAACGCTGCTTCATTCCAGAGCTGCGTCAGATAGCTCTGGGAGACCGTCTTCACGACCTCCAGTTCGATCGCACTGCCCACCTGCCTTCCGCCGGCATGCACCAGATCACCCTGCTTCGCGGGTACAGGTGTGGACTCTCCCGTCACGAAGCTATAGTCGATCGCGCCCGCATCGCTCATCAGGATCGCGTCGGCCGGGACGATCTCGTTATTGCGGATGATGACCCTGGTGCCGGGTTCAAGGGAAGTGACCGGCACGCTCGACTCGCGGTCCTTCTTCTTCGTCGTGACGGCAAGCGGGAAGTAGGACGCATAGGTCCTGTCGAAATTCAGACTGTCATACGTCCGCTGCTGGAACAGGCGGCCGAGCAGCAGGAAGAACACGAGTCCGCAGAGCGAATCCACATAGCCGAACCCCGACCCGGTCAGGATCTCCACCGCGCTGCGCGCGAACAGGATCGCAACCCCGAGGGCGATCGGCAGGTCCAGGTTCACCACGCGTGACCGGAGCCCGGCGAGTGCTCCGCGGAAGAACACCGCAGCGCTGTAGAACGTGACCGGAAGAGCCAACACCAGGCTGACGTACGAGAACAGCGAGCGGAGGAGCGGCTCGAAGTCCCCGCCGGAGAGATATTCCGGGAATGCGAGGATCATCGCGTTCCCGAAACAGAACCCGGCGATGCCGATCCGCGCATACAGGGAGCGGTCCGCTTCGCGGCGCGGCGTGCGTTGCGCCGACTCCAGCGTGATCGTCGGTTCGTAGCCGAGCGATGCAAGGAGTTCCACGACCTTGCGCAATCCAGTCTTCCCGTTCGCGTACCGGACCACCACGGATTTGCCGAGGAAGTCGGCGCGTGAATGGAGTATCCCGGGATCGAACCGGAAGAGGTTCTCGAGCAGCCAGATGCACGACGCGCAGTGCATCTGCGGCACGAAGAACGTCACCGCGGTGATGGAGCCATCGGAGAAATCGCAGAGGCGTTCAACGACCGCGGGATCGTCGAGATACGCGAAGCGGTCATCGCCGAGCGGTCGCGGTGTCGGCACAGGGCAGGACGTTGCCTGTGAGAGCACTTCGTAGACGGCCTTGCAGCCGGAGCAGCAGAACTGCAGGTCGCCACTGACAACCCCATCGCCCCGAACGGGATCGCCACAGTGGACGCAGACGGCTGTATCGGGAGCGGGCGATGTGCCGCGGGATGTTGCCATGACAAAGGAAGCACAGGGGACAGGATTCTTTGCACGAAGATAGGAAAAACGGCGCTGAAATTCACGTGAATTGTACGGAAACCACGGTTGCGTTTCACAATGGATGTCCGTACATTTAGGCGCTGTCATTCGGAGCGTAGCGCAGCTCCGAAAAGTACCGGAGTCGATAAGAAGTTGCTGTCGATCGGAGCGTAGCGCAGCCCGGTAGCGCACTTGAATGGGGTTCAAGGGGTCGGGGGTTCAAATCCCCCCGCTCCGACAGCATAGAAAAAGGCCGTCCCGCATTGGGGGACGGCCTTTTCGTATTTATCGTAGGGGCCGTGGGGGGCCCTGCAAGACCCATGTAGGGGCCGTGGGGGGCACTGCAATACCCGTGTAGGGGCCGAGCATGCTCGGCCCCTACAACAACAATGCATCGGCCCGTGTGCAGGTACCATGGAGGCGCCGTCGTGGGGGGCACTGCAAAACCCGTGTAGGGGCCGTCGTGGGTACGCTGCAATACCCGTGTAGGGGCCGAGCATGCTCGGCCCCTACAAAATCATAACGCATCACAACACATCAACACGCATCCTCGCGCATGAACCCTGCACCCCTCGGGACCGTTCACCCCCCGAGACCGGTCACGCCCCTCGGAACCGTTCACGCCCCCGCACCCTTCTCCCTCCACACTCTGTTCACGACATACAGCAACGCTGCCCCCGCCACCAGAAAGACCGCC
>JAUQWO010000082.1 GCA_030835135.1 Bacteroidota bacterium
GCACGGCCGCTCTCTATGAGAAAGCGATCCGTGAACGCCTTCGCATCTACGATTTTCTCCCGATCCTGTTCGTCTCCGCCCTCTCCAAACAGCGCATCTACAAACTGATCGAGATGGCGAAGGAGGTCCGCGCCGAAGCACAGAAGCGCATCTCCACGAGTCAGCTCAACGCCAGGCTCCTCCCGGAGGTCACGGCGCACCCGCCCCGCAGCAGGTCCGGGAAGGAGATCAAGATCAAGTTCATCACCCAGGTGAAATCCGAACCACCCGTGTTCGCCTTCTTCGCCAATGAACCGCAGCTGATCGAGGATACGTATGTCCGCTTCCTCGAGAACCGCCTGCGCGAGCAATTCGGTTTCACCGGCGTCCCCATTGTGATCTCCCTGAAGAAAAAATGAGCAGTCCGCAACGCACGATCGTCGTGGTCGGGGGACTCGCGGCAGGGCCGAGTGCGGCAAGTAAAGCCGCACGCACGGACCCGCATGCGCGCGTGATCCTGCTGGAACAATCCGACGCGATCTCCTACGGGATCTGCGAACTGCCGTACTACGTCGGGGGCACCGTGGAGGCGGACGATCTCGTCGTCCATACCGCGGAAAGCCTGAAGCGCGAGAAGGGCGTCGATGTCCTCCTGCATCACCGGGTGGAAGAGATCCGGACGGGCAACCGCCGCTTGCTGGTGCGCGACATCAATGCGGGGAAGGCCACCGAGATCTGCTATGACCGGTTGATCCTCACCACCGGCGCGACGCCGCGGCGTCTGGGACTCGCGGGCGAAGAGAGTGTGAATGTCTTTCACATCCGTTCCCTGGACAGTGCGCATCAGCTCCGTCACTTCATCGACGGGATGCGTCCGCGGACGGCGGTGGTCATCGGCGCGGGGTTCGTGGGTGTCGAGATGGCCGAAGCCCTGCGCGAACGGCAGATCGATGTGACCCTGCTCGAGCGCGGGGAGATGCCGCTCCCGGGGATGACGCCGGACGCCCGGGCAGCCATGCGCGATGTCCTCGTGAAGAACGGTGTGCGGTTCTGCGGCAACGAGTCGCCGGTCGCCCTCACATCGCAGGATGGGAAGCGCGTGACCCACGTGCTCACGCCGGGCAACACCTATGGCGCAGATGTTGTGGTCGTGGCCGTGGGGGTCGTGCCGAATGTTGCGCTGGCGCGCCAGGCGGGGATCAGCATCGGCCGCCACGGCGGCATCCTTGCCGACCAGTGGCAGAAGACATCGGCGCACAATATCTATGCAGCGGGCGACTGCTGCGAGGTGCGCAATGCCGTGACGAATGCATGGTGCTATGTGCCGCTTGCCACCATCGCCAGCAGGGCAGGATGGGTCGCCGGCACCAATGCCGCAGGCGGACGGGCCAGGTTCCCCGGGGCACTCCGCGCTACGGCGGTGAAGGTCTTCGACCATGAAGCCGTGCGCATCGGGCTGTCCGCGGAGGAAGCGAAGCTCGCGGGATTCATGCCCATCACCCGGACCGTGACGACACCCTCACGGGTCGGCATGATGCCCGGTGCATCGAAGCTCACCGTGACCCTCATCGCAGACCGCACATCCGGCCGCCTGCTGGGCGGGACGCTGTATGGCCGGGAAGGTGCCGTCCACCGGAGCCATGCTCTTGCCGTCGCCCTCCACCAGCATCTGACGGTGGATGCATTCCGCGAGTCGGACTTTGCCTATGCCCCGACGTTCAGTCCGCTCTGGGACCCGCTGCTCGTCGCTGCCAACGCGCTCTCCCGTGAGCTTCAATCCCCAGGACGCCCATGACCAACCTGACCATCATCGATCACCCGCTCATCAAGCGCGATGTTGCGATCCTTCGGGACGCGACCGTGTCGAATCATGTGTTCCGCACCACCCTCCGGCGCATCTCCTCGATCATGGCGTTCACCGTGACGCATGACCTCCGCGTGCGGAAGACGAAGGTCCGTACGCCCCTGGAAGTGACCACCGGGTACGTCCTGGCGGACGATATCGTGATCGTGCCCGTGCTGCGGGCCGGACTCGGGTTGATCGACGGCTTCCTGGACGTCCTCCCCGAGGCGCGCGTCGGACACGTCGGGCTGTACAGGAACGAACGGACGCTCGAACCCGTGGACTATTATGCGAAGTTCCCCCAGGGGCTTGCTAAAAGCCTCGTCATCCTCCTGGATCCCATGCTGGCAACGGGGGGGAGCGCCTCCGCAGCCATCACCTTTCTGAAGCGTCGTGGCGCCAAGCGGATCCGCTTTGCCGCCCTCGTGGCCGCTCCCATTGGGGTGAAGCGTGTTGCCGCGAACCACCCCGACGTGCCCATGTACGCCGCGGCGCTCGATCGCAAGCTGAACGACCGCGGGTATATCCTCCCGGGCCTCGGCGACGCGGGTGACCGCCTGTTCGGTACCGAATGACCCGCCCGGGGGCCGGCCAGAGGCGAATCCTGCCGGCCTTCCGCGTGTCTTCCTTGACTCTCGCACACCGGCATCCTATATTTTTGAGGATACACGCCGCCTGAACTTCCGTTCCGGGCGGGCTGTTCTCGTTGATAGCACCCCCGTCTGTGGACGGATGGGCGCACCGGGCCAGGAGCCATGACGAACCCCAAGTACAAAAAGAAGCTCGATGACCTGCTGGCGTTATGCCAGAAGACCCTGCCGCGGCTCGACGAGAACCTGATCCGGCGCGCCTTCGACTTCGGGTTCAACGCCCATCGCCACGACATCCGCGCCTCGGGTGAGCCCTTCTTCGACCACCCCTTCGCCGTCGCCAAGATCGTTGCCAAAGAGATCCCCCTCGACGATGTCTCCGTTGCCGCGGCGCTGCTCCATGACGTGGCCGAAGACACCGAGTACACCGTCGCCGACATCCGCGAGGAGTTTGGCGGCACGGTGGCGGACATCGTGGACGGCGCGACGAAGATCTCCGATATCTTCAAGAGTCACGACGTGACGCAGGCGGAGAGCTATCGCAAGATGCTGCTCTCGATGGTGAACGACATCCGGGTGATGCTGGTGAAGTTCGCGGATCGCCTGCACAACATGCGGACCCTCGAGTATCTGCCGGTGGAAAAGCAACGGCGTCTTGCCAAAGAGACGCTGGACATCTACGCGCCGTTCGCCCACCGGTTCGGTCTCGCGAACATCAAGTGGGAGCTCGAGGACCTGTCGTTCAAGCATCTGCACCGCGAGGCCTACGACCAGATCGCGCGCGACCTGAAATCGCGGCGCAGGGAACGCGAGCACTACATCCGGAAGTTCTCGCAACCGATCGAGAAGCGGCTCAAGGATGAAGGATTCAAATTCGAGATCAGCGGGCGCCCGAAGCACATCTACAGCATCTACAACAAGATGATGAAGCGGAACAAGCCGCTGGAAGAGGTGTACGATCTCTTTGCGGTCCGCATCATCCTGGACACCGCGGACCCGAACGACTGCTTTGCCGTGTACGGCACGGTCGCGGACATTTACATCCCCAATCCGGAGCGCTTCAAGAACTACATTTCGGTGCCGAAGAAGAACGGCTATCAGTCCATCCACACCACCGTGGTCGGACCCGAAGGCAAGATGGTGGAGGTCCAGATCCGCACCCTCAAGATGCATGAAGTGGCGGAGAAGGGTGTTGCGGCACACTGGATGTACAAGGAGCACCCGGGAAACGTGGACCCCGAGATCGCGAACTGGGTGAGCTGGGTGCGCGAGATCTTCGAGAACGCCGCGGAAGGGCAGGTACCCACCCAGCAGCTGATGGAGAGCTTCAAGCTCAATCTGTACCAGGACGAGATCTATGTGTTCACGCCCAAGGGCGACCTGCGGATCCTGCCGAGCGGATCCACGCCGATCGACTTCGCGTATGAGATCCATTCCAAGGTGGGTGACCATTGCATCGCCGCCAAGGTGAACGGACGCATCGTGCCGCTGGATACACGTCTGAAGAGCGGCGACCAGGTGGAGATCCTGACATCGAAGAACCAGACGCCGAACCCGGACTGGGAGCAGTCCGTGGTGACCCACAAGGCGAAGGCGCACATCCGCCGGTGGATCAAGGATGAGCAGCGCAAGGCGATGGACGAGGGGAAGGAGACCTGGGAGCGCCGGCTCAAGCGGGCGAAAGTGGCCATCAACGACGATGACCTGCTCCGGTTCGTGCGCGAGAAGAAGATGGAGAACACCTCCGCGTTCTATCTGGGCATCCAGGAAGGAAAGATCGATCCCGATGAGGTGATCGCGCTGTATCAGGACGAACAGAAGCATCCGCAGCCCACGGGTGTGGAAGAGGCGCGGATCGATGGACTCTTCAACCGGTTCATCACCTCCGCGCGTGGGGGCAGCGGAGGCATCGTGCTGGACGGCACGCGCGACAACTTCATGCACAATTACGCGAAGTGCTGTCAGCCCATCCCGGGGGATGAGGTGGTGGGTTTCGTGACGACCGGGGAGGGGATCAAGATCCACCGGAAGTCGTGTCACAATATACGGTCGATGATCACGGCCCACAGCAACCGCATCGTGGACGTGCAGTGGCCGGGCGACAACGGCGTGCTCTTCGTGGCGGGTGTGCGGGTGTCGGGCGACGACCGGCCCTCGATGCTGAACGACCTGACCCACGCGATCTCCACGTACAAGAACACGAACATCCGGAGCGTCAACATCGAGACCGCGGATGGGTTGTTCCAGGGGGCCTTCATCCTGAACGTCGAGAACATCGATCACCTGCAGCGCATCATGGAGAAACTCAAGAAGGTGCCGGGGGTGCGGACGACCGAACGGTTCGAGGAATAGCCGCCGTGACGAATGACCCCGGACGAGTCCTGGCACTGGATTACGGGACCAAACGCGTCGGCGTGGCGATGAGCGATCCTCTGCGCATCCTTGCGAGTGGTGTGGGGACGTGGGCCAATGATGGGGCGCTGTTGCCTGCCATCGCGAAGCTTGTCCGGGAGGAAATGGTTGCACTGATCGTGGTCGGTATGCCGTATGCGCCGGACGGTGGCAAAGGGACGAAAGCGCGCGACGTGGAGGCGTTCATCGCGCGTCTCGGTGGCGTAGTGGAGGTGCCCCTGACCACATGGGATGAAAGTCTTACCAGCGTGGATGCACATCGCGCGTTCCGCGAGGGAGGAATGAAGAAGAAGCAGCGCCGCGACCGCGCAGCCGTCGACACCATGGCGGCGCGGATCCTGCTCCAGCAATTCCTTGATGCGCAACCCGCGCGTCAGGGGTGACAGCAACAGCCGATCGATCACCACAGTGTGGAACACCGTTGTCAGAACCTGAGATCCCGACCTCCGAGCAGCAGCCCACCCGCACCGCATCGGCTGTGAAGACCGTGTGGGCCTGGGTACGCACGCACAAGTTCACAACGCTTCTGCTGCTCGTTGCGGCATTCGTGGCGTATGTCATCCTCAGCATCCCGTACTTCGGGATCCTTTCGCTGGGCAGTGAGAATCCCCGTGAGACCGCATTGATGCGGCAACGGCTTGCGGAGGCGGACGATGACGGCAAGCCGCTGAAGATCACGCAGACGTGGATCCCGATCGGCAGGATACCGAAGTATGTCCTGGACTGCATCGTGGTCGCCGAGGACGGTACGTTCTACGAACACGGCGGCATCGACTGGTTCGAGGTCCAGGAATCGCTCGAGAAGAACCTGGAGGAGGGCAGGGCGGCGCGTGGAGCGAGCACGATCACGCAGCAGCTGGCAAAGAACCTCTTCCTGTCCACATCCAAGGATCCGTTGAGGAAACTGCGTGAAGTGATCATCACGGTCCTGATGGAACGGACACTGGAGAAGCGGCGCATCCTGGAACTGTATGTGAATCTGATCGAGTGGGGACGCGGCGTCTTCGGCATCGAGGCTGCGTCGCGCACGTACTTCGGCAAATCCGCTTCGGCGCTCTCCCTGGACGAGGCAGCGCGCCTCGCTGCCGTGATCCCCAGTCCGTTGCGGCACCGGCCCGACGCGGACTCGCGCTACGTGTTGCGCAGAAAAGCCATCGTCCTCGGCCGTCTCACGGCACGGAGACAGGCACCAGTTCTCGAACAAGAGGAGGAACCGTCAAGCCCGACCGAACAATTGCCCCAGGAACGCGATACCGCGGTACCGCCGCTTCCGCAGGAGGAACCGTCCGCGCCAGCGGTTCCGGAACAGGCGCCGCCTGTGCCGGCAGACACCAGTGGAACAAACCCGGGCATGTGAGATGGATTACAGGGATGTCAATGCGCTGATCGAAGAGGGCGAAGGGTTCGAGGTGGAGTTCAAGCGGAAGTTTTCCACCCCCGAGAAGATCGCCCGTGCTCTTATCGCCTTTGCCAACACCAAAGGGGGGCATATCCTCTTCGGAGTCGACGATGACGGTTCGATCGTGGGAGTGGAGAGCGAGAAAAGCGAAGTGGATCTCATCCGTGAAGCGGGACTGCATTTTTGTGTCCCGGAGATCGAGCCGGAGATCGATATCGTACCCTTCGACGGTCTGGATGTGGTCGTCGCGACCATCGCGGAGAGCGATCAGAAGCCGCACTACTACGCCGGGGAGGCCAACGGCTACCCCAACGGCGAGGGGACCCGGGTGTACATCCGGGTCAACGACAAGACGGTGATGGCCAGCAAGGAAGTGGTGAAGATCCTGAAGAACGAGCGGCCTGATGCTCCCGCCATCAAGATCGAGATCGGGGAGAACGAAAAAAGGCTGTTCAAGTACCTTGACGAGAACGAGCGGATCACATCCAGGGAGTTCTCAAAGCTTGTGAACATCTCCCAGCACAGGGCCTCGCGGATACTGGTCGGGCTCGTCCGGGCCGGGGTTGTCCGGATCCATACCCTGGAGAAGACCGATTTTTTCACCCTGGCATACGACGTGACGAAGTAGGAGGGGCTTCTTGCAGTACCCGGACCATCTCGAAGACCGCGATGCCATAGGCCACCGCGGCGTTCAGGGACTGCTTGGCTCCGAACATCGGTATCTCGATGGCCATGTCTGCTGCTTCGACCAGGGCTGAGGAGATACCGGTTAACTCGTTGCCTATCAACAAACAAAGTGGGAATTCCTCAGGTTGCACTGAGGTGTGCGGGCGGCTTCCGTCGGTCTGTTCCACGAGACAGATCCTCACTCCATCTCCCTTCAGTCTCGCGATCGCTTCCAGCGGGTCCTTCACGTAGGACCACGGTACCGTATCCGTTGCCCCCAGTGCCGTTTTACTGATCTCCTTCCGGGGAGGGTGGGGTGTGAATCCGGTCAGGATGAGCTCTTTCACCCGTGCCCCGTCGGAGGTCCGGAAGATCGACCCCACGTTGTACATGCTCCGGATATTGTCCAGGAGCACGTAGATGGGGAATCGGGGAGCACGCTGGATATCGTCGCCCGCAAGCCGGCGGGCGGAGATCTGGTCGTGGGTGAGCTTTGTCAACGGCGCCTTCATGGGTGTACCAGTATACGGCTTTCCGTTGAGGATTTCAAAGAAGTTGCCGGTTGTATCGCATTTTCGTATATTCTTTTCTCACGAGAACTCGATCAAGTGACTGAACGCCGGCTGGTAATTGCAATAGATGGTCCTGCCGCATCCGGGAAAAGCACGACGGCACGACTGGCCGCCGGGCGGCTGGGGTATATACATGTGGACACGGGGGCGATGTACCGTGCGGTGACGTTGAAGGTCCTCCGCGCAGGGATCGCACCGGAGGATGCCGCATCTGTTGCAGCGTTGCTGCCGGACACTCATGTGCAGCTGACGCAGTCGCCGCAGGGGTTGCGCGTGCTGCTCGATGGGGAGGATGTGTCGGAAGCCATTCGCACACCCGCCGTGACCCGCGCCGTGAGCGCGGTGAGCAGTCAGCGGCTCGTGCGTGAAGCGATGGTGCGCGCGCAGCGGCTCATGGGGAAGGACGGCGGGATCGTGCTGGAGGGGCGTGACATCGGGACCGTGGTGTTTCCCGAGGCCGACCTCAAGTTCTTCATGGTCGCCGGCATCCGGTCGCGGGCACAGCGCCGGCAGGAGGAGCTTGCGGCACGCGGTGAGCACATCACGCTCGATGGTCTCGAGACCGAGATCGCCGAGAGAGATGCGCGGGATGCATCGCGGACGGAATCGCCGCTGCGGCGCGCGGAGGATGCGATCGACATCGATACATCGGACATGACGATCGAGGAGCAGGTCGCCTTCGTGGTGTCGAAGGTGGAGGCCCGCACGGGCAGAGGAGAGGGATGATGAAGGTGACGATAGATGCCAGCGCCGGGTTCTGCTGGGGCGTTGTGCGGACGATCGATATCGCGGAAGACGAGATGAAGGCCGGCGAGCCGTTGTATTCGCTCGGGCCGGTGATCCACAATCCGATGGAGATCGGGCGGCTGCGGGAGCGGGGACTCGCCACCGTCACGCATGCCGACCTGCCGTCGCTTGCGGGCAAGAAAGTATTGATCCGTGCGCACGGCGAACCGCCGTCGACGTACCGTGAAGCGAAGAAGCAGGGTGTGACGCTGATCGACGCGACCTGTCCGGTGGTGACGAAGGTGCAGGAGCGGATCCGCAAGTTCCACGACAACGGGTATCAGATCGTGATCTTCGGCAAGAAGGATCATGCCGAAGTGATCGGGCTGCTGGGGCACACGAACAACGAAGCCATCGTGGTGAAGTCGGTGGCCGAGGCAGAGAAGGTGGACCCGGGGAAGAAGACGGTGTTGTTCTCCCAGACCACCATGGACAAGGCGACGTTCTACGAGATCGCCGCGGTGCTCAAGAAACGGATCCAGGATTTCGTCGTCGGCACGTTCGAGGAGTCGGCGATCGATTTCCACGCGAAGGACACCATCTGCGGCCAGGTGTCGGGGCGCGACAAGAGACTGAGGGAGTTCGCGGCGTCGCAGGACGTCATGGTATTCGTGGCGGGGCGCGACTCTTCGAACGGGAAGGTGCTGTACGATATATGCAGGGAAGCGAACCCGCGTTCGTATTTCATCGAACAGGCGGGGGAGCTGAAGGCGGAGTGGTTCACCGGCGTTGCCACGGTAGGCATCAGCGGTGCGACCTCCACGCCGCACTGGCTGATGGCCCGGGTGAAGGAAGCCATCGAAGGCATGAAGCGGTAACGAACGTCATCACTAAACCAACAACCACTAACTCAATGCTCTTCCTGTTGCGGGGAGACGCAGGGCCGCACTGATGACGCCGGCCCGGGCAACCGCAGCGGGAAAGTCCCGCCTCCATACGGGACAGTATGTCGCACAAGAGGAGGATGAATGGCAGGATTCACAAAAGGCGCGCAGACATCTTTGGATGAGCGTGACTACAGCGAGGCCCAGTACGACGAGATGCTCAAGTTGTACGAGGGAACGCTCGGCAAGATCAATGAAGGGGAGATCATCAAAGGCCGCATCGTAACGATCGGCGAAAGCGAAGTATCGGTCGACATCGGGTTCAAGTCCGAAGGCGTCGTTCCCCTTGCCGAATTCTCCCGCCCTGACGAGCTCAAGGTCGGAGAAGAGATCGAAGTGTTCCTGGAAAGCGTCGAGAACAAGGAAGGGCAGCTTGTGCTCTCGCGCAAACGCGCCGACTTCATGCGCGTGTGGGAACGTGTCACGAAGGCATTCGAGACCGGTGAAGTGCTGCAGGGCCGCTGCGTGCGGCGCATCAAGGGCGGTATCGTGGTGGATCTGATGAGCATCGACGCATTCCTGCCGGGCTCCCAGATCGATGTGCGCCCGGTCCGCGACTTCGATGTCTACATCGGCAAGACGATGGATTTCCGCGTGGTGAAGATCAATCACCCGTCCGAGAACGTCGTCGTCAGCCACAAGGTCCTCGTCGAGGAAGAGATGGCCGGCCAGCGCAAGGCCATCATCGAAAGCCTCGAGAAGGGTCAGATCCTGGAAGGGTCCGTCAAGGCCATCACCGACTTCGGCGTGTTCGTCGACCTCGGCGGCGTGGACG
>JAUQWO010000083.1 GCA_030835135.1 Bacteroidota bacterium
TGAGGCCACCCGCGCTTCGCACGCCGGCGTTACTTGAGTTTCTGTTCGGTCGCCAGAGCCCGGACGACCTTCAACGCGATCTCCGCGCCGACACGCTCCTGTGCTTCTTTTGTGGAGCCGCCGATGTGCGGCGACACGCTCACGCGGGGATGATTGATGAGTGCCTGCTCCTCCTCGGTGGGGGGTTCGTGCTCGAACACATCGAGTGCCGCGCCCGCCACCTTGCCGCTATTCAAGGCTTCCAGCAATGCCTTCTGGTCGATGATCCCGCCGCGTGCGCAGTTCACGATCACCACGCCGGGCTTCATCATGGCGAATTCCTTCTGCCCGATCATCGGCCCCTTCTTCTTGTCGAAGGGGAGGTGGAGCGTGATGAAGTCGGCGCGCGTCAGCAGCTTCTCGAGGGTCGTGATCTCGACGATGAAGTCCATGGGGGAGAACGGGGGATCGTACGCCAGGACGTGCATGCCGAATCCGAGGGCGCGCCGGGCGACCTCCTTGCCGATGTTGCCGAGGCCGAGGATCCCGAGCGTCTTGTTGTAGAGCTCGATCCCCGCGCCGAACTCCTTCTTCGGCCATTTGCCGGCCCGCATCTCCATTGTGCTGAGATGGAGGAAGCGGCTCACCGCCAGCATGTGGGCGAGTGCCATCTCGGCCACCGAGATCGCCGATGCCCCGGGGGTATTGATGACCGTGATATTGGCCGCGGCAGCGGCTACCGCATCGATGTTGTCCAGGCCGACCCCGCCGCGGGCAATGACCTTGAGGTTCTTGCCTGCCGCGATGACCTCTTTGGTGACCTTGGTGGCCGAGCGGACGAGGATCGCATCGTAGTCGCCGATCCGTGCGATGAGTTCTTCCGGCGTGAGTTTGACGTTGTCGACATGCAACCCCGCGTCCGTCAGGATCTTGGCTCCGTCAGGGGAGATGCCGTCTGAAATGAGGACCTTCATGGGAGACTCCGGTGGCGTTATGGATATGGACCGCAGATGGAATACTCAAAGATACCCAAACGGCCGTCAAGCCGCAACTCCGGTGCGGGGGAAGGGACGATCCTGATGCACCGTCGGCATGTCACGCCGCCGCGCATATTGATTCTCTTGATGCGTTTGGGTAGGTTGAACCTCAACACAGCTTCACCCTCCGTCCAGACAAGGAGCCATCATGCAACGCTTCCTCCTCCGTACTGTCTCTGCGCTGATCCTCGGTTTCATGCTCACCCGGGTGGCCGCTGCCGCGGACACGACCCCGGTGTTCTTCCGCGAGGCTGACCGTGCGCGGTTCCACGATCTCTACATGCACCATCCCGCCTTCGCCGGACTCCGTCACCAGATGGATACGGTGGACCGGGCGCGTGAACGCGCATTCCTCCGCGGCGGCGTCCGGTTCAACGATCACCTGTACGACATCGAGCGCATCGGCACCCTTGCGCAGCGGATGGCGCTGGTCTATCTGTACACCGGCGACCCGGATGCGGCCGATCTGGCCACCGAATGCGTCGCGACACTGATGAAGTTCCCGAAGTGGGACTACTTCCTGGAGGGAGGCACGGAGGTCATCGGGCTCCAGCGTGCGCCGAACTCCGCGCTCGCGGTCGCCATGGTGGTGGAAGCGCTGGGCAACCGGGTGCCGGCCGCGACGCGCACCGCATGGCTCACGACCATGGCCGCCCGTGGCATCGAGCCCGCCTTCCGCGCTGTCTACGGCATGCGTTATCCCGACCGCGTGAAGGGGTGGACAATGGACACGACGAGTACGTACTTCGAGCACCGCCCGCTGGAGCGGAGCATCTCGCTCGCGCGGTGGCCGATCATCCTGAATACGATCAACCTCAAGGCGATCCCGGCCTCCGTGCTCGCGCTCAGCGCGCTCGTGTATCAGAAGTACCTGGGGTCTGATGCCAACACCGCGCGGTGGCTGGAACAGGCGGTCTATAGCGTCGGCACGTTCCGGGACATCTACGCGCGGGACGGGTCCTATAATGAAGGCGTATCGTATGCACACTACACAACCCTGCACCTGATCCAGGCGGTTGAGGCACTCAAGCTGTCGGGCGTCGCCGATCTGACCGATCTCCTGAACTGGCAGGGGTATCAGGACTATCTTCTCGGCATGGCGCTCCCCGCCGCGGACGATCCGAAGGCGTCGGTGAATTTCGGCGACGCGAGCACCGGAGGCCATGCCTCGGTGTCGTACTGGATCGCACGGCAGACCCGTGACGGCGTTGCCCAATGGTTCGGGAATACGATGGCCGTTTCGCACGACGCGTGGTCGGTGCTCTATTATGACTCCACCGTGCATGCAACCCCGCCGGTGGACGGGACCCGGCTCTGGAAGTCGGACCTGGATTGGATCGTCGGGCGGACAGGATACGCGCCGGATGATCTGGTCGTGGCGATGCGCAGCGGACCGCCGTTCAATCATGAACACGCGGACAGGAACGGGATCATCGTCAAGGCCTTCGGGGAGCGGCTGGTCACGGACCCCATGCGCCCGCCGTACGCGAGGCTGGATCCCTCGTGGAAGATGCGTCTCACCCCCGGACATAGTGCCGCGCTCGTGGATGGCCAGGGGCATCAGTACGTCAGTGGCATCGACGGGACGAATGCATCCGAAGCACGGGCGACGCTCATCCGTCACGGAGAGCGCGACGGCTATTTCTTCTGGACGAGCGATGCGACCCCGGCCTATCAGCTGGTCCTGCCGGACGTGGCATCGATCACGCGGACGGTGATCTCCCTGACGCGTGTCCCGGCGGTGATCGTGATCGACAGGCTCGTGAAGAAGACCACTCCCTCGACCCTGCAGGCACGATTCTACGCCTACAACAACGATGGAAAGGGAAGTGTCGCGACATCTGAAGAGGGCTTCTCCATCGTGCGCCCACGGGCATTCCTCCGGGGGCTCGCGATCGCAGGCACCGGTGTGAGCGTCCGTAGCGCTCAGCCGGATATCCCTGCGGAGAAAGCGGTGATGTGGCCCTTCATCGAAGCATCGACCGCGCGCAGTGCGAAGCAGTCGTTCCTCGTGTCGGTGCTGGAACCCGTGCGCTCCGGCGGGCGCGCCACGGCAACCGTCGCGCATGTACAGGACGAGTACGTGGTCGTCGTCCAGGGTGCCAGCGGACCGGTGACGGTACGCATCCGGGATGCGGGCCCCGTGCCTGTCTTCGAAGTGCGGTGACGCACGCACGCCCGGGAGCAGAGGGCGCAACGCGGGGAGGGCAATGGGTTGGTCGATCCCGCGTTGCGTTCTCGTCTTTGCCTCTTTGCGGCCTTTTCCATAACTTCAAAAGAAACACACCCCACACCGTTCCTCCGTCCCCATGACCTCCAAAGAACGTGTCAGACGTGCCTTCGCTCACGAGATCCCGGACCGTGTCCCGATCGATTACCTCGCGAACCCCGGTATCGACGCGCGGTTGAAGACCCACTACGGTCTGGCCGCGAATGACGATGAAGGCCTGCGCCGGGCGCTCGGGGTGGATTTCTTTGAGATCATCCCTGCGTATACCGGTCCGGTATTGCACCCTCCGATGGAGGGACGCAGGATCGACCTCTGGGGTATCCATACGCGCTGGGTGGAGCATGAAAGCGGAGGATACTGGGACTACTGCGACTTCCCGCTGAAGGATGCCGATGTCGATGCCGTGAACGCATGGCCGATGCCATCACCCGATGATTTCGACTATGCTTCCATTCCTGCGATGTGCAAGGCGATGGATGGGTATTGCCTCATGATCGGCAACCCGGGGGCGGGGGACATGATCAACACCGCGGGCATGATCCGCGGTGTGGAACAGGTGCTCGTGGACCTGATGACCGATGATGAGGCCTGCCTGCGCTTCATGACACGGAAGAACGAGGTGCAACTCGCCATGCTTGAGCGGGCGCTCGAGGCAGCACAGGGGGCGATCGATATCCTCTGGCTCGGAGAAGACCTCGGAACGCAACGCGGGCCCATGATCGGGCTCGACCTGTTCCGGAAGCACATCCGGCCGCAGCATCAGCGCTTTGCCGATCTTGCGCGTCATTTCGGCATTCCGGTGATGATGCATTCCTGTGGTTCGAGCAGCTGGGCGTTCGATGACTTCGTGGAGATGGGGATCACGATCGCGGACACGCTGCAGCCCGAAGCGAAGGACATGGCACCGGCGTATCTCAAAAAGCGTTACGGTGACCGGATGTCATTCCATGGGTGCATCTCAACGGCGGGCGTGGTCGCGCGGGGGACGGTGGAGGAGACGGTGTCGATGGTGAAGGAGACGCTTGGCATCATGATGCCCGGCGGAGGGTATGCGTTGTCGCCCACGCATATGTTGCAGGACAACTCCCCGACGGAGAATGTGGTTGCGATGTACGACACGGCGAAGAGGTACGGCACGTATTAGCTTGTCATCATCTGTTCAATTCAGATATCTGAATTCAGATATCTGATATCTGAATTCATTGGGAGACGACCATGCACATAGGAGTGCCTCGAGAGATCCGGGCTGATGAATACCGCGTCGGCCTGACCCCCGCCGGGGTGGAATTGCTCACCCATGGCGGACATACCTGTTATGTGGAACGTGAGGCGGGACTCGGCGCGGGATTCTCGGATGTGGATTACCAGCGCGCGGGTGCGCGGATCGTGTACTCCGCATCGGAACTGTATGGCCGCTCCGGCATGGTGATCAAGGTCGGCCGCCCGACCGCGGAGGAACTGGAGATGATCCAGGATGGCGCGATCCTCATGGGCTTCCTGCATCTCCCCGTCGCCCGTGCGGAGAAGATCGACAGGATCCTGGCGAAGAAGATCACTGCGTTCTCGTATGAATTGATCCAGGAAGAGGATGGCACGTTGCCCGTGCAGGTGCCTCTCAGCATCGCCGCCGGCCGCATGTCGCCGCAGATCGCCGCCATCCTGATGCAGAATAATCACGGCGGCAAGGGCATCCTCCTCGGCGGTGTGCCGGGGGTTCCCCCCGCGGAAGTCGTCCTCATCGGGGCCGGACGCTACGGAAGCTCCGCGGCGCAGGCGTTCCTGCGTCAGGGTGCGAGCGTCTACGTGCTCGACCAGGACCTGAAACGGCTCGAGGCGCTGGATGAACAGGCCGGTGGCGGAGGCCGCCTGGTGACGATGGTCTCGCACCAGTTCAATATCCGGAAGGTCATCAAGTTCGCGGATGTGGTCGTGGGATCGGTGTTCGTTCCGGGGGCACGCTCGCCGATCCTCATCACCCGCGACATGGTGAAGCTGATGAAACCCCGGTCGATCATCATGGATGTGAGCATCGACCAGGGCGGGTGCGTCGAAACGAGCCGCCCGACATCGCACCGCGACCCGGTGTTCATCGAGGAGAATATCATCCATTACTGCGTGCCGAACATGACCTCGGCCGTCGCGCGCACGGCGACCCATGCGTTCAACAATGCCGCGTGGCCGTACATCCAGCAGGTGGCGAAACACGGATTGGACGATGCCATGGCGCGTTCCCATCCGTTGACGCTGGGCGTTGCCATCCATAACGGGCGCATCCTCAACCCGTCGCTCGCCGCCTCGCTGGGCGGGAAGGAGAGCGGACGATGAGCTGGATGGATATCTACCGCGAACGGACGGTGACGCCCGCCCAGGCCGTCACAGCCATTCAGTCCGGGTTCCGTGTGTTCCTCACGGGCAACTGCTCCGTGCCCCAGAAGGTGCTGGGTGCCTTCGTTGCGCGTGCGCCGGAATTGCAGGATGTGGAGGTCGTTCAGGTCCTCACTGTCGGCAGCGCGGACTACGTGGCACCGGCAATGGCCGGACACATCCGGGTGAACACGCTGTTCATCAGCGCGAACGTCCGGCAGGCCGTGAATGAAGGCCGGGCCGATTTCACGCCGTGTTTCCTGTCGGAGATCCCCGGACTGTTCAAGAACGGTCACCTGCCGCTCGACGTGGCGCTGATCCATGTCAGTCCGCCGGACGAACACGGTTTCTGCTCGCTCGGCGTTGAGGTGGGGGTCACCAAGACCGCCGCACAGTCGGCACGGATCGTGATCGCCGAAGTGAACCCGAACATGCCCCGGACCCTCGGGGATTCCTTCATCCACGTTTCGAAACTCACGCACATCGTGCCGGTCGACTACCGGCTGCCCGAGACGCCGATCGGAGCGGTGTCGGAATTGTCGGACCGCATCGCGAAGCATATCGCCGCGATGATCCCGGACGGCGCCACGCTGCAGATGGGGATCGGCGGGATCCCGGATGCCGTCCTGAATCAGCTGAAGAACCACAAGCATCTGGGTGTGCACAGCGAGATGTTCTCGGATGGCGTCATCGATCTCGTGGAGCGCGGGGTGATCGATGGCGAGATGAAGACCCTGCATCCCGGCAAGATCGTCGCCGGTTTCATGCTCGGGACCAAGCGGCTGTACGATTTCGTGCACGACAATCCCATCATCGAACTCCACCCGACGGAATATGTGAACGACCCGTTCATCATCGCGCAGAATGCGAAGATGATCGCGATCAACAGCGCGATCGAAGTGGACCTGACGGGTCAGGTATGCGCGGACAGCATCGGACCGCGGTTCTACAGTGGCGTGGGCGGGCAGGTGGACTTCATCTATGGCGCGTCGCGGAGCAAAGGCGGCATGCCCTTCATCGCATTGACATCCACGGCGAATGTCAAGGGTGTTACGGCCAGCAGGATCGTTCCGTCAATCCGTTCGGGCGGCGGGGTGGTGACCACCCGGAATCATGTCCGGTATGTCGTTACCGAACATGGTGTGGCGGATCTGTATGCAAAGAAGGTTCGTGAGCGGGCACAGGCGCTCATTGCGATCGCCGCTCCCGAGTTCCGCGAGGAACTCGAGCGGACAGCGCGTGACATGCGCTACATGTAAGGACACAAATGCGAACGGCGGGACGGCGGAACAACGATGGATAAGAAGGCGATCGTCCACATACTGGAGGAGATGGGCACCCTGCTGGAATTGCAGGGTGCCAATCCGTTCAAGTCGCGCGCCTTCCACAACGCTGCCCGCGCTCTGGAAGGGGTGACCGACGACATCGCGCAGGCGGTGGAGACCGGTGCCATCCGGAAGGTGAAGGGGATCGGGGAAGGTATCGCCCGGGTGATCACGGAGCTCGTGCAGACCGGGCGATCGAAGGATCACGAGGAGGTGCGCGGCAAGATCCCCGACGGCGTTCTCGCAATGTTGCGCATCCAGGGACTGGGTCCGAAGAAGGTCAAGGTCCTCTACGAGAAGCTGAAGATCGATTCGGTCGATGCGCTCGAACGCGCTGCGGCCGGAGGCAGGCTCGCCGGCATCGAGGGGTTCGGTGCGAAGACCGAAGCGAACATCCTTGCAGGGATCCAGGCCGTCAGGAGCAGAGGGGACAAGGTCCTGTACCCGGTGGCGGCGGGGCTCGCCGGCAAGGTCCTGGAGGAAGTGCAGCACCTCCCCGGCGTTGTCCGCTCCTCGCTGTGTGGGAGTCTGCGCCGCCGCAAGGAAGTGATCGGCGATATCGATATTCTGGTGAGTGCCGGTGAACGCGACCGGCCCGCGATCATGGAGCGGTTCGTTGCGCTCCCCGCGGTGTCGCGCGTGATCGCCCGCGGCGATACGAAATCGACGGTGGAACTGGACGGGACCATCACGTGTGACCTGCGCGTGGTCGATGATGCGGCCTTCCCGTTCGCGCAGAACTACTTCACGGGGAGCAAGGAACACAACGTCGAGATGCGTTCACGGGCCCGCAAGATCGGGCTGAGTCTGAATGAATACGCCTTCACGCCGGTAGAGGGCGGGAAGAAGAAGCGTTTGCCGTTGGTGGCGTCGGAACAGGACCTGTACGGCGTGCTGGGACTGGCCTACATTCCCCCCGAGCTGCGGGAGAATACGAAGGAGTTCGAGGCCGCGGAGAAGGATGCGATCCCGGCGCTGATCGAAGAGCACGACCTCCGCGGCACCTTCCATTGCCACACGACCTACAGTGACGGCGTGAACACGCTCGAGCAGATGGTTTCGGGCGCGCGGGCACTGGGTTGGGAGTACCTTGGCATCGCGGATCATAGCCAGGCCGCGGCATACGCGGGTGGCCTCTCGCACGCGGACATTCTGCGGCAGGTGAAGGAGATCGATGCGCTGAATGGCGCGCTCAAGGGGTTCACGGTGTTCAAGGGAACAGAGTGCGACATTCTGCCGGATGGCTCCCTGGATTGGCCGGAGAAGACGCTCGGCCTGTTCGACTATGTCGTCGTTTCGATCCACAGTAATTTCAAGATGACCGAAGCGCAGATGACGAAGAGGATCATCACGGCGTTGAAGCATCCGCGGGTGACGGTGCTGGGACATCCGACGGGGAGGCTGCTGTTGTCGCGGGAGCCCTACCCGGTGGACATGGTGCAGGTGATCCAGGCCGCAGCCGACTTCGGCAAGGCGATCGAGATCAATGCGCATCCGATGCGGCTCGACCTCGACTGGCGCCTCGTGGCCCATGCCCGCGACCTCGGCGTCCCGATCTTCATCAACCCCGATGCGCACAGCGTGGATGGTCTGCGGGATACGTTCTATGGGGTCGGTATCGCACGCAAGGGGTGGCTGCGGGCGGCCGATGTGGTGAATACCCGGACGGCAGCCAGAATGCGCTCTTTCCTTGCCCAGAAGAAGACATGAGGGGACGATGCGATTGACCGGACGCGTATGGTGGGGAGTGCTGTTGATCGTGCTGGGCATCCTGTTCATCATGGATGGGGATTCGCGATTTCACATCAGCGAGTTCCTCCTCTCACTCTGGCCTCTCCTGCTCGTGGGTGTGGGTGTGTATCTCCTTCTGCATGCCCGGCGCCCGGTGGACGAGTCGGCACTGATCACCGCGCCACTGGCAGACATCGGGATCGGCAGGCGCGTGGTCGAGTCGGCATCCTCCAGTCTCCGCGTGGGGAATATCTTCGGCGACGTCAGGTCGCGTGTTGAGGCACGGAATTTCACCGGTGGTTCACTGTCCACCGTCATGGGGGTCGTGACGGCGGATCTCACGAAGGCTGCGCTGGCCCCCGGCGAGCACGTGCTCAAGGTGGACAGCATCATGGGGTCGGTGATCGTCCGGCTTCCACGCGGGATGGCCTATGCCGTGACTGCCGATGGCGTCATGGGAACCGTGCGTGCCGGGAATGCGGTCCGGAACGGCTTCTTCCCCTCGGTGCACTACACGTCCGGGGGGTACCGGGAGGCCCCGGGCAGGATCCATCTCGACCTCTCGACGGTGTTCGGAGAGGTCCGGGTTGAAATGGAAGAGGAGCACGCATAGATGCCGGTCGTACGGTTCATGCCTTCCGGTAAAGAGCGGACGATCCGCGCCGGGGCAACGATCCTGGCCGCTGCCAATCAGGCCGAAATGCCGATAGGGCAGTCGTGCAGTGGCGACGGGATCTGCGGCTGGTGCCGCGTGACCCTCCTGGAAGGAGCGGGGAACATGCTGCCACCGGGCCCGCTGGAGAAGAAGCTGATGCGGGAGAAGGAGTTCACGCCGAAGGAACGGGCGGCGTGCCTCGCAAAAGTGAACGGCGACGTCACGATCACGACAACATACTGGGGTCATGAACATGTATAAACGTCACGTGTTCGTCTGTACCAATGAGCGGGCAAAGGACCATCCGCGCGGATGCTGCCACGCCAAAGGATCGATCGAGGTCCGGGATGCGCTGAAGGTGGCCATCGGGGCCCGCGGCCTGAACAAGGTGGTCCGCGGGAATGCCGCAGGATGCCTCGATGCATGTGAGCATGGCGTTACGATGGTGGTCTATCCCGAAGGCATCTGGTACGGACATGTGACGGTCGCGGATATCCCGGAGATCGTCGAGCGAACGATCGTCAACGGAGAGGTCATCGAGCGCCTCCTCATCAAGGACGACCGGTACCGGCCGACGTCGCTCTCATTCCCGAAACTCACGATCTGATCCTGGCCGCGGAGCACGCATGGCAGCCACACCATCATCGAAGAAGCCCGCGCGCACAGCGACACGCACGGAACCCCTGGAGAAGAAGCGGGAGCGCGCCCTGGCGATCGTGAAAGCGCTGCGCAAGGATTTTCCGGAGGCGCGTACCGCACTCACCCATGGCTCGCCGTTTCAATTGCTGGTGGCAACGATCCTCTCCGCGCAGTGCACGGATGAACGCGTGAACATGGTGACTCCGGTCCTGTTCGCACGCTATGATGGAGTGGCGGCGCTGGCAGGTGCAGACCAGGCGGAGCTCGAGGAGATCATCCGTTCGACGGGCTTCTTCCGCATGAAGGCAAAGAGTATCATCGGGTGCTCGAAGGGCCTCATGGAGCGGTTCGGTGGAGAGGTCCCGTCGTCGATCGCAGAGCTCATCACCTTGCCCGGGGTGGGAAGGAAGACCGCGAACGTGGTACTCGGCCAGGCGTTCGGGATCGCCTCGGGTGTGGTCGTTGATACGCACGTGTACCGGCTCGCGCGCCGGATGGGTTTTTCGAAGGAGAAGACGCCGGAAAGGATCGAACAGGACCTGATGGAGGTCTTCCCGAAGCGCACATGGATCGAGATCTCGAACCTGTTGATCCTGCATGGCCGCAGGACCTGTCCTGCCCGCAAGCCGAAATGCGATGTCTGCCGGATCAGGGAAGCGTGCCCGAAGATCATGTCGTGAGTTGCGCAGCCGGTGCGGCATTCCCCCTGTCGCACTGTTGCAGAAATCATCGGTTCCTCGCGTTTTGCATCCATAAGAACTTTCCTTGTCGTTTCTTGTCATCGGTGCGAATGTTCCGTTCGCAATCCGCCGCATCCCTCTGATTTTCGGTCTTTTGGCCTCTTGCTCCTGGCACACCTTCTGATTGACAGCTGACATCCCATCGCACCACCCTATTCTCATCGTCTGAGGCACGCGCATGTATGTCGTCGAGCTCAACGATCTTCAGGGTCTCTTCACCGCACTCTCACAGCAGGGCTATACGATCATCGGGCCACAGGTCCGGAACGGCGCCCTCACGTTCGACCGGATGACGTCGGTCGACGAACTCCCACGCGGATGGACCGATCACCAGGATGGCGGGATGTACAGTATAGCGCGGTCGGGCGATGATGCGCTCTTCTCGTACACCGTTGGCCCGCATTCCTGGAAAAGGTTTCTCTTTCCGGCCCGTCTCCGGCTCTTCGCGGCGCGGCGGGAAGGGAAAGGCTTCGCGGTCGACCCGCCGGCGGCCACGCCCGCGCCACCCTATGCCTTCATCGGGGTCCGTGCCTGCGAGCTCGCAGCCCTGGACCTTCAGGACAGGATATTCATGTCCGGACAGTATGCCGATGCGCACTATACCGCGATACGTTCCTCCGCGTTCATCGTTGCCGTCAATTGCGGTCGCGGGGGGGGAACGTGCTTCTGCTCGTCCATGGGTACGGGACCGAAGGCGCGGGATGGTTTCGATCTGGCGCTGACCGAGATCATGGACGGAGAACGCCACGCCTTTCTGATCGAGACGGGGAGCAGCCGGGGCAAGGACGCGCGTGCCGCGATGCAGGCACGCGAGGCAGATCCGTCAGAGATCGCCCGTGCCGCCGCGGTGTCGCGGGCAGCCGAATCAACGATGGGCAGGGCGCTCGACACCAGCGGATTGGCGGGGATCCTGGCGGAGAACTTCGAGCATCAGCGCTGGGATGACATCGCCAAACGCTGCCTTGCCTGTGCCAACTGCACGATGGTCTGTCCGACCTGCTTCTGCTCCACCGTCGAGGACGTGACGGACCTGACGGGCGATCATGCCGAGCGATGGCGCAGGTGGGATTCCTGTTTCACGTCCGACTTCACGCGGGTCGCCGGCGGCAACATCCGCATGAGCACGCGTACGCGGTACAGACAGTGGATGATGCACAAGTTGTCGCACTGGGTCGAGCAATTCGGGAGCACCGGATGCGTCGGTTGCGGCCGGTGCATCACCTGGTGTCCCGTCGGTATCGATATCACCGCGGAAGCCGCAGCCATCCGTGGTGCCAACGTTGCCACCACCAACGGATAGGGATCGAGCCATGGAGAAAGAAGATCTGTCAGAGATCATGCGCCAGCATCCGTTCCTGGCCGGACTGTCCTTCGAACACATGCAGACGCTTGTGGGGTGCGCCACCAATGTGCGATTTGCGGATGACGAGACCATCATCCATGAAGGACAGGTCGCGAACAAATTCTACCTGATACGGACGGGGAGGGTGGCCCTGCAGATGGACGTCCCCGGGAAGGAGCCATTGCGTATCCAGACGGTCGGACCCGGCGAGATCCTGGGCTGGTCGTGGCTCATCTCTCCGTTCCGATGGCACTTCAGCGGGATCGTGGTGCTGGAGACCCGTGCGATCGCCCTGGATGGTGAGTGTCTCCGGGCGAAGTGCGAGAAGGATCCGTCGTTCGGATACGAAATGCTGAAGCGCTTGTCGCAGGTGATGGAACGCCGGCTCGACGCGACGCGTCTCCAGCTCATCGATCTGTACGACACTGCCGCGAGGGCCGGACGATGACACGTCGAGCACAATCGGCACTGGCCGCGGCCGTCGATCCGATGACGCCGACGCCCGTGATGGTCCGGAAAGCGTTGTGGGAGAACGACGACACGTTCACGCTCACGCTGGATTGCGCGCCGTTGGGGGAGCGATACCGGTTCCTCCCGGGGCAGTTCAACATGGTCTATGTGTATGGCGTCGGGGAGGCGGCGGTCTCGATCAGTTCGGACCCCGCGCGTCCGGGAACCCTTGACCATACGATCCACCGTGTCGGTCTGGTGACGACGGCACTCGCGCAGAAGAAACGTGGCGACCTCATCGGGATCCGCGGCCCGTTCGGGTCGAGCTGGCCCATTGAAGTTGCCCGGGGCAAGGACGTCTGCATCGCTTCCGGGGGCATCGGACTCGCGCCGCTCCGGCCGGTGATCTACGCCATGCTGAAGGACCGGGATGCGTATGGGCGCGTGATCGTGTTGTATGGCGGCCGGAGCCCGCTGGACCTTCTGTACCGTGTCGAGCTCGAAAAATGGGCCAACGACTTCGGTGTGGAGGTGCTCGTGACCGTGGACCGGGGTGATTCGTCCTGGAAGGGACACATCGGGGTCGTGACGTCGCTCTTCCAGTACATCAAACTGGATGCGCGTGAGACCATTGCCTATGTGTGCGGTCCGGAGATCATGATGAAGTATACGATCGATGAACTGGATCGCCGGGGGGTTCCGCCGGCGCAGATGTATCTCTCGATGGAGCGGAACATGAAGTGCGCCGTCGGGTTCTGCGGGCACTGCCAGTATGGGCCCACCTTCATCTGTAAAGAGGGACCGGTGTATCCCGTCACACGCGTGCGGCCACTCCTCGACAGAAAGGAGCTCTGACATGCCCGCGAAACGGCCGAAGGTAGCGGTGTTCAAATTTGCTTCGTGCGATGGGTGCCAGCTGTCGCTACTCGATGCGGAAGACCAACTGCTTGCGGTTGCCGGGGCAGTGGAGATCGCCAATTTTCCGGAAGCATCGCGGAGGATCGTGAAGGGCCCCTATGACATCGGGCTGGTTGAAGGCAGCATCACCACGCCGCACGATGTGGAGCGGATCAGGGAGATCCGCAAGGAGTGCCGCTTCCTCCTCACCATCGGGGCGTGCGCGACCGCCGGGGGGATCCAGGCACTGCGCAACTGGAAGGACGTGAAGGAGTACACCCGTCTTGTGTATGCCTCGCCGGAGTACATCTCGACGCTCGATCGATCGATGCCGGTGGGGTCGTATGTGCATGTGGACTTCGAGTTGCGTGGGTGTCCGATCAACAAAGCGCAGCTTCTCGAGGTGGTCAATGCAGCGCTCAACAAGCGGAAACCTACGATCCCGACCCACAGTGTGTGCATGGAGTGCAAGCTGCGCGGGACGGTATGCGTTCTGGTGGCCAAACAGATCCCGTGTCTCGGTCCGGTGACCCAGGCCGGCTGCGGCGCACTCTGTCCGTCGTACGACCGCGGCTGCTACGGATGCTTCGGCCCGATGGAGAATCCGAATCCACCGGCCCTCAGCAAGCGGCTCGTTGCGTTGGGGTGCGACCGGCGGGACGTGGTCCTGATGTACCGCGGGTTCAACGCCTATGCGGAGGCGTTCCGGAAGGAGAGCGACGCTCATGAAAAATAGGGTCATCAAGGTTGATACCCTCTGCCGGGTAGAGGGAGAAGGCGGCATCTTCATCAAGATCGCCGACGGCCGGATCACGGATACGAAGGTGCGCATCTATGAACCACCCCGGTTCTTCGAGGCATTCCTCCGGGGCCGTAGCTTCGCGGAAGCGCCGGATATCACCGCGCGGATCTGCGGCATCTGTCCGGTTGCGTACCAGATGAGTGCCGTGCACGCGATGGAAGATGCCTTCGGCGTGACCGTGGATGGCCAGCTGCGGGAACTCCGCCGGCTCCTGTACTGCGGCGAATGGATCGAGAGCCATGTCCTGCATGTCTTCATGCTGCATGCGCCGGATTTCCTGGGGTACGACGATGCGTTGCAGCTGGCGAAGGACAAACCCGACCTCGTGCGGGATGCGCTCCGCATGAAGAAGATCGGCAACGATATCGTGACCATCGTGGGCGGGCGGGAGATCCATCCGATCAACGTCCGTGTCGGCGGGTTCTACCGGGTCCCGGAGCGCCGGGAATTCGAGCGGCTTGCGGAGGACCTGGCATGGGGGAGGGAGAAGGCGCTGGAAGCGGTGCGGCTCGTTGCCGGGTTGGAGTTTCCGCAGTTCGAGATGGAGTATGAGTATGTCTCTCTGGACCATCCCACGGAATACCCGATGCTGGGGAACCAGATCAGCACGCGTCACGGTGTGACGATGGCCGTGAGGGAGTATGAGTTCCACTTCGAAGAGAGGCATGTGCCCCACTCGAACGCCCTGCATTCCGTCCTGAAGGGGCAGGGGAACTATCACGTTGGTCCGCTGGCACGGTTCAATCTGAACTTCGACCGTCTGCTGCCGGTTGCGCGCAAGGCGGCGGAGGATGCCGGCCTCGTCCCCCCGGTGATGAACCCGTTCAAGAGCATCATCGTCCGGGCCGTGGAAGCGGTCCATGCGTACGACCTGGCCCTGCGGATCATCGCCGACTATCAGCCACCCGCGGAGCCGTCCGTGCCGGTCCGCCCGGTACCGGGTATCGGGTTCGGTGCGAGCGAAGCGCCGCGTGGGATCCTGTATCACCGCTACCGGCTGGATGACGATGGGGCGATACTGGATGCGAAGATCGTTCCACCGACGGCACAGAACCTGGGCACCATGGAGGCAGACCTGAAACGGTTCGTCACCGCCAACATCGATATGGAGAGGGAAGAGTTGACGCTGAGGGCGGAACAGGTCGTCCGGAACTACGATCCATGCATCTCATGTGCGACACACGCGGTGACGATCGTCAGGGAATGAACACCGAAGTCCTCGTGATAGGGCTCGGGAACGAATTCCGATCGGACGATGGCCTCGGGCTCTGTGCTGCCAGGGAGGTACAGCGGCGCGGGCCCCCCGGGGTGAGGGTCATGGAGTGTTCGGGTGAGGGGACAGCGCTCCTGGAGGCCTGGAAGGGAGCGGAGTGTGTGCTCCTGATCGACGCGATATGTCCGGGCCATTCTGCCGGGAGCCTGCACCGGATCGATTGCCGTCGCGATTCCACGCCACACTCGCTTTTTCGGTCCTCAAGTCATACCTTTGGAGTGTCGGAAGCGATCGCACTCGCGACAAGCCTCGGGTCGCTCCCCCGTGTCCTGCTCCTGTATGGCATCGAGGGGTGCAACTTCACGCCGGGCCAGGGCCTGAGTGACGCTGTGGTGCGCAGTATCCCGGACCTCATCGCATGGATCGGGGCGGACATCGCTGACCTGACCCATACGAATGAACCAGCCAGAGGGACTCCGTGACACGACACCAGGCGCTCGACCTGCTCCATGAGTACACGCTCACCGAACCTCTCCGCAAACATGCGCTGGCCGTCGAAGCCGCGATGAGCGCGTATGCCCGCAAGTTCGGGGAGGATGAAGGACTCTGGAGCGTCGTGGGTCTGTTGCACGATTTCGATTATGAACGGTTCCCCTCGTATCCTGACCATCCGACGAAGGGGTCGGAGATCCTGAAGGACCGTGGGGTCGGTGAGGACGTGCGGCGCGCGATCATGTCGCATGTACCGGACACGGGGATCCCCCGCGATACGCTCATGGCGAAAGCGCTCTTCGCCTGCGACGAACTTTGCGGCTTCATCATGGCCGCGGCGGTGATCCGTCCGAACAAGATCGCGGACCTCGAGGTCTCCTCGGTGAAGAAGAAGTTGAAGGACAAGGCGTTCGCGCGGGCCGTGAGCCGGGAGGATATCACCGCCGGCGCTGCGGACCTGGGCGTCCCATTGGACGAGCACATCAGTTACATCATTGCGGCGATGAGGAACCGCTCCGCGGAGCTCGGCCTCTAGCACCAACATCTCCCGCGAAGGCCGCGCAGTGCACCTCCTCCGTGCATCCGCTGATCGGCGTCTACCGCTCCATCCCCACGCCTGCGCGCCTTCACGGGAACCTGCCACCACTCCCC
Source organism: Bacteroidota bacterium (assembly GCA_030835135.1). Lineage (GTDB taxonomy): Bacteria > Bacteroidota > Ignavibacteria > UBA10030 > UBA6906 > JAGDMK01. Next base: position 16,548 of record JAUQWO010000083.1, read on the forward strand.
CGGGTCAGTCCGTGACCCAGCGTCTGACCATCGCGAGTTCCAGGGATCCATCGTTCAGTGCGAGTATCTTTCTCTCCACCGCCCGCGCCTCCGCGACATTCCCCATTGCCTCATGCACTTCCTTCAGACGGAAGAGTGTCCGTGCGTTCGTCAGATCGGCCTTGTGCAGATCGTCGAGCGCCTCGGTGTATCGCTTCTCAGCGATGGCGATCATCGCCCTGATGGTGGCCGCATCCTGAAGAGCGCGCGGATCGCCGGACTGTGAAGCCAGGACCCGGTGGTCATCCGACTTCCGGCGGGCCGCGGTCAGGTCGCCCTCCTGGACGGCCGATTCGACCTCGGTGCGGAGGAGTGCGAGGCGCGTGCCGTTCTTTGCGGCATCAGGGACCGCGGCGCCGTCGAGTGTCCGGTAGGCATCGGCCAGCGTCGCGCGCACCTGGTTGGTCTTTCTGGCATCTACCGTCCGGGTCTTCAGGTACACGCCGGTCCTGGGATCGGCGGATTCCGAGGCGAGCAGGAGGGTGCCGATCAGGTTCAGGTCGGCGGCGGCCGACACGGCATTCTTCTCCCTGATCGAGATATCCCTGCGCCGTTTTGCCTCGGCGATGGCCCGGTCGAATTTCCCTTCGGACACGAAGGCACGGATCAGGCCGCTGAGCGCGGTACGCTTCCACTCGGTCGTGCCGGCGTTCTCATAGAGTGTCTGGAAGCGGAGCCGCGCTGCAGCGGGATGACCCTGAAGGATCAAAGCATTGGCGATGCCGACGGTCGCACTGTGGAAGTTCTTGTCCAGTGCAAGCGCCTTTTCGTACGAGCGTATGGATTCGTCGAACCGTCCGAGCTTCATCAGGAACTCGGCATAGGAGTCGTGGGGATTGGGCTCATCAGGAACGGCCTCGATGTACCGCCGGAAGGCGGTCTCGGCGGCTTCGTTCCGCCCCATGGCCATGTTGGCATACCCGAGGAGGTTCAGCGCCGGAGGGCAGCCCGGCTGTATGCTCAGCGTGTTCTCGAACTCCGTGATGGCTTCTTCATTCCTGTGCGTGGTGTAGAGCAAGGTGCCGAGCGTCAGACGCGCCCAGACATCCCCGGGGTGCATCACGACCACATTCCTCGTGAGTTCCTCGCTCTTCGTCACGTTGCCGGTGATCAGTGCGTGCTGTGCCTCGATCAGGAGCCGCTCGCCGTCTGTGATCTTCCCGGTCAATGTCATCGCTGTGGCGATGTGGGTGATCGCCGCTTCCTCCGAGGGAGCGAGGACCGCCTGCAGGTAGTGCGCCATCGCGAATCCGGGGTCGATGGTCGTGGCGCGGGTGAGTGTCGTCCGCGCATCGTCGAACCGGACATTGAAGATCAGGGTGAGTGCTTTGGTGTACTCTGTGCGTGCCTCCGGTGATGCGGTGGTGATACGTACTTCATCGCTGACCGGCAGGGCAGTTGCATGCCAGGGCATGCCGGCAAGAAGCACTGCACCGATGACGAACAACAGAACGCGTGCCTTCATGATGGGGCCTCCATGCTGATGTGCACAGGGATGTGTCGCACTGTCTGCTCCGTAGAGCCACGACGGATGTGTGCCGTGAGGGCGTAGCGCGCCCGCCGTTGTGGCGGATCCGCTGCAGCGTGTTCCGGATATGGTCCTGCGCAGGAGAGAAGGGGATGTGCAGATGTGTGGCTGTCCTCGCGTCATGATCGTTGTCTCCGATCCGGAACACGCACGAAGCAAGGAAGGTGTGGTGGTGGTGTGAACTCACCCGCGGGGTAACGTAGCGAGCGCACCGGTCAAAGTCAAGTGCTCAGTGCTTCTGCTCCGAGAGAAAGCGGATGTAGCTGCGGCTGGCGAGGAGATAGCCCTCTGTCTCGCCGATGCGGCGGTGGACCGCGTCCTGCGGGACGCCCCGGAACACGAGTCCCTGCGTGTGGAGAAAGTGGAGATACTCGTGCATGAACGTGTCATCGGATTCGTCGTCACCGACGAGCAGGATGAGTGCGGGCGGTATGAATGCTCCGGAGAAATCCTTGCCGTGGAAGCGTCCCGGATTGGCAGCGATGATCCGGTCACTGGTCTTCTGATCCACGAAGACGACATGCAGCCGGGCGACGCTCGCGGCGATACCCATTTCAGAATCGACCACAGCACAGAGGGCCGTATAGTAGGCCTCGCTGCGATGGGCGAGCCCATCGTACGCAATGACATGGAGTCCGGGGGCTTCGTTGAAGCTTGCCGGCAGGCGATCCTGCGAGTGCACTGTGGGCGTTGCCACTAGCAGAAATCCAGCGACCAAACCTGCGAACCGCGCCATGCTTGTCATTCCTTTCTGACCTACCCAGGGAACTGCAGGAAATGTGCCAGTCTGGAATGGGCGAAATCAGATGGGAACGGCAGGAGGAGATTGTCCGTTCGTAGGGCAAGTGTAGAAGTGTGTATGAGGTGTGGTAGACACGGTGCGCGAGTGTGGGGGAGACAGAAAACTAGAGATCCAGCGAGAACCCGACCCCGAGGTCATTCCGCTTCACGTCGAAATACTGATGATACATTTCGATGCCGGTGTGATAGCTGATGAACAGGCGGATGCCGTTGTGCTCCCAGCCCCCGAACTTGATCCCGCCCTCGAGAACGTTCGAGCCCGCGAGCGTGCCGACCCCGGTGAGGAGGAAATGGTCCGCGAGATACACCGTGGTGGGTTGTCCGAACACCGGGCCGGTCCACCCCGAGGTGCGGGCGACCACACCCTGAAATGCGTTGAACCGGAGCATGGCAGCCGGACGGCAGAACCATGCCTGATTGCACCCCGCATAGAGGAGGATGTCCCACGACGCGCCATGGGGTTCGTAGCCGGCGGTGATCTCCACATAGTCGCGCGAATACGGGCGGGGGAGCTGGCCGTCGATCCAGGTGAGCGTCTCGAGCCGGAAATGTCCATCGATGAAGTGCGAGCTCAGGTGGAGGATGCGCATGCGAAGGAAGAGCGTTGACGAAGCGTACCGCTCCCGGAACGTGACGTGTCCGCCGAAGTATCCATCCACCGCGTCGACCTGAAGATGGAGTCCCTGATAGGACGTCGTCAGGGCGAAGACGAACAGCTCCGCACCGACACGGAGTGATGCGTCCGGGTCAGACGCCGGTTCATAGCCGATCAGGTCCAGTGCGCCGCCGATGTCGAGCCGCATCCGTGTTGAGCCGAGTTCGCGCCGGACGCCGACCCGGACCTCTTCGGGATTGGCCGCCAGGGGGGTGAAGATGGTGGATGGGGGGAGAAAAGAGACGCCGGTGGAGCGTTCCGGTTCCCCGCCGGAGAATGCCGGGGCGGAGGCGCAGAAGAAAAGGAAAACGAAAAGAACTGCGTGTGGTCGCACGAAAGCCCGCTGGGAATGGCACAAAGATGCATGCAATATAGAGAACGACGCCTGGAGTGTCAATGTGTCGTTTGAATGTCACCTCCCGGTTTCGTACATTCCATAATTCATATCACCACAGTCAGAGTCCACCCGGAGCATACCGATGAAACGCTTGCTGATCCTGCTTGTTCTTGCTTCATTCATGGCGCCGCTGGCGACAGCCCAGGAGGAGCCGATCCCGCCCAAGCGTTCGCGCATGGCGAAGATGGGACTCTTCGGCGGGTTCACCCCCGGCTACCTGTTCATGGACGTGAAACCGATCAATTCGTTCCTTGCGGCAGGGAAAGGCGCTGCCCTGAGTGAGGGCGGCATCTTCATGACCGGTGGTGCGGGAGCGGCGTACATCATGGTCCTGCAGAATGTGCGGCTCGGCGGCATGGGCCTCTCCGGTGGTCTGAAGAGTTCCTCGCTGGAGCTGTCCGGCCTCCGTCGCGATGCGGAACTGAGCGTCGGCATGGGTGCCCTGACGGTGGAGTATGTGATTCCGCTTGCCCCGCGGCTGGACCTGGCGTTCGGTGCCACGATCGGGTGGGGATTCATGGACCTGACGTTGCGCCAGAGCACCGGCGGATCGAATACCTGGCTCGGTGAGCAGCAGATCCTGGGCGGCACGTCGGGAACCATGGTGCCGCCGAATGCGACACGGATCCTGAACGGATCGTTCCTGCTGTGGGCTCCCACGGTGAACGTGGAATATGCCATGCTGAGCTGGCTCGCCGTGCGCGTCGGGGCGACCTACAGCATGATGTCGTTCCCTTCGTGGCGCGTGGATGGGAAGTACGATCTGCTCGGCGTTCCCACGGATGTCACGGGGAAGGGGTTCATGGTGCAGGGCGGGTTGCTGCTGGGGACCTTCTAGGGGGCAGGATCGATTGACCATGGTCACGTGCCGGTCGGGAAGTGCCTGTGCATTCCCGATCGGCACCTGGCGATCCTCCATCCTCACGTGCGCGTCCTGCCTTCGACAAAAAAGAACTTCCGTCCTTCTCCGTCGTACCTCCAGCTGCCGATGTCACCGGTCATGAACCAACCGTTCCGGAATGCTGCACGCGTGGCCTCGGGGTCAGCATCGTAGCACCGCATCACGTTGTGCCCGCGCAACCCGATCTCTCCGCTCACCCCCTCGCCCGTCTCGTTGCCGTCGTCGTCCAGCACCACCATCTCGTTCACCGGCAGGGGAATCCCCACCGATGCATGTGCGTGACGGGTAAGCCACTGCTTGTGTTCTCCCGGAGCAAGGTCGACCGGCACGCAGGATGAGCACGCCGTGGCCTCGGAGAGTCCATAGGCATGGATGACCGGACGCTTGAAGAGTCTCTCGAAGCGCTGAACGAACTCCACGGTGAGGGGACCCGCCCCACAGATCAGATGACGCAGATGGGCGAGTCTGTAGGCATCCACGGAAAGCTTGGCATGCAACAGGGCTTCCAGCAATCCGGGATCGGTGCTGACCACCGTCACGCGGTCGGCCGCGATGCGTTCAAAGAACTTCTCTGCCTGGAAAGAAGGAGACAACACCAGCCCGCCGCCGGCTGCAAGCGGTGTGATGAGCGACAGGACAATGCCCTTGACATGGTGCACGGGCAGGATGCACATCAGCCGCTGGTCGTCGGAGAGACGGTGCCACTCGCCGATCGCAAGCGCTTCCGAAAGGAGGTTCACATGATCGAGGACGACGCCCTTCGGTTTGCCGGAGGCGGGACAGCTGTACATGACCAGCGCTTCATCCGTGGCGGCGATGATGCGTGCCGGCGCGAAGCGGGTGCTGAGCCGGGCTGCGTCCGCGTGCAGGTGCGGAAGGTCCTGGCGGAGACGCCTGCCCATCTGGACGATCGTGCGGCAGGCCGGTGCCTCTCCGCGCAGCGCGCTGACACGGTCGAGGTAGATGTCCCGAACGCAGGCATGTGAGACCCGTGAGGCGTGCAGGATGCAGGCGATGTCGCGGTCATCGAAATTGGGATCGATCGGCACCACCGTGGCGCCAAGCATGAACGCAGCGAAGTAGATGACGACGAGATCGGGGTGGTTGTCATCGAGCGTTGCGACCCGGTCGCCCGGACGGAGGCCCAGGCCGGCAAACAGGTTCGCCGTCCGACAGGCCTCTTCATAGACCTCGCGGTAGGTGTATTCCCGGCGCTGGCCGTCCGCACCGTAGAAGATCAGGAAGATCTTCTGTTCGTGCGCGTCGGCCTGCTCCTCCAACAGGTGTCCGAGGGTCCGGTATGCCAACCCGGCTTCTTCAATCGGCACGTCATGGAGGCTCCGCGCCCGCGCGATCGCCTCGCTCGTTGCCTGGTCGATGTCAACCATTGACACGGCAGCTTGCTCCCTGAAGTGGACTGGATCGGACATCCCCGCGCATGTCCGCTACTTCCCCCGGAACTCCTTATCGATGATGTCGATCTCGCCCGGATAGGTGAGCGGCCCGAAGTCCGTACGGATCGTGGGCTTTGCCCTGAGCGTCACCCGTGACGTCGAACCGCTGGTGCCCCCGAGTGCGAGTGCGAGGTCGAGGATCTTTTCGTAGCCTTTGTCCTTGAAGAATGTGTAGAGGTCGAGATTCATCCGGAGCGGTATCATGGCTTCCTGGCCCGTGCCGGGGATGCTGATCGGTTCGGCGATGTCCCCTGCGATGGTCGGTGTGTCATCGAGCCGGAGATTCCACGAGAAGGAGGTCAGCGTCGCCGCGGTCTTCGTGGATCCGCCCGATCCGTCATTGGGGTTCTTCGCGGCAACGAACAGGGTGAATTGGGTCGGGAGTTCACCCCTTGCGAAGGCCGCGACCGCGCGGGCGCCGTCGGCGAATCCGAGCTTTGATTTTCCGGAGAGGGAGATCCCGGCGACCTGGAGATCGCCGATGTGATCGAGTTTGAAGGAGCAGCGCGACAGATTCATTGCGGCGCCACTGACCTGCTGCAGAACGGCGCACGAGGTGAACGTGAGCCCAAGGGCCGCCAGCAGTACGATCGTGGCGATGACGGGTATGAGAGTTCGTGACTGCACAGGGGGTTCCTTGTCTATGAAAGAACATGCGAAAGTGATCAGGTGTTCCGCACTCATCCAGCTCCGGTGGCGGAACGGCACCGGCCGTTCACGGGAAGGTGCCGGCCGCGTTCAGAGACTCCAGTGCCTTCATCAGCACCGCGTTCTGTTCGGCCGTCCCGATCGTGATGCGCAGACAATGGGGCAGTCCGAAGGCCTTCAGGGGACGTACGATCACGCCATGCTGGAGCAGGCCGTTGAAGATCCGGTTGACGGTGCCTTCATCCTGCAGCGGGATGCAGAAGAAATTGGCTTCCGTGGGTACGACCGAGAATCCGATCGCCGTAAGGGCTGCGCCCAGCGATTTCTTGCCTGCGGCATTCACCGCGAGCGAACGGTGGAGGAATTCGGCATCCGCCAGTGCGCCGATGCCGGCGGCGGCGGCGAGCGTGCTGGGTTCGAACGGGAGCTTCACCTTCAGCAGATTCCGGATGAGCGCGTCGTGGGCGAAGCCGTAGCCGATGCGGATCCCCGCAAGGCCGTACACCTTCGAAAAGGTCCGCAGCGTGATCACGTTGTCGTACCGGTAATGCATGGAATCCGGGTAGGACGGATTGTCGCGGGCATACTCGAAGTAGGCCTCATCCAGGATGATGAGCACATGTGCGGGGACGCGGCCCATGAAATCGTCGAACTCCCGCCGCGTGAAGATCGTTCCGGTGGGATTGTTGGGGTTGACGAGATAGATGATCTTCGTGTGTGCGGTGATGCGGTCGGCGATCGCCGGGAGGTCGAAGCGGTACTCGCGCAAGGGGACCGTGATCAGGCGCGTGCCGCGCGAGCGTGCAAGGACGTAGAAACCGATGAAGGTGCCTTCGGAGGTCAGGACCTCATCATCGTCGCAGAGGAACGCGCGGATGATGTTGGACATGATGCCTTCGGACCCGCTGCCGGCAATGACGTTCTCGACCCTGAGGTTGTACTGCCGTGCGAGCATGTCCCGCAGGTCCAGCCCCCCGTTCGGATACAGTTGAAGCTCATCCATGGCGGCACGCATGGCCGCGAGTCCCAGGGGAGAGGCCCCGAGAGGGTTCTCGTTGGACGCCAGTTTCACGACGCGCGTGATGCCGAGTTCGCGTTGAAGCTCGGCAATGGGTTTGCCTGCCTTGTACGGCTCGAGGGACTCGATGTATGGAGGAACCAGAGGCACGGTCGGTGTGCGATGTTCGTTCAAAAGATACACGGAATACGCCAGAAACGCAAAGAGAAAAGCACGTCACACCCTGAGCACGTGCTACTCCACCTCCGTGATGTCGAGATGCTGGATCTTCCCCCTGGCGATCAGCCCGGTGATCGCCGCGTTGCCGGGGACATGCAGACGGAAGGCGACGTCCCAATTCGATGGCCATGCAGGCAGGAGGACCGCCTGCCCGTCCTTCTCCTGCACCACCATATTCTGCAACGCGATCATCGCCGCAGAGCCGTGATCCTGGTCCGGGGTCCAATCATAGTTGGGCCCCCAGAATGCAGGGAAGCGGCAGAGCGTGTCAGGGCGTGAGAAGTTGTCGACCACCAGCGCGGAGGCCGTGTTCGTCAGTCCGAGTACCGCTGCCTGAATACTGTGCTGCTGCCATCCGCCATTCTCCGTTGTCACGCGCTTTTCGAAACTCCGGCGCGCCATCGCGAGTCCCGGTTTCTCCATGCCGAAGATCCGGTACGGGAAGATCGCATAGAGTTCGGGGTTCTCGATATTGCCCCGCCCGCCATACCGGGCCGCGGGAGCAAGCAGCGTGTCCTTCCCTTCAACCCGCGTCGGCAAGGGAGGAAGCGCACGCAGCAGGTCGCGCCATTCATCCCGGAGAGCCGGGGTGGTCAGCGACTCGGGCAGCGCAAGCATCCGCGATGCAACGACCTGGATCCCGGCGATATCCGGCATCGGGTCCACGACGTCCGACTGGTACGTTTCGAGTGCCTGCGACGGAGAGAAACGGATGACGCCGTTGACGCCACGCGGCCAGTGCTTCCCGAAGAAGCGCAGAACGTCCGATGCCAGGGGAAGGAGGGTCGTCCGGACGAACCGCGGATCAGGCCGGTATGCGTAATGGTCCAGCATCATCATCGATAGTTCGAGTCCGCTGTTCCAATGATAACGGATGTAGGTGTTCGCCGTCAGACCGGGAGAGAGACCGGTGCGATCGATGCCGTAATTCGTATTGGTGTATGTTCCCCAGAAGTTCATCGTCTCGGGGAAGTACGCGCCATCATGACCATAATACTTCTTCGTCGCGGCACGACGGAGGGGGAGCGCGGCAGTATACATAGCAAAGAACGGCTTCATGAGATCGAGGTCGCCTGCGGCAAGCATGGGCCAGTAGGCAAGCCGTGTGTTCTGAAACCAGTACGGTCCGCCCCAGCGGCGGAAATCCGCATCGAGCCCTCCCGCCGGACCCGGCCGGTGGTAGGTGTCCACGGTGAAGAGCGAGCCATTGAACTTGATCGGATAGGCACCGCGACCGGCAGAGGCAAGCATGTAGCGCTGGAGGGCGTAGCCGCGTGTCACCGTTGCCGTCGCCGCCCGCTGGGTGGTATCTTCGGATGACACGATGATATAGCTCCGCTCCCAGAATGACGCCCACCATTGCTCGTGGGCCGCACGCATCCGGTCTTCTTTCACTTTCGCGATCGCTGCGGCCCGCGCTTCCGCCTGGGCGAGCCACCGGCCTCTGGTGTCGCGCTCGGCGGTATGGAGCGTAATGACCAGGCGCAGCGTGCGCGACGGCTGCCGGCTGACGAGGACAGTGTCTCCCCGCGCAACGAGTCCGGTGCCTTCCATGATCCCGCCCGTGGTCGTCCCGAGCAACGGGTCAGGACCCGCCGCCGTCGGGTCCAGCTCCTGGAGGCGCAGATTGTCTGCCCACACCGAGCGCGTGTTCCTATGGAACCAGCGGATGCGGTTTCCCTTCGTTCGCAGGACGGAATCGGGGTCGACGATCACAGGGGCTCCGTTGCCGTCGCTCAGACCGTATGCCGAGTGGACCTCCTCGCCGGTCCGCAGTGCGCGGGGCGCGGTACGCCAGAGTTCCAGCGAGACCCGGGCTGAGAGGGGGACCGGAGAGGTCACGGTCGCGATCACGGCAGGGTGATGCGCATCGACGCGGAGGTCCAGGCGCGGTGCATCAGGACCGCTGCCGGCAGCGACGCTGAACAGGCCGCGCACAATGTTCAGGGCTTCACCGTACGACGTGGTCGAGCCGAAGGGTGAGGGCGAGAATGCGATGCGGATGCGCCCGAGTTTCTGCAGGCGCCCGTTCTCCGACCACGCATCTGACTTCGCGAGGTACAGCAGGAGATCCCCGCGCTCGTCGACCCAGGCATTCACGGCACAGTCGCCATTCCCGAGCGGGACGGAATTCAGGGAGATGAGCCCGGGGGAGTCCCATGTGAGACCGTAGAGGCGCTCCATCGACGCAGCGGTCAGTCGCTGCGCAGGAGAAGCCCCACCGGGTTGTGCGATGGTCTGCAGTGGCATGAAGGGAGACAGGAGGAGTGCAGCGGTCAGGAAATGCGCGGAGAGTTTCAACCGGATGCCCTTGCTTAGTGTCGTGTGCGTGTGAGTGTGACCTCGATCCGTTTCCAGCCACTGTCGGGTGGGGTGATCCCCGTCAGGACCCGCGTGTCGTATCCCGGACGGGAGATGATCACCTGATGAGGTCCGGGCGTGAGGAAACGGTACAGCGTCCCGGTGGCAGGGTGAGTCGTTCGCCGGCGAACCTCTTCGGTCTCGATCTTGGGGATCCACACGGTTGCTTCGATGGCCCTTCCCGATGCAGCGTCGGTGACGTGCACGGCAATGCCCGGGCCTGTGGCGCGGCGGAGCATCGTCCGGATGCCATGCATATTGGCGTCGATGATCCCCTGCACCTCGTGCGGAGGAAAGAATGCTGCCCCCAGGCCCGTCTCCACGATGAGATCGAATGTGCCGAGCGTGCCATAGAGCCAGGGATACGACTGTCCGACCAGCCCCGCGCCGGGCTCGGCCCGATAGCTGGTATCGCCTTTCATCGTGCGGATCGATCCTGCGAGCGCGCGTGCCAGCGGGGCGATGACCGCATCGTCGGGCGCGGGCCGTCCTCCCCAGTTCCACGGGTAGTAGATCACCTCGCCCTGGCTGTGGTAGGAGATCGAGAGGAGAAAGCGTTCTGCCCGGGCCAGGTCGGCAATGGCGCGGGGTTCATTCTCGGAGAACGGGAAGGGGCCGCGATACCGCCCGCTCGTGGGTTCTCCCGTGCCACCGCCGGCCCAGTTGAAATCATAGTTGCGGTTGATGTCGATGCCGTCGGGGTGGTTCAGGATCGCATTCCCATCGGTGTCGCGCGTGTTCTTCCGCCACCGGGGATCCAGCCCGGAGGTCACGACATCATGACCGTCCACGTTCACCACCGGCACGATAACGATGCGCAGACCGTCCACCCAGCTTGTGACGTCCGGATCACTGCCGTACCGTGTGACCAGCATCTCCGCGGCCGCAAGGGAGATCTCGGCGCCCATGAGCTCGTTGCTGTGTTGACAGCCGTCGATCATGACGGTGGGCACGTCACGCCGAGTGCGGACATCACGCGAGAGGACGAAGGCGAAGATCGGCTGACCTTTCTGTGAGGTTCTGCCGATCTCGATCACTTCCACGAGGGAAGGGAAGCGGGCCTCGAGTTCTTTCCCACGGCGGACGATCTGCGGATAGGCGTGATAGGGTTCCTGGAGTTTCATCCCCGGTCCGTACATCGCCCGGCGCACGAGCGTGACGAAACTCGTATCCTCCATCACCAGGGTCGAAGCGAGTCCGCGTTCCGCCAGCAGCGCCCGTTCGGCCGGCGTGACCACAAGCAGGGCGGTGTCGCGGACCAGCGTGGTGAATTTCCGGTAGTCGTAGTCGTCGAAGGCGAAGATGCCGGTCTTCTGGAGGGCATCGCGTGTCACGTTGTCGATCCGGATGAGCAATGATCGTTGCACGGACGACGGGGATGGCGCCTCCGCATGCGCCGTGATGGAGCACAGCACGAGGGCGATGGTGAGGGATCGCAGAAGCATAGTCGGCCTGAATGGGGGACGAGATTGGGGTACCGACCGCAAGATAGAGACACCGCACAACAGAAGCAACGAGCGACCCCGGACGTCCTCAGGGCTGGAGCAGGCTCTTCTTCTCCTCCAGCTCGTGCCATCGTGCATACAGCCGCTCCACGGTCGCGCGCGCGCCGTCGAGTTCGGCGGTGAGTTGAGCGGCCCGTTCGCCATGCCGTGCATAGAAATCAGGGGACATGAACAGCGCCTCGATCCTGTGCACATCATCTTCAGCGCGCTGGATGTCGGTCTCGATCGTGGAGAGTTCCTTCGATTCCTTCCAGGTGAGCTTTGCGGTCCTGGGCTTCCCGGGTGCGGTCACCTTCGGCGTGCCGGGAGGGGGGGGGAGGGCCGCGCGGCGTGCGGCCCGCTTCTCCACATAGTAGTCATAGTCTCCCTCGCTGAAATGGACCACGCCGTCGCCCTCGAAGGCGAGGATGCCGTTGCACACACGGTTGAGAAAATACCGGTCGTGGCTCACCGCGATCACGCACCCCTGGAAATCGACGAGCGCTTCCTCCAGAATGCGCAGCGTCGCGAGATCAAGGTCGTTGGTGGGTTCGTCAAGGATCAGAAAATTGCCCCCCTTCTTGAGGACCTTCGCAAGGAGCAGCCGGCTGCGCTCGCCACCGGAGAGGTTGCCAACCCGGGTATGCATGCGGTCGTCGCCGAACAGGAACCGGCGCAGGTAGCGCCACACCGTCACCTGTTCATTGCCGATCTGCCGATAGTCGATCCCTTCGCCGATCTCTTCGAGAACGGTCTTCTCATCGTCGAGAGTCGCCCGGGCCTGATCGATATAGTTGAAGCGCGTGCGTTCTCCGACCACCACCGTGCCCGCGGAAGGTGCGAGTTCCTGGAGGATGAGCTTTAGCAGGGTCGTCTTCCCGAGGCCATTGCGGCCGATGATCCCGAGCTTGCGCGTGTCGTTGAATTGAAAAGTGAGTCCGGCGAAGAGTTGCCGCGCATTACGCTCGGCGGCAAGATCATTGAATTCCAGGATCGTCGAGCCGTGCTGGTCCGCCGGGGGGATGATGAGGTCGATGTCACGCTGCCGCTCGCGTTCCGGTTCCGCGGCCATGTCGAAATACCGTTGGAGGCGGTCCTTGGATTTGGTGCGGCGTGCCCGGGGTCCTTTGCGCACCCACGCCAGCTCGCGCGTGAGGAAGCTGCGCCGTTTTGCCTCCTCGACATCGAGCTGCGCCTCGCGCTCCGTTTTGTCGATGAGAAAGTCGGTGTAGTTCCCGGCATGTGTGGTGCATGTGCCGGCGTCGAGTTCGACGATCCGGTTCGCGATGGAATCGAGGAAGTAGCGGTCGTGCGTGATGAACAGGCACGCGGCCGGCCAGGTGTTCAGGAACGACTCGATCCACTCGATCGATTCGGTGTCCAGGTGATTGGTCGGTTCGTCCAGGAGAAGGAGGTCGGGGCGTGCAATGATCGCCCGGCAGAGCGCGACGCGCCTGCGCTCGCCACCGGAGAGCGTCCGTACGTCCCGGTCCTTGTCCGGGACGTTCAGGGAATGCATCGCTGTCTCGATCCGGTTCTCGAGGTTCCACCCGTCGCGGTGATCGATCAGGTGTTCGAGGTCCTGACGCCGGTCAGCCATGGGGGAGAGGGCCTCGTACTCCCGGAGGAGGTCGAGGACGTCGTGGGCCCCGTCCCGGATGTTCTCATATACGGTCAACGCAGGGTCCAGGGCGGAATCCTGGGAGAGGTACCCCACGACCGTATCGCGACGGAGCGAGACCGTGCCGCTATCGGGCTGCATCAACCCGGCGATGACCTTGAGCAGGGTGGACTTGCCGGACCCATTGTTGCCAATGAGCCCCACTTTGTCATTTTCGTGGATACTGAGGGAGGCGCCCTTCAGGACCTGACGTTCGGCGTACGCAACTTCGATGGAATGGGCGGTCAGAAGGACTGCGCCCTGCTGTTCTGGCATGCTCTGGATCCGGCTGATACGTGTGTCTTATAGAGTACGAAGATTCAGGCTGTGGGGCAATATGGGCACAGGGTAGTTGCACATCAAAGAAAAATGAGGTAGTTTACAGAATCGTTCATTATAGAGAGAGTAGGTAACCATTGGCTTTTTCGTTCATAAAGAAGATCGGGGACATCGTCCGCGGGCTGACAGGCAAGCCCCGTGGCACCCCGACGATCCCTCCTCAGGTGACACATGTCCGTCCCGCTCCGGGTCCGGACCGCTCCGGGCGTCCCCGGCGTGCGACCGGTGGTCCGCGCCAACCCCGTGAGCAGCAGGAGGGGCGTCGCGATCAGCGCGACAACCGCGAGCGGCGCGACCAGAAGGAGCCACGCGAGTCGCGCGGCCCCCGGGAACCCCGCGAACCACGAGAGCAACGTGAATCCCGCGAACCTCGTGAAGGCAAACCCCAGGGCTCACGTCCGCCGCATGACAGGAAACCGCGTCCGCCGCGTCCGCCGCGTGCGCCGCGACCGAAGACCGAGCTGCCGGAAACGGCACCGGTCCCGGCAACCCCCTGGGATCCATCCGTCTTTGTCGTTCCACCTGCCGATGACCGCGTGCGGTTTCACGATCTCGACCTCCCCGAAGAGATCATGCGCGCAGTGTACGACCTGGGCTTCCAGTATTGCACGCCCATCCAGGCCGGCATTCTCCAGCATACGCTGGGAGGTGCCGATGCGACGGGGCGTGCGCAAACGGGGACCGGGAAGACCGCCGCATTCCTTATCACGATCCTCACGCATCTGATGCGCAAGCCGGTCCAGGGCGAACGCAAACCCGGTGTGCCGCGCGCGCTCATCCTTGCGCCGACCAGGGAACTGGTGCTGCAGATCGACAAGGACGCTGCCTCGCTGGCACGCTACACGCCCCACGCCACGCTTGCGGTGTTCGGTGGCATGGATTACAAGAAGCAGCAGTCGAAGCTGTCGGCCGCGCCGATCGACATCATCGCGGCGACGCCCGGACGTCTGCTCGACTTCAAACGTCAGCACGCGATCGATCTGAGCAAGGTCGAGATCCTGGTGATCGATGAAGCGGACCGCATGCTGGACATGGGGTTCATCCCCGACGTCCGGCGGATCATCGAGAGCACCCCGATGAAGGGGAACCGGCAAACGATGTTCTTCAGCGCGACGCTCACGCCCGAGGTGAACAGGCTTGCGGCATCGTGGACGCGGAATGCGGTGGAGGTGGATGTCACGCCGCCGAGTTCACTCACGCTTGCCAGCATCGATCAGCGGGTGTACATCACCACGGATGACGAGAAGTTCACGCTGCTCTACAACATGATCACGAAACTCGGCCTCGACCGCGTGATGGTATTCGCGAACCGGCGTGACGAGACCCAGTTCCTGAAGGACCGGCTCGCTGCCCGCGAGATCTCCTGCGGATTGTTGTCCGGCGATGTCTCGCAGGAACAGCGTGTGCGTACGCTGGAAGCGTTCCGGAAGGGCACCATCAAGGTCCTCGTTGCCACCGATGTGGCTGCGCGTGGATTGCACATCGACAACGTCAGTCATGTCATCAACTACTCGTTGCCCAAGGACCCGCAGGACTACGTGCACAGGATCGGCCGGACAGGCCGCGCGGGTGCGAGCGGCATTTCGGTGAGTTTCGCGACCGAGACGGAAGCGTACGAGATCCCCGCGATCGAGGAGTTCATCGGACGGCCGCTGGGTGCGGTGCATCCTGAAGAGGATATGCTGACTCCGCTGCCGGACCTTGCGGAGGGTGTGAAGGAGCCCGGCAAGAGGCCGCGCAAGCGGACCGGCTCGGGGAACAGAGGGGGGAGAAGGCGTCCGGGAGGCCGCCGATAGAGTTTGTGACGGCCGTCACTTGTGGATATCGTGAAAAAGCAATACCTTACGTGTCAGCGTTCCCCCCAACCATCAACATTTGTAAGGAGACACAGATGAAGAAGTTGCTCACCCTGTGCGCCGTCGTGCTGCTGGTGTCATCTCTGGCAATCACGGGTGCATCCGCTCAGGCCAAGAACGGCGAAAACGTCATCACTGCCGGCCTCGGTCTCGGCTACCCCGGTCTGTATGGTACCTCCGGCATGCCGCCGATCTTCCTTGCCCTGGATCACGGCATCGTCTCGAATTTCTCGGTTGGTGGCATCGTGTCGTACTCGACGTCGTCCTATGACTACGGTACGGACTACAAGTGGTCGTACTCCTATATCTTCGTCGGTGCCCGCGGTGCGTATCACTTTGGCCCGATGATGAAGGAACTCCCGAAGAACATCGACCTGTACGCCGGTCTGACGCTCGGCTACCACATCGTGAGCGCGAAGTATGACGGCCGCGGTGAGGAACGCCTCGCATCCTTCTACTCGGCAGGTGCCTCGTACTTCGGATTCGGCTTCTTCGGTGGTGCGCGCTACTACTTCACGCCGAAGTTCGCCGCAACGGCTGAAGTTGGCTACGATATCGGCTATCTGAAGATCGGTATCTCGTACAACCTCTGATCCCATGATCGGCGGTCTGTGAGTCCCGGAGCCCGTCCCGCATTGCGGGATGGGCTCTGTCATTTCGCCCCGGACCATCGCGGATCCCCGCGGATGCCTCCCGGGCTGATCGTTGCAGTCCCCGCGATCGCTTGAGTCATTCTCCGGAGTCCGGCACGATGATCCGATTTCCACGACAGTTCACCTGGGGCACTGCCACCTCGAGTTACCAGATCGAGGGCGCGTGGCAGGAAGGAGGGAAGGGACTTTCCATCTGGGATGCGTTCACGCATACCCCCGGCAAGATCATCGACGGCTCCACCGGCGACGTGTCATGTGATCACTACCACCGGTGGGAGGAAGATTGCGATGCGATGGCTGCGATGGGCCTCACCGCCTACCGCTTCTCCCTCGCATGGTCCAGGATCCTCCCAACAGGTCGCGGCGCGGTGAACCCGGAAGGGATCCGGTTCTACTCGGCCCTGATCGATCGCCTGTTGGACCGCGGCATCGAACCCTGGGTGACGCTCTATCACTGGGACCTGCCGCTGACCCTCCAGCTGGAAATGGATGGCTGGCTGAGCCCCGGTCTTGCCAGCGTGTTCCGCGATTACGCCGCCGTCTGCTTCGAGCAATTCGGCGACCGCGTGAAGCACTGGATCACGTTCAATGAGCCGTGGGTCGTTGCCATCCTCGGTCATGGCCAGGGGATCTTCGCGCCGGGACGCGTGTCCACCGACGAACCGTATCGTGCTGCACACACGATCCTCCGCGCCCACGGCCAGGCCGTCCGTACCTACCGCGACCGGTTTCAACCGCGCCAGCAGGGGATGATCGGGATGACCAATAATTGTGATTGGCGCGAGCCCCTTACGCGCGACCGGGACGATGCTGCTGCGGCGGAACGGGCCGTGGAGTTCTTCCTGGGCTGGTTTGCCGATCCCCTGTACCGGGGCGAGTATCCCGACTGCATGCGCGAGCGCGTTGGCGGGCGGCTGCCCGTGTTCACGCCGGACGACCGCACGATGATCACCGGGTCGCAGGACTTCTTCGGGCTCAATCATTATACCACGATGTTCGCTGCCAAGACCCGCCCCGGAGCCGCAGTAGAGACGACTCCCTTCGGGAATGGCGGCATCGCTGAAGATCAGGACGTGCAACTCTCGGCGCATCCCGCGTGGCAGAAGACCGAGATGGGATGGTCCATCGTGCCATGGGGGGTGCGTAAACTCCTCCACTGGATCGATGCTCGGTACGGGCACCCGCCGGTGGTGATCACGGAGAATGGCTGTGCCTTTCCCGATGTACCATCCGGGGGCACCGTGGACGATCAACGCCGGATCGCGTTCCTCGATGCATATCTTGCCGAGATCCACCGCGCCATCGATGAAGGCGTTGACCTTCGCGGATACTTTCTCTGGTCGCTTATGGACAATTTCGAGTGGTCCTCCGGTTTCACGCGCAGGTTCGGTCTGTGGCATGTGGACTATACAACGGGGGTGCGCACCCCGAAGACATCCGCCGCATGGTTCTCAGGCGTGATCGCAGAGAATGGATTCGTGCCGATGGAAGGGAATCCATATGGTGCCGTTCCGGGGGAGCCCCGCCATGACTGAACAGGGGCGGATCGGCACGTGGGAGAAGGTCGCGTATGGGCTGGGCGACACGGCGACGAATCTCGTCTGGCGGACACTGATGGTATTCCTGCCCGTCTTCTACACGGATGTCTTCGGGATCTCCGCGGCCGCGGTCGGCACACTGTTGCTCGTCTGCCGCTACTTCGATGGCATCACGGACCTGGTCATGGGACTCGTCGCGGACCGGACCTCCACGCGATGGGGACGCTTCCGTCCCTGGATCCTCTGGTCCAGTATCCCCTTCGGGATCGCGACGGTCCTGACATTCACCGCCATCGACGCGACGCCCGGCGGGAAGCTGCTCTATGCGTACGTGACGTACAGCGCACTGATCCTCGCGTTCACGGCGAACAACGTGCCGTACTCGGCGTTGACCGGCGTGCTGTCTCGCGATCCCACGGAGCGGACAAGCATCTCGTCCTACAGGTTCTTCTTCGCATTCCTCGGAGGGCTGCTGACGCAGGGTTTGAATGTGCCCCTGGTCGGGTTCTTCGGCAATGGCAACGAGGTGGTCGGGTACAGCTGGACCATGTCCCTGTTCGCCGTGATCGCTGTGGTGCTGCTCTTCGTGACGTTCGCTTCCACCCGTGAACGGGTGGTCACGCCGGTGCCTTCATCCGTATCGTTGCGGTCCGACCTTCGGATGCTGCTGCGCAACCGTCCGTGGCTCATTGTGTTCTCCACGGGACTTCTCTTCGTGACGATGACCACGCTGAAGCAGGGCGTGACGATGTACTACTTCAAGTACTACGTCGGCGACACCGGTCTGGCGACACTGTTCATGGTGACCGGTCTGCTTGCGGCCATGGCGGGATCGGCAGTGACCAGCCCTCTGACCCGGTGGATGGGAAAGAAGGTGCTCATGCAGGCGGCGTTCGGCATCGCCCTTGTGTCCAGTGCCGCTTTGTATGTGGCGGGCCCGGACGATGTTGGGCTCATGGTCGTTCTCAGTGCGATCACGGAATTCTCCACCGGTCCGATCGTCGTGCTGTTCTTCGCGATGCTCGGCGATGTCGCGGATTATGGAGAATGGACACGCCATCGCCGCATGACCGGTCTCGTGTTCTCTGCCGGTACGCTCTCGATGAAATTCGGAACCGGCGTTGCGGGCGCCCTGACCGGGTGGCTTCTCACCGCGTTCGGCTATGTCCCGAATGCCGCCCAGACCTCCGAAGCTCTGGCGGGGATCAGGGGGCTGATCAGCATCGCCCCTGCCATCACGGCGGCCATCGCCATGGTCGTGATGGTCACGTACCCGCTCACGGAGCGTACACTTGCTGAGATGGAAAAAGCTCTGACGCTGTCCCGGAAGGAGGCAAGCGTATGAGCGCTGTCCGAATGCGCGTGCGGCGGTGGATGGCCGCCGGTCTGGCTGCGACGTGCGCCGTCGGCGTGTCCTGGTCGCAACCCGGCACGGTCGTCAGGACCGCTGCGATCTATCAGCCACCGGGTGTGTATTGCGCGTGGCCATCCATCGCGCGTGCGGCGAATGGTGATCTGCTCGTGGCATTCACTGCCACCGAGGAACATCTTGCCCCCGATGGGAGGATACTCCTTCTCCGCTCAACCGATGAGGGACGGACGTGGGGAGGGCCCGACACGCTGCTGGACACGCCGATCGACGAACGCGAATCTGGATTCACGAGAGATGACGATGGCCGGCTGGTCGTTCATTGCTGGGCTACGCGCCATACTCCGGCGTTCTATCGCGGGTTGCCTCGAGATGCGTACCGGAGCGATGCGCTCGGGCGATGGGCCGCCGCCGTCGATGCCCCCGCGTACCGCGCATGCAGCGATCTGCACGGCGCGTGGCAGCGCACTACCACGGACAACGGCCGCACTTGGTCCGCACCGGTGCGCAGCCGTGATGCCGTGCACGGCGGCCTCCGGCGTCCGGATGGTGCACTCCTCATCGCAAGTTACCGTGAGGATCACCCGCTCATCGGGGTCTACCTGGCGGGGAAGGACGATACCGGCTATGTGCGGATCGCGACCATCGCCTCGCCGCAACCCGACAGCTTCGCGTTCGGTGAACCCCACATTGCGCTGCTGCCCTCCGGACGGATCATCATGATGATCCGTGCTACCGCGATGCCCTACAACGACCGGGACCCGCGCTGCGTGCTGTGGGAGACGTACTCCGATGATGGCGGTGCGACGTGGGTGAAGCCCTTCGCCACGACGTTGTGGGGCTTCCCCCCGCACCTGCTCGTCTTCTCCGATGGCCGTGTCCTCTGTTCGTATGGCTACCGCCGCGTGCCGTTCGGTGAACGTGCATGCATCAGCACGGATGGCATCACCTGGGATCCATCGAACGAGACTGTGCTCTCCGACGGTGCCCCGAATGGAGATCTCGGCTATCCGGCCTCGGTCGAACTGCGGGATGGCAGCATCCTCACGGTCTATTATCAACCGCCCGTTCCGGCGGGGACCATCCAGGAGATGGTCCCACCGGATCCCGCACGCACCAAACCCGCGATCATGGGAACCGTGTGGCGTCCGGCACTTGCGGCTGGACGGTGAGGCAACCCGCGGCCGCGGGCAGTGCGGGGAAATGGATCACGGCACCACCATCAACCAGGAGGGAATAGCATGGCTACGACCACGGAGACGCACGCGTTTCGTCCCATCCGCGCCCTTGTGAATGGGCTCATCGTGACTGTACTGGGATTCATCATCACCTCACTTCCGGGCATCGCCATCGCCGTGTCCGTCGGATTCGAGCTCGGTCCGCAGGGTGCAGACCAGGAGGAGATCAGCAGAACGATCAATTCCAACATCGCTGCGTTCTACAACGGCAACGTGCTGGTACAAGTCGCCGCTACCCTCGTCGTCGCGCTGCTGGTCTTCTGGCGGGCACGCGTGTGTGCGCGGGGCACCGGGACGAATGCGGTCCGCACTGGCCTTCTCATCGCGGTCCTTCCCCTCATCGCGGATGTCGTCTCGACGGCGATGATGGGTGGTGGTGTCCCCGGACTTCTCCTGCCTGCGGTGTACATCGCCGCCGGGTACTTCGGAGGAGCCGCCGTCCGGTCCGCCGGGGCAACGGAGAGCTGAGTTGCATCCCCCCCCGCATTTTTTTATCTTAAGGATCATCCCACATTGTGAAGACCTTCATGCGCCTGAGTTCCGGATTCATTCCCACTGTCAAAGAAACACCCGCGGAAGCGGTCATCCCCAGCCATCAGCTCATGATCCGGGCGGGCATGGTACGCCCGCTGGCGGCAGGCATCTACTCGTTCCTCCCCCTTGGCTACCGGGTGATGAAGAAGGCCATGGAGGTCGTCCGTGAAGAGATGGACGCCATCGGCGCGCAGGAACTGCACCTGCCCGCGTTGAGCCCCGTGGAACTCTGGGAATCCACCGGCCGCGTGAAGGCGTTCGGTGACATCCTCTTTCATCTGAAGAACCGGCCGCTCGTTCTCGCCCCCACCCATGAAGAGGTGATCTGCTGGCTCGCGAAGAACAACGTGTCGTCGTACAAGGAAATGCCGCAGATCTGGTATCAGATCCAGACGAAATTCCGGAATGAACCGCGCCCGCGCTCGGGCGTCCTGCGCGGCCGTCAGTTCCTGATGAAGGACAGCTACAGCCTGGATGCGACGTGGGAAGGGCTGGACAAGAGCTACGATCTCCACGCGGAGGCATACAAGAAGATCTTCACCCGGTGCGGACTGAAGTTCTTCATCGTCGGCGCATCGAGCGGTGCGATGGGCGGGACCGGCTCGCAGGAATTCATGATGGAGTCCGCCGCGGGCGAAGATGTGATCGCCGTGTCGGAGGACCTGAGCTACGCGGCGAACATGGAAGTGGCGACGTCGATGGTGCCGGCGGCGCAGCGTGACGCCACCAGCCTGCCGATGGAGGATATCCATACTCCCGGCGTGAAGACCATCGACGAACTCGTGGCCTTCCTGAAGGTGGATGCCTCGCGCTTCGCCAAGTCCGTTGTGTACTGGTCCGATGAGACACCCGTACTCGTGCTCATGCTGGGCAACGATGAGCTGAACGAAGCCAAGCTCGGCGGCGTGCTCGGGACGGACGTGCGTCCGATCGAAGCCGAGAAGCTGCCGGAGTTGACCGGAGCGGATGGCGGGTCGATCGGTCCGGTGGGATTACGCGAGCGCACCCCTGCATCGAAGAAGTTCCGTATCATCGCAGACAAGAGGTTGCAGGGCGCGAACGGCCTGATCAGCGGCGCGAACAGGAACGACTACCATATCAAGAACATCGACCTGCAGCGCGACTGCACGATCGATGGCTACTACGATCTCCGCACCGTGCAGGCGGGAGAGCCGAGCCCGAATGGTTCGGGCGCGCTCCGCGTCGTGCCGGGCGTCGAACTCGGACACATCTTCAAGCTCGGGACGAAGTACGCTGATGCGATGCATGCGACCTTCCTCGATGAGCAGGGGAAGGAGAAGCCGATCATCATGGGCAGCTACGGGATCGGCATCGAACGCATCGTTGCGTGCCATATCGAACAGAACCATGATGCCGACGGCATCACCTGGGACCCGGTGCTTGCACCGTTCCTCTTCCATCTCATCGCCGTCGGGACGAAGAGTGCCGCGGTGGTGCAGACCGCCGAGGGACTCTATGCCGAGATGCATACCGCCCGGCTGGAAGTGCTCTTCGATGACCGCAAAGAGGTGAGTCCGGGCTTCAAGTTCAAGGACGCCGATCTGCTGGGTATGCCGTATCAGGTGATCGTCGGCGACAAGAACCTGACCGCAGGGAACATCGAGATCAAGGAACGCCGGACCGGCAAGCGCTGGCTCCACCCGCGTGCAACGATCATGGCGCATCTTCAGGAACTTGCAGGAAAGAAGTGACCGATGGGTGTTCAGCCGATCCTGGTGAGCGGCGCCTGGCGCATCACGACCCATGTGCGCCCGGTGCTCAACCCCTTCGATGGATCGGTCGCAGGGGAGGTCTGTCAGGCAGGAACGCGTGATATCGAGGACGCCCTCACGGGCGCAGTCTCCGCATTCCGGATGTCACGCCGGCTTTCCACCCACCAGCGAGTGGATGCCCTCTACGCCATCGCCCGGGAAATCGGAGAGCGGAAAGAAGCGCTTGCTGCAATGATCACGCGCGAGACGGGGAAGCCGATCTCGCTCTCCAGGATGGAAGTCGACAGGAGCGAATTCACGTTCAGGACGGCGGCGGAGGAAGCCGGGAGGACGCACGGCGAGATGCTCCCGCTCGACATGAACGTTGCTTCCGCAGGCCGATTCGCCCTCGTCAAGCGATTCCCGATCGGTCCGATCGCGGCCATTACCCCATTCAATTTCCCCTTGAATCTCGTCGCGCATAAGGTCGCCCCGGCGTTAGCAACAGGCAACCCGGTGGTCCTGAAACCATCGTCCAATGCCCCTGGGACTGCCATGCTGCTGGCCGGGATCATCCTCGAGAGCGGTCTACCGACAGAGATGCTTTCGGTGCTACCTTGCAGTGGAGGTGAATCGGCTCAACTCATTGAAGATGAGCGGGTTGCCCTGGTTACCTTCACGGGAAGTCCCGCTGTTGGCTGGCCACTCAAATCGCGGGCCGGAAAGAAACGGGTAACACTCGAACTGGGTGGAAATGCCGGCGTCATCATCGATCATGGTGCGGACCTCGGGCTTGCCGCCGCGAAAGTCGTCTCAGGCGGGTTCGCGAACGCCGGACAGTCGTGCATCTCCGTGCAACGGGTGTACGTGCATCGGGAGCACGTCGCGGAGTTCCTGGAGATGCTCGTCCCGCAGGTGAGGGCGTTGCCAACGGGGAACCCCTGGGCTGAAGAGACCGTGGTTGGCCCGATGATCACCACCGCGGCCGCCGAACAGGCGGAGGCCTGGATCCGGGAGGCGGTTGACGCAGGGGCCCGCGTGCTGTGTGGTGGCCACCGGACCGGAGCAGTGCTGGAGCCAACGATCCTGATGGATGTGGCTCCTGCGATGAAGGTCTGCTCTCAGGAGGTCTTTGCCCCCATCGTGACCGTCGAAACCTTCACGGCATTCGAGGAAGCCGTGGCCCGGGTGAATGATTCGGTGTACGGACTGCAGGCCGGTGTGTTCACGACCGATCTCCGGCACATGTTCCAGGCGTTCGAAGAGTTGGAAGTGGGCGGGGTGATCGTGAATGATGTTCCAACATACCGGATGGATCACATGCCGTACGGCGGGGTGAAGAGTTCGGGGTTCGGGCGGGAGGGGATACGGTACGCGATGGAGGAGATGACGGAGCGCAAGCTCCTCGCCATCAACCCCCGCTGATCCATGAAGTTACATGGAGGCACTTCATGCCGGCTCTGCCGGCTTTCGTGTGTTGAAGACCACCTGCAAAAGTTGTTCACAACTTCCCGTCGGGGCTCCTTGACTTTCCCTCACGGCGTTGATACCATGAGCACAGTCCGATCACAATTTCGTATGCCATGAGCACGTTCGTCCACCTCCATAACCATTCGCACTATAGTCTTCTTGATGCCGCGACGCGGATCGATGACCTGATCCATGCCGCCGTGGCCGATGGGATGCCGGCGATCGCGTTGACCGATCACGGCGTGATGTTCGGCGCCCTCGAATTCTACAAGAAAGCGAAGAAGGCCGGGATCAAGCCGATCATCGGGATGGAGGCGTACATCGTCACCAAGGGGAGCCGTCTCGAGAAGAGTCTGCAGCAGACGGAAGGAGGGGGGCGGCGCGGTGCCTACCACCATATCGTCCTCCTTGCCAAGAACGCGACGGGCTACCAGAACCTCATCAAGCTCTGCTCCATCGGGCATCTCGAAGGGTTCTACTACAAGCCGCGGATCGATACCGAAGTGCTCCGGCGGCACCACGAAGGGATCATCGCTCTTTCCGCGTGTGCGGGGGGGGTCGTCTCTGCCCATCTCGCCAACGGCAACGACCAGGAAGCCCTCGAGGCCGCGGAGATCTACAAGGATATCTTCGGCGACGACTTCTACATCGAGATCCAGGACCACGGCATCGACCGTGAGGCCACCATCCGTCAGAAGGCCCCCGTGCTGGCACGGAAGCTCGGGCTCAAGCTCGTGGCAACGAACGACATCCACTACATGAAGCAGGCGGATGCCATCGCCCACAATGTCCTGCTCCTCATCCCCGACTCGACCGGTGGGGGAACCACCGATTATACTCAACTGCGGTATCAGACGGACCAGGCGTACTTCAAGACCAGCAAGGAGATGGCGGAGCTGTTCAAAGAATGGCCTGATGCCATCAGCAACACGCTGGAGATCGCGGAGAAGTGCAACCTCGAGCTGAAGCTTGGCGAGAACCACATGCCGCGCTTCCCGATCCCGGAAGAGGTGGGGGTCAAGACGCTGCCCGAGTACTTCGAGCTGCTTGCACGTCAGGGGTTTGCCAACCGGTATCCGGATGCAACGCAGCCGATGAAGGAACGTCTGGACCACGAGATCGCCGTCATTACGAAGATGGGATACTCGGGGTACTTCCTCATCGTGGCGGATTTCATCCGGGCGGCGAGGGAGATGGGCGTTGCGGTGGGCCCGGGGCGCGGGAGCGCGGCCGGGAGCATCGTGTCGTATGCCCTCGGGATCACGAACGTCGATCCGTTGAAGTACGACCTGCTCTTCGAGCGCTTCCTCAATCCCGAACGCGTGAGCATGCCCGATATCGACGTCGACTTTGCGGACGAGAAGCGCGAGCAGGTGATCCAGTACGTCCGGGACAAATACGGCGCCGAGTCGGTCTCCCAGATCATCACCTTCGGTACGCTGTCCGCCCGGGCCGTTCTGAAGGACGTCGGGCGGGTACTCGGCATCCCCCTGAGCACTGTCGAGTCCGTGACCAAGCTGATCCCGGTGGAGCAGGGAAAGGTGCGGCCGCTCAAGGAAGCCATCGAGACGATCCCTGAGCTGAAATGGGTCAGGGACAGTGATGATCCGAAGATACGGACGCTGGTTGAAGTATCGCTGACCCTGGAAGGATTGAACCGGGGCGCGGGCATGCATGCGGCGGGGGTCGTGATCGCACCAGGAGTGATCAGCGACTATGTGCCGTTGTACCGGACCCCGCAGACCGAGGTGATGACGCAGTACAACATGAAGGACCTCGAGGCGGCCGGGCTCCTCAAGATGGACTTCCTCGGGCTCCGCACGCTGTCGGTGATGGAGAACGCGCTCCGGATGATCCGTGAGAACCACGGGGTGGCCATCGATCTCGACACCCTGCGGGAAGATGATACCGAGACGTTCGCGTTGTTCACCCGGGGCGATACGGTCGCGGTGTTCCAATTCGAAAGTTCCGGCATGCGCGACTGGATGCGGAAGCTGAAGCCCACGTGCATCAGCGACCTTGTCGCCATGAATGCCCTGTACCGGCCGGGACCGATGGAGATGATCGGCGACTTCATCGCACGCAAGCACGGGCAGCAGAAGATCTCGTATCCGCATCCCAAGCTCGAACCGATCCTGAAGGAGACCTACGGGGTCATCGTGTATCAGGAGCAGGTGATGAAGATCGCGAGCGAGATCGCCGGGTTGTCGCTCGCCAAAGCGGACCTGATGCGGCGCGCGATGGGGAAGAAGGACGCCAAGCTGATGGCGGACATGAAGAAGGAGTTCGTCGACGGCGCGGTGCGCCTGGAGGTCCCGAAGAAGGCCGCCGAGGACATCTTCGACCTCATCGAGAAGTTCGCGAAATACGGCTTCAACAAATCGCATAGCGTCGCGTACTCCGTGATCGCGTATCAGACCGCGTATCTGAAAGCCCACTATCCCGCGGAGTACATGGCGGCGACGCTCACATCGGAGATCGGGGACACGGACAAGATCGTCCCCCTCATCGACGATTGCCGCCGTGCCGGCATCCGTGTGCTCCCGCCGGACATCAACGAGAGCGGGAAGGACTTCACCGTTGTCGGTGGTGTGATCCGGTTCGGCCTGGTCGCGATCAAGGGTGTCGGCGGCAGCGCGATCGAGAGTGTCGTCACCGCGCGCACGAAGGACGGGCCGTTCACGAACGTCTATGATTTCTGCCGGCGGGCCGATCTCCGTCTCGTGAACAAGAAGTGCCTGGAGAGTCTGGTTCAGGCGGGAGCGTTCGACGCCACCGGCGGCGGACGTGCGCAGATCTTCGAGAGCATCGAACGCGCGATGCAGTACGGGCAGGGCATGCAGGCCCAGGCCGAGCGCGGACAGGAGTCGCTCTTTGACACGCCCGGGACGTCGGCGAAGCCGGAGGTGAGCACGCCGCCGCTTGCCGATGTGCCCTCCTGGCCGGAGATGGAGAAGCTCGCGCGCGAGAAAAGCGTGATCGGACTGTACGTGTCCGGCCACCCGCTCCTGAAATTCGAACGCGAGGTGGAGGAGTTCGCGACCGTCCGTCTCGGCGACCCTTCGGGGTTCACGAACCTTGCCGGTGTCCGGGCCTGCGGGATCATCACCGCGATCCGCCGCAAGGTGGACAAGCGGAACAACACGATGGCGTTCGTGACCATCGAGGATTTCAGCGGTAAGGCGGACTGCATCGTGTTCTCCGATCCCTTCACGAAATACCAGTCGATCATCCAGCCCGATGCGATGGTGCTGGTGGTGGGGAAGGGTGAACTCAACGGTGACGCCCTCCGCATCATCGTCACCGATGTGTATCCGATCGAGAAGGTGCGCGAGCGGTTCGCGCGCAGCGTCATCCTGTCGCTCCACGTGGATGCGGTACGGGACCAGACGATCAAGGAATTGCGAGCGCTGCTCGAACAACACCGCGGGAACTGCCCCTGCTACCTGAATGTTCAGGGATTGCCCGCGCCACAGATGTTCGCCGCCCCCAGGTATGGCGTGGATCCGTCCGCGCGCTTCCAGGAGGCGGTCACACGGGTGCTCGGAACGGACGCCGTGCGCTTCGTCGGAGAAGTCCAAACGTCACACGAACATGCAGGGAAGAGCAATGAAGCCTATCGTCGTCACCGACAGCACGTTTGAAGCAGAGGTGTTGAAGTCCCCCGTTCCGGTCCTCGTCGATTTCTGGGCCGTCTGGTGTGGTCCCTGCAAGATGATCGCACCGGTGGTGGAGGAACTCGCCGCTGAATACGACGGCAAACTCAAGGTCGTGAAACTCGATGTGGACGGCAATCCCGATACATCCATGAAGTATGCGATCCGCAGCATCCCGACCCTCATGCTGTTCAAGGGAGGCTCCGTGGCGGAACAGATCATCGGTGCCGTGCCGAAACGGAGTCTGGTCGACAAGCTGGCACCCCATGTCGCCTGATGCCGGGTGTGCCGAGGCCGGGGTCGCGGCACGCTTCCGTGCGGCACAGACATATGCGGCGTATGAAGAAGGGTTAAGGGTGTATGATGCGACGCCCCTGCCGGACGGCGCATCGGCAGACGACCGGGGGCACAAGTCATACGCAGCGATCAATCTCCAGCGCGCCTCCCGTATCGCCCGTAGCTACACGCCCGGCGGGGAGATCACCGCGGCAGTACAGGCACTGCCCGGACCCCAGTTGTGGGGTGTGCTGTCGGAAGTGTGGTGCGGAGATTCCGCGCAGGTCATTCCGTACCTTGCGCGCATCGCAGCCATCCGTGGGGACATCACATTCCGCGTGATCGTGCGGGACGAGAATCCGGATATCATGAACCGCTATCTCACGAACGGCACGCGCAGCATCCCGAAGCTCATCGTGTGGAATGCATGCGCGGAGGAACTCTTCACGTGGGGTCCCCGCCCGGCGGGTGCCCAGGCGGTGGTCGATGAAGCATTGGCGGCCTGTGTACCGAAGCCTGAACGACTCGAGCGGCTTCACCTGTGGTATGGCCGCGATCGGGGGAAAAGCATCGAAGCGGAGATCGCCGCGCTCCTGCGCAGCGTCCGCTGAGGTCCGCAGGGTACAACGAGGCCCGTTCCGTGTGTTCGCGGAACGGGCCTCGATGCGTTGCGCCATCATGCGTGTGGAACGGTGAAGCGTCGCGGTCTGCGGTCTACGTGACCCCGACGGCGCGTGTCATGGCAAGTGCATCGACCTGATCATCGGCGACACCGCGGCGCCGTGCGATCTCATGGATGATCGCTCCCCGCACCCGGTCGCGCAGTTCCGGGAGCTGTGCCTGCGTCAGGCCTTCGGTCGGCACGGGATCGAGCACGTGCACGTGGATGTCGCTCGGAGTACCGAAGCGCCAGCTGTGTTTCGGCAACGCATTCGATGAACCCTCGACCGCGATGGGCAGGATCGGCGTCTGTGTCCGGATCGCGAGATGGAATGCGCCGTCGGAGAACCGGCCGACGCGCCCGTCCGGAGAACGGGTCCCTTCGGGAAAGAACATCACGGGGCACCGCTGCTCGAGATATTGCGCAGCACGGATGATCGTCCGCGCTCCGCTCCGCGCGTCCCGGCGGTCGACACTGATGTCGCCGGCGAGTGTCATCATCCATCCCACGACCGGTATCGTGAACAGTTCCTTCTTGCCGATCCATTTCATCTCCCAGGGGATGTGCGAGATGAGGGGGATGTCGGCGAGCGACTGGTGGTTGCTGACGACCACGAACGGTGTGTGTTCCCGGGGGACGGTGAATCCGGTCACGTGCAACTGCCAGAGGGGGTTGACCTTTGTCATGGCGACGCCGAGGTTCCTGAACCAGCGTCCGGTGATGAAGCGCACCGGGTTGCGGTCGAAGAGACGAATGAGCCCGAGCAGCGGGAGCCACAGGATGATCAGGAGGGACACGGCGAACCAGACCCACGCAGAACGAAGCACAGTAAGCATCAGAGGTTCCTCTCACAACAGCACGATGGTCAGTGAATGGGTCAATGTACCACGGACGATCGCGGGAATCAAGGCAACGAATCTGCTTCGAATAGAAACGTATGTGAGGCAACGGGGGCACGGGTCCGCCCTGCGTGGCGGACATCCGCGCTGTTCACCGGCGCGTCACGGACATCCTGATGCAGGAGGAGGCGACCGATCCCGTGCAGCCGCTTGTCTCCGTGCATCCGTAACCCCTTGCCAAGATTGATACTTCGTCGTATCTTGGTCCGTTGAACTTCCCTCGTTCCATGGTTGTTGAAAGGGGAGCCCCGATGCATCCCTTCATCGAAAATAGCCGGGTCTGCGTGTAGAACGTACAGGACGTATCAGGAGAAGACTATGAATACCACGAAAACTGTGTTTCTGATGGCGGTCATGACCGTGCTGCTGGTCTTTGCCGGTAGTCTGCTCGGCGGCAAGAGCGGGATGATGATCGCGTTCGTCATGGCGCTCGTCATGAACGTTGGTTCGTACTGGTTCAGCGACAAGATCGTCCTGCGCATGTACGGGGGGCAGGAACTCACGCGGTCGGATGCGCCCGAACTTTTTCAGATCACGGAGGAACTCGCTGCGCGTGGCGGTTTACCGATGCCGAAAGTGTACCTCATCCGCGGGGACCAGCCGAACGCATTCGCGACCGGGCGCGATCCGGCTCATGCCGCCGTGGCGGTGACCGAAGGCATCATGCGCATGCTGTCGCGCGATGAACTCCGTGGCGTGATCGCGCACGAACTCGCGCACGTCAAGCACCGCGATATCCTTATTGGCACCATCGCGGCAACGATGGCCGGGGCGATCAGTATGCTGGCGAATATGGCGCAGTGGGCAATGATCTTCGGCGGCGGCCGCAGCTCCGATGACCGCGAAGGCGGCAGCCCGATCGCAGGCCTGGTCATGATGATCGTTGCGCCGTTCGCTGCCATGCTGATCCAGATGGCGATCTCGCGGTCACGGGAATTCATGGCGGATGCAGGCGGGGCGGAAATGGCGGGCGATCCGATGGGTCTCGCGGGTGCCTTGCGCAAGCTCGAAGCCCGCGCGCATCAGATCCCGATGCATGCGTCCCCGAGTACCGCACACATGTTCATCGTGAACCCCCTGAGCGGGGGCGGGATCATGAAACTCTTCAGCACGCATCCTCCGATGGAAGAGCGCATCGCACGCCTCGAGGCCATGGCCTACGGGCGCGCACAATGACGGCAGCGCCGGGCGTCGCGCAGATCGGCACCAGAGAGGGCACACAACGGACCGGCCCCGTGTGGCATACCGTCACTGCTGACGACGCCCTCATGCGCGTGGGGTCCGGCGCCGATGGGCTCCACCCCGACGAGGCCGCCCGCCGCCTGGCCACGGACGGTCCGAATGAACTCCCCCGGTCGAAACAGGAATCCGTCGTCGTCCTCTTTCTCCGGCAGTTCGCGAGCATCCTCATCCTCACGCTGTTCGCCGCGGCCGGGATCTCTGCGTTCATGGGCGAATGGATAGAAGCGATCGCGATCCTCGTCATCGTTGTCCTGGCCGGGATCGTTGGTTTCATCCAGGAATATCAGGCGGAGCGGGCGCTCGAGGCTCTCCAGCGCCTCGCGGCCCCGAATGCCACCGTTCGGCGTGACGGCACGGACCGGATCGTGCCGGCCCGCGAGATCGTCCCCGGCGATGTCATCGTTCTGAAGACCGGGGACGCGATCCCGGCCGATGCCCGGATCATCGACGCACCACACCTGGAAGTGGACGAGTCCACGCTCACCGGGGAATCGCTTGCTACCCGCAAGACAACGATGCCGATCGAGGGCGACCACCTGCCACTCGGTGACCGGACCAATATGGTCTATAGCGGGACGTCGGTCGTGCAAGGGCGCGGGATCGCCGTGGTGGTCGGGACGGGAGGGGCGACGGAGTTCGGGAGGATCGCGGCGTTGTTGCAGGGGACTGCCGAGACCAGGACGCCCTTGCAGGTCGTGCTCGACAAACTCGGACGAACGCTGGGGATCGTGTCTTTCGTCCTCGCTGCTGCCATGAGCGGACTCGGTCTCCTGCAGGGATATCCGTTGCTGCAGATGTTCATCTGGGGTGTGGCGATCGCGGTCGCCGTGATCCCCGAAGCGTTGCCCGCCGTGGTCACGATCACGCTCGCCCTGGGCGTCCGGCGCATGGCGACCCGACACGCACTCATCCGGAAACTTCCGGCGGTGGAAACGCTGGGAGCAACGTCCATCATCTGTTCCGACAAGACCGGGACGCTCACCCAGAACGAGATGACCGTCCGCCGCATGGCCTCTGACGGGGTGCAGTACGAGATCACCGGGGCCGGCTTTGCACCAACGGGGTCATTCCTCACCGGGGGCAAAGCCATCACACCGCTGACCGAACCGGTGGTCAGACACGCGCTCGTGACGGGGATGTTGTGCAACGATGCGCTCCTCCGCGAGTCGGCGCCCGGCGGGTGGGTGATCATCGGAGACCCCACGGAGGGCGCGCTGGTGGTCGCGGCCGCAAAGGCCGGACTGGATCATGCCGTGCTGTTGCAGGAGTATCCGCGTATCGATGAGATCCCGTTCACGTCAGAACGGAAATGCATGACCACCGTGCATACCGATGGTCAGGGTGTCCTCGTCTGCACCAAAGGAGCGCCGGAAGTGGTCCTCGCCATGTGCAGCAGGGAACACACGCACGCCGGCGATGTGGCTCTGGCCGGGGCGCGGGTGGACCAGATCCTTCAGCAGGCGCGGGACATGGCGCAGGATGCACTCCGGGTGCTGGCACTCGCATACAAGCGAAGCGCCCCGCCGGGTTCCCGTGCGGAGGTGGAGGAGGCACTGGTCTTTGCCGGGCTCGTGGGCATCCAGGATCCGCCCCGCCGCGAGGTCTTCGATGCCATCCGTACCTGTACACAGGCGGGCATCCGCCCGGTGATGATCACCGGCGACCATCTTGTGACGGCGCTGGCGGTCGGGCGCGAACTCGGGATCCTGCGGGAAGGGGCCGGGGCCCTGGCCGGCGTGGACCTTGACACCATGTCGGATGAGCAACTTGCCGCCGCGGTGACGACGACCGATATCTTCGCACGGATCTCCCCGGAGCACAAACTCCGGATCGTGAACGCATTCCTGGGCCATGGGGAAGTGGTGGCGATGACGGGTGACGGCGTGAACGACGCGCCCTCGCTGAAGCGGGCGGACATCGGGGTGGCGATGGGGATCACCGGCACGGATGTCAGCAAGGAAGCATCCGACATGATCCTGACCGACGACAATTTTGCGACGATCGTGGAGGCTGTCCGTGAAGGCCGCAGCATCTTCCAGAACATCAGGAAGTATCTGGTGTTCCTCCTGAGCGGCAACCTCGGCACGGTGCTGGCGCTGGTGATCGCGCTGCTTGCGGGCATGCCGTTGCCGCTCGCTGCCGTGCAGGTGCTCTTCATCAACTTCATCATGGACGGGCTCATCGCGATCGCGCTGGGCGTGGAACCCCCGGAGAGCGGGATCATGCGTCACCGCCCGCGTCACCGCACGGAGGGGATGCTGGACGCGAAGGCATTCTCGATGATCGGTGTGATCGGCGTGGTGATCGGGCTCGTGCCGCTGGGGGTGTACAAGGTCGCGCTGGACCAGCAGATGCCCGTGCTGTATGCGATGACGCTCTTCTACTGGGCCCTCATCGCGTCGCGCCTGGTGAACGGTGTGAATTGCCGGTCGTTGACGGATTCCGTCGTACGCGGCCGGGCCTCACGGCATCCCAATCCCGTTCTGTACATCAGCATGGCGATCACCGTGGTGTTGACGGGGCTGACGATCTACGTGCCGGGGTTGAATGCGGTGTTCATGACAACGCCTCTGGCACCCGCGCATGCTGCCATCGTGCTGGGCGTGGCATTTCTGGTGCTGATCGCGGGGGAGGCGTTAAAGATGGTGCGGAAGCACGCGGCGGGAGGGGGCGTCCCCGTTCCCGCCGGCGGGTGATCATGGTGCGGTTCGGCTAGGCCTTACGGTTGCGCAGCCAGTCGATGGTCGCCGCAAAACCATCCTCGAGGGTGGTGGCAGGCGTGAACCCCAGCAGCGTGCGTGCGCGTGTCGTGTCGGCAAGGGAGTGCTTCACATCGCCTGCCCGCTCCCCGGCATGGACGATACGGCTCGAGGAACCGGTGATGCGTTTGAGCGTCTCGGCGAGCGCACGAACGCTCATGCTCTTGCCGCACGCGATGTTGTAGATCCCGGTGGCGTTCCCCTCCGCTGCAGCGGCATTCGCGGCCACGATATCCTTGACGAAAATGAAGTCCCTGGTCTGCTCGCCGTCGCCATAGATCACCAGATCTTCGTTGCGCAGGCACCGGTCGATGAAGATGGGGACGGCGGCGGCATACTGCGACTTCGGGTTCTGCCGCGGCCCGAAGACGTTGAAATAGCGGAGACAGGTCACGGGCTGGTTGCCGTCCTCGGTGAACATGCGGGCATAGTACTCGTCGTCCAGCTTCGTGATGGCGTACGGGCTCCGGGGTTCCGGCAGCATGCTTTCGAGCTTGGGTACCACGGGGTTATTGCCATAGATGGCAGCGGAGGAGGAGATCACGACCTTGCGCACGCCGTTGGCGCGCGCGGCTTCGAGGACGTGCAGGGTGCCGAGGACGTTGATATCGACCGTCTCGCGGGGCTTCTCCATGGATTCAGGGACGCTGACCATCGCAGCGAGGTGGAACACATAGTCCACTCCCTTCATGAGCCGATGCACGAGCGCAGCGTCCGTCACGCTGCCTTCCACGATGCGGACGTTGAACCCGTCCAGGTTATGGCGGAACCCGGAACGAAAGCTGTCGAGGACCGTGACGTTCGCGGTGCGGTGGTAGTGTTCGACGATATGGCTTCCGATGAAGCCGGAACCGCCGGTCACGAGGATGTTCATAGTATTCTCCGATGTGCTCAGGAAGTTCGGGAAAATCCCCTGGAGATGCAACGGTACCCCGGTTCCCCGGGAGTTGCCGTGAGGGCACGGCGGACCAGAAGGAGAGATCATGAGGTCGACCAGTCAGTACGGGCGTGCCGCGGAGCGGGCGCTGGGGATGTGGGTGAAGCTTGCGCGGGCGTTCGCGACGATGAGCCGTCTGACGGGGGAGGATATCCGGCGCTATGGCCTGACGCAGGCGCAGTTCGGTGTGCTGGAGGCGCTCGGGCACAAGGGGCGGATGACGCTGGGTGATCTGGCGCACAAGAGCCTGTCGACGGGGGGGAACATGACCGTGGTCGTGAACAACCTGATGCGCTGCGGGCTGGTCAAGCGGACGGTCAGCACCCTGGACCGTCGCGTGGTGTATGTGGCATTGACGCCACGGGGGACGCGGTTGTTCCGGCGGATCTTCCCGCATCATGCGGCGGCCGTCGCGCGGATCGCCGCGGTGTTGTCTCCCGCGGACCAGGAGCGTCTGGGGGAGTTGCTCCGTGCCCTCGGCCGGGGGGCAGAGCAGGTGGGAAATACTTTAAATTTAAAATAATCGGTCGGGAGCGGAACTCGCCCCCGCGCCCCGGCGTTCCATAGGCAGATCGGTACCATGACCATTCAGCCATCGTTCAGGAGTCTGCCCATGCAGCGCGTCGCCCTTGCGGTCGTCACCCTCATGCTCGCCATCACCGGTGCCACCGCCCAGATCACCTGGAAACTCGACAATGCGCATAGCGCCGTCAGGTTCTCCGTCACCCATATGGTCATCGCCGAGGTCCCCGGTCACTTCCGTGAGTTCGACGTGACCTTCACGCAGAAGGACCCCGCGGATTTTGCCGGGAGCTCGCTCTCCGCGACCATCAAGACGGCCAGCATCACGACGGACAACGAGGGACGCGACAAGCACCTCCGCGGTGACGACTTCTTCAATGCCGACATGTATCCGACGATCACCTTCACGAGCACCTCGTTCGAGAAGACCGGCACGGATACCTATACCGTCAAGGGCACCCTCACCATCCGCGATGTCACGAAGCCGGTGGTCCTGCATGCCCGCTACACCGGCACCGTGAAGGATCCGTGGGGCAATACGAAGATCGGCTTCAAGGCGACCACCGCGATCAACCGTTTCGACTTCGGCGTGAAGTGGAACAAGGCGATCGAAGCCGGCGGACTGGTGGTCGGCGAGACGGTCGATATCACTCTCCTCATGGAATTCGCGCAGGCGAAGTAGTCCTCACACGGATCGCACGCCGTTCCGACAGGGCGGAGGCACGTAGCATGGCCTCCGCCCTCGCCGTTTCCTGCCGGCACCGTGCCATTTCTTTTCACCATGTTCCCTTTTCCTTTTCATCTTTCGTTTGATATATTGCGTTCTCTCACATTCACCCCAGAGGACCACGCATGAGCGCCGCACCCGAACCCCTGCTCGTCGCCAAAGGCGACAAGGAAGTCTTTCTTCTCCCCTCCATGGCCAACCGCCACGGGCTGATCGCTGGCGCGACCGGCACGGGCAAGACGGTCAGCCTTCAGGTGCTCGCGGAACACTTCAGCCGCATCGGGGTGCCGGTGTTCATGGCCGACGTCAAGGGCGACCTGTCGGGGATCTCGCGCGCAGGCGGCAGTAAACCGAAGATCGAGGAGCGCATCAAGCAGCTCGGTCTGACGGACTTCGCCTACACCGCCTCGCCGGTCGTCTTCTGGGATGTGTTCGGTGACCAGGGCCACCCGGTCCGGGCAACGATCTCCGAAATGGGCCCGATGCTCCTGTCGCGCCTCCTGTCATTGAACGACACACAGTCCGGTGTGCTGACGATGGTCTTCAAGATCGCGGATGACAACGGCCTGTTGCTGCTCGATCTCAAGGACCTGCGCGCGATGCTGGAACACGTGGGAGACAATGCGTCGGACTACAAGACGAGCTATGGGAATGTGTCGGCCGCCAGCATCGGTGCGATCCAGCGGGGTCTGCTCGGACTCGAGGAACAGGGAGCGGACAAGTTCTTCGCGGAGCCTGCCCTCGATCTGGAGGACCTGATCCAGACCGACGGTTCGGGGCGCGGGATCGTCAACATCCTCGCCGCGGACAAGCTCCTGTTGTCGCCCCAGCTCTATGCAACGTTCCTTCTCTGGATGCTCGCTGAGCTGTTCGAACGTCTGCCGGAGGTGGGGGATGCGGAGAAGCCGAAGCTCGTCTTCTTCTTCGACGAAGCCCATCTGCTGTTCAACGACGCGCCGAAGCCCCTGCTCACGAAGATCGAGCAGGTCGTCCGGCTTGTCCGTTCCAAAGGTGTCGGCGTCTACTTCATCAGTCAGAACCCGCTGGACATTCCCGACGTGGTGCTCGGCCAGCTCGGCAACCGCGTGCAGCACGCGCTCCGGGCGTTCACGCCGCGTGACCAGAAGGCCGTGAAGGCGGCGGCGGAGACGTTCCGCGCGAACCCCGGACTCGACGTCGAGAAGGCGATCATGGAACTCGGTGTCGGCGAGGCACTCGTGTCGTTCCTCGATGCGAAGGGGACCCCGGGAATGGTCGAACGCGCCCTCGTCTGTCCGCCCCACGGCCAGATCGGGCCCGTGACGCCGGAACAGCGCGCAGCGATCATCAAGGGTTCCGTGCTGTACGGACACTACGAACAACTGGTGGACCGGGAGTCGGCGTATGAGAAGCTGAAGTCCCGCGTGGCAGAATCGGCCCCGGCGCCGATGCAGACGCGTGGCGACGAACCGATCCCGGTGCCAAAGAAGCGCGCCGGCCGTGAACCCGAATCGATCATGGCATCGATGGCGAAGAGTGCCCTCCGCGCCGCCGGCACGCAGATCGGCAGGGAAGTGATCCGGGGCGTTCTGGGGTCGATCCTGGGTGGAAGAAGGCGGTAGGAGCAATGAAACGGGATGAGACCAGAACGAAGAACGAGTGACGAAGAGGAAGAGGAAGAGGAAAGGGATCACGGGGGCGAGAGAAGCTCCCTGGAACAGAGAAGCCCGCTTGCGCGGGCTCTTCTGTGAGAGAGGTGGAGTCCTCTCTGCATTGTTCTCTCTTCTCTATCGTTTCGGTCCAGCCGCCTTCACTTCCGTCGGGCACCCTTCCTCATACTTTTTGAAGTTCTCGACGAACCGCGTCGCGAGCTCCTTGTAGCGCCGCATGTATTCATCCTTGTCGGGCCACGACCCGGAGGGGTTCAGGATGCTCTCCGGCACGCCATCGCACTGCTGTGGCACGCTGAATCCGAAGACCGGGTCGGTCACGTAGGGAACGTCCAGCAGTTTGCCACTCAACGCCGCGTTCAGCAGCGCGCGCGTATACCGGATGCTGATGCGCTTCCCGATCCCGTACGGGCCTCCGATCCACCCCGTATTCACGAGCCAGCAATGTGCGCCGTGCCGCAGGATCTTCCGCTTGAGGAGGTCCGCATAGAACGCCGGACGATGCACCATGAACGGCGCACCGAAGCACGTGCTGAAGGTCATCTCCGGCTCCTTGCTCAACCCCACCTCCGTTCCTGCGATCTTCGATGTGTACCCGGAGATGAACTGATACAGCGCCTGGTCGGGGGTGAGCTTTGCGATGGGCGGCATCACGCCGGAGGCATCGCACGTGAGAAGGATGATGTTCTTCGGATGGCCGCCCATCTTCTCCGGCACCGCGTTGGCGATGAAGTCGAGCGGGTACGATGCACGCGTGTTCTCCGTCAGCGACTCGTCATCCAGGTCGATGATGCGCGTGACCGGATCGTACACCACGTTCTCGAGGACCGTCCCGAACCGGTGCGTGGCGGCGTAGATCTCGGGCTCCGCCTGTTCCGACAGCTGGATCACCTTCGCATAGCATCCGCCTTCGAAATTGAACACGCCGTCGTCGCTCCACCCGTGCTCGTCGTCCCCGATCAGCCGCCGTCCGGGATCGGCCGAGAGCGTGGTCTTGCCCGTCCCCGAGAGCCCGAAGAACAGTGCCGTGTCGCCGTCCGGACCGATGTTCGCCGAGCAGTGCATCGGCATCACCGTCTGGAGCGGGAGGAGGTAGTTGAGGATCGTGAAGACGGACTTCTTGATCTCGCCGGCATATCCCGTGTTGCCGATGATGCAGAGCTTCTGGGCGAAGTTCACCACGATGAAGGTGTTCGTTGCCGTGCTGTCGATCTGCGGAATGCCCTTGAATGACGGGACCGCGATCACGGTGAACTCCGGTACATGCCGGCGCAGCTCCTCGTTGGTGGCGGGCATGAGGAACATGTTCCGCGCGAAGTGGCTGTGCCAGGCGTACTCGGTGATGATGCGCACCGGAAGCCGGTAGTTCGGGTCGGCCCCCGCATAGCAGTCCTGCACGAACACATCCCGCCCCTGCAGGAACCCCTGCAGACGGTTGTACAGATCGTTGAACTTGTCGGGGTTGAATGGCCGGTTGTACTCACCCCACCAGATGTGGTCATCGGTCGACGGTTCGCGCACGACGAACTTGTCGTTGGCCGACCGTGCCGTGTGTTTCCCGGTATTCACGATGATGGGGCCGTTGTGCGCGATGCGCGCTTCACGGCGGAAGGTGATCTCCTCGTAGAGCGCCTCCGTGGGGAGGTTCCAGTACGCCATGCGGAGATTGCTGAGTCCGTGCGCATCGAGGCCGAAGTCACTTTTGACCGCGGAGGCCTCGCCCTGTGCCGGGGTCTTGATGTCCAGAAGGTTGTTCATAGCCAGTCCCGTGTCAATTTGCGTTCGCCGATATAGATCTCGTTCGGAGCGGAGGGATCCAGCGCCCACTTGATGCGCTCGATGCCCTGCTTGATGTCCTTCACCGTTGTGGCGTAGCTCAGCCGGAGGTGGCCCTCCATGCCGAACTCCTTGCCCGGAACGGTCACGACGAGTGCCTTCTTCAGGAGGAACTGCGAGAGTTCGACGGAACTCTTGTTGTACGCACGGAAATCCGGCAGGGCATAGTATGTCCCCTCCGGTGGGATGATCCGGACCCCATCGAACGCCCGCAACTCCTGCACCATCACGTTCCGGTTGTTCTCGAGGGTCATGCGCAGGGTCTCGACGACACTCTGGAGTCCGATGAGGGCGCCCTCGGCGGCTGCCTGGAGGATCACCGATGTGCAGGAGGTGGTCTGCGCCTGGACGTTCGTCATGACCTCCACGATCTTCCGGGGGGCAACGACCCAGCCGATGCGGAACCCGGTCATGCCATACAGTTTGGAGATGCCGTTGATCGAGATCACCTTCGTGGAGTCCAGGTCCTTCGTCGTGAAGCTGTACGCCGATGCAGGGCGCTTCCCATCGAACACCAGGCGGTGATAGATGTCGTCCATGATGAGATAGATGCCCTTGCGCTCACACAGCTCGACGAGCTGTCCGATCAGCTCCGGCGGGTAGATGGCACCCGACGGGTTGTTCGGGCTGTTCACGATGATCGCCTTGGTGTACGAACTGATCGCGCGCTCGATGTCCGCCAGGCGGGGAACGAACGTGCCGTCCTCCGGCGTCACGATCACCGGCACGCCGTACACCATCTTGATCATTTCGGGATAGCTGACCCAGTACGGGGCGAGGACGATGACCTCTTCCTGCGGGTTGACGAGCGTGAAGAGGAGGTTGAACAGGGCCTGCTTCGCACCCGCGGAGACGAGGACGTTCTCCGGGGCGGCGATCCGGTCGTAGTTCTCCTCCGTATACCGAATGATCGCTTTGCGCAGCGACGGGATGCCCTCGGTGGGCGTGTACTTGATGTCGCCGGTGTTCAGCTTTGCCGCGGAACTCAGGATCGCGTTGATCGGAGCGCGGTTCTTCGGTTCTCCGGCGCCGAGGTGGATGACCGCTTCGCCACGCTCCCGGAGCAGGCGAGCCTGTTCATTGAGCGCGAGGGTTGGACTTTCGGCGATGGATCGTGCCAATTGACTGATGCTCATGCGTACATTCGCCTCCTGATGACGTTGGATTTGGAACTAGGAGAGCAACGTGTGAAGGGTAGAAGAACGGGGTGCCAGTGATGAAAGTTACCGAAATCACTTCTGGGAAGCAACCATGCGGGAGGGAACTGTCAGGGGGCTTCTGCTGAAAGATTCAACGGCCGCGAGAATGGCCAAATGTGGCCGCCTGCATGAAGTTATTCCCACCTCGTCGTGCGCTCCGGTTCGAAGATGTCAAATCTGCAAAGTATTTGTGCTGTGACGCTTGGCATTCTGCTTGCAGGCAACAGAGCGATAGGTGTACCGGGGGATCCGACATCACCTTGCTCACTCAATTGCGGAGGTAGTACCCATGAAGAACATTTGGTCCATGCTGTTGCTCGTGATCACGATGATCAGCCTGCTTGTCACGGTCGGCGGATGCAGCAAAGACGACGATGGTCCCTCGGGGCCGGGCGTCTCGTCGATCTCCGCCAATGGCACGCTCGCGCCAACGTCACGGACCCAGGCGCAGGGCACCATGTTCGTGACCGACCAGGATGGGAACGCGATCACCGGTCTGACTGCGGCGAACATCACCGCTCGCATGCGCTGGGGGACGGCGAAGGTGACGGTCGCCGACTCTCTCACCGGCGCCATCATTCTGCAAACGTTGTCCCAGTCCGGAAAGAGCATCGCCGCGGCGATGACCATGGACTACAGCGGGAGCATGTACTGGGGCCCGTACGACTCCACGGCCCAGCGGTATCTGACGATCAAGAATATGGAGACCGCGGTGAAGACCTTCGTGACGGCGATGGGGACATCGGACCGCGCGGAGATCATCAAGTTCGGCGATCTTGCCAGGATCAACGTCATCCAGCCGTTCACATCGGACAAGGCGCTGCTGACCCGCGCCGCGGACACGTTGTCCTTCGATCGGGGCATGACCGCACTGTACAGCTCGATCGTCCGCGGTGTCATGGATGCGTCCGGACAGTCTTCCTCGAGTTATGCCCGGGCCGTGATCGCCTTCACGGATGGTGGCGAGAACGACTCGAACGTGCCGCGGGACTCCATCTTCCGCGCATCGCGCCGGCATGCGATCCCGGTGTACACGGTCGGGCTCTTCGACAGCAGCTACCACTCCACGCCTCCCGGTGCGTACAGCTCGGAGAGGGACCTGGTCGAGATCGCCGACAGCACCGGCGGGTTCTATTTCTATGCGCCGAATGCAGCGCAACTGGTCCAGATCTACCAGCGTATCAGCGGACAGCTGAGCAACGCGTATGCGATCACGATCAACTGGCCTGGCACGAACCTGCCGCCGGCCGGGACCGTCGTGAGCGTCACGATCACCATCTCGTACAGCGGATTCACCTCAACCTTCACGCGCACCTACACCATGCCGTAGGTGCGGCACGCGGCATCCGCTCCGGAAACCGGCCCCCGTCTTGGCGGGGGCCGGTTTTTTGCGTATATTGTTCCACCGGTAACGCCTGTTCTGCTGCAACCCCCCAGTGGAGATCCCCATGTCACAACGCCTTGTGCAGGAGTGCAACGCGCTCATCAAGCGCCACAAGATCGAGATGATCGATCTGAAGTGCATCGACCTCGCCGGTGCACTGCATCAT
Organism: Bacteroidota bacterium; assembly: GCA_030835135.1. Classification (GTDB taxonomy): domain Bacteria; phylum Bacteroidota; class Ignavibacteria; order UBA10030; family UBA6906; genus JAGDMK01. Next base: position 58,335 of record JAUQWO010000083.1, read on the forward strand.
ATCTCACTTCCGGTCCACCCCGGACTCCTTCAGCGGCTGCTGGATGAAGGCGTCGGGTTCGATGGGTCGAGCTACGGATTCCGGAAGGTCGAGAACAGCGACATGATCATGATCCCGGACCTGAAGACCGCGGTGCTGGACCCGTTCCGCACCATGCCCACGCTGAGCTTTTACGCGAACATCTTCCTCACCGATGAAGCCCGGACGCCGTTCTCGCAGGATGGCCGCGCGATCGCCGTGCGGGCGGAGCACTTGCTGCGCGAGGCCGTCGGCGTCGATACCTCGCTCTGGGGTCCGGAGTTCGAATTCTACATCTTCTCGCGCGTCCGGTTCGATACGCGCACATCCTCCTCCTTCTACGAAGTGGAACATGCCGAGGAGTTCTTCAAGAACGCGTATCACGCGGCGAATCCGTTCGATGTCTACGACGATTTCCGCGACGACGCCTGCGCGCTCCTCAAGCGGTTCGGCATCAAAGTGAAGTATCATCATCATGAGACGGGAGAGCGCGGGCAGCAGGAGATCGAGACGCACTTTGCCGATCTGCTTACGACCGCGGACAATATCATCACCGCGAAGTATGCGCTCTTCAACTTCGCGCGGCAGCGCGACCTGTTCATCACGTTCATGCCGAAGCCGATGTACCAGCAGGCGGGGAACGGGATGCACCTGCACCTGTTCCTGACGAAGGATGGCAAGAATGCCTTCTACCAGAAGGGAGAATACGGGAATGTGAATGCGCTGGGGCGCTACTTCATCGGCGGCCTCCTCAAGCACGCGCCGGCCCTCTCGGCGTTCACCAACCCGTCCACGAACTCGTACAAGCGCCTCGTGCCGGGCTTCGAAGCCCCCGTCGCGCTCACGTATGGCATGGGGAATCGGGCCTCCGCGATCCGCATCCCGAAGTACGTCTCCAATCCCGCCGAGACCCGGTTTGAGTACCGTCCGCCCGATGCCACTGCGAACCCGTATCTGTGTCTCTCCGCGATGCTCCTTGCAGGGATCGACGGCATCCGGAAGAAGATCGATCCGGTGAAAGAAGGCTACGGGCCCTTCGACAAGAACATCCACGACGACTCGGCGCGAGAACACATCCAGTTCCTCCCGCGGAACCTGGATGAGGCGCTCGACGCGCTCGCCGCGGACCAGGCGTTCCTCAAGCACGGTGACGTGTTCAGCCAGGAGCTGATCGACCAGTGGGTGAAGCTGAAGGAACAGGAGATCAAGTCCATCGGGACCATGCCCCATCCGTTCGAATACAAAATGTACTTCAATCTCTAGGAAGGACCATGCAGATGCGGACAGCGTTGTTCTGGACACTTGCCGTGGTGGTCACCCTTGCTTCAGGTCTCTACCAGCGGCGGACGGGACCGACGTACCCGCTCTCGGGCACGGCCGAACTTGCCGGCCAGACGATCGAGTATTCCTTGCCGCGGAGCCACGGGGGTGATGGGGATCAGGAGATCCGCATACCGACGGGTGAAGTTCCGGTGACGGGCACGATGGAATGGAAGCGCCACAAGACGAAGGACGCCTGGGTGATGGTGGACATGACCGCGGCGGGCGGTGCGCTCGTGGCGAACCTCCCGCACCAGCCGCCGGCGGGGAAACTGGACTACCGGATCACGCTGCGGTCCGGCGAAGCGACAGTGCATCTGCCCTCCGAGGGTGGCGTGGTCATCCGATTCCGCGGCGATGTGCCCGCGGCGGTCCTTGTGACGCATGTCGCCGTGATGTTCCTCAGCATGCTGTTCTCGGTGAGGGCGGGACTGGAATTGTGGGGGACCGGCAAGAACCTGAAGCCGATGATGTATGTCACGCTGGTGCTGATGGGGATCGGTGGACTGATCCTCGGTCCGATCGTGCAGAAATATGCATTCGACGCGTACTGGACGGGCTGGCCCTTCGGGCATGACATGACGGACAACAAGACGCTCGCGGCGTTCCTTGCGTGGGGTGTTGCCGTGGTGATGCTCCACCGCGGGAAGCATCCCGCGCGGTGGGCATGCGGTGCAGCCCTGGTGACCCTCATCGTGTTCCTGATCCCGCACAGCGTGCTGGGGTCGGAATTGAACTACGAAGAGATGGACAAGGCCGGAAAGCCGGCAGGCGCAGTGATCCCCGTGCCGGTGGAGACCCGGCGTCCGGACGTCTGCGTACGCAGGATGCAGAGCGTCCCGCTGATCACCGTTCGTGAACCCATTCCTGTGGCTACGACGGCGTGACCTTCGAGCAGCCGTCCTAGCGAAGGACCCTTACATCAAAGATGCGGTCGTCCCGTTGCAGGGCGCGGACGACCGCCATCCCTTCTGTTACCCTCCCGATGATCGTGTAGCGCCCATCCAGATGCGGCTGTGGCGAATGCGTGATGAAGAACTGAGACCCTTCGGTGTCTTTTCCCGCGCTCGCGATCCCGATCGTGCCTTCGCCGTACTGCAGTGCCGAGAACTCAGACCGGAGGGTGAACCCCGGTCCACCCCAGCCATCGCCACGGGGGCAGCCGCCCTGCGTGACGAAATTCGGGACCACGCGGTGGAAGGTGAGCCCTCTGAAGAATCCTCGTTGCTCGGAAAGTTTGACGAGCGCCATGACGGTGAATGGGGCCGCATTCGTATAGAACGACGCCTGCATGGTCCCGCGCGCGGTCTCGATCGATACCTGCAGTGTCTCCGGCAATGCGCGGAGGAAGGTGAAGTCGAAGTCCGTATAGAATGCCTCCTGAGCCGCGGGGAGCCGGGAGAGGTAGTTCGTTCCCGTGATCATGCCGAGTGCTTTCGCGGCGGCGATCGCGACGGTTCTGTCCGGAGAGCGAAGATGGTCCAGCAACGGGAGCACCGCGCGGTTGTCGCCGATCGTGCCCAGCGCGCCGATGAGTTCCTGCATCGCTTCGAGTCCGTCCGGTAGGCGTTGTGCGGCCAGTGCATTCAACATCGCGGGCACGATCGTGTCGTCGCGAAGGAGGGAATCGGTGAGCGCCCCTGCTGCGGTCCCCGTTATCGCGACATCATCGGACGTCAACGCCTCCAGGAGTGCGGTCCGGACGGCACCGGGTACCTTGTGATCCCATGTGCAGCGGCGGGCAAGGGCGCTCAATCCCTCGATGGCTCCGCACGCACGCACCGGATCGGAAGAACGCGACATCTCGGTCAGACGTGGGAGTCCGGACGGATCCCCGGTCGCGCCCAGTGCCCGGAGCAGGTCGGCGTGCAGATGCCGGGGTGTGGTTGCTGTCGGCAGTCCCCGGGGGAATGCCGACGGACCGAGGAGGGCCGCCAGGGTCTGGGCTGCTTCGGATTGCACCGTCCAGACGGCATTCCCCGATTCGTTCGCGGCCAGGCGGCGCAGGTGCTGGTACACTTCGGCGGCCTCACCCGAAGTATCGGCGGCGACGAGGTCGCTGGTGCGAAGCGCGGCGAGGGCGGTGACCGCGACCATATTGTCCCCATCATAGAAGGCGCGACGAAAGACGAGCAGGGTGGCGCGGTCCGTCCTGACCGGGTATGTGGCCAGTGCCCTCAAGGCGTTGACGCGTACGCGCCAGTCGGCATCGAATTCCGCGAGCCTCCGGAGGGGCTCACGTCCGACCCGCACATCCTTGAGCTTGCCCAGGAGGGCCGCAAGGTTCAGGCGCACGAGCGGGTCAGGATGCTGGCGAAGGAGGACGAGACGTTCCACCTCCGCCGCGATCTCCGGCGTCGCACCGGTTCTCTGCAGTGCATACATGGTTTGCCAGGTGGTTGCACCCTGTGCGTACGCATGGCGCAGCAGGAACCGGGTTGCCTCAGGGCTGCTGACACCGCGGATCGCGAAGCGCACGAGTGCCATCGTGAGTCCGTCCGTGTGCTGCTCGGATGCGCTGTTCCCATACCGGATGAGAAGGTCGGAGAGCGCATCGGCGGTGCCGAACTTCCCGATCTCTTCGATGAGTTCCGCGGGCGTGCCGATGTCGGGAAGACGCTTCCAGATCAGGTCCCGCTCCAGTGCTGCCCGCGCGGGCGGGGAAAGGAGCATGGCGGTCTGTCCCACGGCGAGACATGCCGAACGCTGCACCGCGAGGTCGGGGTCCTGCATGCGGCCCACGATGAGGCCGAGGGCATTCGTGTCCTGGATGCTGGCATACGCGCGCACGGCGCGTTCACGGACGACGGGGTCGGCATCGTCGAGCAGCGCGCTGAGCGCGCCATCATTCGGCGTTCTCCGGTCCTGGATCCTGAGGATCGTCTCCAGGCGATCGAGGCGCTTGTTCGCCCGATCGAGCGCCGTCTGGGCATGGAGGGGAGGAAGGAAGAGAACGAGAAGAAGGACGAGTGCGGTCCGGAAGCGCATGGGGCTCCTCAGCGATGGTAGCAGAACTTCAGGAACATAGGCAAATCAAGGGCAAAGCTCAAGGAACGGTTTGATACTCTGCAGTCAAATCTCTATATTAAAGGTTCACTTAGAGGAGTACACGGTGGCGACCTTCGCGAAACGAACACACACCTGTGGCGCATTACGTCTGGAATCGACCGGGACCCGGGTCACCCTGAACGGATGGGTGGACGTCCGCCGGGACCTGGGTGGCGTCATTTTCATCGACTGCCGCGACCGGTACGGCAAGACCCAGGTGGTGTTCAATCCGCAGAATAACGCCGACGCCTATCAGCTTGCGAAGGACCTCCGGAGCGAATTCGTGATCACCGTCTCCGGCGTGGTCGAGAAGCGCCCTGCCGGCACCGAGAATCCGGAGCTGCCGACCGGGATGATCGACGTGCTTGCGGACGACGTGCAGATCCTGAGCAAGGCCGACACGCCGCCGTTCCCGATCGATGATAGTGTGGATGCGAGCGAGGACATCCGACTGAAGTACCGGTACCTCGATCTCCGCCGGCCGGAACTCCAGCGGAACATGATGCTGCGGCACCAGCTGTATCAGCTGGTGCATGCCTACTTCAACGAGCGGCAATTCATCGAGGTCGAGACCCCGATCCTCATGAAGAGCACGCCCGAAGGCGCGCGCGACTACCTCGTGCCGAGCCGGGTGCACCGGGGGAAATTCTACGCCCTCCCGCAGTCGCCCCAGACATACAAACAGATCCTGATGGTGGCCGGCTACGATCGCTATATGCAGATCGTGAAGTGCTTCCGCGATGAGGACCTGCGCGCCGACCGCCAGCCCGAGTTCACCCAGATCGACGTCGAAATGTCCTTCGTCGATGAATCCGACATCCGCGATCTCACGGAAGGCCTGATGCAGCGGGTCTTCAAGGAGTTCAAAGGTGTGGACATCACGCTTCCGCTGCCGCGCCTCACGTACAAAGAGGCGATGGAGAAGTATGGCAGCGACAAGCCCGACACACGCTTCGGGCTGGAACTCGGGTGCCTGAACGAGCTTGTCCGTGAAGCGCCGTTCAAGGTATTCTCCGACAACGTGAAACGCGGCGGGGTGGTAGGTGGCTTCGTGGTCCCGGGTGGCGCCTCGTTCACGCGGAACCAGATGGACAATCTTGTCGACTTTTCGAAGTCGCTCGGTGCCGGCGGGCTTGTGTACATCAAGTGGACAGAGACCGGTCTGGAAAGCCCGAACGAGAAGTTCCTGGGCAAGGAGCTTCTGGAACGCATTGCGACGCACCTCGGCGGGAAGAAGGGCGACCTCGTCCTGATGATCTCCGACACCTGGACGCGCGCGTACACGTTCCTGGGCATGCTGCGTCTGGAGATGGCGCGCCGGTTGAGCCTGATCGACGAAACCCGGGATGCCCTCCTGTGGGTCACGGAATTCCCGCTCCTCGAATACGACGAGGAGGAGAAACGGTACGTTGCGGTGCACCATCCGTTCACGTCACCGCATCCGGACGACATTCCGCTGCTCGATACCGAGACGGGGAAGGCGCGTGCGCGTGCCTATGACCTCGTGCTGAACGGCACCGAGATCGCCGGTGGCAGCATCCGTATCTTCGACCAGACACTCCAGAAAAAGATGTTCGCGCTGATGGGGATCGGCGAGGAGGAGGCCAACCGGAAATTCGGATTCCTCCTGTCGGCGTTCCGATACGGTGCTCCGCCGCACGGTGGGATCGCCTTCGGGTTCGACCGTCTGATGATGCTCCTGACCGGCATGAAGTCGATCCGGGACGTGATCGCATTCCCGAAGACCGCCAGCGCCGTGTCGCTGATGGATGAGGCACCGAATGAGGTGGACGAGAAACAACTCCGGGAGCTCCATATCCGGACGGTCTGAGTTCCGTCCGCCGTGCATGTCAACCGCCCGCGGGCGGAAGCTGTCCATATTCCAGTGCAGTGCGCAACGAAGGAAACGACAATGTTCGAGAATCAGAAGGCAGGCATCAAAGAACTCACCGAACGGCTCAAAGGTCTCCGAGGTTATCTTTGACCTCGATGGCAAGGAAAAGATCGTAGCAGAACTCCAGGCACGGTCGCATGCGGCGAGCTTCTGGGATGACAACGTTGCGGCCCAGAAAGTGATGCAGGAGATCGCTGCACGGAAATCATGGATCGACCAGTGGTCGGCACTCGCGCGGAAGCTGGACGATGCACAGTCCCTGATCGAGCTGGCCGAGGAATCGGGTGAGGCCGCGTACGAGGCCGAGATCGCGGGCGAGCTCCAGGCGGCGCGCACCGGGATGGAGGACCTCGAGTTCCGGAACATGCTCAGTGGCGTGGATGATGAACGGAACTGCATCCTCGTGATCCATGCGGGGGCCGGTGGTACGGAGGCACAGGACTGGGGCGAGATGCTGCTGCGCATGTATATCCGCTGGGCTGAAGGGAAGGGATTCACGGTCGCGCTTGTGGACAGGCAGGATGGCGACTCGGCGGGGATCAAGAGTGCGGCGGTCGAAGTGACCGGGCAGTACGCGTACGGGTACCTCAAGGCGGAGAACGGTGTGCACCGGCTCGTCCGCATCTCGCCATTCGATGCCAACGCACGCCGCCACACGTCGTTCGCGTCCGTGTTCGTCTATCCGGAGATGGAGGACGACGTCGAGATCGAGGTCAATCCGGCGGACCTGAAGGTCGACACATTCCGTTCCGGCGGCAAGGGCGGGCAGAACGTGAACAAGGTCGAGACCGCGGTGCGTATCACCCACGTCCCTTCCGGTATCATCGTTGCCTGTCAGCAGGAGCGTTCGCAGTTCCAGAACAAGGAACGCGCCATCAAGATGCTGAAGTCGCAGTTGTACCAGCGGCGCAAGGAAGAGGAAGAGGCGAGGCGGGATGCGATCGAGAACACCAAGAAGAAGATCGAATGGGGCAGCCAGATCCGCTCGTACGTCTTCCATCCGTACAACCTGGTCAAGGACCACCGGACGGATATCGAGACGAGCAACGTGGCTGCCGTCATGGACGGCGACCTTGATGCATTCATGCGGGGCTTCCTGATGGCTTCCGGGACGAAGGGTCCGTCATAAGATGCAGTACACCCACTTCATCGCATCGCGGTACCTCCGGTCGCGCCGCAATGCGGGGTTCTTTTCGTTCATCGCCGGGATCTCGGTGCTCGGGGTGATGCTCGGTACGGCAACGCTGATCATCGCGCTGTCCGTGCTCGGCGGGTTCGAGAAGGAGATCACCGAGAAAGTGGTCGGTTTCACGAGTCACGTGCAGGTGAGCGGCTTCCAGAACCTTCCGCTGCGCGACTACCGTGAGAACGCCCTCCGCCTGTCCACCTGCTCGCCCTCCGTCATCGCCGTCATGCCGTATGTCGCACGCGAAGCGCTCATCCGTTCGCGCGGGGGAGTGGACGGCATCCTGCTGAAAGGGATCGACGGCAGCAAGGAAGAACTGGCCGCACGGAAGTATATGGTCGCGGGGGAATTCATCCTGGAGCAGCCTCAGGGTGCCACCCCGGGGATCGTGCTCGGCAGAAAGCTCGCCTCGCGTCTTGCGGTCGAGGTGGGTGACAAGGTCGTCGTCTTCGGCGTTGGCCGCGTGCTCGAAGGGGGACAGGGACGGGCGATGGCGTTCGCAGTGACCGGCATCTATGAGAGCGGCATGGCGGAATACGACGATGTGTATGCGTACGCCCCGCTCAAGGAGACGCAGATCCTCTTCCAGGTGCCGGACGCGGTCTCCGGGTACGACATTCAACTGAGTCGTGCCGATAGTGCGGATGCCGTTGCCGAACGCATCACCGAAATGCTCGGCTATCCGCATTTCGCGCGGACGGTCTTCGAGTCGTACCGGAACCTGTTCAGCTGGATCGAGCTGCAGAAGAAACCCATCCCGATCATCCTCGGACTCATCATCATTGTTGCGACGGTGAACATCGTCGGCACACTCCTGATGATGGTGCTGGATAAGACCAGGGAAGTGGGGGTGCTGGCGGCGATGGGTGCGACACGCTGGGGCATCACGCTCATCTTCTTGCGCCAGGGCTTGTTCATTGCCTTGCTCGGGACCTTCCTCGGCGACCTCCTGGCCTTCGTTGCGCTCGTTGCGCAGCAGGAGTTGCACATCCTGTCGCTGCCGAGCGACATCTATTTCATGACCTCGGTGCCCGTGCTCCTGCGGTGGGAGGATTTTGCCCTGGTCTCCGCGATCACGGTCGCCCTGTGTCTGCTCAGTGCCCTCGTGCCGGCGCGCCTCGCCGCACGCCTCGATCCTGTATCAGCGATCAGGTTCTCCTGAATGTCCTTCGAACGGTTCATAGCGGCGCGGTTGGTGCGATCGAAGCGGCAGATCCGCTTCATCAACATCATCATGCTCGTGTCCGTCATCGGCATCACCGTGGGTGTTGCCGCGCTCATCATCGTTCTGTCGGTGTTCAACGGCTTCAACAGCGTGGTGACCAGGGTCCTGGTGGGCTTCGATCCCCATCTACGTATCGAGGCGGCGAGCGGCCCCTCATTGGCCGCGACCGATGAGGTCCTGGACGTGGTGCGGCGCGACCCGCATGTCGCCGCGGCGGCCCCGTACATCGCGGGCAAGGCGCTGATGGTCGCGAACAGGATGCACAGGGTGGTGATGGTGAAAGGGGTGGTGGACTCGACGATCGATGGCGTGTCGGGCGTGAAGCAACGCACGGTTCTGGGTGCGTTCGCGTTCGAGGATGCGCCGGGTGCGTCGGGCGTGGTGCTGGGGCAGACGCTTGCGGACCGCATGGGGACGATGGTCGATGCCCAGCTTGCGATCCTGAGTCCGGTGGGCGTGGATGCCATGATGGTCCAGCTCAGCGACCCGATCATCCGTTCGTGCACGGTGCGGGGCATCTATGACTCGAACAACAAGGACTATGACGCACATTATGCGTTCGTGTCGCTCGAGACCGCCCGCGAGATCTTCCAGATGAGCGGCACGGTGAGCGGTATTGATGTGCGGCTGCACACCATCCGGGTCTCGGATGAGACGCGCGATGACCTGCAGGCAGCGCTCGGCTCCGCGTACCGCGTGTCGACATGGTTCGACCTCCACAAGGACCTCTACTCGGTGATGCAGATCGAGCGGTGGACGGCCTATATCATCCTGTGTCTCATCGTGGGCGTCGCTTCGTTCAATGTCCTCGGTTCACTCACGATGGGCGTGATCGAGAAACGGCGCGATATCGGCGTGCTCAAGGCTCTCGGGGCGACACGCAGCAGCATCCTGCGCATCTTCATGGTCGAGGGGCTGCTCGTCGGCACGCTCGGCACGGCGCTGGGTTCGATCCTGGGGCTCTTCGTCTGCTATCTGCAGATCCGGTTCGGGCTCTTTCCACTCGACCCGACCGTGTATATCATTCCAGCCATCCCGGTGGAAGTGCGCTGGACCGATTTCATCGCTGTTGCGGGCGCGTCCATGCTCCTGAGTTTTCTTGCATCATTGTACCCTGCACGGCGGGCCGCAAGTCTGACCCCCGTCCAGGCCATCCGATGGGAGTAGTCAGTGCTATGGCGACGACAGGGCAGGGGCCGCTGATCAGCGCGCGGGAGATCACGAAGACTTTTTTCACCGGCGACAAGGGTACGGGGAAACTCTGCGTGCTGCGTGGCGTGTCGCTGGACATCACCGCCGGAGAGATCATTGCGATCGTCGGTGCCTCGGGAGCAGGCAAGAGCACGCTGCTGCACATCCTGGGCACGCTGGACCGTCCGACATCCGGCGAGGTGATCGTGGGCGGGAAGAATGTGTTCGCGCTCGATGATGAAGCACTCGCCCGGTTCCGCAACCGCTCTATTGGTTTTGTCTTTCAGTTCCACCACCTGCTGCCGGAATTCTCCGCACTGGAGAATGTCGCGATGCCGGCACTCATCAATGGTGCGAAGCTCGCCGACGTGCAGGAGCGGGCGATCGCATTGCTCGACGAGGTGGGCGTCGCCGGACGCGCCGATGCACGGCCGTCGGAACTTTCCGGCGGCGAGCAACAACGGGTGGCCGTGGCACGTGCGCTCATCAATGAACCGCACGTGATCCTCGCCGATGAGCCATCGGGAAATCTCGACAGCGCGAATGCGGATCTGCTGCACCGGTTGATCTGGGACCTGAGCAGGCGCAAGGGGCAGACCTTTATCGTGGTGACGCACAACGAATCGCTGGCAGGGAAGGCCGACCGCGTGATGAGGATCGCCGATGGGGCGATGCACCAGCGATGAAACGGACGCAAAAACCTGCGTTTAGTTTTTTTTGTACAAATTTTGCGTCAAACCACTTGACATTGAGAATGAATCCCTTATATTTACGGTTGACCTATACGACAGTTTCTCCCCTGACTGTTGTACGAAATATGGTCAAGCCCGGCGTTCCCCCCAACGCTGGGCTTTTGTTTTACTGGGGGGTCACCTCGTAACGGAGCACACCCGTGGCAAAAGCAATCAGGACCAAGGGCCGGACCCGGAAATCGCTGGCCGATGATCATCTGCCGTTCACGATACATAATTTCGCCATCATGGGCGCGGGGCTCGCCGCGATCGTTCTCGGCTATGCGGCAATGGCCGAAGGATCCGTCGAGGGATTCCTTCCGCTGGTGGCGGCACCGATCCTCCTGCTTCTTGGGTACTGCGTCCTGATCCCGCTGGGGATCCTCTATCGTCCGTCGATGCTCTCACGTCAATCCGGACAGGCCTCGCCAACCCAGCAGCAGCCGGCCTGACCAGGTCCGCGGAGGGCATCGCATGACGCGCATCCTCATGCTTCTCCTGGCGGGCCTCGTGGCCACGCTGCCCACAGCGGTGCGTGCGGAAGATCCTGCTCCGCCGAAGCCGACGGTCAGGGTCTTTCAGGACCTGATCGCAGCGGTCGCCGATTCGCTGTTCGCCGCGCCGGGAGTGTCCGGGAATACGTCGGTCCGGATCGCGCTTGAACCCGCTGCGCACGCATGGTACCTCGAGACCGCCGTCCATGCGGCGGCGCGCGCGCATGGCCTCGCGCCCAGGGAGACTTCGGCAGTGCGTTATGACGCCCGGGTCGGCGTGGAACATATCGGTGTCACATACGAGGATGCACGCCGTACATGGATGTTCGGCGGGCAGATCATGGATCGTGCCGTCCGCCTCGCCGGGACGGTGAAACTGGTGGATCGGGAAACAGGGACGATCCTCGTCTCGCGGACGTTCGTGACCATGGAGCGTGATACCGTGTCCGTGGTGGGTTGCGAGTCCCTGGAATCCCCGGGCATTCCCGCAACACATGCCGTGGCTCCTCCCGCCGGTGCGTTCTCCTCGCTGGTGGAACCCCTCGTTCTCATTGGCAGCGTCGCCGTTGCGGTCTACCTCCTCTTCAGTGTGAGGAACTGACGGATGCACGCGGTGCTCAGTGTAACTCTCCTCGTTATTCTCTGTACGTTCGCCGGGGATGTCCAGCGTGACTCCCTCCGGCTGGCTCCACCAGCCGGCCCGACGGTGAACGATACATGCCGCGTGGAACTTCTGGCGCTCGGCGACATCAATCTCGGTCGACGCATCGGGCAGATCCTTCTCCGCGGTGATACGCTGCATCCCTTCGTGAATGTTGCCGCTGAGTTCGCACGCCATGATATCGTGTTCGCGAACCTCGAATGTCCGGTCTCAGAACAGGGCGGACGCACCGAGCACCCACGGAACAACCTGATCTTCACTGCGCCACCCGTTGCCGCATGGTCGCTTCAGCGGGCGGGGATCACGGTGGTCTCCACCGCGAACAATCACGCCCTGGATTTTGGCACGGGGGCGGCGCGCGAAACACTCCGGTGGCTCGATTCGGTCGGCATTGCCTATGCGGGGTCGTCAGCGCCCGGTGGAAATGTCTTCCGGCCTGCAGTGATCACGCGCAATGGCATTAAAATCGCCATATTTGCTGTCACGGATTTCGTCAACGGCTCGCCGCGGGGATGGGAGCGCGTCGTTGCGCCCGCGGACACGGGCCGGTTGTTTCCGCTCCTCAGGGTATGGCAGGATTCCGCGGATTTCCGTATCCTGAGTTACCACGGAGGTGATGAGTATACCGGGCGGGCGCCGGATCGGGTCCGATCGTTCATGCGCGCGGCCTCGGCCGCGGGTGCGGACCTCGTTCTGGGTCATCATCCGCATGTTCCTCATGGGCTTGAACGACGCGGGGATGCGTGGATCGCGCACTCGCTCGGCAATTTTGTCTTTCGCCAGCCGGGAAGGTTCTGGGCCGAGCATGCGATCGCCCTTTCCGTGACGGTCGAGAAAGCCGACTCGCTGTGCCGTGTCGGGAGGATCCGGGTCCTTCCGGTGCGGTGTGATTTTCAGCCCTCGTGGCTGGCCCCCGGACCTGAATTCGACAAAGTCCGTGCGCGTATCAGCGCACTTTCATCTGATGGCGTAGAGGAGTTCGTGCAATGGTAGTCCGGAGTTGGTTCGTGGCCTGTGCGGCAGCGCTGGTGCTTGCCGGGTGTGGAGGCGGTGAGGTGACCAGGGTAATGTCGGTGGAGGATCGCTTCTCCCATGCAAAGGAACTCTTCGACAAGGGGAGTCATCTCGAGGCGGTGAATGAGTTCACGGTGATCACCCTGCAGTATCAGGGAAGCGCGTTCGCAGCGGATGCGCAATACTATCTCGGCGAGTGCCGCTTTGCCCGCGAAGAGTACCTCCTGGCCGCCTTCGAATACTCCGTGGTGAAACGGAACTATCCGGCGAGCCCGCGCGTGGCGGATGCGCAATACAAGCTCGGCGTGTGTTACTATTCGTTGTCCCCGCGCTCGTCGCTGGACCAGCAATACACACGGCGCGCTCTCGATGAACTCCAGAGTTTCGTCGAGTACTATCCATCCCACGAAAAAGCCGTGGATGCGGAAGGGAAGATCAAGGAACTCACCGTGCGGTTGGCGAAGAAGCAGTACGACACCGCGAAGCTGTACCGGACGATGGAGTATTACCGGGCGGCGCTCTACTATTATGACGACGTGATCGAGAAGTACCACGATACGGAATTCGCCCCGCTCTCGTCGATCGACAAAGTGGAAATGCTGATGGGGCGGAAACGGTACCCCGAAGCCGCGGCCGAGGCGAAGCGGTTCCTCGAACGGTACCCGAACTCGGTCCTGCGCGGCCGCATGGAGTCGCTCAAGAAGGACATCGACGAGGAGCTGCTCTCCCGTCAGCCTGCCTCCGCCTCGGGAGGCAAGGGGGGGACCCTCTGATGGACCCCCGGCCGGTGGCAGCATCGCAAGTGACCACCACACAGCTGGTTCTCCCGAATGATACGAACCAGCTCGGGAACCTCCTGGGCGGCACGCTCATGCACTGGATCGATATCGTTGCAGCGATCGCGGCGCAACGCCATGCCGGTCGCGTGTGCGTCACCGCATCGGTCGATGAGCTGGCATTCCACTACTCCGTCCGCCTCGGCGAGGTCGTGACCCTCGAGGCATCCGTGAACCGGGCGTTCCGCACTTCCATGGAGATCGGCGTTCGCGTCACCGCTCATGGCAATGCCGCTGCACCCACGCGGCACGCGAACACCGCGTACCTCACGTTCGTGGCGATCGACGAGGCAGGACATCCGGTGCCGGTCCCGCCAGTCGTTCCCGGCAATGCCGCGGAACAACGCCGGTACGACCAGGCCCTCGCGCGCCGGGAGAACCGTCTCGCCCGGCGGCGCACGGAATAGGAGCAGACCATTCTCCGATGGGTGCACCTTCCAGTACATTGCGGCATCGCATCCGTACCTCACGCGACGTGGTGATGGGCGTCTTCGCTGCTCATCTGTTCTGGGCGAACGCCGCGTACTCCCAACGCTCGGGCGTCTCGTTCGGTCCGTACGTCGAAACCGGCACCCCCGCGCTCCCCGTTGCGGTCGCGGTCCACGTCTCCGCACTCGCGCCCCTTCCCACGATCCTGGTCGCGTACGCCGGTCGCACCGGGGTGGATGAATACGCACTGACCTCCGGAGGCCGGTGTATACAAATGGCATCCTACGCCACGGCGCGCCAACCCGGGTATCTGTCGCTCGCCGATATCGACGCCGACGGCGACGACGAGCTGATGATCCTCAGTGAAGACGGCGGCCAGATCGAGATCCAGCGACCGGGAGAGATCGCGGGACAACCCACGCATTTCCGCCTCGATCAACGTGCGCAGCGCCTGGTCGTTGCTGATGTCGACAACGACGGGAGGAAAGATATCCTGTACTTCGGCAGGAACATGGCCGGTGTGGGGACGCTGCTGGGTGCGCGATACGGTTCGTTCAGACAGGGACCGCTGTTGTTCCCGGAGACGTCGGCCGGCGATCTCATCGCGACGGACCTGAACGGCGACCGCATCACGGACCTCGTGCTCGTGCAGTGGCTCTCGGATCAGCTCGCGGTCTATTTCGGTATCGGCCAGTACCAGTTCTCAGAACAGGTCTCACTTGCCCTCCCGGCCGAGCCCGGCAGGATCGCCTTCATGCCGGTGCAACGGAAACAGGTCCTGCGCTTCCTCGTTACCCTCCCCGCGAACAACGCCGTCCTCCACGTCGTCGGGAACCCCGCCGGTGAACTTGCGATCCAGGATACCGTAACCCTCTCCGGCCGTCCGGGCGCCGTCGGGCTGGCGATGGTGAACGATGACCAGATCCCGGATATGGTGGTGACCACAACGAACGGCCTCTCCGTCGCGCTCGGTTCGACGAGTACCACCTTCGGACCCGTGACGGTGTTTGGCGCCGGTGCAGGGAGCCCATCATGGACCCTTGCGGATGTGGATGGCGACCGCAAGACCGACATCGTTCTCGCCGACGGGCATGACCGGCGCATCCTCATCCTGGGGAATGCACAACAGAGTGGCCTTGCGGCCTGGCCCGCGGAATATGCGACCGGTGTCCGGCCGGCAGCGGTGACGGTCACGGATTGGACGGGCGATGGGGTCGAGGACGTCCTCGTGGCGAACACCGGGTCGGCAAGCATAGGACTCTTCGAAGGGTCGACACCGGGACGGCTCCTCGGTCAGAGGACCCTGAGCGTGCCCGGTCAGCCGGAGGATGTACGGGTTGTTCCGGGCGACTATCCGCGGCCATGGACGATCGTCACAGTGGATCCGACGATGGAGCAGATCGGCGTCATCCGGCGCGCGGAGCGCTTCGAACGCTCGCGTGTGCTGATGATCCCGACGCCGCCGGGCCCGAGGTTTCTGATGGCCGAGACAGACCGGGGCACAGGACGTCTTGTCATCGGGGTCAGGAGCGGGAACGGAGGAACAGGGAAGGCACCACTCGTCCTGTATCAGGAGATCTCGGGCCATCAGTTCGTTGAACGTTCGTACCGGTCCTCATTGTCCGTGACCATTACCTCCATGGCATCCGGCAATTTCGCGGGGCACGGCAAACCGGATGTCGTGCTCGCATTCCGCGAACGTATGCCGAAAGCATCAACGGTCGCATTGGCGCCGGCGCAGGCGAGCTATGATTTTCGGAAGATCCAGCGATTGGTCTCCCTCCCCGATTCCACGCAGAGCATCAAGATGCTGACGAGCGGCGGCGTGGATGGCGACAGCCTTCCGGACCTGTTGATGTTCACCGGAAGTCCCTCCCGGAAGATGTATATCGCGTACGGCGACTCCGCGGGTACGGTACGATTGGATCCCGCGGTGGCCGACGGTGTCGACCCCATCGATGAAGACGCCGTCCTGGTGCGCGATGTCAATGCCGACGGACGAAATGATATCGTGTACATGGATGGCGGCCGGGACGGGATCTACGCGCTGTACAGCGTCGGGCCGAGGCGGTTTTCCGATCCCGTCCTTGTCATCCCGGCGGGCGGGGCGGAGCACTTCGCACTCCGGACGTCGCCGCTGACCGGCCTGCCCGATGTCGTTCTCAGTCATTCCCGCAAGCACACCGTGACCGTCCACGCGGGAGCGTTCTCACAATGAGATCCCTCCGTCCGCTCGTCTGCCTTCTCCTCCTTTGCTGGAATATGCCGGTCATGCACGCCCAGCAACGCAGCATCGTCCACGATGCCGCTGTGGTGTTGCTGGAGAATGGCTCACAGCTCCCGCCGGAAGGTGAACCCATCAAGTGCGGCCTGTCTGCCGTCACCAACGCCTTGAGCCTCAGGAGCGTGAAGGGGAACGTCATGGCGGGGGCGGCCGCAACGATGCTGACCCGGCCGGTCCTCCAGACCAGCATCGCCCGCTCCGGATTTCGGGTCCACTTCGATACCACCGGCGTCAATACCCCGGCACTCCTTGACGGCTCCGGGGCAGGGATCCCCGGGACGGCACGTGCGTACGTGGACTCCGTGTTTGCGAGTCTGGCGTATGTCACGCCGGTCGAGACCCAGGAACTTGGCTATGGCGTACTCCCGCCCGACGATACGTTGAACGGCGGTCCGGAGTACGACGTGTTCATCATGGAACTGGGCAGCATGTACGGTTACACCACGCCGGATGGCTCACCGCCCGACGGCGGGACCGCAACGACGTTCATGACCATCGACAATGACTTCGCGTTCGTGCATCCGGCCGTCAACCGGGGGATCCCTGCGCTGCATGTCACGCTCGCGCACGAACTCCACCATGCACTGCAGATCGGCAACTATGGCTACTGGCAGAATGACATCTTCTTCTATGAGATCACATCGACCTGGATGGAGGACGTGCTCTATCCTGCGGTGAATGATTACTACGAGTATCTGCAGGCATCCTGGGGGCACTTTCGTTCTCCCGAACGGGCCTTCACGTCGAACGACCTCATCTGTTACAGCCGGAGCATCTGGGGTCACTACATTGCCGCGCGGTACGGGCGCGAGATGATGCGGACGACATGGGAACAGGTGCGTTCGGCGCGGCCGATGAGCGCGATCGACAGGGCATTGCGCACCAGGGGATTTGATGCGCCGTCCGCGTTCGCCGAGTGGAGCCTCTGGAATTACTTCACGGGTGCGCGCAGTCAACCCTCGAAATACTACCCTGACGGCGCGGACTATCCGCCGATGGCGGAGATCCCGGTGGAGTACCATCCACCGTCGCGCGAGATCACGGGCAGCCTCGCGCCCTTCGCCTCGCGGTATTACCAGCTCATGCGCACCCCCGATACGATGACCGTGATCGTCGCGAACATCGATCTCGCCGCCGCAACGGAGCAGTCGGCGGGAAAGGACTATACCTTTGATTTCCGGGCGACCCGGCCGAACGATACCTACCTCGCGACCCCGATCGGGTTGTATGCCCACCTCGGCGTCGCGACCGCGGTCAACTGGGCGAGCTGGTTCGTGGTGGGGGATACGGTCCGGCGGAACGTCGACCCATCGCAATACATCGAGGGCCGTGCATTCCCCAATCCGTTTCTTCCCGGAACGCATTCCCGTGTGGCGATGCCGGTCGATGGCGCGGACCAGGTCACCGGCAGCATGGCGATCTTCTCCAGCGGCCTCGATCAGGTCTATGCCTCGGGGATCACGACGTCGGCGTGGTATCTGGACCGGCAGATGTTCTTCTGGGATGGGAAGGGGACGGACGGGTTGGCGGTACCCTCCGGGGTGTATGTGTATGTGATCGATCTCGGCGACAGGCGTGTGACAGGCAAGATCGCACTGGTGAGGAGGTAGGCGTGGCGCTCCGTGTACGCGGTGACAGTCTCCGGCATGCATTCAACCGGAAAGTGATCTTCAGGGATGTGTCCTTTGATGTGACCGCCCGCCGCTCCCTGATGGTTGCGGGCCGCAACGGGGCGGGGAAATCCACGCTCATCAAGATCCTCTGCGGCGTGCTCTCTCCCACGGCGGGAACCGTGACCATCGACGCCGATGATACGGGCGACTCCTTTGCCGTCCAGCGGCGGATCGGACTGGTTGCCCCCTACCTGCAGGTCTATGAGGAGTTCTCGGCCCTGGAGAACCTCCACATGAGCATGACGCTCCGCGGTGCAGTGCCGGAGGATGCGCGCGCACGTCAGCTTCTGGAACGGGTGGCGCTCGATCCGAACCGGACGGACCCTGTCCGCGGATTCTCCTCCGGGATGAAGCAGAGGTTGAAATATGCGATGGCGCTGATCCACCGCCCGCCGGTGCTCGTGCTCGACGAACCGATGTCGAACCTGGACGCCGATGGCATCGCCATCGTCCGGGGCATCATGCAGGAACACCTGCAGGAGGGCATCGTGGTGGTAGCGACCAATGACAGGAGCGATCTCGCGGCACCCGATATGGAGGTGGACCTCAATGCCCGTCGTTGAACGCTCCGCCAGGCGGTGGCTCCGCTCCACCGTGGCGGTCTTCCTCAAGGATTGGCGGTCGGAACTGCGCACGCGCTATGCGATCAGTGCCCTCGGGATGTTCGTGGTGACAACGCTCTCGATGATCATGTTCTCGCTCGCTGGCGAGACCCCGTCGCTCGAGGTCCTTGCCGGCATGCTCTGGGTGGTCATCTTCTTCGCCGCCATGTCCGGGCTCTCCCGCACGTTCGTCACGGAGGAGGAGCGCGGGACCTCCATGACACTGCAGCTCCAGGCACCGCCGAGTGCGGTGTATTTCGGAAAGCTCCTTTTCAATCTTGTGCTCGGTGCCGGCCTGACGCTCCTCACCGTGGTTCTGTACGCGGTCTTCATCACCGGGTTCGTCGTGACGTCCTACGGGGTGTTTGCTGCCGCGATCGTCCTGGGAAGCATCGGGCTCTCCGCGGCCTCGACGATCATCGCCGCGATCATTGCCCGGGCGAATACGAAGGGAACCCTCTACCCGGTTCTATCGTTCCCAATACTATTACCCGTCCTCATGACCGCGATCCGGGCCACACGCATGGCGTGCGAAGGAACGACCTGGACGGACGCGGGGGGTGAATTTCAGGTCCTGATTTCGTATATTGTCGTTGTTGTGACCGCGTCGTATATGCTCTTTGAATACATCTGGAAAGACTGAGTATGGTGTGGCGGATTCTCCTCGGTATCCTTCTGACGCTGGTGATCATCGCCGCGTTCGCGTTTCCCATCGTACCGGCGCCAACGTCGTTGTTCGAATTCCCCCTCATCCCCGGCCTTGAAGAAAAGGCCCGCATCATCTTCTTCCACGTCCCCACCGCCTGGCTGAGCGTCATGGCCTTCTTCACGGGCATGTTCTACGGTATCCGGTATCTCCGCAAGCGCGACATCCGTGATGACCTCCGGTCCTCCGCTGCCGCGGGGCTCGGGCTGATGTTCTGTATCCTGGCGACCGTGACCGGGATGATCTGGGCGAAGTTCAATTGGGGATCGTTCTGGAACTGGGACCCGCGGGAGACGTCGATCTTCGTGCTCCTGTTGATCTATGGCGCGTACTTCGCTCTCCGCTCCGCCGTGGAGGTCGAGGAGAAACGCGCGACGCTGTCCGCCGTGTACTCGATCATCGCCGCGGTCACGGTCCCCTTCTTCGTGTTCATCATGCCGCGGATCATGACGGGTTTGCATCCGGGCGCCGCCGGCGACCCCGAGGGTGCCGGACCGGTCATCGAGTTCAAGATGTCCGGCGGCATGCGCATGGTGTTCTTCACCTCGCTGTTCGCCTTCACGCTGCTCTATATCTGGATGTTCACGCTGCGCGTGCGCGCTGCCTTGCTTGAGTATCATCATCAGTCGAAAGGATGACCGTGGAGTTCCTTGCCGAACATCAGTTGTACATCGTGATGATCATCGTGGTCGGGATCTGGCTCGGGCTGTTCGCCTACCTGTTCCGCCTCGATGGACGCCTGAAAAAACTGGAACGCACTACTGAGAACAACGGGTAGAAGGGAGGAGAGTCATATGAATGTCAAGATGATCGTCGGGTCCGTCGTGGTGCTGGTCTTCCTCGGGTTCGGGGCGTACTCGTTCATGGATAGCAACGTCGAGTACACGGATATCGCGGGCGCTATGGCGAAGAACAAGAAGGTCCAGCTGAAGGGGACCTGGAACAAGGAAAAGGAATCCGCCTTCAACCCGTCCACGAGTCAGTTCACCTTCTATCTGGTGGATGATGCCGGACGGGAGTGCAAGGTGGTGCTGGATGGCGCTGCACCGAACAATTTAGAGATGGCCACGAGCGTCGTCGCGAAGGGGAAATTCACCAGCGACGGCTACTTCCATGCCTCCGAAGTCCTCACGAAGTGTCCCTCGAAGTACGAGGCCACCGGGGCAGAGGTCACCGGGAAGCAATCGTAACAGTACTGTGGGCGGGAAGGCCGTCGGCTGACGGCCTTCCGGCGTGAGCGGTTCCGTTCTTTCCATCAGCAGGAGTCTTTATGATCGGCGGCATTCTTGTCAAGGTCGCGTTCGTGTTCGCAGTGTTGTCGGTCGCCGGCTACATCCGGCATCACCTCAAGGCCACTGACCGGTCACTCCTCGTCGGACGTCTGTTCTTCCACGGCACCGTGGTGATGATCGCCGCCAGTGCTGCCACCCTTCTCTATCTCATCCTCACCCATCAGTTCCAGTATTCGTACGTGTGGAGCTACAGCTCCCGCGCTCTGTCCACGCCGTTGCTGATCTCCACATTCTACGCCGGACAGGAGGGGAGCTTCCTCCTCTGGGCTCTGTTCACGGCGGTGATCGGCATCTTCCTGCTCCGGCACTCCTCGCGCGTCGGGTATGAGGCGCAGGTGATGAGCGTGTTCATGGGGATCGAACTCCTGCTTCTTGTCCTGCTCCTGGTGAAGAATCCGTTCCTGTATGTCTGGGAATCCTTCGCGGAAGTGGGGCCAGGGTTCATCCCGGCGGACGGCCGCGGTCTGAATCCACTCCTGCAGAACTACTGGATGGTGATCCATCCGCAGGTGCTCTTCAGCGGCTTCGCGGCTATGGCGGTCCCGTACTCCTACGCAATGGCCGCATTGCTGAAGCGCGACTACGATCACTGGTACAAGGCCGCGATGCCATGGATCGCGTTCGGGGTCTTCGTGCTGGGGCTCGGGATCATGATGGGCGGGTACTGGGCATGGGATCCGGTCGAGAACTCCTCGCTCGTTCCCTGGCTCTTCTGCGTGGCGCTCATACACACGGTTCTCTCGCAGCGGCGCAGCGGCGCATTCGCGCGCACGAACCTCGTGCTGGGATTGCTGTGCTTCGTGCTGGTCGTGTATTCCACATTCCTCACGCGCAGCGGTGTCCTCGGCGATACGTCGGTCCACTCGTTTGCGGAACCCGGGATGGCGGCCTACTGGCTCCTCATTGCCATGCTGATCATCACCGTCACCGCCCCGGTGGTCCTCTTCGTGCGCCGGTGGAAGGAGATACCGCGCCGCCCGGCGAAACACAGCATCTACTCCCGTGAGTTCGCACTGTTCCTCGGGGCGTCAACCCTCGTGTTCATCGCCATCTTCGTCATCGTCGGCACCTCGTCGCCCATCATCACCGAACTGCTGGAGGGCAAGAAGAGCGCCGTGGACATCTCGTATTATGCCACCACCGTGGTACCCCTCGGGATCGCGCTGGGACTCCTGATGGGTCTGGGGCAACTTCTCTGGTGGACCCGCTCGGAACGCTCGGCACTGGTGCGCGCTCTGCTCGTTCCGGCCGGAGTCGCGCTCCTGTCCGTGCCCGTGATGCTGTATGCCGGCTCTTCGGATCCGCTCCTTATCGTGTTCGTGTTTGCCGCCGCGTTCGCGCTGGTGGTGAACCTGATGACCGGGTGGACGATCGTGAAAGGGAACCCGAAGATGGCCGGAGGGGCCGTCGCGCATATCGGGATGGCGATCATGTTCCTCGGGTTCGTCTCGTCCTCGCGGTTCGGGGGGACGGAGACGGTGTCGCTGCCAGCAGGGACACCGACGCCCGTGCTCGGCTACACCCTGACGTATCTGGGTCAGCGGCCGACCGACGACGGGAAATTCAAGTTCGATGTGCGCGTTGAGAAGGACGGACATGCGATCACGCTCTCGCCGATCATGTTCAACAGCGAGTACATGCAGAATGTGATGCGGAACCCGGACATCGCGAACCTGAATGACAGGGATTTCTATCTGGCGCCTCTTGGATTGGAAGAAACGGCAGCCAGCGGCGGGGCGCCGGCCCGGGAGATGCTCGTCGCCGAGGCGAGCATCAAGCCGTTCATCAATCTTGTGTGGGCGGGACTGATCATCCTGCTGGTGGGTGTCGCGGTCACGATCGTGCGTCGTGCGGGAGATGTGAAGGTGCGGGGGATACGTGCTGGCGCGCTACGGGCGGGGAGCAGCGGTGACCCCGACGCCGAATTCGTGCACGAGGGTTCCACCGACATGCGCCGTGATCCAGAGCAATCCGACAGCCGCTCCGGAGAGAAGAAGGAAGAGACGCGCTGAGCCGTGGGGCAGGCGGCCCCGGTGCGAGAATCGCCACGCGGTGAGCAGCAGGAACGCCACCGACGTGGCAAAGGCGAGCTGTTCATGATCTGACAGGGCCCCTGCCGCCAGCGCCGGCAGCGGGCCCGTTGCATTCCTGGCAAAGAGGCCGCTGGCCACTGCGCACAGGATCCCCGCCGTACCCGCGACACAGTTCCACCAGCCTACCACGCTTCCGTGTTCCTTTCCGCGTACGTACGCGACACAATCGGCCATCCATCCTACCGTCAGGAGTGCGACGGGGAAGTGGACGAGGAGCGGATGGAGGGAGGGCATGTCAGGTATTCAATGTGAAGATGTCCGGGATGGCCAGGGGTGCGGGGGAGTAGAATGCCTCGCCGTACTGGACGCCGATCCGGTCGCCGTAATACTCGAGGCGTGTGCGTACCATCTCGAGGAACGCCGGAGTGCTGAGCACCGTGCCGGGTTCGTCGCTGTTCGGATCGTAGAATTGCGACCGGTATGCCCGCATCGCTTCAAGTCGGGTCTCGTACGTGTCGCTCACGTCGACGATGAACGAGGGCGTGAACTCCTGCCACTGCATGTAGTGATAGACCGCGCGGGGCCGGAATGCCTCCTGCGGGGCACCATCGATGGAAGATTCGACCCTGCGCAATCCCGCATCGAACCAGGCCTTGCGGCACAGCACATGGGAACTCTCGTGGTCGGGGTGGCGGTCCACGGAATGTGGAATGAGGAGGACCTGGGGACGGACGGCGCGGATCACCGTGACGAGACGCAGGACATTCTCCGGCGTCTTGTCGATATTCCCATCGGGGATGCGGAGATTGGCGCGGTAGTGTACACCGATCACCTTCGCGGCATTCTCTGCCTCGACGGCGCGGATCTCCCGGCTGCCCCGCGTTCCCAGTTCACCTTCGGTGACGTCAAGAATGCCCACCCGGCGACCCTGTCGGACCGCCTTGATGAGGGTGCCGCCGCACGACAATTCAACATCGTCGGGATGCGCACCTATGGCAAGAATGTCCAGATTCATGCGACAAATATACGTTCTTCGGGGGTTGGATTCAATGTGTGCTTTGGTCTGTTTTTTCCTATATTGCGCCCACCCGTAGGCACCACCACCGATCCAGAGCAGGGGATGCATGGCCGACCAGGCACCACTCAGCGTCAGCGCGTTGACGCAACGAATCAAGATGTCCCTCGAGCGGACGTTCCCGTCCCTTGCCATCGTCGGTGAACTTTCGAATGTGAAGCTCCATTCATCGGGCCATCTGTACTTCACGCTGAAGGATGAGGCGTCCCAGATCTCCGGCGTCATGTGGCGCAGCCGCGTTCCTTCCTTGAAATTCCGTCCCACCGATGGGCAAAAAGTGGTGGTGCAGGGACGCATCACGGTGTACGAGGTGCGGGGGACGTATCAGATCGACGTGTCATCGATGCGGACACTTGGTGCGGGCGATCTGCAGCAGGCATTCGAGGAACTCAAACGAAAACTGATGGAGGAGGGGCTGTTCGACGCGGAACGCAAGCGCCCGCTCCCACCATACCCCGAGCAGATCGGTATCATCACGTCGCCCACCGGGGCGGTCCTCCACGACATGTTGCATGTCTTCCGCAGGCGCTATCCGGTCGCCTCCCTGGTCTTCCGGCCCACCCGCGTCCAGGGCGCGGGGGCAGCACAGGATATCGCCGAGGCGATCGCGGAGATGAACCGGTTCGGTGGGCTCGACCTGATCATCGTCGCACGCGGCGGGGGGTCACTGGAAGACCTGTGGTCCTTCAATGAGGAGATCGTGGCGCGGGCGATCGCAGGATCGAAGATCCCGATCGTGAGCGGTGTCGGTCACGAAGTGGACGTCACGATCGCGGATTTCGTGGCGGATCTCCGTGCCCCGACCCCCACGGCGGCGGCAGAACTGTCGGTGCCCGACAGGCGGGCCCTGATTGAACTTCTGGAGAATTCTCGGTATACTATGGCGAGCGCCATCGAAGATCGGATCGCGCGCCACAGGCGGGACATCCGGCAGATGCTGAAAAGCCATGCGTTGCACAGACCTGTGGACCTGCTCGCCCGGCATAGCCAGCACCTGGATGAATTGACCCGCTCCATGTCGACGTCTCTTTCCCACCTGTTCGAACTCACTGCCGCACGTGCCCGCGGAACCACCGAGCGTCTGCACGCGCTGGATCCCCGCTCCGTTCTGAAGCGCGGGTATGCGATCGTCCGGAAACAGGGGAGGATCACAGGCAAGCGGAAGGAACTGGCGGTCCGGGATGCGCTCGAGATCGAATTCGCGGACGGCACCGTCCGCTCAACCATAACGGATATCTGACATGGCTGGAAAGAAACCCGCGGCCGGAAAGGATTCGTTCGAAGAATCTTTGCACCGGCTGGAGGAGATCGTGAACCAGCTGGAGCGCGGCGATGTTCCATTGGAGGACTCCCTGCGCCTGTACGAGGAGGGGATCCAGCTCTCCAGGCTCTGTGCGGAGAAACTCACCCGCGCGGAAACGACCCTGAAGCGCCTGCACAAGGACCTCGACGGCAAACTCACATTGATGGATGAAGAACAGGAATGAGTGGTCAGCAATCATATCCCTACCTTGACCGGGTGAATGTCCCCGCGGACTTTCGTGGATTCACCGTCCCGGAGCTCAAAGGACTCAGCAACGACGTCCGGGAGTTTCTCATCGAGGTCATATCGAGGACGGGGGGGCATCTCGGTGCCGGTCTCGGAGCGGTCGAACTCTCCGTTGCGCTGCACTACGTGTTCAACACGCCCTACGACAAGCTGGTCTGGGATGTCGGACACCAGGCCTATCCGCACAAGATCCTCACCGGCCGCAAGGACCGGCTTCACACGATCCGCCAGTACAACGGCCTGAGCGGGTTCCTCAAACGGTCCGAGAGCGAATACGATACGTTCGGTGCCGGACATGCCAGTACCGCGATCTCCGCAGCGGTCGGCATGGTCGCCGCGCGGGAAACCTCGGGTGAGAAGTACAAGGTCGTGGCGATCGTCGGCGACGGCTCCATGACGGGCGGCATGGTGTACGAGGGCATGAACAATGCCGGCTTCATGAAGAAGGATATGATCGTCGTCCTGAACGACAACAACATGTCCATCGCCCCCAATGTGTGGGCGATCTCGAACTATTTCACCGAGCTCATCGCCGACCCGCGCTACAACCGGTTCAAGAAGAATGTCTACGACCTGACGGGAAAGCTGGACCAATGGGGTGACCGGATCCGTCGCGCCACCGCGCGCCTGGAAGAAGGCATCAAGGTCATCATCACCCCCGGCATGCTCTTCGAGGCGCTGGGCTTCCGGTACTTCGGCCCGATCAACGGCCACAACATGGCGCAGCTGGTGCGCATCTTTCAGGAAGTGAAGGACCTGCAGGGCCCGATCCTCGTCCATGCGATCACCCAGAAGGGGAAAGGCTACCGGCCGGCCGAACTGGATGAGCAGCGGTTGCACGGAGTGACCCCGTTCGACAAGGTGACCGGGGTCTCACCGAAGAAGGCCATCGGTCCTCCTGCATACACCAAAGTGTTCGGGACCGCGGTGGTGGATCTCGCGCGGCGAACCCCGAACCTTGTGGCACTGACGGCAGCGATGCCGGACGGCACGGGGCTGGACCAGTTGCAGCGGGAGATGCCCGAGCGGTTCTACGACGTCGGGATCGCCGAGCAACACGGCGTGACCTTCGCCGCCGGCCTTGCCACACAGGGAGCGATCCCGATCGTGGCCGTCTATTCATCGTTCCTGCAGCGCGCCTTCGATCAGATCATCCATGATGTGGCGCTGCAGCACCTCCATGTGATCTTCGCGCTTGACCGTGCCGGTGTTGTCGGAGCCGACGGCCCGACGCATCATGGCGTGTTCGACCTGAGCTACCTGCGGCCGATCCCCGGCATGGTCATCATGGCGCCGAAGGATGAGAGCGAATTGCGTGATATGCTGTATACCGCCGTGAAGCATAGTGGCGGGCCGATCGCCATCCGCTATCCGCGCGGCAACGGTCTGGGCGTGCCCCTGAATCCCGACTTCACGCTTCTCCCCGTCGGGAAAGGGGAGACCCTTCGGAGCGGCACCGACGTGGCGATCCTCGCGATCGGTGACATGGTGGCCCCATCGCTGCAGGCGGCGATGGCCCTGGCACATGAGGGGATCGAATGCGAGGTCGTGAACATGCGCTTCGTCAAGCCGCTGGACGAGGATCTGCTCCGGGATGTGCTGGACCGGTTCAAAGCCATCGTGACCGTCGAGAATAATGCCATCCTCGGCGGATTCGGCGGTGCGGTCAGTGAATTCATCGCCGCAACCGGCCATGCCGGTACGCGTGTTACCATGCATGGCATTCCGGACCGATTCGTAGACCATGGATCCCCGGCGGAACTCGCGGATGAACTCGGACTCGACGGTCCGGGGATCGCGACGGTCGTCCGCTCGGTGCTCCACCCACCATCGTCACTCACCGTCGGATAGAACATGGAAAAAGTGCACATCGGCATCGTCGGGGTCGGCTGGGTCGCCCAGGTGATCCATCTCCCCATCCTGATGAAACTCCATGATGCTGAGGTCGTTGCGATCTGCGACAAGGACAAGGCCAAGGTGCGTCTGGTCGGCGAGAAATTCGGGATCAAGAACCAGTTCACCGACATCAACCAGATGCTCGCGCTGGAAGGGTTGGATGCCGTCATCGTCTGCACCTCGACGAACGCCCATCAGGAGATGGCGGTGGCCGCGCTGAAAGCCGGCAAGGATGTGCTCGTCGAGAAACCGATCGCGCGGACGTATGCCGAGGCGGAAGCGATCGCCGCCGCGGCACGGGAATCAAAACGCAAGCTCATGGTGGGGATGAACCACCGGTTCCGTCCCGACACGATGATCCTGAAGAGCTTTATCGAGGGGAAGGAGCTGGGGAAGATCTATTATGCCCGCGTCGGGTGGCTCCGGAAGTACGACCTGGACCGTGCGTGGTTGACGCAGAAAGAGAAGTCGGGCGGAGGGGTATTCATCGATCTCGGCATCGTGATGCTCGATATGGCCCTCTGGATGCTCGGCTACCCGCAGGTGGTCCGGCTCAACGCCGCGAACTACAAGAACCGCACGAAACAGGTTGAGGATACCTCCGTGGTGAACCTGGTTCTGAATACCGGCGCGACGGTGAACATCGAGGTGAGCTGGTCGATGTGCCTCGACGAGGATGTGTACTACTGTTACCTCCACGGAGCGGATGGCAGTGCGTCGCTGGCACCATTGAGGATCAACAAGGAGTTGCACGGGAACCTGGTGAACCTGGCGCCCGCGAAGATCGATTCCGGACATCAACTGTTCAAGCGTTCGTACGAGAACGAGTTGAAGCACTTCCTCGGGGCAGTGAAGGATCTGCATCCGGTGATCTCCACCGGCGAGGAGGCCGTGCAGCGGATGCGCATCGTCGATGCCGTCTACCGGTCCGCGAAGAAGGGGAAAGAGGTCGCCGTTACGCCATGAACCCCACCCCGGACCCGAAGCGGCTTCTCGTCGTCGACGATGAGAGAGACATCGTTGAGTTGATCCGGTACAACCTGACGAAAGAAGGATACGACGTGGCGACGGCCTATAACGGCAAGGAAGCCCTTGCACAGGCCGGGAGCACGACCGCGCTGGTGATCCTCGATCTGATGATGCCGGTCATGGACGGCTTTGCCACGGTCCGGAAGCTCAAGAGCACTCCCGCCACGGCCAACATCCCGGTGATCATTCTGACCGCGAGTTCCCATGAGGCGGATGAAGTCGAGGGACTGGAACTCGGGGCCGACGACTACATCCAGAAGCCGATCAGTCCGCGGAAGCTCGTCGCCCGCGTGAAGGCAGTGCTGCGCCGGCGTGAACAGAGCGGCGACGAGGCCAACGAACCGCCAACGATCCGTCAGGGCCGGTTGGCCATCGACCGGAGGAGCTTCAGCGTTCGCATCGGGGACCGTGACGTGTTCTTTCCCCGGAAGGAATTCGAGATCCTGGCCCTCCTCGCCGCGCATCCGGGGAAGGTGTTCACCCGTGAAATGCTCCTCAACACGATCTGGGGCAGCCAGGTGATCGTGGTCGATCGGACCGTGGATGTCCACATCCGCAAGGTCCGTGAAAAGCTGGGAGACGATGCCGACGTGATCGAAACGATCAAGGGCGTCGGTTACCGCTTCAAGGCCTGACCCTCCGCATGAAACTCCGCTCCCGCATCGCTGTCACCTACATCTCCCTGACCGTCGCAGGTGTTGTCTTCGTTAGCCTCATCTCGTCCTGGCAGATCCGTCATTTCATTGCCACCAGAACCACCCGGACACTCGGCGCACAGGCAGAGCTGCTCGGTCGCCAGATGGAACGGGGCGTGCTGCTGTGTGATGGGCGGCCCTCAGCGGATTCGCTTCTGACGATGTCGGCGTCTGCGATCGGGGCGCGCATGTCCGTGATCGAACGCACGGGAAGGGTCGTCTTCGATTCCGCGATCCCGCGCGACTCGCTGCGCTCGCTCGAGAATCATGCGTTCCGGCCGGAGGTGCAGGCGGCGCGCGTGCGCGGAACGGGCTCGGACCGCAGGGTGAGTCAGTCCACGGGTCAGGAGTATGTGTACGTGGCGAGGCGACTGACGATGCCGGACGGGCATCCCCTCACCGGAGGCGTCCTGCGGCTGGCCCTGCCGGCGGCGGATATGCAGGCGCTGGATACTCAGGTCCAGCTCATCGTCTGGACCCTCGGATTCATCGTCGTCGTGATCGTCGCTCTGGTGAGCCTCCGGATCGCGGGCAAGATCACACGCCCCATCCAGCACATCGCGGAGACGGCCGCCGTCATCACGCAGGGCGATCTGACCGCGCGCGTGGAGGAGCGGGGCGGCGATGAGATCGCATCGCTTGCCGCGGGCATCAACGAGATGGCGCGCACCCTGGGTGCCGATCTGGAACGGCAACGGAAGCTCGAACGCGTGCGCACGGAATTCCTCGGCAATGTGTCGCATGAGTTGCGCACCCCGATATTCTCGATCCAGGGATACCTGGAGACTTTGATGGATGGGGCGGTGGACGATCCCGCGGTGAATCGCGAGTTCCTTGGCAAAGCACACTCGCATGCCGAGCGCCTCAATGCATTGTTGAATGATCTGATCGAGATCTCCCGTATCGAATCCGGCGAGATGAAGATGAGTTTCCGCTGGTTCCCGTTGAACCAGTTCCTGGAAGCCGTGGAGGAGGATATGCGGCCACTGGCGGACCGGAAGCAGATCGTGCTGACCACTGAGTATCCGGCCGTGCCTGATCTTCGTGTCTGGGGCGACCGTGAGCGGTTGAAGCAGGTGATGGCGAACCTCATCGAGAATGCGGTGAAATACACAGAGGCCGGAGGGAATGTCCGTGTCGGCGTCGCCCTCGAGCAGGACCAGGCCTCGATCTCCGTCTCGGACTCAGGCATCGGCATTCCGGAGGAGCATCACCGGAGGATCTTCGAGCGGTTCTACAGGGTGGACAAGGACCGGTCGCGCGACGTGGGCGGAACGGGTCTCGGCCTCGCGATCGTGAAGCATATCGTGGAAGCGCATGGCGGGACGATCAGCGTGTCCAGCGAGCCGGCGAAAGGGAGTGTCTTCACATTCACGGTGAAACGATGAGCAAAGCAACGGATGAGAAGTTCATGACGGCAGCTCTGGACCTGGCGGTCCAGGGCGGTCGCGCTGTCAGTCCGAACCCGATGGTCGGTGCCGTTCTTGTCCGGGGAGGCCGCATCGTTGCCCGTGGCTACCACCGGTACTTCGGTGGCGCCCATGCGGAAGTGGAGTGCCTCTCGCGGTATCGCGGTGATCTGAAGGGCACAACGATGTACGTGACGATGGAGCCGTGCACGCATTACGGAAAGACGCCGCCGTGCGCACCGATGCTTGCGTCCACGCCGATCGGCCGCTTTGTGATCGGGATGGCGGATCCGAACCCGCTCGTGGCCGGGCGCGGGATCACGCTCCTGCGGAAAGCGGGCAAGCGGGTGGATCTGGGAGTGCTCGGGGACGAGGCGGAAGACCTCAACAGACGCTTTGTCCGCGCCGTCACGCAGCACAGACCGTATGTGCATCTGAAGGTCGCGCAGACGCTGGACGGCAGGATCACGAAGGGCGGGGCCGGACGCGACATGATCACCGGGCCGGAGGTCCGGCGGGTGGTCCACGCGATGCGCACGGACTTCGATGCGGTCCTGGTCGGGGCAAACACGGTCCGCGTGGATGACCCACGTTTGACGGTTCGCGGGATGCAGGGAGATGATCCTCACGTTGTGGTCCTCGATGGACGACTAACGCTTGCGGAGGACGCCCGGCTGATCCGCGCGTCGAAGAAGCGGACGGTCTATGTCATTGTGACACCGGAGGCACTGCGGAAACGGCGCACGCGGGCTGTGGCCCTTGCGCGGGCTGGCGTGCAGGTCCTGGCGGTCGACGGTGGGAAGGGACGATTGGATCTCCGGGCGGTCCTCGGGGTGCTGTACGATGAGGGGATCGGCTCGCTGCTCGTCGAGGGAGGTGCGGACGTGTTCGGGCAGTTCGCTGCAGGGGGACTGATCGATGAGATGAGCATCTTTGTCGCGCCGGTGCTCGCACCGCGAGGCGCCCCCGCATTCCCCACGGGGTCACTGGCAGCACTGGTGCGCGAGGCATCATACATGCACACCCATGATGCGGGACGCGATATCTGGATCCATGCAATGTTTGACTGATCGAGGAGGCGGCGATGTTCACGGGGATCATACAGGAGATCGGTACGGTCGCGGGCGTGGTCCGTCGCGCGGGGGGGATCGTGTTGAGTGTCCGCGCTCCGGGGTCAGCGAAGGAGCTCCGGATCGATGACAGTGTGGCGGTGAACGGGGTGTGTCAGACAGTGGTGCGGTGCGCTGGCGACATCTTCGAGGTGGAGGCTGTGGAAGAGACCTTGCGGAAGACGACCCTCGGCGCGCTCGATCATGGCAGCAGGGTGAATCTGGAATTGGCGCTCCGTGTGGGCGACCGGCTTGGGGGGCATTTGGTACAGGGGCACGTGGACTGCGTGGGGGACGTTGAGTCGGTGGAGAAGCGGCCGATGAGCTGGATGGTGCGGGTGGGCTTTCCGGAGCCGTTCTCACGCTATGTCATCCCCGTAGGGTCGATCGCGGTGGATGGGGTCAGTCTGACGGTTGCGGCCGTGGAGCGGTCAACGTTCACGGTCTCGGTGATACCGCATACACTGGAAAAGACGACGCTGGTGGATGTCGGAGCAGGGAGGCGGGTGAATCTGGAATTCGACCTTGTTGGCAAATATATTGAGCGATTGACCGCTGGTAGAATGGGGAGCGGGGGGGGGATTACGGAGGAAAAGTTGGGTGCCTGGGGGTTTTAGGACTTGATTTTTCCGTGGGAGTTTTGTATCATTCAATACTACGATTGAACAGGAACGGATTGTATGTTCACACTTCTGATTGTGCTTGAGCTGGTCATCAGCATCTTGTTGATCCTTGCGGTATTGATGCAGTCGAGCAAGGGCGGCGGGTTGGCGGGTTCGTTTGGCGGCGGCAACGTTGGCGTCGTGTTCGGCGTGCGGCGCACGGCGGATTTTCTGACGCGTGCGACGCAGGTGCTTGCCGGCGTGTTCCTTGTCCTCGCGCTCGTGATCAATATCTTTTTCCTGCCGCGTGCATCATCGAGTGCGGGCAGTGTTCTGCAGCAGCAGGGAGAGCAACGGACGATGACGCCGCAGCTTCCTCCGCCGCAGCAGGCGCCGGTGCAGTAGAACAGAGCAGCGGCCCGCTCTGCCGGTGGTATGTTGTGTTGTAGCTGCACCCATGGCTCAATTGGTAGAGCAACTGACTCTTAATCAGTGGGTTCCAGGTTCGAGTCCTGGTGGGTGCACGAAGAGTGACGATCGAAGAATAAAAAAATGGCAGCTATAACGGCTGCCATTTTTGCTTTACGTGAATGATCAACGGAAGAATCATTTCGCCATTGATTTCTTCACAGCGCCTATGATTGCCATGAGGACGCCGCCTCCAACTCCCCCGCTCGCCAAACTGCCAATGATGCTTCCAATGTCCAACCCCCCGCTCGGAGCTGCCGCAACTCCCAACAACCCCAGCAATTGACCTCCGAGACCCCCGCCGACGATCCCGGCAACTGAGTTCCAGAGAGTGCCCAGGGTGGAATTCTTCATCAATGAGCCGGCAATGTTTCCTCCAACTGCCCCGCTCACGAGCTGGATAAGCAAAGGGACTAGTTCCATGCGGAATTGGCCTTTCTTGGATGATGGTCGAGGAGAACTGCACGTGGGTTGATGCGAACGAACATAGGGAAAAGGCATGGCTTTGTCAATGGTCCCCTTCGGTTTGTTGTCTGTACACTCCTCCTGAACCCCGGCGAGGCTCGTCTGCGGCGGTAATTGGATTTCTTGTATCATGGCCAGCCAGACAAGGCATTCGTTGAGCTCTTTGAGAACCACCTTGCGTTTGTGAATGAAGTCCCTGGCGCCTTCTGCCCCTCGTACCTCCGCATAGTTCGAGGCCGGTGACGTCCCGCTCCGCAGGAGGAGCGAGGCATCATGCCCGGCTGTCCTTGTCTCAGGCAGTTGGTCGCACACCTTGACGACGCGACCGCGAGACGTACCAGGGTCTCCTGTATGTCATCACCCTTTGCCATCTATTGTTCTCTTTTTCTGTACGCGCGCGCGGTGTTCGGATATCGCGAACGCCTCAGCAGAATCGGATGAGAGTGATGGACCTTCTGCGTCGTGAGCAGAGGTGTTCCATCAACGTGCGATGCCGCATACTCCCCACCGGAAGACCAGGTGGCAGTGAAAGTGCACTAGCGCATGATCACCGGTTGCACTTCGAATGAAACATGTTCCTCTCCTTGCATAGTACCTTTCTCGGTCTGCTGCCCGCGTTCGGGCAAGAAGACTCGATGTGCCCGCCTGTTCGGTTAGTTTGTTTTTCACCGACCGCCGACGTCTTCCGCCTCAAGGATATGTTCAAATCGCGAGGGTCCGGTTCGATGCCTGCGTCACCGAAGCGCGTACGTGCGACCCCACAACGGGCACGAACAGCTCGCGGGAAGGGTTCTACCGCTCTTTTCGATGAGCGACGCAGGATGGGAGCCATTTCCGATCAACAGGAATCAGCTGGAGACGGTTCGTGAGGAGGACGGCAAGTTCGAGAACGTGCGCTGAGGCTGGTGGTCACCACGACATTTCATCTGGGACACTTGAAACTGCATCACAGATTCTCTACACTTCATCTGCTTCGAACAATCCATCCTCGCCTTGCTCGCACGTATCATTCAATCGTCAAAGGATGCCGTATGAAAAGACTCTGCACGTTCATACTACTGGTATGCGATGTGGTGTACGTCCTTGCCCAGGGTCTGGCTCCCGCTTCCGGGGGTATCGAGCACCTTCCGCCAGCGGTCGACACCGTTCGTAGTATCGCACCGTTCTTTACCCAAGCTCACGCTTCTCCCCGAACGCCCGACGCCGAGGGGTTCATACAGCGCTGGCTCCTTCTCGAGCCCATCTACAAACCCAACCGCGGGAACACCGTATTCACCGACACCTATATCCGGAGAAATCTCGATACGGCGTACTTCCCCGGACAGTTCGCGACGTTTCCCCGCAACGGCGAGAAGGTCAAGGTCGGTGATCAGGAACTTGTCTGGCATGCCCTCGAGACCTCCAATTTCAACATCAAGCTTTTCCGTTTTGCGTACGGACTGAACAAGCAGACATACGGTGTGGTATTCCTGGCTGCCACCGTCATCGATTGTCCCAAAGAACTGAAGAATGTCCGCATGGCAGTGGGATCCAATTCCGCTTCAATGTGGTGGCTCAACGGAAAGGAGGCCGTCCTCCTTTCCGGTGACCGTCGAATGGTGATGGACGATTGCGTTTCAAAGCGCCTCACACTCACCAAAGGCAGGAATATCATCCGCGGTGCTGTCATCAACGGCCCGGGAATGAGCGATTTCTGCGTCCGCTTCATTGATGAGCACGGCCAGGCGGTCAGGGATCTCACCATAACTCTGGATCCCCGGTACTAGGACGCGTCTCGCACATGCTCTCAATCGATATGATCTCGGAGGTTCAATGAAATTCAGCATTGTGGCAGTCATCGTACTTGCTCTTCTCTCGTTCCACCGTGCGGGCCTGGCCCAGGCGTTGAACGGTCAGCCGTATATTCACGATCCTTCGACGATCACCCAATGCGACGGGAAGTACTATACCTTTGGCACGGGAGGCGGCGGCCTGATCTCCGTCGATGGCTGGACGTGGAACCCCGGCGCTGAGCGCCCCGGCGGCGGATTGGCACCGGATGTCATCCATATCGGGGATCGCTACTACGTTTCGTATGCGAAGGGGGGCGGAGGACTCGCCGGCGGGCATGCGAGCAATGTGTACGTTATGTGGACCAGGAGTCTTGATCCGCAATCGCCCGACTTTGGATTCAAGGACGAGACACTCGTCGCTTCCTCTGATGGAATCGAAGACTGCGATGCCATCGATCCAGCATTCCTTCTCGATCCCACTGACGGACGGCTGTGGCTGACCTACGGAACATACTTCGGGTTCATTCGCATCGTCGAGCTCGATCCCAAAACGGGGAAGCGCATGCCCGGCAACACGCCCATAAATATTGCGATCGACTGCGAAGCCACCGCCATGATGTATCGCGACGGATGGTATTACCTTCTGGGCACGCACGGTACCTGCTGCGACGGTGCGAACTCCACGTACAACATCGTGGTGGGTCGCTCAAAGAAGATCACCGGCCCCTATCGGGACAACATGGGACAGGACATGCTCAAGGGGGGTGGCAGATTTGTTGTCGGAGCGAGCGGCCGCTTTGTGGGGGCAGGCCATTTTGGACATATGGTCCTGGATGCATGTGTGGAAAAATTCTCATGCCACTACGAAGCTGACCTCGATCGCAGCGGCTTCAGTGTGCTCGACATTCGCCCACTGCTCTGGAGAGATGGCTGGCCCGTCGCCGGCGAAAACTTCACGGGGGGTGTGTATGAGATCCAGTCTGAGCGGAGCGGGTTCGCCCTGGAACTTGCCGTCGATTTTGTTCGCATGCCGCGCATCTGGCGCGGGCCCAGCGGTGGCCCCGGTCCGGGGATCCCGCGCCCGGCTCCTCAATCCTCAGGGACACATCCGCCAACCCCTCCGCCCCCAGGTGGGGGACTCCCGATGATGCCTGGCTTCTTCAATCGGGTCCCCGAGGGACCACTGGTTTCCATTCCCGCCCAGAGTCTCGATTCGGTGGCCAAGGACTGGCCGGCCGGCACTATCGACATCAGAATAGGCGATTTCATGTCCCGGCCGCACCAGAAATGGTCGATCACTCCGGTCGCCGATGCCGGAGGATATCCCGGTTCACCATATTTCAAGATCACGATCGCCGGAACAGAACGCGCTCTGGCGGCTACCGCCGATGCTGAACTCGTGGCGGTTCCGGGGATTACCGGTGCACCTGAACAACTCTGGCGGATCGATCAGTTGACAGACGGCACGTATCGGATCATGCCCAAACTTGTTCCTGGATCAAATGAACAGTTCGTGTTGACCGCGGTGGGCGCCAGCACTGTCACGCTTGCGAAATTCGATCCCAGGAGTGACATCTCGCGGTGGAATTTCAGGACACCATGATGGAGCTGATCGCACCATCATATGTGCGATCGTTGAAACCGTATTGACCGTGACGAGAAGTATCCCAAGAGAAGATTCTTCCACAGACAGAACCCGGACGGACAATGAAGCAACTGTGTCTCTTTCTTGCGCTGTGCATGGTCGCTCCATCGCTCCTCTGCCAGGACAACCATGTGAATCCCGTACTGACCATCGAAGGGGGAAAGGTCGTGGGTGTGATCACCCCAACGAAGGGAATCGTTGCGTACAAAGGCATTCCTTTTGCTGCACCTCCGGTTGGTGAGTTGCGGTGGAAAGAGCCGCAGCCTGTTGTGTCCTGGGGAGGAATGAAGGTGGCCGGCACATACGGCGCGGCGGCCAAGCAGGTAACATGGGACCCGCAGAGTTTCTATGGCAAAGAATGGCGTGCCAGCGGTTCCGTCCCATTCAGTGAGGACTGCCTCTATCTCAATATCTGGACGCCCGCTGCAGGCCAAGTGGACAAGAAACTCCCCGTGGCCATGTGGATACACGGCGGCGGCTTTCGTGAAGGCTTTGCGTTTGAACCGGAAATGGACGGCGGTGAGGAATGGGCGACGCACGGCGTCATTCTGGTATCGGTAACGTACCGCCTCGGCGTTCTTGGGTTCCTCTCACACCCGCTCCTGTCGGCCGAAAGTCCACATGGCGTATCGGGCAACTATGGGCTCCTTGACCAGATCGCAGCACTCAAGTGGATCCGCAACAACATCAGGCAATTCGGCGGTGATCCCTACAACATAACTGTCTTTGGTCAGAGTGCTGGTGCAGGGAGCGTTCAGGCGCTGTGCGCATCTATATTGGCCCCAGTTTCAAGTGAGCAGTTTTCTGTCTTAATTTCATACGGTAGTTCTCACAAGACTGGAGGCTCGGGTGGAAGAGAAACAGGGACGTTGGAGTTCCCATAAGAAGGGCGAAGTTGTAATGCGCCTTCTT
>JAUQWO010000084.1 GCA_030835135.1 Bacteroidota bacterium
GCGATTGAGTCCCCAAAGCGAGCGACGAGCCACCGCCAGGCCCGCATCCATTTGATCCCCGAGACCGAGCTCACTCCGCTTTTCGCGCGTGCGTAGCACGCGCTGCCTAACGGCTCGCGGCTCACCTGCGCCGCGAAACGAATGTGTAATTGCAAGCAACCAAAACCTATAACAGATGCCGGTCACGACCCCGATGCCCGCGGCGCGGCGTCAGGTGCAGCCGCTGGTTAGGCAGCAGGCCGACAATACTCTAAGTTGATAACGATGCCCTGTAACATCTCACCACCCGGGGTACCAAGGTGCATCCGCTTTCACCTTCGACCAATTTGCGGGTCTCACATGCAGGTGCCTGACGATACCCAGCCTGTAGCGGGGGCGCCCTTGAGATCCACGGATCATTCTCTAACAAGGTAGAATAGGAGAAACATCGCAAGGCTCCCGTTCAGACTGAGTGAGAGGATGGCAAGCTTAGGTTTACGAGATCGGAGTGACATCTCCTTCAAGGCGAGACAGACTCCTATCACGGATCCCACGAAAAGTGCATACAATATCTGGACGATTTCTGCATACATTTGGAATGCCCCAGCAATGTCACTGGCTTCGTCTTTGAGGCTGAGCGATCTCCAGAAATCGCTGGACGCCAGGTGCTGGTAAAGCAGGATGATCGTCAGCGCAAGAATAGGCGCGGCAATTGATGCCCAATCGTATCGGATATCTCTCGGCTTCCAAGTCATCTGTCGGTCTATGGCTATGACCCCCTTCTGCTGCCTAACGGATCGCGGCTCACCTGCGCCGCGAAACGACTGCTGATTTTGAAAACCTCAACCAACTCTATAACTGACTAAGGTCAATACCCCGGGCCCGTGGCGCGGCGTCAGGTGCAGCCGCTGGTTAGGCGGCGCTATTGCGTCGATGCAAATGCTGGCTCGACTCTCAAATTGTTGAGAAAGGCGTTGAACCGCGATTTCATTGAACTATCTGCCTCCGAAACATTGCAGTGTTCCATCTGCGTGCATCCCTGCCCTGTCCTGCGATGGGATGGCACGTCATTCTCCCGAAGATAGATAAGGTACGCAGCGCCGTCCGCAACAACGACACTGCCCAGCATGAGAGCGTCTCTCGATCCTCCATGAGCGATGGTGGTGTCCGTAACGGGGGAACTCCCCCCATTGACGATTCTCCACGCAAATGTCCGAGTGGGATACCCTTGATGCAGAGTCGAGGAGTCGGACACCACCGCAATACGCTGACCAGGTCTCGCATGCTCCAATAGGAGCCGAAGGTGCACTGACGCCGAGTCGGGACTGTCGAACATGTTCACGCCATCTATGTAAGTCGAGAGCCGGCCAGCAAAGAATTTGTAGTCTCTATCCATAAGATGATCGATCGTGGTGAATTCAATCGCGTCGTCCCCAATACGATGAGCGTAGAGATCCACGAATGGCTCCAGAACAGGTCGCACCGTGAATTTGCCACCACCAATCGTATACTCCGTGTTCTCGGCCAGTGAGCGTCCGTATCGCCGCTGAACGGCAAGTTCCTCTTTCGTCAGGGGTGACTTTGAGCTGCAGCCAACGAGTGCCACCAGAAACACGGCCGCTGCAACACAACCGAACGTCCAGTCTTTGGTCCAACGGGATGACATGTTGACCTCCGCAGAATGCGTCCATTGCGCCGCCTAACGGATCGCGGCTCACCTGCGCCGCAAACGACTGCCGATTCTGAAAACCTCAACCAACACTATAATTGACTAAGGCCAATACCCCGGCCCCCAGGCGCGGCGTCAGGTGCAGCCGCTGGTTAGGCCACATCATCAAGCCTTGTACGATTCAATCTAGAACTCGATGGTGTCACCACATCGAGGACAATGAGCATCGCCATATGTGATACTACCACCGCATCGACCACACGCATA
>JAUQWO010000085.1 GCA_030835135.1 Bacteroidota bacterium
CATGACCATGTGGGGCCAGAGGTCCGGCATGCCCTCCAGGGAGGTCAGAAGGTCCCGTGGACCGAACCAGCCATCCTCGCGCTGCGATCCAAGCATCGCGTCGATCCAGAAGCGCGCTTCCTTTTGCATCGCCGCATCGCCGAGGATGTATGCAAGATCACCGTAACCTTTCAGCCAGTACGGGAGCTCTTCCCAGCCACGCGCACCCTTTCCCTCAGCACTCGCCCATGCGCTTGTGGATTTGTCCAGCCACGGGGATATCTCGGCCAGGTTTCCGATCATTCCCTCCTTCTCCAGTTCGAGCATCTTCCGGAGCCACCCTTGCGGATGGATCTGTCCTATCGGGAGTTTTCTCATCGGGCTTTCCACGAGCGGAGCGCGGTTCGATCCTTCCGTCGCCGATCGTCTTCGGGAGAGGATGACCGGTACGACAGAGACATGTTCCGGCGTCTTCCCGGAGGGAACCACACCAGTATTGGCCCGGGCAATCCGTTCGGCAGGCACCTTGACGGTTTTTCTGTCGTATGTCAGGAGGCCGTTGCATTCGATCTCAACGTCGGTGATCTGCGTGTAGATCGCCGCACTCAGGCCCGTCTTTTCACGGAGCGTATACACGGTCCCGAGGAATTCTTCATACGTCCTTCCGAGCGATTCCGCATCCGGCATTCCTTTGTACCCCCAATGTTCCTTCTGCCAGGTGTGTCCGGGCAACGCAAGCCCCAGCCCGCCGAATTCTCCCAGCACGATCGCGCGGCCTGTTTCCGGTTCGGGTGAGCGTGGTTCGGGATAGTTGTGGATATCCAGGACATCGCCCGCGTTCTTGTCCGTCCAGCCGCTTGCATTGTTCACCAACCGAGTCGGGTCGAGCTGTTTGACCCATGCCGCAAGGCGCTCTGTGTCGTACTGACCCCAACCCTCATTGAAGACCACCCACATGATGATGGAAGGATGATGCCGGTGAGTTGCGATGAGCCGCTCAAGCTCGGTTTCAAACTGCGCGCGGGATTCGGGCGTCTTGTTGTTAGCGCTGGGCATATCCTGCCAGACCAGAAGCCCGAGGCGGTCGGCCCAGTAGTACCAGCGGGACGGTTCCACTTTCACATGTTTCCGCGTCATGTTGAAGCCGAGCTTCTTGGTGATTTCTATGTCGTATCGAAGCGCTGCATCGGTCGGCGCGGTGTAGATCCCATCCGGCCAGAATCCCTGATCAAGCGGTCCCACCTGAAAACAGGGCTTTCCGTTGAGCGCAAGACGAAGCACCCCCCGTTCGTCCCGCACCAGACCGACGCTTCGCATGCCGGCATAGCTCGAAATCTGATCCAGCTTTTTCCCGTCTTTCCAGAGAGAGACCTGAACATCATACAGAAAAGGCGATTCCGGAGACCAGAGCTTGACCGAAGGCATGGGAATGTCGATCCGGGTCCCCGGACGGCCGGCTGCCTGCCCCACGCGCTTCTTTCCGTCCAACACCGTTACTCGGCAGTCGTCCGCTTCTTTCGTCGAAGCGTCGACGGTCACGCCGAAGCTCTTGAGATCGTCTCCCGGAAGAATTCGTACCTGCGCTATGTTGGTAGAGGAAACCGGCTCGCACCAGACCGTTTGCCAGATGCCGGTGCACGGAGTGTACCAGATGCCCCTGGGTTTGTGCACTTGTTTTCCGCGCGGCTGTTGGCCGGCGTCGCTGGGGTCATATACGCCGACGAGAATTTCCTGTTGACCTTTCAGATTCAACGCATCGGTGATGTCGAAGGAAAACGGATCGTATCCGCCGCGGTGCTCCCCGACCGGCTTTCCATTGATGAAGACCTTTGCCTCCCAGTCCACGGCACCGAAGTGCAACATGACTCGTTTGCCTTTCCACGCTGCCGGCAGCGAAAACGTACGGCGGTACCAGAGCCGCTCTGTCCTTGCCATGACGCCCGAAAGCGCCGATTCGATAGGATAGGGAACCAGAATGGTCTTCCCCAGTGCCTTGCCGAATGGAGGGACATTCAAGTCCGCGGGCAGATCGTATTCCCAGAGCCCGTTCAGGTTCAGCCATTCAGTCCGCACCATCTGCGGACGAGGGTATTCCGGCAACGGCTTCTGAGGGTTGACGTCAGAGGACCACGGGGTGAGCAGCGGG
Organism: Bacteroidota bacterium; assembly: GCA_030835135.1. Lineage (GTDB taxonomy): Bacteria > Bacteroidota > Ignavibacteria > UBA10030 > UBA6906 > JAGDMK01. Next base: position 2,126 of record JAUQWO010000085.1, read on the forward strand.
GCTGACGCGGGTATCGACCATTGCGGCCCTGCAAGACACGCTTGCGCAGAGAGAAGAAGCAGGGATACGGAGATGTGCAGCGGGAGCAATACGCGTCGGAGCATGCGAGTACTTTCGATTGTGCTGAGATGGGATGATTCGTTGCAGTAAAATACGACACGAAGTATGAGGAATCAACTTGCCTTTCCTCATCTTGTTCGGTATACTATGTGTCAACGCTGACACTGGAACGCAATGCCCCACGAACTCTACGCCCTTCTGGGCACCGCTGCATCACTCGGATTCCTTCATACTCTTGTAGGTCCTGATCACTACGTCCCGTTCATTGCGATGGCGCGCGCAGGGAAGTGGTCGAGGACAAAGACCGTGTTGATTACGATCATGTCAGGCCTCGGCCACGTGGGGAGTTCCGTGCTGATCGGCGCTCTGGGCATTGCCTTTGGCAGCGCGCTTGCGCACCTGGAGTGGGTAGAGTCAGTGCGGGGCGACGTTGCCGCATGGCTCCTGGTAGCTTTCGGGCTCACGTACATGGTCTGGGGCATTCGCAGGGCGTTGCGATCCGCTCCGCACACGCACACCCATACGCACGCCGATGGTGAGGTCCACGTACACACGCACACCCATGACACGGCGCATGCCCATCCGCACGTGCATGATGCCTCCTCACGCATAACGCCATGGGTGATCTTCAGCATTTTCGTTTTTGGTCCGTGCGAGCCGCTGATACCGCTGCTGATGTATCCCGCTGCCGTACATTCGACCGCGGGCGTTGCGCTTGTGGCAGTGGTCTTTGCCGCCGCAACCATTGTCACAATGCTCTCCATGGTTCTCCTGGGTCTGGCAGGGATCGAACTCCTCCCCTTTTCCCGGTTTGAGCGCTACATGCACGCCATGGCCGGCGGGATCATCGCGTTTTCCGGCTTCGGGATACTGTTTCTCGGGTTCTGACCCGGCTTCCTGATCCTCCGTACTTCCTGCACAATGTGTTGGCCGACCAGCCGGGCCTTCCCGCCAGTCACCCGCTATCGTGTGTGCATCACTCCCAAATACACCCAATCGACCCTTAGCGGTTTCATGGCATGAATGCTTATGGAGTTCGATTCCTCCAACCGCGATGGATCGATGGCGAATTCCAGCGTCTTTGTTGCATCGGGCATCTTTCTGAATATCTTCTCGGGGAAGATCTGCGGCGACGCCGGTTGCACGCCCTCCGTGAGCGCACTCCCATTGAACACGACTCGGAGATCGCCCGGTGATATGATGTCACTGCATTCAATGCGCAGCACAGCCGAATCCGGTTTCACCGGCTCGTGTATTCGCACGTAGAGTGTTTGCAGTTCTGCCTTCTTGAGAGTCAAAGGCAACTGCGATTTCAGGCTGATACCGGGGACAGGAAACCAGGGAACGGCGAGCGTGTAGAGTTTGTTTTTGCCGGCGAGCAGCCCCGGGTCAGTCAGCTCCGCCAGCACCTCGGTATCCATGTCGAGCCCGGCGTCCCACGCCGTGAACTGGTTGAAGAGATAGATGCCGTCGGCGCCCGCGGCATAGAGGAGTGCAGCGGCGGCGCGTTTTTCCGGACGGGTCATCTGCCTGTCGCCAATCGTGAATTCGAGGCCGGCGTACACCGGCACTGCACCGCACACGGCCTTGAATTCCTGCACGGGTATATCCATTTCTGTCGAGAGGAAAGGCGCGACTGTGAGGAAGTTAACAAGTCCCCGTGTGCACCAGGTGGCCGGGTCGGCCGCCATGTGAGCACAAGCGAGCAGCGAGGAAGGCACGCGGGCGCCAAGCAGGATCGGATGTCCTCGCACAAGGGCCACGCTGTCCGTCATCGCTCTCACGCGTGCCAGAAAATCGGTGAGGATTCCCGCAAAGAAGGTCATGGAATCGGGGCGAAGCGGAAAGTAGTGCGGGAACCGCATGAAGTCGAGTTCAAGGCCTTCGAGGTCGTATCGTCCCACGGTCTCTTTCAACAGGTCGAAAAAGTACTCCCTCACTTCCGGCACAGCGTAGTTGAGGGCCTCCTTCCCCCATCCTTCGTATCCTCCTACCCGCCACTCCGGATGCGCTTTCCAGAACTCGCCCAGCAACGGGCTCTCCGGCTTGTCCACGTCGTGCAGTTCGTTCATCCGGAAAGAGAGAAAGGCGCCCATTCCCCGAAGGCGAGCACGGTCCATGACTACGCCCACCGGATCGAGGGAATCCCGGACAAGGCGCTCGAGGTTGTCGCTCATCCGTCTGCCGTACTGATTCCATCCGCCCGTAGTATTGGGCGGAGGACTTTCCCAGTGGAACATCGACTCGACGGAGCTTGGATATCCGGGATTCTGACCGGGATTCACGTTGTGGAGGAAGGCGGTCACGCCTGTGCCGGCGAGCGGGTCAATCCGCTGGTACGCTCTCCGGAGCGTCAGCGTGTCAAATGCCATCAGGATGTTAGAGCCATCGTTGTTGTAGATGAGCCGGCCAGGCGCCGGTCGTGGAGGCAGAATGTCGCCGACCGGTGTGGTGGAGATTGCCGCGGAAAGATCGAATGGTCTGAACCCGAGTGCGAGCGCCGGGGATTCCGGTTTGAGCCGGAAATCACCCGATGGCGGGTCGATGAACAGCGGATCGGCGACGCGGGAGTGTGTATCGAATCCCAGCGCCTGCCACTGCGCGAAAGTCAGGGAGTCTGCCCGGAACTCCCCTTTCAACGGCAAATAGAGATTTCTGTCAAGCACCAGGTCCCCGTCACGCAGGTTGCCGTAGAACAATCTGTCTCCATTCCAGTAGACTATATTGTTTTCAAAGGCGAAGCTCGTATGAGGTTCCACCCGGTCTCTGCGGATCTGGTATTCCTTGCCGAAGGCAAGTATGTTATTCCGGAAGATGTTCTCTTTTCCGTAGTGCTGATGAAAGCCGCCATGCAGGGTCCGGTAGACAATATTGTTTTCGGCGAGGGCTCCGGTGCTTCCTTCATCGAAATAGATCCCCCACCCGCCATACACGCGCGCGGCGATATCGTGGAAGACGTTTCTGCGTATGACTGTCCCGCGCTGATATCCCAGCGTGTAGATCCCGCCGAGATCGCTCAGAATCGGACCGTCGCCGTCGGACAAGACGCCGATATGGTGCACGTGATTCAGTTCCACCAGGTTTCCATATCCCTGAGCCGGACCGTATCCCCATGTCCAGCCGACGGAGATACCTGTATAGTGGAAGTCATGGATGTGATTATGGATGATGCGATTGCGGGGGCTTTGTCCGACCCACACACCGATGGCGCTGTGGAAGATCCGTCCGCCGTCATGGATGTGGTTGTCCAGAATGCGATTGCGGCTGGTCAGGAGGCCGTTGTTGTTCTC
>JAUQWO010000086.1 GCA_030835135.1 Bacteroidota bacterium
GTTCGGGAAGTTCTGGTGCAGAAGTACCTCTCCAGGGATCTCTGATGGAACTCCGTACACCGTTGTGGTCGTCCGGGTGAATCGGGACACCGGACTGTACAGACCCCACCCCGTTGCGTTGTGCGCACGAACCCGCCAGTAGTATTCCATTCCTTTCACGAGATCCCGCACGACAGACACCGTATCAGTCTGGACCGAATCGATCGCCTTCATCACGAACGCCGAGTCGATCCCATACTCCAGCCAGTAGCGGTCTGTCATCGACCCAACCGATAGCCAGCGGAACACCACGCTATCCTGACCGATGGTCGCGTTCATCGCCGGCGCCAACAACGTCACAACTCCGGGCAACGGAAGGCCGACCGAAAACTGCCGAGGCACCGAGAACGCACTGAGTCCCGACGAACCTGCATACGCATTCACGCGCCACCAATACGCGTTCTGGTATTGCAGACCATGCACCGCAACCGAGGTATCCGATGTCGGGTGGTCCTGGTACAGCATGCCGGTTGTGAACGTCGAGTCTTGCCCCAGTTGTAGATGGAACGATGTTGCTCCGGTGGGCCGGGTCCATACAAGTGTCACCGCGGTATCCAGAACCGAAGATCTGTGTCCGGGAGCAAGCGCCTTCGGGATCTCCGGATCTGCATCGAGCGTCGAGAAGTTCCAGACGGCGGACCACGGACCGGTTCCCACACCAGAACTCGCCTGCACCCGCCAATAGTACACGTGACCGTAGGTTAATCCCGACACCGCTACGAGGGTATCACCGACGTGTGCGCTGTCCACAACCATCTCGCCCGTAAACATCGAATCGGTTTCGACCTGAACCCGATACTCGAGCGCGTCAATCGAAGGGTTCCATCTCAACGCAAGCGAGACAGCCTGAGCTGTCACCCCATTCGCGGGAGCAACGAGAGCCGGAGCGGGTGGAGGAAGCACCAGGGCCGCTGCGATCTCTTCCATCGGCCGAGACCATATGGACTGACCGTCGGCAGTTTTGATGTAGCAATTGTGAGAAGTGGCGGCAACCACGCCCGCTGGAGTCGAAGCCAGGTTCCCCGTGACGTCCACCCACTCCAGTCTCACTCTATCGGCAGCATACACGCGTCCATCAGCAACCGCGAGCAGTATCGATCCCTGTGCAATGAGAGAGGAAACGGTCTTCCCTCCAAGCCCCGCACCGAACCAAGAGGTACCGGCATCCGTACTCGCCAAAGCGCCGCCCGTGTTCGCCGCCACCGTATCCAAGGCGACACATGCATAGAGACGATCCTCGTCCCGCGAAAAGGATTTGACCACCTTGCCTTGAAAACCGGCCGTGATGTCTTCCCAGTTCGCACCGCCGTCAGACGAGCGGAAATAACCAGTGGGCGCCCTGACCAACCAATGCCCACCGATAGCTCCTAGAGCATACGCCTTCTCGTTCCACACGTATTGCCAGGAGCGGCCAGTATCCGAAGATGCAATCAAGCCTTCAAAAGGACCATAAGAACTCCCAACAAGACACTGAGTGAAACCACGATCGATCCGCTCGACCACATCCATGCTGCCAAACATTGCGCGCGAAGTCGATGGATTTATGCGTGACTCCCACGTGTTCCCATAGTCCTCAGAGATGTAGAGGCCAGCCGATCGGTCTGCATTCCCCCTGCCATGTACAAAGATCACTCTGCCAGCATGCCGGATTTTCAGTATGCCGCCCATGATCTCTTCCGCGGACGCAATCCACTCCGTCCCCCTGGTCTCTGTAGTATACACCGATCCGAAACCGGCGTAGCTTCCCATGTAGGTATCAGTAGTGCCGATTGCGAGCACATCGGATGAATCCTGAGACTTCTTCACTATGGCATCCATATCAGTGAGGTTGGACATGAGCGAACGCGTGACATGGTTCCACGTCTGCCCGAGGTTCTCACTCCGGAAGATGCCAAGCTGGGTCGCAGCGAATACCGTATCATTCAACACCGCAAGGGAATTTATGCGAAGGCTTCCGAGTCCAGAGTTCACCTCCGTCCAATCACCACCGCTTGTTGGACACCGCCACACGCCCTGATCAAGCGTCCCGCAGAAGATCCATGATTCGTCCGGTCCCTCTACGGCACACGTGCTGAGGATGTCCGTGAAGGGTAATCCCTGTCCCAACGGGTGCCAGCCTTCTCCCTCATCAGTAGATCGGAACACTTTCCCCCCGCTTCCAGAAACAAAGAGAGTTGTGCCCACCCGATCCAGGGAATTCACGTTGGGCAGTTCAAGTCCGCTGCTCCGGAGTGACCAGCTCTCACCGTTGTTCAGTGAGACGTAAACGCCGCCACCGTAGGTTCCTGCAAAGATCTCCTGTCCCGAGGAGTCGGCAAGATCTGCCCCGGCCAGGAGACCAGTCACATTGAGATTGGTCAATCCCGAATTTGCCGGGGTCCAGGTAGCTCCGCTGTCTATGCTCTTACGTACTCCGCCTCCAAAGCCGCCTGCAAACAGGATCCTCGACGTCCTGCTCGAACTTGCGGCAAATCCGAGGATGTCATCGTTCCCCACAAGCACAGTGTTCTTACGGACCCCAACTCTCGGATCTGCACGATAACACATGATGAGGCCCCCACTTCCCCCGATGAGGTCCACCTGGGGAAGGCTCAAGATCTTCAACAGGGCGAGGTTCAAAGGATCTTGTGCGAATCCAAAGCGAGTAGTGAACCGCCTCCACCATGTTTCCCCCGCATCGGTCGAAGAACCCCACCTCGTCCCAGAACCCACCGCAGAGATCACTCGATCGTTGATGCTGATCGATTGGAAGTCAGCCCCCGGTCGCGGAATGCTCTCCCATTGTGACGCGGCCGTCCCAACCCCCCAAAGAAGCGCCGCGAGCGCTACGAATGCAGACTTCCCCATTGTATTACTCCCCGAAATATATCAGAAATGTCGTTGACGCAGGGCAGAGAGTGATCCGGGAGAACACTCAACCCGGCAATCGCCTCAACTGAACTCCTCTTCAAGATCTTTCACATGGCGACACGTCCATGCAGCGAACATCCTGCTCACGCACGAATCACAGTTGAAGGAGAACAAGAACGGATTTCAGACAGGTTGGTGGTTCAATCTCAACAGGGAACCACATCTCACTTGGATACGGGGAGGGTACACTTCATGCTCATCATCATTGACTTCGCAAGAAAGCAACAAGCCCCTTCTGCATTCTGGCTGAAGAGGCTCAACTTGGTACGTCTCTCCCCCGAGGACGGCATGAAGCAATGTACGCAACGCCACAAGCAACGTCAAGGGCACAGTGCCTGCGGACTGCCCCGTGTGGGAGATCCATGTCAAGAACGACCCGGATAGGCCACGCTCGCCAACGCCACTCGGGACCCCCGGACGCACAATACTCATATCGCGGCTCGCCGAGCGACATCGAGCAATTGCAGGGCGAACACCCTGGGCTTGAATTATTCCTCACGCCTGCTAACTTACCTACACGACTGCCGCTTCCCCGCGATCAGCGGTCTGGTGACCAGGAAATCACTGTCCGGAGTGTGCGTACTGCACACCCTCTCATCCACGAGAATCCCATGAAAACACGATCCCTGCTCGTTCTTCTCGCATCCGCGGCCCTCTTCTCGAACGCGCTCATGGCCCAGAAATTCGAGGGGCTCGCCCTCACACCTCCGATGGGATGGAACAGCTGGAACAAATTCGGCTGTAACGTGGACGAACACATGATCCGCGGCATTGCCGATGCCATGGCGGGATCCGGCATGAAGGCGGCAGGGTACACCTATCTCGTCATCGACGACTGCTGGCACGGTGGACGCGACAGCAACGGGTTTATCTATCCAAACCACGACCGGTTTCCGTCGGGCATGAAGGCGCTCGGAGAGTACATCCACTCGAAGGGGTTGAAGTTCGGTATCTACTCCTGCGCCGGGAGCAAGACCTGCGGCGGACATCCGGGGAGCCGTGGACATGAATACCAGGACGCATTGATGTACGCCCAGTGGGGCGTCGACTATCTGAAGTACGACTGGTGCAACACCGCCGGATTGAACTCCGTCGGTGCATACACGACCATGCGTGACGCGCTGCATGCGGCAGGAAAGCCGATCGTCTTCAGCATCTGCGAGTGGGGCGATACACAACCCTGGGGATGGGCGAAGGATATTGGACATCTGTGGCGTACGACGGGCGACATCGCAAACGTTTTCGATGGTTCCGTTTCGCATGGCACATGGTCGTCGTTGGGCGTGATGACCATCGTTGAAATGCGGAAAGACATCCGGCAGCACTCCGGCCCCGGTCACTGGAACGATCCAGACATGCTCGAGGTCGGCAATGGCATGACGGTGCATGAGGACCGCGCACATTTTTCGCTCTGGTGCATGATGGCCGCCCCCCTCATCGCGGGCAATGATCTGCGCACCATGACGTCCGATACCCGCGCCCTGCTCACGAACACGGACGTGATCGCCATCGATCAGGACTCGCTCGGCATCCAGGGATACCGATATGTGTCGAACGACAGCATCGAGGTGTGGGTGAAGCCTCTCCGGGGTGCGGATTGGGCCGTATGCTTCCTGAACCGCTCCGTCACGCCGAGACCGGTGAAGTTCGACTGGTCGGCGCACATCATCACCGACACCGTCTCGCACCGAACGTTCGACGCACATGCCGGCGAGTACACCGTCCGCGATCTGTGGAAGCGGCAGGATCTCGGCACAACAGCGACACCCATCACTGCGCGTCTCGCACCCCACGACGTGCTGATGGTACGCCTGACGCGGCAATAGGTACCGCGTTCGCGGATTCTCACATCGGCCACGAGCGCTCACCCGGCACCAGATGAAACCCGACGACGAACCTATGAGACTACTTCTCACGTGCGCCATCGTGATCCTCGCGTTCCTTCCAGGGCAGGAAGGCGCCAACGCCCAACCAACCGCACGTGAGTCCATCGCCATGGACACGGGATGGCGCTTTGCGCTCGGGCATGCATGGGACGTGACGCGCGACTTCGATCACGGGAGCGGATACTTTTCCTATTTTGCAAAATCAGGCTATGGCGACGGAGCAGCCGCACGATCGTTCGATGACCGGGGGTGGCGCATCCTCGATGTGCCTCACGACTGGTGTGTCGAATTGCCGTTCGACGTGCGCGGCGGATACAGTCATGGGTACCGGGCGATCGGGAGAAACTTCCCCCAGCATTCGGTGGGCTGGTACAGGAAGCATTTCTTCATTCCTGCATCCGACACGGTCCGGCGTATCACCATCGAGTTCGATGGTGTCTTCCGGCATTCCACCGTGTGGGTGAACGGATTCTACTGCGGTACGGAACACAGCGGCTATACAAGTTTTGGGTACGATATCACCGAGTATCTTACGTTCGGCGGCGACAATGTCATTGCCGTTCGTGTCGACGCGACAATGGAAGAAGGCTGGTTCTACGAGGGAGCCGGCATCTATCGCCATGTACGACTGTCGAAAACCTCCCCCCTCCACGTCGGGAGAGACGGCACGTTCATCACAAGCACGATCGACGGCAGATCATCGCTCGTGACCGCCCGTACCACCATGGTCAACAGTTCGGGCGCACGCGCGGAGTTCACCATCGAAGGGACCCTTACCGGTCCCCGGGGGACGGTCCTCGCCTCCGCAACATCAACAACGCTGACACTTGGCGCTGGCGGCACACAGGAATTCCGCAGTCACTTCACCGTCAGGGATCCGGCACTGTGGTCAGTTGAAACACCACACCTTCATACGCTCCGCACGGTCGTGAGGTCCGGCGGCAGGATCGTTGACGAGTACGACACGCCCTTCGGCATCCGTACCGTCCGCTTCGATCCCGACAGTGGATTCTTTCTCAATGGTACGCACGTGGTGATCAAGGGAACGAACATCCACCAGGACCATGCGGGCATCGGCGTCGCGGTACCCCGCGCCGTGCACGAGTTCCGTGTCAGGCAATTGAAGAGCATGGGAAGCAATGCCATCCGAACGGCCCATCATCCCCCTTCAGCAGAATTCCTGGATGTCTGCGACCGGCTTGGCATGCTCGTACTCGATGAGAACCGCCTGATGGGGGTGAACGAAGAGCACCTCTCCTGCCTCGAACGCTTCATGAAACGCGACAGGAATCATCCGAGCGTGATCCTGTGGTCGCTCGGGAATGAAGAGTGGGCGGTCGAAGGCACCGGCACGGGAGCCCGGATAGCGCAGACCATGCGGGCCTTCGCGCAGTCCTTCGACTCGTCGCGCAGCTTTACCGTGGCGGTGAGCGGCGGCTGGGACAACGGCATCGGCCGTGTGATGCCTGTGATGGGGTACAACTACATCGTCCAGGGCGACATCGATGGACATCATCGTGCGTTTCCCTGGCAGGCGGGCATCGGCACCGAGGAGAGCAACACGGGGGGCACGCGAGGCGTCTATGTGACGAATGATGCAGCCGCACATATGGCCCCGAGCAATCGTATGCCCGAGAATGTCGGGACAGAGTCCGGATGGAAGTTCTACATCGCGCGTCCGTTCCTCTCAGGGCTGTTCTACTGGACGGGATTCGATTATCGCGGAGAGATGCATCCTTACGACTGGCCTGCCGTCAGTTCCCAATTCGGTTTGCTCGACGCGTGCGGCTTCCCGAAGGACATTGCGTATTATCTGTCGTCATGGTGGGGAGCCGAACCGGTCCTCCACATCGTTCCCGATTGGTACGCGAAAGGCCGTGACGGCGTCGAATCCGCGGTGACGGTGTACAGCAATTGTGACCGTGTTGAGCTCTTCCTGGGCGGTCGATCGCTGGGCATGAAAGCGACGGCGCCCAACGGACATCTCGAATGGCATGTCCCCTTCGGCCCGGGCATCGTATCCGCCCGCGGCTATGCAAACGGCAGCCTTGTCAGAGAGGCGACTCTCTATCCTCCCAAGCCCGCGACATCTGTCCGGTTGCAGGCAGACCGCCCGACGCTCGACGCCGACGGATCCGACGTGTCTGTGATCACTGTTGCCGCTGTCGACGCCGATGGTAACGTCGCGCGTGACGACAGCAGCACCGTGACCTTCATGCTCGACGGCCCGGGGACGATCATCGGCGTCGGAAACGGTGACCCGTCGAGCCATGAGCCCGACAGATATGTCGATGGTATCTCACAGGTGCGCATCAGGGATCTGAGAGAGTGTGGAGTGGCTCACCTCGCCGACAGACCCGAGACGGCAGCGAATTTCAATGACCGGTCGTGGAAGCCCGCATTCCAGATCCGCCGGATGGATGATTGGCGCCTCTATGTCGATACCCTCCTCGTCATCCGCGGCTCGTTCGATGTTGCTGATACAGCGGCCGTATCCGAGGCGCATCTCTTCACGAAGAGCATCCTCGAGCGCCAGTCGGTGTTCGTGAACGGTCACCGCATCGCGTCGGATGTCGTGCGCGATGCGCCGGACCAGGAGTACGCGCTCGACCGCGCACTGCTTCGCCCAGGTATGAACGTGTATGCCGTCACAGGACAGCGGTTCCGGAAGAAACACCAATGGGATGAACCGAACACCGATCCGGGAATGGTGCAGATCATCACATATGCCCCGCGATGGCAGCGGAAGGTCTTCCACGGGCTTGCACAAGTACTCGTGCGATCGGCACGGCCGCCGGGTCAACTCGTACTGAGAGCATCTGCACAAGGACTACGGCAGGACTCGATCGTGATCCACTGCCGGCCACCCGCCGACCGCGAGTTGGATCGTACGCGGTGAAGCCCCCTGCGTGCAAGGCATGCGCACCGCCAACCCCGCCAAGCGTTGTCGCGATGAGATGCAGCAGCCCCTCATCGTCGGCGAAGGCGCGGGAATCTAACACCGCACCCGCTGTGTCCCATGTGATCCCCCATGCGCGGAGTACGGCCCCCCTTCGCGGGGTGGATCCGGTATGCACCGCGTAGCCTCCGGTCACGCCCCCATCGTCCGAAGAGCACTCCCGCACTACAACAGCACACTCAATCCAAACTGCACCGCATGCACCTCAGACTCCACCTTGTGTGCATACGCATAGTAGCCGTACACGGATTCCTCCCCTTCCCCGAAGTACGACTGAAACCGGTACTCCACACGCATCGCCACGTCATCGTGGAGGAACACCTTCAGGCCGACGCCGACATTCAGGACATTGATCACAAAACTTGTGCGCGTGAACGGGACACCGAACAGGGGGATGGAGTTCGCGATCCCATAGCCCACGAGCACGAACGGGACGCCCCGTTTGGAGGAGATGAAGTTGTAGCTCACGTTCCCGTTGAGCACGTATACCGGATTCGCCCGCGAGCTGAGCATGCAGATGATCTCCGGCTCGAATTCCAGCCCCCCGTACACGAAGTAGCCAACCCGCGGACTCACCAGGAACGCGCCGGAGCCGCTCGATCCGGTCCCCAGGGTAACATATTGATAGCTCCCGGACAGGCTCATCTCCACGCTCCGCCCCTCGCGGGGTTGTCCCCATGCCGGCAGGACAGCAGCCAGTAGTGCGATCACAGACCATATGCTCTTCATCGGTGCTCCCGTTCTGTGTGGTTGATCATGCAAGGCAAATCCTGCTTCTGCTCCTGCTTCTGCTCCTGCACCCGCGCCCATCCGGGTTCTTCATGCTACGGGTCCTTGAGCTCCCACAGTCTTCCATCAATGACGAAGAATGGCGGAAAGGATCCGCCGATGTCGTCAGAAGAATACCCGGCAATCGTTGCGACGGTAGTGAACCCGGTTGCCATCGATCCCTGCAGGAGGCAAGTGGTGTTCGCATCGAAGTAATTCCGTCCGTACGCGATCCCCCCGGGAACGAATGCCGTGATCCACGCATCGGCAGCGAACTCCCCGGCGACAGAAACCTCCGCCTGTTCAGAGACCATGAGAACTCTATGCCTCGCGGGGCGTGCCGCATCGCCGAGCCCGGTCCTGGGTGTCAGGATGATGTGCGGCGCGGAGAAGAAACCCTTGTCGAATCCAGGGTCGTGACCGCTGAACGCTATCCGCGGGTGCCTGGGATCGGCGACATCCAGGACCACGGGGAGTGTTTCGCTGTTCCCGAGAAGGATCACGGCATTGCCCAGGATACCGATGCGGCGGACGTAGTGGTCAGCAACTCGCGCGATCTCCGCGCAAACCCCATCGGTATGGTAGGAAAAGACGCGTACCGGCCCCTTGTGTATCCCATCGCCGACAATGAGGAGGGAGTCCGTCACGGCGAACGGCCAGAGGTTCCCGGTGATCCTCAGTTGAAAGAGACGGCGCGGCGCGCGGGGATCACGCAGCGAGAAGACGTGGATGCCACGGCTGTTCGTTGCACACCAGAGAGTGTCGCCAATGAGGCGCATCGCCCTGATGGAGACTGCAGAATCGCCGAGGGGCCTTGCCATGACCTCGGTGAGCGACTGCCCGGTGTACCCATACACGTGGTACGTACCCCCGTAGTCAACCGTGAGCAGCTCGCCCGGGCCGAAACGGGTCACCGTCCCGGCAATGCTGCCGATCTGACTCAACCTTCTGGGTGACTCATACAGCGGATAGATGCCGGTATACAGACGGGGCACCACGTTCGGAAGATAGTTGGTCTTTGCAATGGAGGCCCGAAGCCCTCCGACGTCGCCTGGCAGCGTTACGATCCCGTCGCTGTTCGTCCGCGCCTGAAAGTGGGTCCAGTCGAATCCGACCTGAACAAGTGCACCTTCGACCGGGCGGGATTGCCGATCGCGCACAACGATCTGGATCTCCTGGGCATCGATCGGATTGGGGAGTTCGGTGCATCCGGACACAAAGGCCAGGGAAATGGCCATCGCAATGGATCGCATGGTTGACACCTCTGCCTCCTGGTATTGATCTCGCGGGATCGAAGCACCGTGTCACACAGCCGCCCGTGAATCGGACATGCTCCACCCGTCCTCACCGGCGCAGAAACGGCTGCAATGCGCGGTCAGGTCAGGGAATACAACTGCCGGTGACGCGTGGTGGCAAGTGTCAGAATGAAGATGCCTCAGCGCAATGGAAGCATGGATTCAACGCTGTAGCAAGATGTTGCGGAAGCCCCCGGGCTATGCGGAAGTTGACGTGTAGAATCTGCCTGAAGATACACACCCGCCATACCAATGTCAACACGCCCCCGCTCCGCGGCGGCAACCACACCCGCTCCCAACAGCTGCGCCCGGTGGGCGTACCCTGTGCCCGGGAGTTCACCGCGCGGAGGGCGTCGTTCCTCCTGCCACTTGCACAAGAGCTGCCTTATTCCTTTATTCGGGAATCACCCAGGGCGACCATTGTGAGCAGCCACTCCGTTTCGTTCTCGCAGCACATCGCACACATCGAACTCCACAAGCCTCCGGTCAATGCCCTGGACCACGACTTCGTCCTGGAACTTACCGGCACAGCGCGCCGCCTTGCAGCGCGCAACGATGTCTGGGTCGTCACCATCACCTCATCCCTCCCCACCTTCTGCGCCGGGGCTGATCTGAAAGAACGGGCGGCAATGCATCCCTCCCGAGTCGGCTCAACCGTGCGTGCGATCCAGCGGATGGTCAAAGCATGGTTCGCTCTCCCGCAGCCGGTGATCGCCGGCATCCGTGGAGCTGCACTGGGCGGCGGGTTGGAGTTCGCACTTGCGGCCGACCTGATCGCGGTCGCCGAAGATGCGGTCCTCGGCTTTCCCGAAGTGACCCTCGGCATCATCCCCGCCGCCGGCGGGACACAGCTCCTCTCCTTCCGCACCTCGCAGAGCGTCGCAACCCGCTGGGTCCTGACAGGACGCCGCTTCTCGGGCCGTGAAGCATACCGCGAAGGCATCGCAGACTTCGTCTTTCCCGACGACGGCTTCACTGCCTCGTTCGATGAACTCGTCACCTCCATCGCCGGACACGCGCCACTCGCCCTTCGTCAGGCAAAGAAGGCGCTGCGGGGCGCACACCGTGCCACACTGGACCGGCGCCTCACCTACGAACGCAACTGCTACACACCTCTCATACGAACGGAGGACCGCGCGGAGGCCTTGCGTGCGTTCCTCGAGAAGCGGTCCCCGAAGTGGAACGGGAGGTAAACCCGAAGAAGAGCGGAGGGTGCGATGGAGGATGGGAGCGTTGATCTTCTGCGTGAGACGGCACGGGAGTTTGCCCGGGGCACGATCCGGCCTGTCGTGATGCACCATGATGAGGCTCAGACATTTCACAGCGAGATCATCCCGCGGCTTGCCGAGCTCGGATTCATGGGGGCAATGGTCCCCGAACAATACGGCGGCACGGGACTCTCGCTGTACGAGTTCACCGTCCTTATTGAAGAGATCGCTGCGGTGGACCCCTCCGTCGGTCTGACGCTCTGCGCCCACAACGGTCTCTGCCTCGGACACATCACGCGCTTCGCATCGGAGGACCAGAAGCGGACATTCCTCCCGGACCTCTGCTCCGGCCGCACGGTCGGTGGCTGGGGACTCACCGAACCCGGATCGGGCAGCGACGCCTCCGCGATGGCGACAACGGCAACGCGTGACGGGTCGTGGTGGGTCCTCAATGGCTCCAAGGCGTTCATCACGAACGGCTCGGCCGGTTCGACATTCGTCATCATGGCCGTGACCGGACGAACCGACGGACGCCCCCGTATCTCTGCGTTCATCGTGGACGGCGATACGCCCGGGTTCACACGCGGCAAAAGTGAGAATAAACTGGGGATGCGATCGAGCGACACCGCGATGCTCACATTCGAGAATGTGCGGATACCCTTCGACCGCTTGATCGGCGCGGAAGGCGACGGATTCAGCCAGGCGATGGAGGTCCTCGACGGAGGCCGCATCGGGATCGCAGCGCTGGCGATAGGCCTCGCCCGTGGCGCATTCGAAGCCTCGGTCCGTTACGTGAAGGAACGGCAGCAGTTCGGCCGGCCTCTCGCCTCGCTCCAGGCGATCCAATGGAAGATCGCGGACATGGCGACGGGGATCAGCGCCGCGCGTCTCCTCACCCGCAACGCAGCAGAGATCCGCGCACGCGGTGAACACGTGACTCTGGCTGCATCCCAGGCAAAACTCTTCGCCAGTGAGATCGCCTGCCGTACCGCGGAGGAAGCAGTACAGATCCACGGGGGGTACGGGTTCCTCAAGGACTTCCCTGTCGAGAAATTCTACCGCGATGCGAAACTTCTGACCATCGGCGAAGGGACCTCGGAGGTCCAACGAATGATCATCGCCAAACATGTCCTGCGCTGAGGAGGGATCGTGCCCGTCATAGGTTCACCGGTGGTCAGAGATGGTCTGTACACCCGGAATGAAGAAGCCATGCGCACACTCCTTGCACGGCTCACCGCGGAAGCCGCCGGCGTACGTGAAGGCGGCGGGCCCGAGGCCGTAGCGAGGCACCGGGCACGGAAGAAGCTCACCGCGCGCGAACGGACCGTCCGGCTTGTCGATCCGGGAAGTGCGATCCTCGAGATCGGACTCTTCACCGCGCACGGCATGTACGGGGAATTCGGCGGTGCGCCTTCGGCGGGGACGGTCGTGGTAGTGGGCACGGTCGAGGGCCGGCAGGTCGTCATCGTTGCCAACGATGCCACGGTGAAAGCCGGGGCGTGGTTCCCGATCACCTGCAAGAAGAACCTGCGCGCGCAGGAGATCGCAATGGAGAACCGTCTGCCGATCATCTACCTGGTCGATTCCGCCGGCGTGTTCCTTCCCCTGCAATCAGAGCTTTTCCCGGACAAGGAACACTTCGGACGCATCTTCCGCAACAACGCCATCATCTCCGCGATGGGGATCCCGCAGATCGCCGCGGTGATGGGCCCCTGCGTTGCCGGGGGCGCGTATTTGCCGGTCATGTGCGACGAAACCTTCATTGTTGAAGGGCATGGCAGCCTGTTCCTCGCCGGCTCCCACCTGGTGAAGGCAGCCATCGGAGAGGAGATCGGGAATGAGGCTCTCGGTGGTGCCGCCGTCCATTCGGAGATCAGCGGGGTGACGGACTTCCGCATGAAGAGCGACGAAGAGTGTCTCGCCGCCATCAGACGCATGGTCGGGCGATTCGGACAGAAGAGCACGGCGCCGTTCGATCGGATCGCACCGGCACCGCCGGCGTTCTCGCCATCGGAACTCTATGGGATCATCCCTGCGGACCGGACCAAACCATTCGATACGTACCAGGTCCTCGCGCGGCTGCTGGACCGCAGCGAACTGGACGAGTACAAGGCCGGCTACGGAAAGACTCTGATCACCGGGTACGCCCGCATCGCCGGATGGAGTGTTGGCATCGTCGCAAACCAGCGGTCGACCGTGAAAACCGCACGCGGTGAGATGCAGGTGGGCGGCGTGATCTACTCCGACAGCGCGGATAAGGCCGCACGGTTCATCATGGACTGCAATCAGAAGCGGATACCGCTCGTCTTTTTCCAGGATGTGACAGGGTTCATGGTCGGCAGCCGCGCCGAACACGGCGGGATCATCAAGGATGGTGCGAAGATGGTGAATGCCGTCGCGAACTCGGTCGTCCCGAAATTCACGTTCGTCATCGGGAACAGCTATGGCGCCGGCAACTACGCCATGTGCGGCAAAGCGTACGATCCGCGCCTGATCATGGCATGGCCTACCGCGCAGATCGCGGTGATGGGAGGTCGACAGGCCAGCGAAACGATCCTTGCGATCAAGCTGGGTGCCGCGGAACGGGCCGGCGTCGCATTGACCGATGAGGTCCGCATGTCCACGCTCCGGGAGATCCAGAGCCGTTATGAAGCGGAACTCGATCCCCTGTTCGCTGCCGCACGGCTCTGGGTCGATGATATCATTGACCCTCTTGCAACGCGGGATGTCATTGACCGGGGGATCACCCTTGCATCCCATAATCCGGATAGTCCGCTGTTCAATCCCGGCATCATGCAGGTATGAGCACCACATGAAAGAGTCGATTCGCATTGCCAGCGGCCAGGGGTTCTGGGGGGACCTTCCCACCGCACCGGTGGATCAGGTCCGGAAAGGCCCGATCGATTATCTCGTCATGGATTACCTCGCCGAGGTGACCATGTCCATCCTGCGGAAGCAGCAGCTCAAGGACCCCTCCCTCGGGTATGCCCGCGACCTCGTGCCGCTGCTTGAAGAGCTGATGCCGGAGATCGTCTCCTGTGGCATTCGGGTCATCACCAACGGCGGTGGGGTCAACCCATTGGCCTGCCGTGATGCACTCTTCGCCTCCGCTCGGAAACGTGGCGTGCGCGGTCTCCGCATCGCCGTCGTCCATGGCGATGATATCCTCGGGCGCATCGATGCACTGGGCGCGGCCGGTGCTGCACTCACGAACATGGAGTCCGGCGCACATCTTGCTTCCGTGCGGGACCGTCTCATCAGTGCCAACGTCTACTTCGGCGCGGCCCCCATCGTTGAAGCGTTGCGCCAGGGCGCGCAGATCGTGATCACCGGACGCACCACCGACACAGGCCTGACGCTTGCGCCGATGATCCACGAATTCGGGTGGAGCATGGCGGATCATGACCTCATGGCTGCCGGCACCGTGGCGGGACACATCCTCGAGTGCGGCGCGCAGGCCAGCGGCGGGAATTTCCTTGGCGACTGGCGCTCGGTACCCGATCTCGCG
Organism: Bacteroidota bacterium; assembly: GCA_030835135.1. GTDB lineage: Bacteria > Bacteroidota > Ignavibacteria > UBA10030 > UBA6906 > JAGDMK01. Next base: position 14,574 of record JAUQWO010000086.1, read on the forward strand.
CACGTCGGATTCCCCATCGCCGAAGCGCAACCGGACGGCACATGCATCATCACAAAACACGAAGGCACGGGTGGACTCGTCAGTGAGGCAACGGTGAAGGAGCAACTCGTGTATGAACTCGGGGATCCGACAACGTACATCACACCCGACTGCATCACGGACTTCACCTCGATCCAACTGGCAGCGGCAGGTCCTGATCGCGTGCGGATCTCCGGCGTGCGCGGCAGGCCACCCACGGACTTCTACAAGGTGTCCATGGCCTATCACGATGGCTACACGGCGATCGGTATGCTGACCTATGCATGGCCCGATGCGGCGGAGAAGGCCCGCGCAGCGGACAAGATCCTCCGCACCCGTCTGGCGGACCTTGGATTGGTCTTCGATGAGATCCGGACAGAGCTCGTCGGGCTGGACTCGTCGTTCGGTCCCCGTGCAGTGCCCAACGAGGAGCAGAATGAGGTGGCGCTGCGCATCGGGGTCAGGAGCAGGGATCGGGATGCGGTGGAGCGATTCGGACGGGAGATCGCACCGCTGGTCCTGACCGGCCCGCCGTCGGTCACTGGATTTGCGGGGGGTCGCCCGCGTGCAACCGACGTGATCGCGTACTGGCCGGCCTTGATACCGAAGCACCTGGTTACGCCGGTCGTTGATACCCGCTCCATGGAAGAGGAGGCACCACGATGAAGGTCCGGCTCATACAGTATGCCCACGCCCGTTCGGGCGACAAGGGGGACACGGCGAACGTCGGCGTGATCGCGCGCAAGCCTGAATACTATCCCCTCCTCCTTCGCGCACTGACCGCGGAACGGGTCGCGGCCCATTTTCAGGGGATCTGTCTTGGCAAGGTGGAGCGTTTCGAATTACCGAACCTGTGCGCCCTGAATTTCCTGCTCCACGAATCGCTCGGCGGGGGTGGCACCCTGTCACTGAAAAACGATGCACAGGGAAAGACCCTCAGCTGCGTCATGCTCAGGATGGAAGTTGATACCGATGAACCCGGGTAGCATCGGCCCGGCTTCTATAGTAGTAGTGCGGAGTCCACCGGCCCATGCCATCATAGGATTCAAACTGAACATTGCGGAAACCGGCGGAGGCGGCGCGCAGGGTGTCGCGGTGCGCTATCTGCAATGATCGGTCCAGACGGAGTAACCACCGCATCCAGATAGAATAAGAGCCCGGAGGACTTCCGGGCTCTTTCCGTTGCCACACTACCTGCTGGTCCTGTAGAGCTTGATGTTCCTGTACGTGGCGGTCGCACCACGGAAGTCGACCGCCTCGCCATCCGGGGTAAAGAAGAGCCCGGGCAGGTACTCGGCCAAACGGCAATCCTGCCCGCTCCCCTCAAAATGGAGCCACCCGTTACGCACTGAGACGTTATAGAGCCTCTCGCCGACACCGAATCTCTTGCGCACGTAGGAACCGGTGAACGATGCCCATTCCTTCTTTTCGGGCCCGCGCGGCGTCCCATCACCTTCACTGAAGAACCAGACGCTGCCATCGTACGGTCTGACGACGGAAATGGGTACCCCATCGTCCCCGCACACGAAGCGGTACAGATATCTCTTCGAGGTGAATTCATTCCGGGACACCGGCGTCATGGGCTCGAATGCATTCCCCGATGCATAGCCGAACCGGCCATTGCGGATCAGGAAGATCATGTCATCACTCGTTCCGTTGTAGCGCCCGCACAAACGGGCCGGCGCATACGCCGGATCGACGGTCGCCGCCGGCATATGCCGCGTCATCCACTCGGCGACATCCCCGGGCTTTCGCCCCGTCTGCAGTTCGATGATCCGCAGGAGGATGTCTTCAACGATCCTCTCATGGCCATACTCCTGATCGGAAGAATTGGTCAGGATGACGACGCCGTATCCGAGATCGGGCAACCATTTCATATGCGAGAGAAACCCGAACCCGCCGCCGCCATGGTCACAACTGCGCACGTCTTCTGTTCCCAGGTGATACCTTCGCACCCAGAGTCCCTGGCCATATCCGCTGACCTGCCCATCGAGCGGCCAGGGGATGGTCCCCATCTGCGAGATCAGATCGCTTTTCAGAACGACACCCCCACTCACCCGCCCTGCGTCGAGATGCAGCTGCACGAACCGCGCGATGTCCGTGACACTGGCATAGACCCCCGCGGGTGCGAGCATCGGGATCTCCAGAGGAAGGTCCGGGATGTTCTTGTTGTTCCCTCTCGCTCTGTTGGTGTCACGCTGAATGACCCGGACATCGTACGTGCTGCGTTTCATCCCGAGCGGGACGAACAGCCTTTCCTGGATGTACTCGGTGAAGGGTATGTGTACGACATTCTCCAGACAACGTGCTGCAAGCTCGGTCCCGAGGCCGGAATATTCCATCCGTTCCCCCGTTCTGAACCGCATCCACGTCTGCGCGAAGCTCCTGATGTGCGCATCGTACGAGGGTGAGAAGGCATCGCTGTTATTCCCGAGGGGTGCATCATGGGTCAGACCCGATGTCATGCTGATCAGGTGCCGGAGCGTGATCCCGGTGAACGGGTCGCCACCGAATCGGGTCTGCACCGTGAGGTCGGGGATGTATTTTGTGATGGGGACATCAAGATCGAGGAGCCCCTCCTGGACCGCGATCATGATCCCCGTGACGGTGATGGATTTCGATACGGAGAGTACCCCGAAGATCGTGTTCGTATCCACTGCCGTTGTCCGCGATCTGTCGCGGTAGCCAAAGCCCTCGGCCCAGAGTATCCCGTCACGGCTCACGAGTGCGACCGCTATGCCGGGAAGATACAACTCCCGGCCGAGCACTGAACTGATCTTCTGCCGGGATTCCTGGATCAGGGTCCGGACCTGTTTCCCGTCCAGGGGCTGTGCGGTGGTCAAGTTGGACTGCGAGAATGCGCGGGGAAGGATCGCGAGGACGAGCAAGAGCGGAAGGAGCCTGGATTGTTGTCTCATGTGTCCCTCTCGAATGAACGGCGCAGTACGGACGTCACCGGCGATGCGATCGCATTTCCGGTGAGCATTGCACCCTGGTCTCATGTGATGGTGATCGCAACGTTGCCACTCTTGTGTCCCATCTCCACATAGCGATGCGCCTCAACGATCTCGTCAAGACGATAGGACCTGTCGGTCACGGGGGTGATGACCCCTGCTTCTATGAGTCCCGTGATCCTGTTCAGGCGCTCGAGACTGATCTCGAGCGGGCCATCGTCGATGGAAATGAACTTCTTTGCCGGCATCGCGCGGTGCAATGCTTCCCGCACAGCGGACGTTCGCTTCTTCCCCACGGCATCAAGCACGACATCGTACACTTCGAGCCGGGCCACGGCATCGCGGTCGCGATAGTCGATGATCGTATCGGCTCCCAGCGAACGGACAAGGTCCGCTTTCCCGGCGCTACAGACACCGGTCACGTGTGCACCAAGATGCTTCGCATATTGCACCGCGGTGGTACCTGAAGTCCCGGCAGCGCCATAGATCAGGACCTTCTGCCCGGGCTGGATGTTCCCGCGGTCAAGATATTGAAGCGCCAGGAGTCCGCCATAAGCCGCAGCTGTCGCAGCCTCAAAACCGAGATTCGCCGGCATCACCGCCAGTCCGCCCCGTGTGGATACTTCATCCTTCAGGCAGGCATACTCGGCATAGGCACCCAGCGTGAACCCCGTGAGGCCGTAGACCCGATCCCCGGCATGCAACCGCCTCACCTTTGCTCCTGTCTCCTGCACGACTCCGGCAAGCACCTCACCGATGATCTCGTTCCTCGGTCGCATGATGCCGATCCCCAACCGGAACGGGATGAGCATGTGCAGTGGCACCGACGAACTCCGGATGAAGATATCGCTGTTCGTCACGGATGCCGCATGCACTCGGACCAGAACTTCATCGTCACGCGGAACGGGCACCGGCCGCCTCGTCACGACCAGGACCTCCGGAGGACCATAGCGCGTGCACACCACAGCGTTCATGTCAGGCATATCGTTTCCTCGAACTGCACCTATATTGTATGCGCACGGGAAGGACGCTGGAAACGGTGTCCCCTGCATCCACCCGCATCCGGGAGTGGGGGTCCCGGCTACGCGTGTCCCACCGGGCCGACCCGGAACAAGAGCGGAGAGAACTCAGCGCATTGACTGTTCTGCGAAGAAAGGGTCCAGATCGCGGGGTGTAGAGATGCAAAGACCAGGGTGGCCGGACCGACGCGGTAGACCACGTCAAGGAGAAGCGAAGTGCGGCCTCATGAAGTGTACGTCACATCAGCGGGACAGTTGCGCAGGGTGCAGCACCCTGCACGTTTCCCCCCGGATTGTCGGACGGAAGGTCCGGCCTGTCAGCACCGCCTCCCGGGCAAAAAGGCCCGCCGCGCAGTGGTCACTTGAAATCGATGACCATTTCTTTCCCGAGCAGACCTTCTACCGGCAGCTCGCCGAAGTTTACCGCCTTCGCACAGGCAAGCGCCTGCGCGGTCGGCATGCCCTTGAAACGGATCAGATACGCAGCCAGCATGTGACTCGCGCGCCAGGCGACGGTGCAATGAAGCAGCACCTTTCCTTCAGCCGCGTGCAGCGCATCGGCAAACTTCTGTACCGCCTCCGGCGTATATGGCGTATCCGCCCCGCCCAGAGGGATATGGACATACCTCATCCCGAGGGCCTCGACGACCACCTGCTCGTCGAACGGAACGGCAGACCGGTTGCTCATTTCCTGTGACGTCCGGAGATTGATCACTGTGGTCACCCCCTCCCCCTTCAACCTGGAAAACGAGGCACTGTCCGGCTGTCCGCTGATGTAGAGGTCCCCCGCTACCGCGAGCACCGCCCTGAATCCCGTTGCATCGATCTGCTCCGGCATCGGGAATTCTCCCTGGGCCAGGGACAACGCCGGCAGCAGGAGACTGATCAAAACCTTCACCATGTTCTGCGCCACTGATCGATCCTCCATGATCTGTGTGAGTATTCATAATGATGCGAAAATCGGCCGATCAACGCAACAGCCGACCCGCCGGCACTCTCCATCCTGACGATCGTGCCTGTTGTGCGGCGACCGCCGTTTTCGTATCATGCACACGCCTGCACGATCATCCCTTTCAACGGACCGCACCGTATGCCCCCGGCAGAAACACCGTGGTATCGGATCGACGATGTGAACGATCTCGACTCACCCGCGCTGGTCGTCTATCCAGACCGCGTACTGCAGAATATCCGCACCGCACAACGCATGACCCGCGATGTGTCACTCCTCCGCCCGCACGTGAAGACACACAAATCCGCGGAGGCCACCCGCGTCCTGCTCAACGAAGGCGTCACAAAGTTCAAGTGCGCCACCATTGCCGAGGCAGAGTTGCTCGCGCAGTGTGGCGCACAGGATATCTTCCTGGCCTATCAACCGGTCGGCCCGAAGATCCGCCGGCTCCGTGATCTCCGGAACGCATACCCCGCCAGCGTCTTCTCCTGCATGACCGACAGCGAGGAAGCCGCCCGGGCGATCGCACGCGTGTTCGGGGACGATGCCCACCCCATGCGGGTCTTCCTCGACATCAACGTGGGAATGAACCGGACGGGCATCCTGCCAGGCGAAGACGCGGCGCACCTGTACCACACGTTGGGAACGATCAGGGGCATCGCCCCTGTCGGGCTGCATGCCTATGACGGACACATCAACGACCCGGACCCCGTGCACCGGATGGCACGGTGTGCGGAGGCATTCGCTCCTGTCCGTGCACTCCAGCGGGAACTGATCTCCATCGGCGTCGGGCCACCGGCGATCGTCGCCGGAGGCTCGCCAACATTCCCCTTCCATGCCACGCAGGATGGCGTCGAATGCAGCCCCGGGACCTTCATCTACTGGGACCGATCGTATCTCGAGGGAGTGCCCGACATCCCGTTCATCCCGGCAGCGCTCGTTGTCACACGGATCATCTCACGGCCGACGTCAGATACGCTCTGCCTCGATCTCGGCCACAAGAGTGTCGCAGCCGAGAAGGATATCCTTCACCGTGTCCATTTTCTGAATGCACCCGATGCCACGGCGCTCTCGCAGAGCGAAGAACATCTGATCGTCCGGGTGAAGGAACCACACGCTCACGCCGTCGGCGACGTGTGGTATGGCATGCCGTACCACATCTGTCCGACGTGTGCGCTGTATGAGCGCGCGGCAACCGTGCGCGAGCATCGACTCGACTCTGAGTGGCGGATGACTGCACGGGACCGAAGGGTCGGGGTATAGCAGGGGGGCCGCTATCGGGATGGGGAATGCAACGGACACAACGGTAGCCGTTCACCGGTACGTCATGGCGGCGCGAACCGGTGCACGGAATGGCTACGCGGTGACCCCCACGGAGACAGGGATCACCAGCGCGAGGAGTTCGGCCTCGAGCTCGTTCAACTGAGCGCGAAAATTCGCGCGGAACTCCTCCGAGAATTTGTCGAGACGCGGCGCGAGTGCGTGGTAGTACGCGATCCCGTCCTGGAGATTCGCACGGAAGACGGTGAGGAACTTCAGATCATTCGCCGTCAGCGTCGCGATGCGGCGTTCGATCTCCTTCTTCAAGTGGTCCACGTACAGGCGCAGTTCATTCACGAACATGTGCGGTCTGTCGGTAACCGTGATCAACTGAAGCCGACCGTAGATGTGACTCACCATCTCTTCCAGGCTCACCACCCTCGAGAAATATGCAAGGTTCGGGCCGGGGCACACCGCCACCGGAGCGGCGATCGCGCCCGCGGCCTGGGCCTGACCATCGCCCACGATCGTGGTGCAGGCAAGGTCCTCGCACAGACACGCCTTGTCCGTCACCACCCGGACCTGGCGCTCACGTTCCTCCACCGGAAGGTCCATGGCCTGCAACTGCGCGAGCTTCAGCGACTGGTACTTGCGCGATGCCGTGCAGATCGGGTCGTCGGTGAATTCGGTGTTCGTGACCAGGAATTTCTTCGTGCAGGGACTGCCGGGGCGTCCGGACTCGACACGCTGCCGGATCTGCGATTCGCTTGTGGTCCCGCGTACATTATTGAATGAGATCCCGAGCGGTGACGCGTCGCTGATGTAGTAATCCTCTTTCCCGGCGGTCGCAAGCCGCTCACGGGTGCTCTCATCGAGATTCGTTGCTTCCGGCACGAGCAGGAACGGCGAACCCCACCCGGTCCCATCGAACGCGAAGTACTCGCGCAGGAGGTCATCCTCTTCGGTGGTGCCAATACCACCCTGCACCGTCATGCGCACCGGCCGTGCGTTCTCCGGGGGCGCAAACCCCTTCCGCCTCAGCGCGTCGCAATACACGCCGTGCAGCTCTTCGATCAGCTGCTCGCGTTTTTCCTTGAACTCCTCGAGGATCGGACCGAGCAGGACCCCATCCGTCGCGAACGCGTGCCCGCCGCAGTTCAATCCCGACTCCACGCGGAACTCGGACACCCAGATCCCCTTCTTCGCCAGCATGCGTCCCTGAATGGATGCGGAACGATAGTCGCTGACCTTGAGGATGACCGATTTCGCCACCGTGCCGTCTGCCGCGGGGAACAGTTCCGGGCACCGCTCCATGTACGAGAACAACCGGGGATTCACGCCGGCCGACAGGACGACAGATGAGCCGATCTCGCTGCGCACGTAGCCGCGGAACGCAGCGACAGCATCCGACGAATCAGGGATCGGCTCGCCACCGCCTGCCGGGCGCATCACGCGGTCGAGCTTCGTCATGATGTTCACTTCGATATGGCCCGCAACGATCTCTGCCCTGAGCCGGCGCTCCAGATGCGCGCGAACATCGGGGTCAACGGCTTCGAGGAATCGCCGATAGAGCTGTTTGAGCGGAGACCGGTCAGCGAGCATCTCAAAGTACTTCACGATCTCGCTCCCCTGTTCGAATGCCGAGGCGCGGAGCCGGGCCACCTGGTCCCGCACGATACCGTTCAGCAGATCGAGATAGGCCGTGATCCTGCGTGCCCGGTGATCATCTTCGGTCGCGAGGATAGGCACATAGGGTTTGCCATATAGATTCGCGTAGTGACCGCGCATGCGCTCGATGAGGATGTCATCCACGATCGAGACAACGGATGTGATGCCGAAGCGGGCGACGCCGAGGGGAGTACCAATGGAGAACGCCAGTCCCAGGACCGGGATATGAAACGTGTGAACTGCTTTTGTCTGCAGGGCCGTGCTCCAAAAGAGTATGCTGTACAGGTCGCGTCAGGACGTGCCGGACATCCCCCCGTAGATACAATAGGCCCATTTTCTCGGTCAGAGTCAACCTCGCGCAGGGATTTTCTCGGCATCGGACCGGATCGCGCATTCCCGTCTCCATTCGCAGCATGCTTTCCCGGTCCAACCGCTCTCGTGCGGACGCCCCACGACGGGGCATCCGCACGATCCACACCAGGCGGCACAACGGAGCCTACTTCGGACTGACCTCCGGAAGGAACTCGATCATCTCTTCGTTGATACGGTCGACGTAGGAGTCGAGGTCTTCAAGGTAGCGGATGTACGCGCCGGTCCCGGCGACCTCCTCGTAGGCCTCGCGGGAGAGTTTGCCCCATGGTTTCTCCAGGTCCGCCCAGCCATTCGGAAGCCGGAACGCGACCACGATCTGCGGCTGACCTGAAAAGAAACTCGTCCAGACCCCGATCTTCAGGCCCAGCTTCTGGTAGGCCTGCTTCCACAGTGCGAGATGCGACGTCAGCCGCCCGCCCTTCCCCGGCTTGAGATAGAAATGCCGGATCAACGCCTTCTTCAACGGGCCTGCAGCGGAGTCCGTGCTGTAATCCTTCTGGTACGTAAGGTACGATGACGGAAGGGTTTTCTCGCTCAGGGGAAGTACCGTCCTTTCATAATCCCGCTGATGTTCCTCACTGATATCCTTCCGTCCTTCCAGCTCCGTCCAGGAGTTCACTCCTTCATTGATCATGTACGCCCCTTCCTCCGGCCCGGAGAGTACCTGAAACACACGCCACTTCCACGGCCCGGCATGGTACTTCGCGGCATGGTCGAACAGGGCCTTCCTCAATTGGGCGTCTTTTCCCGGCATGGGGATCACCCTGTACGAACTCAGGACATTTCGCTCAGGGATCTGCGCGCCCGCAGAAGAGATCACGACGAACAACAGGATGATGAGGATGGATCGTTTCATTATAGCGTCCCTCTGGATGAGTGATGGTGTAGTGGATTGATGGTGCTGGAAACGTCTTTACACCGAAGCGGGCACACACCGTGTCCCTGGGGGACGCTAGAATTCTCAAAGATCGAAGGAGGAGTATCGGACGGTGGGACGTGGGTCGTCCGGAGGGGGATCCGTGATCTCGATCATCGGATCCCCTGTATCAGAAGAACGTCGTCAAACGCAGAAAGTTGGTCAGCGGGGAACCAATGGCCTCATTGCACCAGAAGGAGTTTCCGGATCTGCACGAAATCGCCTGCCCGCATCCGGCAGAAGTAGACACCCGAAGAGAGCCCGTCGGGTTTGAAGCTCACGCGGTACCTGCCCGGGGTCTTCAGCTCGTTCACGAGCACCCCGACCTGGCGGCCGAGCAGGTCATACACCACGACGTTCACGTGCCGCGCGGCCGGGACATCATATTCCAGGATGGTCTCCGGGTTGAACGGGTTCGGATAGTTCTGGGCCAGGGCGAATGCCTGCGGCACGAACCCATCCGTTGCCGGATCCGTCACGTCCGTTGCGGTCGGTGTGGTGTGGAAATAGTCCACGACGGATGTGAACGCAGGCGGCGCGCTACCGGTTGTCCCGCAGTAAAGCCCGACACCCGTCAGGGTCAGCGGATGATGGAATTGAGCTCCGAGTGTCCACGCCCAACCATTGATCGAATGCCATGCCGACCAGATGTTTCCTTCGCGCTGCACACGCAGGTACAACGGCGCTGCGCCCGCACCACCCGGGACGCTCACATTCGCCCGGATCCGGATCGAATCAATCGAAAATCCGTCCCGGAATGTAGCCGAGAACAGCGTCAGTCCCGATGGAGCCGACGCGAAGTCGAATCTGATGAGGTTGGTCGCGTCCTGCTGCATGATCACGCCCTGAAACCGGTATGCGTCCGGTGCCTCGATGAGCGCCGAGTTCCACTTCACCTGCACAAAAAGATCCGTGTTGTTCGCGGCCTGCATGATCCGTGGCACCCCATAGCCGTTCGTCCACAGATCGTGGGTCGTCCCGGCGGCGATGCTGATCCGCACGACTGTATCCGGCGTGGAGAACGTCACATCCCCGACCGGATCGGTGATGGTCCACCGGGCATGCAGCGACGTTGTGTTAAAATCGTCCGGTACCAGCGTCGAGGCCGCTGCGGCAGGTCCGGTCACGAATGTGGCATCGCCGGTGTTCGCCGTGTTCCCGGCATTGTCCACCGCTTCGATGCTGTAATGATAGGTGGTCGAAGGCGTGAGCCCGGTGACCGGAATGCCGTGGGCAATGCGCCGGGTCGAATCTGCCAGCGCGATCTTCCCATAGCTCGCCGTGGCCCCATACCTGACGCGCACGCGTGCCGGCTCGTCGGTCGAGCACGTGACGAACGCGGATGTGGCCGCCGTCTCGTTCCCGATGGCACCGACCGCCGGAGGGACAAGGTCCTGGGGCACCGTGGTGACCCTGATGTGATCGATCCAGCAGTTCACATGATGGGCAACGATCAGCAACGATCCATGCTGCGGATCTCCCAGGCCCTCCTGAGCGTTCATCAGCCAGCCCGCGGGCTCCGTCTGCGAAGCTTTCCAGACCTTGAACCTGTAGAACCCGCCCTGACCGGTGACCGTCGACACCTGCATACGGAACATGTACATCGTGTCCAATTGGAGTGCCGGCGCATCCTTCGCGTCGCGTAGTTGTGCATTGTTGCCGAACATCTCCCATCGCTGCGTGCTCACGCTCGTCCACGAGAGCATGGCAGACGCCCCGTTGGGCAGATACCCTTCCAATGGCTGTCTGCCCGGATTCGGATCGTTGGTATGCCCGGCCCAGCGCATCAACAGGCCGATCCCCGGCCCATTACTGGGCGCGTTGTATGCCACCAGCGTCGTATCCAATCCCGTCACCTTCAGGCGGACCGTCGCATCATAGTCCATCCAGGTGGTGTCGCCCACTGCCAGCAGACGGTCGTAGCCCCGCTCGACGATCTGCGCGGCTCCGGACGCCACGGCCCAACGGCCATCGACGACCTGCACGGAGTCGGAGAGGCTTTTCGCTGACGACATGGCCACCGTGAACGGCAACGGCCATACATTCTTGCTGCTGTCGATCACCGTGATCGTGTTCGTGGTCTGCTCCCCGAAGATATTCTTCGTCGTGACCACGACCGAGTTGGATCCCGCCTGCAGGGCATTATACGCGAGGTCGATATTGAAATCCCCGGGCCGTTGCAGCCGGCGTGCGTCGGGACCGAGCGTCAGCACCACCGGGGAGCCACCGTTGAGCCGGTACTTCACCGTGTCGAGCCCGACCGGATCCGTGACATTGCCGAGGATGTTCACGTAGCGCTGCGGCGTGCCCACTTTGCCGAACGTCTGCGTGGAGCCGTACCACGAAGTGAAGACCGTCGGAGTTTTCGGATAGGTCGTGTCACGCTGGTTCGCCGTCGTGGTCGCACGGCCCGTGCTGTCGGTCGCGATGATCCTGAAATTGTACCGGGTGTTGTTGGTGAGGTTGCGCAACATCACGCTGTGTTCCGTACGGAGCGTATCATCCAGGATCGTCGTTCCATACGAGGGAGTCTTTCCGTAATCGAACCGGCTCTTCGCGCGTTCATCGGTCCGCCACGTCACGCGGATGTCGGTCCCCCCCGCAACGGACATCAGATCGTAGAGAAGCGGCGGCAGGGAATCCACCACGGTTCCTCCATCCTCCGCGGCGATCGGCAATGCCGCATCGAAGAAGTAATCCACGAGCGCAGTATGCGCAGGGACGCTGGTGCCGGCGTTGGCAACGAACATGCCGATCTGTGACACGGTCATGGGCAGAGAGAAACTCCCGATCGCAGAGAACGAGGTTCCATTCGTCGACGTGAGCATCGTCCAGGTGCTGCCGGTCCGCACGATCCTCATGTACAGCGGCGCCACGTTATTGGGCGCCACCGAGACGAACGGTATCTGGATGGCGGGGGCGGTCGCGAACCCATCAGTGGTGGATGCAGCGAATGCCTTGGTCGCCGTCCCGTCACTGCTCAGGTCGAACCGGAGGAGCGTGGTCGCGTTTCCCTGGACAAGGACGCCCTGCACCTGATACGGTTGCGACACCGGTGAATCGAATTTCACATTGAGCGTAAAGTCCGCGTTCGCACACGACTGCAGCACGCGCGGCGCGGTGTTCTTGCCGGAGTACAGGTCATGCGAGATGCCTGCAGGGACGGAGAGCGCGATGCGGGCATTCGCCGTCCTGGTCCCCATCAGCATGACCCTGGCATCACCGAGGGGGTCGGTGATCGTCCAGAAGCCGGTGTTCACGTTGCTCGCATTGAAATCGTCAGAGCGGAAGGCGAAGACGGTGAACGCATTCGAAGATCCCGTCACCCCGTTCGTGGCCGTGATCGTGGTCGACCCTGTCGACCCGCAGGTGATGCTATGTGACGTCAGAACACCCGCGACGAATTTCGCGGTCGAGTCGCCGCCCGCCGACAACACACCATTGGATGTGACCTGGACCTTCCCGGTGAACGCCGTGAACGTCGTGTTGTTCGCCTGCTGGGCGGTGATCCGGATCCCGAAGGGTACGCCGGCACGCTGCGTGCCGATGGTGCCGCCGCCGGCGATCTCCACCTTGAAGTGATGGAGTTGTGCCTGGGCACTGGTGAGTCCAAGCAGCAACAGAGCGAGAGCCGCGATACGGCGGATCCGGGATGTCATGACACCTCCAATACGAGAGACAACGCGAGTATTCCAGTCGATGAGATCACGTCAGAAGCAGATCCGGTAGCCATGGTTGGAAACGGTGGACGCCAGATCGGGACAGCACGGGAAGTGGCACGGGGAGTACAGCGGCTCCCCCGCTCCCCGTCCTTGATACACCCCAACGATCGCAATATAAAGGTATACACTCGCGCCGACAATCGGGAAAACATCGTAATCGCGTCTAGTAACGCACGAAAAGTGTCACCGATGTGTCTGCATGGCCCGGCGGTCCATGCAGAGAGAGCCCGAGATTCCTATATTTTCCACTCCTCCACCCAAAAAGAGCTTTCCCTGGTGCATTCCCGGCTCGATCACCGGACACCAGCCCGGGTCCCGGTGGGCCACAGCGTCCTATCCCTGCTATGCGTCATCGCGCGACCGGCAGGCAAGTACCCCTGCGAGGAACACAAGAACATCCGGCACGGTCCGGACCGTGTAGCGCGCCGCGGTACGCCGGGACCTGCCGACATGGATCGTGATCCCGCGTCCCCGGAGCGCGAGGAAACCATCCTCATCCGTCCGGTCATCCCCGATGAACACCGGGAGGGCACCCTTGTACTCCCGCGACTCCAGCAGCTTCAGTATCGCATGGCCCTTCGACCAGGAGATCGCCGGGCGTGCTTCCAACACCTTCTTGCCATGGGTCAGCCTCAGCGAGCCTGCGTAGGGCCCCATCACACGTGTCATCATTGCCCGTATCCCCGCAACATGACGTGGGTGCACCTGACGGTAATGGATATCCACGGACCACCGTTTCTGCTCGATGCGGATCCCCGGAATGGTGCCCAGACGCTCTTCCGCCGCCGCATACACCTTGCGGATGTCCGGTTTCAGATCGTCCAGCGCCGGATGGGTCCACACGGCCTGACGCGATACGATGCGGACCCCGTGATCGACGGCAAGGTCGGCACCACATCTCCGGATGCTGCGGGGAACGTGGGAGAGCGAACGCCCGGTGACGATGGCGACGCGGATGTCGGGGGAAGCAACAAGCGCACGGAGGAGCCGCACGGTTCTCCCACCCGGGACAGCCGCCTCGCGTGTGGCGGCGATCGGCGTCAGCGTGCCGTCGTAGTCGAGGAACAGCGCCAGTGTTCGCGCCCCCTGGAGCCGGCGGTGAACGAACGGGTCGACCACATCGTTTCTCATGAAGAGCGGCCGAGGACCTGCATTAGCCATGACGGGGTTCCTTCTCTCCTTCGCTGCCAGGCTGAGGCAGCGGAAGGCGCACACGCGCCAGTCCGGTGATCAGATTCGCTGCCCAGCGATAGACATTCCGTTCCCGCACGGTCGAACGCATCTCCCGCATCCGGAGCTGCCGCTCCCCTTCCTCCATCGTGAGCGCGCGGGCGATCGCCCCGGCGACCTCCTCCGTGTCATACGGATTGACGCGGATCGCGTCCTGGAGTTCGTTCACCGCGCCGGCGAATTCGCTCACGATCAGGACTCCACCGTCGTCGCTGCGGGCACTGACGAACTCCTTCGCAACGAGGTTCATCCCGTCATGCAACGATGTGACCAGACAGACATCCGCGGCCCGGTAGTACCGGTTGATCGTCTCGTGATTGTGGTGCGCTTTGAGGTAGAGGATCGCCTTCCACCCTCTGACCTGGAAGCGCCAGTTGATCCGTTCCACCGCTGCATCCAGTTCCGCGCCGAGATCATGATAGCGCTTGATATGCGTACGGCTCGGTGCGCCCAGCTGCGCGAACGTGAATTTCCCCACGTACTCAGGATGCAGCTCAAAGAAACGCTCCACGGCGAGGAAACGTTCGAGGATACCCTTCGTATAATCGATCCGGTCGACACCCACACCAAGAAATGCAGCATCGATTCCATGTACGCGAAGCAACGCCTTCCGCTCCGATGCCGGATCGCCAGCAGCCGGCATGTCGGGGAAAGCCACGCTGATCGGGAAAGGTCGAACAAGCGTACGGTCGCGGTTCCGCTCGACCGAGAACTGCTCCCAGTTCGTCTTCGATTCCAGGAAGCGGTCCACCGTCTCGAGAAAATTGTTGCAATGAAACTGAGTATGAAAACCGATGAGGTCCGCACCCAACAAGCCGATGAGCATCTCCTCCTTCCACGGACAGATCCCGAACACTTCCGGGTTGGGCCACGGAATGTGCCAGAAGATGGCAACGCGCGCATCGGGCCGTTGCTCTTTGATGAGCAATGGGAGAAGGGCAAAATGATAATCCTGGATCAGGACGAGAGGCGCCTCTTCGCCCGCGATGTCCCTGAGTACGGCATCCGCGAATTTCCTGTTGACCAGCTGGTAGTGCTGCCAGTCCTCCTTCCGGAAGAGTGGTCTCGTGTGCGTGATATGACAGAGCGGCCAGATCCCCTCGTTCGAGAATCCGTAGTAATACCCCTCCTCCTCCTCCTTGGTGAGGAACACGCGGTGCAACGTGTAGGCCGGCTCATCCGGCGGGACGCGCAACGTGCCATCGCTCCCCGTATGTTCACGGTCTGCGTTCCCACTCCCATGCGCGATCCACATCCCGCCACACGCACGGAGGATGGGGTCGAGCGCGGTAACGAGCCCTCCGGCAGGCACGATGCACTCGGTCACGCTGCCGACCGTCTCGTGCATGAATGGCTCACGGTTGGAGACCACGAAGAGACTCTGCGCCTTGAGTTCGTTCCGTACATGCTCCTTCAGTCTCTCCGGCGTCCAGAGGGCTTCCGCCGTCATGCGCAGCCGGGCTTCACGCTGGGCTGCCGCCCGGGCCTGGGCCAGGCTGCGCGCGAGCAGCGAGACTTCCACCCCCAGAGGACCGAGGAGGTCGCCTCGCGGAAGATTCTGATCCGCGGCGGTCCTGCCCGCACGCAACCCGCGTAGCCACTGGGCAGCCTGGGCAATGGGACCGGTGATGCTCCACCGCACGACAACGATCGTGATGAGGATGATGAGCACGATCTGCACGAGCAGCCGGAAGAAATTCGTGTACCAGATCCCCGTCAGACGTTCGGCCATGAAAGCGGCGTCATGGGCGAGGAGTACAGTGCCGGTCGCGTGCGTCCCGGTCTGAATGGACCGTGCATAGAGATGCACGCGGCGATCACCAAGCATGCTGAATTGTGACACCGCGGTGTCGCGCACGATCGCTTCATACACCAGCGCCGTGACCGCCGGCGAGCCTCCCTGTAGCGATGCGGTGGAGGATAGCTCCACCCCGCTACTGTCGAACAATGCCAGACCGATCAGGCGCGTCCTGTTGCCGAAACGGTCGATGAGCGAACGCAGACGGTCCGGATCGCCCGCAAGGACCGCCGAGCGCATCGCTTCCTCAAACCCCTCGGCGAGCACGTTCGCCCGTGTATCAAGTTCCTTCTCCATCAGTTCCCGATCGGTCTCCGCCTGGAGCCAGGAGAACAGTGCAGCCACCCCCGCCGCTGCGATCAGGAGTGCAATGATCAGGCGCATGGTGATCTTCATCGTCAGACCTCCGTTGTCTGTGGACGATCGCCGGCCAGCTCATCACGTGGGCCGGCCTGCAACAGCGCGGCACCACGGCATGGGCCGTCGCATGCATGGATCCGGCGATCATCATCAAGGGAACGGTACGATCGTGCAGCGTTTCAGTCACACGCACGGCACGATCAGGAAAGTTCAGGGGTACGATGGGAACCCGGGAGGTCCCCGCGCAGGCGCAGGCGAGGCCGCCGGCTGGCGCGGGATGATGTTGTCCTCGGGCGAGAGCGCGGCACAGGAATGCGATCGCTCCCCGGAGAAGAATGCATCGACGATCGCCGGATCCGGCGCCGCCACGGTGACCGGAGAAGGCAGATGCCGTTCCTGGTACATCGACACACGACCGTGCTTCTGCACCGGGACGCGGCCTGGCGCGACGCGCTCTTCCCGGCCTCCGGCGCCCACGAGAGTGAGCGACTGGAGATGACCGGCAACGCCGACTCCTCCATACACGAGGAGGAGCAAGGCGGCAATGGTCTGTATGATCGTCCGTTCCAAGAGGGTCACCATTCCCAATCAACGAATCGCATCGTTGAATATCAACCCCGTGCGGCGTCGACCACGCGACCACCTGCGCGCCGGTCTACGTTCGGTCCATCGACACACGTACATGCGGACCGGTCAGGGCCAGCATCCAACGAAGATCGGTCGCAGCCACACGATGCCATGTCGGCCGCAGGACATGCGTCCTGATGATGCCACCCTCATCGAACACCCGCAGGATGTCACGGTCGCCCGTTCCCGGGTGGCGGACACCGATCGCCCAGCGCGACATCGCGAAATCCTGTGCCTGCAGAGCGCCCATGCGCGTCACAAGCTCAATGATCCCGGAACATGCCGGGGCGAGAAGGTGCTGACTCTGCAGCCGTTGGAGAGTGGTATCCATAGGGGGGGTGCGATCGCCGGATGAGAGAAGCGAGACAAAACGACACGGGGCCCGGTATACAACGTCCGGGCCCCGGTCATGTTCGTGCGTGGTTAGCGGACCAGCAACAACCTGCGTGTCTCGGTGGTCGTTCCTGCCTGCAGGCGGTAGAAGTACATCCCGCTCGGCAGATGCTCGGCATTGAAGCGGATCTCATGATATCCCGCCTGCTGTTCGCCGTTCACCAGCACTGCCACTTCGACGCCCAGCATGTTGTACACACGCATCTGCACCGGCGTCTTTGCGGGCAGACTATACCGGATCGTCGTGGACGGATTGAACGGATTCGGATAATTCTGATCGAGCGTCACCGTGGTCGGCAGCGTCCGGGTCTCCGCAACATTCGTCGCGGAGATGCGGACCTTCCAGGTTCCGCTGGGGGAGCTCCATCCGCCGGCATTCCCCGCCCGCACCCGCCACCAGTACGATTGGGCGTTGGTCAATCCGGACATGGTCCTGGCGGTATCGGTGAGCGACGAGTCGACGATGCGCCCCGTCGTGAACAGAGAATCCGTCGCGATCTCGAACCAGTAGCGCGTCACGCCGGCCGCGCCCCTGGACCAGACAAAGTGCTGCGTGGTGGCAGCGTTCGATGTCCCGTTCGGGGGCAGCAGCAGGGTCGGTGCGGACAGGACGACCGGTGTCGTGACCGTGAGCGATGCGCTGTTGGTCTGCATTGTGCCGACGGGATTCGTGATCACACAGCGGTACTGCGCGCCGTTGTCACCGATCCCCACCGGAGGGGTCACGTACCGCGGACCATCGGCGCCGGGGATGTTCACGGTATTCTTCTGCCACTGGTAGGTCAGCGGTGGCGTGCCGCTCACGACGGCAGTGAACACCGCGGTATCGCCGACCACGACGGACGCTTCCGCCGGATGCCCCGTCACTGCGAGCGGAGCCACACTCGTGACCCGCGACAGCGACACGTCGTCGATGGAGAACACGTCGCCGGCCGAGTCATACGGCGCGAGATAGAACATCATGCGCGCATCGGTCGCCACGCCGCTGAAGCCCGTCGCCGTGAACGTCACCGCGTGATCTTTCCACGTCGTGTCGAGGTTGAAGACCTGGCCCGAGACGCCGTACGACGTGAAGGGCGTGGCGTGCTTCTGGATGCTGACGGACACGTCATGGCCGGATGTGCTGGTAGCGCGGAAGTACAGTTTGTACTCCGCTCCGGCTTCGAGCGTCACACCGATCTGATACAACTGCACATTCCCGCCTTCCGTGGCGATCGCGATCCGTGCGGCATGGGGATGCTGCGGTCCCGCCGCCGCGGTCGTGAAGGTGCCGCTGCCATTGGTGAAGAACGCCCACGACGCCGTCCCCTGCTCAAAGCCTGCGTTCGCAAGGATGGAGACGGAGCCTGTGGTGACCCGCAACCTGGCCTCGGCGCTGGTGACGCTGTCGAGGTTGTTCTTCACGACGCACTGGTAGACCGCACCGCTGTCGCCCAGGGTCGTTGCCGGGGTCTGATAGACGGAGTCGATCGCACCGTTGATCGGCGCGCCGTTCTTCTTCCATTGGAAGGAGATCGGCGGAGCACCCTGCACGCGCACGGTGAAGATCGCGGGCTGGCCTACTCCGACGAGCTGGTCGATCGGTTGGAATGTGATCGTCGGCGCCGCGGAGCTCAGCACGATCAGCCGTGCGGCAGCGCTCGGCGTGTCGCCCCCGCCATTGCTGACGATGCAGCGGAACAACGCGCCGCTGTCCGACTTGCTGACGGGCGGCGTCGTGTATGACGTCTCCGTCGCACCGTCGATGTCCACGCTGTTCTTCTGCCACTTGTAGGTCAGCGGTGCGGTTCCGGATGCCTGCACACTGAAGGTCGCCGTCGCACCCACGATCACCGTCTGGTCGGTGGGTTCCGTGTCGATCACCGGCGAGGTCGTCCCGCTTCCCACCGTCAAGGTCGCACGATTGCTCGTGGCGGTCCCGTAATCGTTCGTGACCACGCACCGGAACGTCGCGCCATTGTCAGCAGGCCCCGTTGCAGGTGTCGTGTAGCTGGAGCCGTTCGCGCCATCGATATCGGTATCATTCTTCTGCCACTGGTAGTGCAGCGGGGCGGTACCGCTGGCGCTCACGGAGAACGTGGCAGTGGCGCCGACAGCGACACTGCGGTTCGCGGGGTGACTGCTGATGCTCGGTCCGTAGTTCCCCGCACTGCCGCCATACCGGACGATCAGTCCGGGACCCGGCCACAGGATCTCGATCCCATGGTGGAGGATGTTCGAGGAGAAGAAGGTGATGGTGTTCGTGCCCGACAGGAGTTCGCCGGTGGGGAATGTCCGGATGTCGAAGGAGTAGGCATGGTTCCCGCCGTAATCGCCGTCGGTCCATCCGTTGAATCGACGGTAATTGTAATCGCCCGGCTCCCGCGCACCATCGATCCCATTCCACGTACGCATCATCCCGACCACCTCCGTGGCCTGGGAGACATCATCCGATACGCTGTAATGGAGGTTGACCTCATCGAGATCCCCGCGCGCCCACGCGCGTTCGGGGACGTCCAGAGGCTTGTAGAGGCGCACATAACTCCCCGAGCGCTGGAGCGTCAGGCCGGTCACTTCGGGTGACACATACCACACGCCATTGCCATTGCGGATGCGGGCGATGAGCTTGATGCTCCCCGGGGCCTGGTCCGGAACATAGCGCGTATCCCATGTGGTCTGCCAACCGCCGCCGGTCACCGTGCCGACATGGTTCTTGATCGTCGGTTCCGACTCGCCACCAAGCGGCGGGGCGTAGTCGTGATGGTATTCCTGCCACACGCCATCGCCGTCGGTGTCATACCCGTCATAGTACGCCAGGAAATCGACCCGGTCGGTCCCTCCACTCACGCTGGCGGAGATCATCGGGTTCTCTCCGAACGTCCCGCTCTGGGATGGCGAGGTGATGCTGCCGGTGGAATGTGTCTTGCCACCGTCATAGTACACGCGCAGGATGATGCTGTACCAGCCGAATTGTCCCCAACCGAATCCGTAGGGCGGAGCCTGGCCGCTATTCGTCCCCTGGAATGTGTTCGTGCCGGAATGAAGGTCGGATAACGGCACCGGGATGGTGAGGTCCAGCTGGGTGATATAATTGTAGCCCTCGTGGCCATCCGGAATGCCGTTGCCGCTGCCGAGTTCCGGGATGTCGATCCAGCCGTTGCCGTTGAACCGGATCTGCTTCCCTGTCGTCCCGACGTGACCGCCCCAGATGTTGATCACTGCCTCCGCGCGGATAGCGCCGGAGAGGTCATCCACGCCAAGGTCCAGGGTGGGGTTCGGCAGGAACGGTGCCGCCTGAGGATAGACACCCAGGTCGATGTTCGGGTCGGTGACGCGCCAGTCGTCGCCGCCCATCGTGCGCATGAATTCCTTGTACACATCGCCGGGCTGCGGTGACATCAGATACTGTGCTGATGCAACGAGCGGAACCATGGCGATGAACACGAGAAAAAGGAATGCGCGCTGCACGAATCGGGGTGCAGGGTGCAATGAGGTCATGGATGTCTCCAAGAGATGTACGTGAATGACAGTTAGAGTATGAGATCCTGGGTGCGGCAGTGCGCCGCCGGGGCGATGGCGCCCCTTACATGCATGCGATCGGTACGTGGTAGAAGAAGAGAGCCCCTCCCATCCAGGAGGGGCTCTCTGTCACAGCCCGGTTCGGGCCCCCAAGAGCGAATGCACAAAGGTACTGAAGATGGGAGTTCTTGTCAAGCTACCCCCTTCCCCCCTTGCTCCGTTCACTCCGCGGCCACACTCAGAAATGCATATCCGGTCGGCCGTCGTGGTTGTGGTCCCGCCCACCTGCCATGCGCCCTTTGAGCGATGCCTTGATGGCGTACCGGATCCAATGGCGGTCGGCCGGATCGTTGGGATCGAGGGTCCTGCCGTTGGCAACCTTGAACCATGAGCCAAGATCGAATTTCAGAACATACGGCGTCACCGACTGCCCTTCCGCCACTGTAAAGTCGCCCTTGACCTTGAAGTCCTCATCGATGTCGGCCTTGAACAGGAACGGCACCCAGTCACCTCCGGGGTACTTCACGGATCCGGCGACCACAACACTGTAGCCGAGAAGGGAATCAGGCAACAGCGGGTTCCGGGTCACATCCGATCTGCGGAGCTTATGGATGTTGAACTTGATCCCGGTGTACTGTCCGGGCTTGATGGTATCGACCGCGATCTGCACGGGGGTCGTATCGTGCAGCGCCACGAGGAACGGTCCCTTGAAGTGCGTCGTGGAATCCTTCTTCCAGCCATCATGGTCTTCACGGTCTGCATCGAACTTGCACTCGACGGAGTCGCGCAGACCCGTGGAGTCCGGCACACCGAGGAAACGGATGTCCTTCAGAACAATGAGGGCCTGCGTGACCTCCAGCGATTCGACCGCAGCTGCAACGCCCGTGGTTGCGTCCGCTTTGCCAAGCCGTACGGTGCCCTGGTCTGCTCCACCGGACACGGTGAGCTGCACACTCCCGTTCCCCGACGCGCCGGGACCGGACGATTCCTGAGTACATCCGACGATCATCATCGCCATCACAACTGCCATCATCCGCACGAATGCCATGGTCGTCTCTCCCTGGTGAATGAAACTTGACTCTTCCTGTACGGAGAGAACGACACGGATCCTGCTGCGGTTCCCACCATGGCCGTCCGGACCGTCCTCTCCGTTGTTGGTTCATGATAGGATACCACCGGTCCCGTAACAATCGGGCAAATGCTGTATTCGCGCGCTAGAGCGACGCTAGTACCGCTCGCGGTCCCCGCGTCTCGTCCGCGCGGACTAAACACCCTACCGGGCCAGGACCATCAGCTTCGACAAGGTGGTCGGCCCTGCGGTGAGCCGGTACACATAGCTGCCCGAAGCGACCGCCCTGCCCATGTCGTCCCTGCCATCCCACTCCACGAGGTATTCACCCCGGGTCTTGATCTCCGCGATCAGCGTGCGCACCTTGCGCCCCAGCATATCATAGACCACCAGCGTGACGAATGCTGGCGCACTCCCGCCAACGGAGTAGCGGATCGTCGTCGAGGGATTGAACGGGTTCGGGAAGTTCTGGGCGAGCGAGAACCCGACAGCTTGGCCTTCATCGGACGGGATCCCCGTGGAGCCCGAGTTGGTGGGCTCGATCACCAGAAAAGCGGTGTATGGCGTCAGGACGCTGTACGTGATACTGAGCGCGATCACCTGGTCCACGAGTTCTTTCTGCTCCCCGACCTGTCTGATGAGGTCCAGGACGCTCTCGATCTTGCGTGCTCCCCAGTACCGCGCCACCGCACGCAAGGCCGAACCGGTGTCGCCGAAGGCAACGGTCTCCTCGTACCCGCGCATCGTGCCGCCGGCGGTCCCCGTCATCCTCACCGTCGAGGGTCCGTCGGTCAGATACCTGCCGGTCACGAGCAGCTGGTCGCCCGCAAAGACATCCGGCAGCGGCACGGGGTGCACGTCGAACGCACCGGTGCCGCCGAAATTGAACGCCAGCGACCGGAGTGCGGGAAGGAAGAGCCTCCGGTACAATTCCTTCATCGTGGCATACAGACTGTCGTCCGCTGCGACCGTGGTGACGAACCCCCCGTGCTGACGCGCGAGAGTCGTCAGGAGAGGTGTCGCCCCCGGATCGCCCACCGTGACCGGATAGAGATGCGCATGCGATGTGTTCACGCGCTGCGCGAGGGCGATGAGAGAATCCGCGTTCGTCTGTCCCCAGCTCGGCGTGCCATCGGTGAGGAACACCACCGCGGCATGGTCACCGTCGGTGTACGGCATCGAGAGCGAACGCTGCAGGGCCGCTTCGAAGTTCGTCAACCCCAGCGCCGTGAGCGTCTCGATGAATGCGCGTGCGGAATCCTTTTGCAGAGCCGTCGCGGGCACCAGCGAGTTCCGGAACTGCACTGCGCCCGTACTGAAGGCCACGATATTGAACCGGTCGTTCTCCGTCATGAAGTCCACGAAGCTCCGCAACGCCTCCTTCGCCTGCTCGATGCGCGTGCCTTCCATGCTCGACGAGACATCCACAACGAACGTGATCTCCCGGTTGGTCGTCGAATCGGAATAGAGCGTATCCGGCACGGCGCTCCAGAGAATGAACCACGGGGGGGTCGCCGATACCGAATCGCGCCATGTGCGGGCCAGCATGCGCGCGGAGCCCCGATCGAGCGAGAACTGGACCTTGAAGTCCCTGGAGAACGAGACGTTCTCAAGTCCGTATTCGATCGTGTACCGCTTGTCCGTGAGTTTGGTCACCACCACAGCGGTCGGAGTATGGTCCACGGACGTCGTAGCGCCGGTGATCGGGAACTGCGATTGCATATCGACGACCACGCTCGTCTGCTCGATGGGCGCGGAGGTATAGTCCGTCATGTCCATCGGGAAGACGTACTGGATGCTCCCCTGCTTGTACGTCAGTGGCTGGGAGTACTGGATCTCGATCCGGCGCGTCCCCTTCGGGTCGAACGGAAAGATCCTCAGCTTGAAGAGGTTCGTCCCGAGCTGTTCCAGGATGGCAGGATCGGCGATGCGATTGACGATCTCCTGGTACTTCACGATCGCGTCTTCCCGCTTCTTCACCACATACGGGACGCGCTGGCCGTTGATCCACAGATAGAGTTCGTGGACCTGGGCACCGTCGGGGAGCTTGAACACATAGAATCCCTCCAGACGCAGGGTGCCGTCGTTCGTGAACTCCTGATCGACATGCGTCACGGCGAGCTGGTCGTAGATCTGCACCGTCGCACGCATCGTTTTGATGCGGAGGTTGTAGACCGTGGCGGACGAACTGTTGGGCAGGCGCGCGTACACGCGCCCGATGCTCCAGGCATCCCGGGACGCACAGAGCATGAGCACGGCGAACGCGAACATGAAGAATCGTTTCATGACTTCCCCCTTCTGGTTATCGTACAAGGATCATCGACCGGGTATCGACCACCGCACCCGCCTGCAACCGGCAGATGTACATGCCGGCCGCGGCATCGGCACCAGAGGATGTTGTGCCGTCCCACGACGCATGGTAGACGCCACGGGCACGCACCTCGCGTGCGATGGTATGCACTTCTCTGCCAAGCACATCATAGATGGTAAGAGTAACCTGTACCGGTCCCGCGGCAGCGATCTCGAAGGCGATCACCGTCGATGGGTTGAACGGATTCGGATAGTTCGGCAGCAGGCGCGTTGCGTGCGGAAGGCCTGCCCCCTCCGCCGTGACGGGATCGGAAAGGATCCGGTCCCCGCTCAGGGTCGTGACCTCGAGCCGGTACCACGCGTGACGCGCACCATCGGATTCGTCCTCCAGCACCATCGCACCGCCCGGGTCTGCCGCAAGCGGCGCGTAGGTGCCATCGCATTCCTCCGCACGCAGCACGCGCACCGACCGCACATGGGCCGTGTTGCGGATGCTCCAATGGAGCCGGACACCGCCGGCCGTGACCTCTGCGCCGAATGCCGTCACCGCAACCGCGGTCTCGTCGATGCCCGATACCGGCTGGGACTTGTCCGCCACGTAGGCGGTATACATGCAGCGGATACCATAGGCGAGACTGATCCTGATCAGTTCCTGCTTGAGGGAGTCCGTCACGCCCGACACCAGGATGCGCCGCTCCATCTGATCCATCTTCTCCTTCGCCCAGAGGCTCTCGACGAAATTCGCATCGGTCGAGTCGGACGGCATTTGCAGCATGGCCGAATACGCCACCGGCCCGTCCACCGATTGCCCACCCACCGAAAGGGCCGTGCTCCCGGGATCCTTGTACTTGCCGGTCAGGAAGAATCGGGAACCGGCGTACATCGCGCGCAGGTCCCTCGGATACAGTTCGAACGCATTGGTGCCCATCTCCAGTGCCGTCTCTTTCATGATGGGCGAACTGACCTGATCGAAGAGCCAGCGGACCTCCGCGAGCACCGGGTCGGTCGGCTTCAGGATGATGGGGAAGCCATAGTTCTGGTACGCCATGATCTCCAACCGCGCCGTTGCCGGGGCCGTGCTGATCGCCACAGGGAAGATCGGCACCCTGGCGGGATTCGCGAGGACGATGTGGTCCGGGGTGAAGATCGATGACCCTCCCGTGAAGACCATCAGCACCTGGCATGTGCTGTCCGCGGGGAACGACTGCAGGACGCTCTCGATGCACGTCTGCGCATTGGACATCCCCGACGCCGTCGCCCCGATGAGAAACGTCTTCGCGGAATCGCGCGCACCCGCTGTGGCCGGGACCGATGCCGGGCGGAATCGGGTGAGACCGGTATTGAAGAGGATCACGTTGAACCTGTCCTTCGCCTGAAGCCGGCCGAGGCAATCCAGCACCGCGTCGCGCGCGAGCTGGAACGGCGCGCCTGCGGCCACGGCCGACTTATCCAGGAGGAAGACAATGGTCTTCGGCAACGTTGCCGATGAATCGGGGACCGCCCCGGTCTTCAGCATCATCACGAAGTGTCCGCCGCGCGAGGCTGTGCGCGACGCGAAAAGTTCATGCCCCAGTGCTGTCGATTGGGCGGTGTAGCTGAACTCCAGGTCCCGCGTCAGATACGTCTTCGATACCATCGCGCTGACGGTGGCGTGGCGCGCATCGCTCTGCGTAGAGATCCCGCCAGGGATCCCGCTCAGCGAGAATCCCCCGATGCTGTCCGTTGCATTGATATGGAACGTCACCGAGAGTTCATCGAGCGGCGATGTCAGGAACGCATCCGTCGCCAGCGGATAGGCGTAGAGGATACGCCCTCCGTCATAGCGGCACAGGGAGATGTACTTCAGCACCACGCGCTGGTTCATGCCGGGACTGATGTTCGTCATGAGCACACGGATCGCATTCGGACCGAGATACCCAGTCAGGAGTGCGTCCACGCCGCCCTCTCCCGTGCCGGGATTCGGCGCCTGCTCCTTCACCCGCAGCGGAGCTTTGTACAGCGTATCGTTCGACCAGAACAGGAATTCCGTGGCGCGGGCACCGGCCGGCAGCGGGAAGGAGTACACTGCATCCGTCGGCAGATGCCATTCGTTCACGAAGTCCTGGGTCACCGTCGTGACCGCGATCTGTCCGTGGAACGTCACATCGATCGAGGTCATGCGATGACGGAGAAAATCCTTGGGATAACCCTTTGCCTGGGGACGCATGACGCCGTCCGCGTATGCCGCGGCCGCGCCGGCCACAACGGCAATGACAATGACGAGAACCAGAGTGCGTGTGCGCATGGCCGCCCCCTTATCGTACGTGAAGGATCTTGAGAACGGCGGCCCCGAGGCGATCGCCGGACGACGAGGTGAATTGCACACGCACGACATACACACCGGAGGCAACGTCATGCCCGCGAACGTCACGCGCGTCCCAGACGACATCGCGCATGCCCTCACCCGGCGGTAGCTGCATCCGTTGGACCTCGCGGCCGAGACAGTCATAGATCACCACCTCTGCCGCGGTGAGTCCGGGCCCGGAGAACCGGATCGTCGTGCTCGGGTTGAAGGGATTCGGGAAATTCATCAACCCGACCGCAACGCCGGCGCCCGGGGGGCCGCCATAGGTGGCCGACGCACTTCCCCCCCTCCCTGCGTAGCGCACGACGATGGTGAGCCCATGCTGGGCAGCACCGGTCACCGGAGCGGTGTAGGTCACGACCATCCTGGTGCTGGACTTTGAAAGCCCGATGTCCACGAGGATGTCCAGATACTGCCCTAGGTAGTCGTAGTATTTCCCACCGGTGGGCAGGGCGATCGGATTGTACCAGTCGGTCTGCCACTCCCGGGCACCGACGGCATAGACCGTGATGTTCTTCTCGAGCAACCGCGTCAGCACCTGGTCCCGTGTCCTCGGCGTCGCCCAATCCGATGCGTGGTACCGTTCATCGGTGATCCAGACGATCACGTGCCGGGCATTGGGATCCCAGGGCATCGTGCACGTCGTATCCAGTGCGTCGAGCGAATTCTCAGGGGCATCATCACCGCCGTGGGCATACTGCGCACTGACGTAACTCTTGAACGTCCCTGCATCCGTGGTGAACGGATAGATAGTCTCTACCGCATCGAGGAACGTCACGAGTCCGAACCGGTATGCGATGCCGCGCGACGTCATGGAATCGGCGAACGCGAGAATGCTGTTCTTGACCTTGTCGATCGCTCCTCCCATACTGCCTGTCACATCGAGGACGAACATGATGTCCGTGCTCGTGGCCCCGCCCGATGTGTCCCGGACGATGGAGGTCGCCGGCACGGAGAACCCCTCGTCGGTGATCATGAGGTTCTTCGGCGCGAGCATGGTGACATATTGCCCGGACGCTTCCCGCTTGACCGTGACGAAGGCGCGCACCACCGGGAACGCCGCCGTCACGAGCGAGTCGATCGAGACGACAAGTCCGGTATCTGTCACCGGGGTCGCCGGGATCAGGAACGAGCGCACGACGGAGTCGGCGGCCCCTCCCTGTTCGCGCACGGCCGCGATAATGCGAACAAGGGTCTCCTGATACATCTCTTCCATGATCGCTGACGTGCCGCTGTACGACGTGGACGTGCCGGGGAAGGTGACACTTCGTGACGTGGTGTCGAAGGTGATCTCCGGCCCCGCCGCGAATGACAGCGTGCCGGTCTTCGTCGTGCCGGAAAGATTGGTCACCGTCACCGTCGTCCGGACCTTCGCCGGAAACATGACGCCATCGGTGATCTCGCTGTGGTCCGGTATATCCCAGCGCAGGAACAGGCCGGAGCCGAACTCACTGGGAGCCTGCCGTATTCTGATCGAGCGGGTCAATGCAGCGCCGGGCAGAACGGATGCCGCCCCCCAGGACGCAAAAAGGTCGAGGTCATAGAGCGTGCGCACCGACGCGACGGGACGCACGGGTCCATCCAGATCGGCCCGGTCCGTCCAGTTCGCGACAAGGACGGTGTCGGGGGACGCGTCGGGGAATTCGAGGGCCATCGACAAGCCGGACGGGATCGTGCTGCGCTCCCTGATGATGAACGCACCGGTCCCCGGGAAGGTGATCACCGTATCATTCAGGATGGGTGCTGCATTGAACGAGAGAACGCCGTCGCCCCTGACACCGAGTCCGGGATCGAACGCAAACCCCGCCCCGAAATGGTGTGCGACCGCATCCAGGTTCCGGAGTTCCGAGCGGATATCACAGACGGTGCCATTCACGCTGAGTGCGTACGTCAGGGTGAGTTGTGCCACCCCCGGCATCACATACGACAGCGCGACACTATCGCCGCCACCAGCAACGCGTTCGCTGTCAGCCGAGAAGAACGCGAGGGGCTTCATCCACGCCCCATCGACGCAGATCACGGGATACGATGTCCGCGCGAACGGATGGCCGAAGGTGATACCGCACCGGTCGTCCAGCGCACCTGTGGTCGTCCCACCGGTGGTGCCGATCGTGAAGTACCCTCCGCTCATGACCGCGACTTCGCCCACCAGGCGCGTCACTTTGCCGTACCATCCCGAGCTGCCGTACGCCGCTGCGGGTACGGCATCCGCGCCGGAGGCCGGCATCCGCTCCTGATGGTCGTAGCGCGCCTTGTCCGGACCGCCGGCGATCGCCACGGTGGAAAACAGAGCAACGAGGAATACGAAGAGGAATACCGGTCGGAGATTCATCACGCCTCACCTCCATGATGTGGCAATGGGGGGGACAGGCGTGCAGCAACGAAGCGCAGTAGGAGAAAGGAGGAAATGTGAAGAGATGTCCCCTGCCAGACTCGCCCCCCCGATGCGAAACAGGAACAGTAGAACACAGCGTACTATTGTAAAGATAGGGAGGGAATTCGTGAAACGCAAATGGCCTCGTGGCAGGTCGGTCCCAGGCCGGTCAGATCCGCGATCGGCACGTCAGGGGGATGCAACTCAGTGACCGGTCGTCACCCTTCAGGTGTTGCGCAATCCGGACATTTCCTGGCTGCGACCATCGTCTCCGAGATCCGCGCAACGTATTCCTGCACGGTCTCCCATTTCGTGTCCGCGTGTTGAATGCGGCGGCACTCGGGACAGACCGACACCAGGCCGCGTAGTTCGGCCACTTCGGTATGCAGGGCAAGCATGCGCTCGGCAACGCGCAGGCGCGCGTTCAACGATTCGAAGTCGAACGGTTTGGTGATGAAATCATCCGCGCCGGCGTTCATGCCTTCCAGAAAACTCCCCTTCCCCCCCAGCGCGGTCAGAATGATCACGTACGGATACACGGGTCTGTGGTCGGCGCGGATCATGCGTGTGAGCTCGAGTCCGTCGATGAACGGCATCATCCAGTCCGTGATGACCACAGCGGGGTGCTCGGCGCGATACATCTCCCATCCTTCACGCCCGTCGTTCGCCGCGATGACATCGTACTTCATCGATTGCAGTTTCGTCATCAGGACGAGTTTCGAGACTGCATCATCTTCCGCTATGAGTATCTTCATCCGGGAGGATTCCTTGCGCCTTCGACACGAGTTCACCACTGTATATATCAAGACCCGTGCCTTTCTTCAACGGCGTGAATTCTCTCGAATTTACGCAAATATGGGAAGCGCTTCCGGCAGGGGTGTTCAATAGTGACCATCAGCCCCAAAACGGGGCTGCGGCCGCGGAAATCGCACTGTTTCACAGGTTGCACCCCCGAAGACTTCCGTTGACTTTCTAACGGATGAGCTTTATACTTTCGCATGTGCACGGTGCTTCACGGACCGGCCCGTGATGTGAGGTCTGCTGCCGTGTGCAGCCTGTCGCCCCATCCGCATCGTCCGAAGGAGCGTCCGCTCCCAGGGACTCCGCTGCAGAAGGCACAGTCCAATATCCGGTTTCATCTGTCGTATCATCGAAGAATTCGTAACTCCCGCCCGCGGGGATCTCCCCTCCCCCGGGGCACGTCCACGCTCATCAACACGCCAAGACAAGGACAACATGAAAGCGGTCAATCTCTTTGACCTCGTGGTGATCTTCACCTACTTCCTCATCATCATGGGGATCGGTCTGTTCTTCATGAAGGTGAACAAAGGAGGGAAGGAATACTTCACCGGCGGCAACATGATCCCCTGGTGGATGTCCGGCCTCTCCCTGTACATGGGCAATTTCAGCGCATGGATCTTCACCGGCGCAGCGGGCTTCGCGTATTCCGCCGGATTGTTCACGACGCTGTACTTTGCCATTTCCCCCTTCGCGTACATCATCGGCACATCACTCACCGCCCGGCGCTGGCGCCGCACACGGTCCATTTCGCCGTTGCAGTACACGTACACCCGGTACAACATCACGACCCAGCAGTTCATGGGATTCGTGATCGCGACGAACTTCATCCTGTCGGCCGGCGTCCAACTCGCATCCACCTGCAAACTCTTCGCACCCGTGATCGGCATCGACATGACACTCATCGTCCTCCTCATCGGCACGATCGTCATGATCCATAATTTCCTCGGCGGCCTCTGGGGCGACATGGCAATGGATGTGGTGCAGGGCGTGATCCTCCTCGGGATCACCTTCATCGTCATGCCCATGAGCCTCGCGCTCGTCGGCGGACCGTCCAACCTGTTCGCGCAGCTCCCGCCGATCAGTTTCGACCATACCTACAACAACGTCCACTACACCGAGCACTGGCTGCTCTCGATCTTCATGATCACCTCCCTCGGGTTCGCCGCCGGCGGACACCAGCGGTTCTACTCCGTGAAGAATGAGACGCACGCGCGGCGCGTCGGGTGGACGGCAGCGGCGCTCTCCCTCACCGTGCCGCTGGTCTTCGGGATCCCGCCCCTCGTCGCCAAAGTGTACTGGCCCGATCTCGCGCAGGTGGAGTTCTTCAAACCGTTCATCGGCAAGAACCCGCAGGACCTCGTGTTCGTTGGCCTGGTCTTCCAACTCCTGCCCCACGGGTTGATCGGCGTGTTCATCGCGGCCATGCTCGCTGCCACCATGACCACCCTCAGCACGGTCTATAACATGGTCTCGTCGGTCATTTCGCACGATATCTACAAGGGGATCTTCCGGCCGGACCTCGACGACCGCATGCTGCTCAAGGTGGGCCGCGGCGTGGCATTCACCCTGGGCCTCATCGTGATGGGCCTCGCGATCGTGTTCGTGAACAGCACGTTCGGCATCTTCAACCTGATGCAGGCCTTCTTCACCCTATTCAACATTCCGGTCGTGGTTCCCATGGCCTTCGGTCTCATCTTCCGCCGCGTGCCGAAGTGGTCCGCCGCTGCCGCGATCACCTGGGGACTCGTCGTCGGCGCCACGACCCGGTATCTCCTGGGCTGGGACATCGGGCCGCAGGTGTACCTCGCGCTCGCCATGACGCTCGCGATCTTCGCGACGTCGCAGTGGACCGGAGCCCTGTACCGGAAGAACAAACTCATCCTCCTGGCGATCTGTGCCGCCGTCATCGCCGGCACCGCGGCGATCTTCACGCATTTCGTCGTCGGTGAACATCTCTCCTGGCACATGCCGCTGGCACTGGCCGCCTCCGCGGTGCTCGGCATCAGCCTCTACGCCTACGCACGGATGTTCGCGAAGGAATCCGACGAGGACCGTCGCGTGGTCGCGGAGTTCTTCAAGAAACTCGATACGCCGATCGATGTGGCAACAGAGGTCTATGGGGCCGGACGGAAGCAGGTCTCCACACTCCCGCTGGTCGGCCGGACGATCATGTTCATGGGTATCCTGGTCTCCGCGGCATTCCTGACCGGCCTCAACGGCACCGAGATGATCGCCGTGAGCGTCATGGCCGGGATCCTCATCACCTTCGGCGGCGGTATGTGGTTCTTCGGCAAGCGCAGCGAACGCAAGGAAGCGGAAGAGATCGCGGCCCTTGGCGCACAGCAGTGATCCCCCCGCCTGCACCGCCGCCGGCCCCTGCCGGCGGCGGTGCAGGCCCTCCGGGGCCTCCGTCCCCGCGTGTTTCTGAAACTTTTTCTGTGTACATTGGGCCGTTCGTCCTGCCGTACACCCGCCACTCCCGGCGGTTTGACCCGGCGTCCTCCTTGTTCACTATCTCGCGTGGCCAGACATGGAATTCGTACCGATCTTCCGCGGACTGCTCGGCGTACTGTTCATCACGGTGCTCGCGGTCCTCTTCTCCTCGAACCGCCGCGCGATCAGCTGGAAGCTCGTGGGCATCGGCATCGTGATGCAGTTCGGCTTCGCATTCATCGTGCTGAAGACCGAGACGGGCCGCTGGCTCTTCAGCGCCCTGAGCGCACTCTTCGTGCGGTTCTTCGGGTTCGCCGCCGATGGCGCCGCGTTCGTGTTCGGGAACCTCGCCACGGGGCCCGGTGCCGAGGGGAGCCTCGGGTTCATCTTCGCGTTCCAGGTCCTCCCCACCATCATCTTTTTCGCCTCGACCATGGCCGTGATGTACCATTTCGGCGTCATGCATCGCGTGGTGCAGGGGATGGCGTGGGTCATGCTGCGCCTTCTGCGCACCAGCGGTGCCGAATCGCTCTGCGTCGCGGCGAACACCTTCATGGGACAGACCGAAGCCCCGCTCGTGATCCGTCCGTTCCTCGCGCGCCTCACCGAGTCCGAGCTGTCGACCATCATGACCAGCGGCATGGCCCACATCTCCGGCGGCGTGATGGCAGCGTATGTGGCCATCCTCGGCGTTGCCTACGCGGGCGCTACCGGCGGGGATGCAGCCGCCTCCCAGGTCTTTTTCGCCGGACACCTGCTTGCGGCCTGCATCATGGCCGCGCCCGCAACGATCGTCATCGCCAAGATCATGCGTCCCGAGACCGGCGACCCCGAGACGATGGGTACGGTGAAGGTGACCATCGAGAAGCAGCACGCCAACGCGATCGATGCAGCGGCGTCAGGGGCCGGCGACGGCCTCCGGCTCGCGCTCAACGTCGCCGGCATGCTCATCGCCTTCATTGCCATCGTTGCCCTCCTGAACGCGCTGCTGCAGTGGTTCGGCGGCGTGACCGCTCTCAACGCATTCACGCAGACACAGTTCGGCCAGCCGCTCTCCCTCGAACTCTTCTTCGGCCTGGTGTTTCAGTTCATCGCCTTCGCCATCGGGGTCCCCTGGAACGAAGCCATGCAGGTCGGCAGCCTCATGGGCATCAAACTCGTCCTCAATGAATTCGTCGCCTATCTGAAGATGGCGGATGCGATCACGGCACACCAGCTCTCTACACGTTCGATCGTCATCGCGACCTACGCACTCTGTGGCTTTGCGAACATTTCCTCCATCGCCATCCAGATCGGCGGCATCGGACCGCTGGCGGAGAACCGCCGCGGCGATATCGCCCGGCTCGGCATCACGGCCGTGCTCGGCGGCACACTGGCCACCTGGATGACAGCATCGATCGCCGGACTCTTTGTGAACTGACCTCCGTCGCACTACAGAAAGCACCTCTCATGGAAGCACGTGGTGAGAAGTATAAGTGGTTCGTCCTCGGAGACCTGAACGGCTTCTTCGGGCTCATCTTCGACAACCTGACGGTCCTCTCGTTCCTCGCGGGGATCCTGATCTTCGCGTTCGGCTTTCCCGCGGATATCGTCTACACGAAGATGTTCCCCGGGACCGCCCTGGGGGTCCTCTTCGGCGATCTCGTCTACACATGGATGGCGTTCCGTCTTGCGAAGAAGACCGGCAACAGGAACGTGACCGCGATGCCACTGGGTCTGGACACACCATCGACGATCGGGATCGCGCTCGTCGTTCTCGGCCCGTGCTTCATCGCCATGAAAGCCAACGGCATGGAACCGCATGATGCCGCCATGATGACCTGGTACGTGGGCATGGCCACCATGGTCATGATCGGGATCATCAAGGTCATCTTCTCGTTCCTCGGCAGCTGGGTGCAACGGATCGTTCCCCAGGCCGGGTTGCTCGGCTCACTCGCCGGCATCGGCCTTGCCCTGATCGGACTCATCCCCCTCATCGACATCTTCGGCATGCCGGTCGTCGGTCTGATCGCGCTCGGACTGGTCCTCTACTCGCTCGTCGCGGAGATCAAGCTCCCCCGGAACATCCCGGGCGTGTTCGCCGCCGTGGTCGTCGGCACGGCGCTATACTATATCCTCGGGCCGCTCGGACTCGTCGGCGGCGGGTCGTTCACCGCACCACCGCTCGAGTTGCACATCGGGTTCCCGATCCCAACACTGGGCTTCATCAACGGACTCCTCCCGGCGCTGACCTATCTCCCCATCGCGATCCCCTTCGGCATCCTGACGATCGTGGGCGGCATCAACGTCACCGAAAGCGCACGGGTAGCAGGCGACGATTACAACACGCGCGACATCCTTCTGACGGAAGCGTTCGCGACACTGATCGCCGGACTCTGCGGCGGCGTCGCACAGTCGACCCCGTACATCGGCCAACCCGCCTATAAGCGGATGGGCTCCCGCGCCGGCTATACGCTGCTGACCGGGATCGTGATCGGGCTGGGCGGTATGCTCGGCGCGGTTTCGTTCGTCGTGGAATTGATCCCCCGTGCCGTCCTCGCTCCGATCCTCGTGTTCGTGGCGCTCGACATCATGGTGCAATCGTTCCAGGCCTGCCCCCCACGCCATGCTCCCGCCGTGGCGCTGGCGTTCTTCCCCACGATCGCCCGGCTCCTGGCGATCAAGTTCGGGAACCCGGAGATCGTGCCCGTCGAGAACTTCCTGCGCCTGCTCTCTGCCCCGGGCAAGGCGCTGCCGGAGATGCTCGTAACCATCGCCCTCGGGAATGGCTTCATCGTAACGGCCATGCTCTGGGGAGGATTCCTCGCCGAATTGATCGATAGAAAGATCAGAAGATCCGTGGTCTATCTTGTTATTCTGGCGGGACTTACCTTCTTCGGCATCATCCATTCTGCATCGCCGGACGGAAACATGTATCTCCCCTGGCATCTCACGGGCATGGCCCGTCAGATCCCGTATCAGTTCGCGACGGCGTACCTCGTTCTGGGAGGGCTCTTCCTGTTCTTCTCCTTCAGAAAGGTCGAACCGGCAGAGCAGTAGACAGGGCGATCTGCGTGAACGTAAAGAGCCCTCCGGCCAACACCGCATTGCGGTCAGGCCGGGGGGCTTTTCATTGGAGAGGGGTGCGGCTCAGGATCGCCGATCAGAAAGGCGACGCCATATATAGTAGACGGGGACTCCCGCGAGAACGATGCCGACACCCGGCCAGGTGTAGACCGGCTTCAGAACAAGAAGCGCGATGCATATGCCTGCCGCGGCCAGGATATAGAGGATAGGAAGCACGGGATAACCGAATGCACGGTAGGGGCGCTCCACATCAGGACGCGAACGGCGGAGCATGAATATCCCTGCAACGGTTAATATATAAAAGACGAGGACCGCGAAGACCACATAGTCGAGGAGGTCCCCATATGTGCCGGAGAGACAGAGCATGCTTGCCCAGACCGCCTGGAACCCGAGTGCCACTCCCGGCACGCGCTGCTCA
>JAUQWO010000007.1 GCA_030835135.1 Bacteroidota bacterium
CCCTAACGGATCGCGGCTCACCTGCGCCGCGAAACGAATGTGTAATTGCAAGCCACCAACACGTATAACAGATTCCGGTCACGACCCCGGTGCCCGTGGCGCGGCGTCAGGTGCAGCCGCTGGTTAGGCAGTGCCAGGGTCTCGCGGATTCAAGCCACCCCCTACTTCCAGTGCTCTCGGCTACGTGGGTCCACCCCCGAGAGGATTTGTTTCAGGTGATGCTCTACGTGTCTTATGTAGTCAGTGATAATCAGCTCTAAAGTCGCCGCCTGCGTGTCACCCACTTCACACAAATGAGACAGGGCTGCCGGATCTACATTCGCTATGACGTGAACCAGGTGGCGATTGTATCTGAACCAGAAGTCGACCAGGTCTCTCCAGGGTTCAGAGGCATATCCCTGGGCATTGACCCAGTGATCCTGCGAGTACCGAAACGTGCCAATGTGCGAGACTTCCTGCATGCGCACGAACCGCTGATGATTGTTCGACGCAGAGTCGATCAGGTGACCCAGAGTTTCCTTGAACGACCATTTCTCACCATACGGCTTCGCGCTTGCCCGCTCCTCAGAAATGGTCGCCAACTGGGTGTACGCTGAAGCTATCGTCTCTTCAAGATGACGTGATGTTGAATACATGGGGATAGCTATGCCTCCGAGGTGGCACTGCCTAACGGATCGCGGCTCACCTGCGCCGCGAAACGACTGCTGATTTTGAAAACCTCAACCAACACTATAAATGACTAAGGCAAATTCCCCGATGCCCCCGACGCGGCGTCAGGTGCAGCCGCTGGTTAGGCCGCACCTTCACTATTGATACACGTCTACCTCTGCCGCCGCCATCTGTTACTCGACGATGATCTGTGTCCCCTCTGAGATGTCTATGCTATCAATGTCAACAGGCTTATAGACCACATACCTAGCTTGAAGCTGATACGTGCCCGCAGGAATGCCCACAATCTGGAACCTCCCTGAGGTGTCTGAGGATCCTCCCAATCGAGTGTTCTTCAAAATCAACTGCACACCCGCCATGCGATCACCAGTGTCTCGCTCATACACGGTGCCAACAATCTGTCCCCGTTGCCGCTCTGTAAGAACGCGAACTGACACCACCCGTCCTTCGCTCTCGTAAGCTGACCCCTTTAGGTGAACTAAGCCTGTTGACCCGTCTTGCGGTGGAGGGGAACACGCCGGCCCAACGAGAGCGAACAAGACCAACATGACTGTCACGGCTCGTCGCATGGGATGCAACCTTTCGATGAAGTGCGGCCTAACGGATCGCGGCTCACCTGCGCCGCGAAACGACTGCTGACTTTGAAAACCTCAACCAACCCTCTGAATGACTAAGGTCAATACCCCGGGCCCGTGGCGCGGCGTCAGGTGCAGCCGCTGGTTAGGTTGCCGCTCTAAGGATGTAACGCTCACCAGCATCTTCTCCCTCGAAGTATGCCAGCTTCCCAGGGACACACGACACAAAACTGCCCATTCCTCTTCCGACCACCGCATGAAGTGCCTCGGACAGCGGCAGTTCTTGCTGGTCCAACTGTGAATCCTCAGAAACAAGATAGCAAGTCGAGGGAGCCCCTGCGGATCTCAGTAACTGTTCAATAGCACCGACCTTCTGTCTATCTGAGGGGAGTCTGGTTGCATACCGGGAATCGAGTTCGACCCGATGAGCAAGAAGTCCTGTTAGCTTTGCCCGATGATTGGGCTTTGCCAATAGCGCAAGAAACCGTTCTTGCCAGTTAGGATGAATGAATGTCTTGAAAAGCAACTCCTCATGCTTCATAGCAATGCCCCGACTCCGAGGACCACGCCAATGATTATGCAGACCAACAATACAATGCCGACCACTTCTACCTTTGTTCGGTTGTTCTCCGAAACCGGCTCAGGGGGATATCTTCCGTTGGTCACCGCCCTCAAGAATGTCAGGCCGAGGTGATACGAGATCACGTCTCGAATAGTACCGAAAATCAACTCGTGGAACACGTGTACGCCTCCATTGCGGCAACCTAACGG
>JAUQWO010000087.1 GCA_030835135.1 Bacteroidota bacterium
GTCCCGCTTGCGGGACCGCCCCTGCGCATATGTGACCTGCACCCGTCGCCGTCCTACGCGGCGTCCTTGCCCATCTCTGCCGCAGCTTCTTCCTTCTTCAGGATCTTCCAGATCGTGCGCTCGGAGAGCGAAATGTGATAGCGCTTCTCGAGGTAGGCACGGAGCCGGCGCTGGCCGTAGCCGGTCTGCTCACGGGCTTCCTTGAGGATCGCGATCGCACTTTCCGGGGTCGCGCGCGGGAACGTGTGCGGCCTGCGTGAGCGGTCGGTGAGTGCGGTCGTGCTGCCGTTCTCCTGCTGGAAGCGCTTGTACCACTTGTAGAATGTCTTCCGGCTGATCCCGAACTTGCGGCACACGGCCTGGACGTTCTTGGTCTCCTGGTAGCACATCATCCAGGCGAGGCGGGGATGCAGGGAACCACCCAGACCGGTCTCTCCGGCAGAGGTATCTCCCATGTGTTCCGCGCCCAACGTCACTTCGCTCTGTTCGTCCATTGTTCTTCCTGCGTAGCTGTTTATTTTACGTACACCATGGATCGTGTCTCACTTCTGTTGCCGGCATGGAGCCGGTAGTAATACACACCGCTGGCAGCCGCACCGGAACGGCCGGGAACGAACTGCACTTCATGCACCCCGGCATCCTGCCGGCCATCCACAAGGGTTTCCACTTCCTGCCCGAGAGCATTGTACACCGCCAGCCGTACGACACCCGCGTCCGGCAGCGTGTAGCGGATCGTGGTGGACGGGTTGAACGGGTTGGGGTAATTCTGAGCGAGCCCGAAGGTCTCCGGATGTGTCCGGTCGTCGACACCCGTCGATGCCACGGTCTGGTCCACGATCACGGCCTCGGAAAAGTACGTCGTGCCATCGAGATCCACCTGTTTCAGCCGGACCTGATGCGCGACGGAGGCCTGTCCTTCCACTGCCTGTGCCGCCACGATGGTCCATGCGAATGCATAGTTGTGCTGCTCGAGCGTGGTGCCGTGCCCGGGAACGAACGACGAGTCGACATCCTCGAACATGCCGGTGGTCGTGTTCATCCGCTGGACGAAGAATCCGAAATTGTTGAGTTCGCTCACCGTGGTCCAGGAGAGCAGGATGGACGAGGATGCACCATCGAACAGGCCCGCGAGCGTCGACAGTTGTACGGGCAGCACGCCATCCACGAACGTGATCGTCGTTTTCGGGTCGCCTACCACGACATCCATCCAGGAGAAATACCGCGAGGCCATGTAGTAGCTTTCGGCGAGGTTGAAGCCCGCCGCGTAACGGTCGAACAGGTACGAGGAATTCGCCATCGAACTGCTGTACGGCTCGTACACGTATCCCTTCACGCCACTGGCACCTTCACGGATGAGGTCGGCAACGAGCGACTGTCCATAGGAGGGCGGTTCGTCGAACGAGCGGCCGGAGGTGGAGACATAGGTCTCGGCGATCGCGCCGGGCACCCACGAGTTGAACGGGATGGCATTCTCCGTGAACTCCGCCTGGTAGTGATCGTTGCTGCCCCAGCTGACGTACCCGATCACGTTCGCACGCGACGTGACGTACACCGAATCGGCGTTCAATTCCACGACGCGTCCGCGGTTCTGCAGGGCGGTGCGCGCCTGGGTCATGTAATCGTTGAGGTACGGCGCGGTGGTGTTCCATGCCGGATCCTGGTCGAACACGAACCGGGACGAGGTGCTGACCTGCGTGCCGGGACCGCTGCGGTCGATCAGGGAGAGGACGTCTTCGGTCGTGTAGCCATCCAGACGCGTCGCAAGGTAGAACCCATAGGCCGACCGTGAGAATGCCGCGTTCTTCGTGTAGTAGGGAGAATAGGTCCTGCCCGCACCACCGATGGAGCTTGCGTACGTGCCGAGCACCAGCATCAGTTCGCTCTCGATCGACGCGGACGGCGAACTCATCGAGTAGGTATCGCCTCGGTTGATCTTCAGCGGGACACCCTTGGTGGTCACGATATAGTTGAGTGTGGTGATCAGATCATTGGCCTGCAGGTGCGATTCCACCTGCGAACGGATCGACTGGAACTCGGCGTCGGTGATCTCTTCGGTGGTCGGTGCATTGACATAGATGATGTTCGCTGCCGGGATGGAGCGTTGCTGTGCGAAGTACGAACCAATGGTTTGCGAGGCGCTGCTGTTCACGTTCACGATCACAGCAACATCGGCATAACTCTGGTCTGCATGCGCAACGGTGCCTGTCCCCCCGAGTAGCAGGCCGGCCGCCGCGATCATCGATAGTGTCATCTTCTTCATTACCAGTTCCTTGACATTCACGGAGGGGATACATTCACGGCATGTGCCACATCGGTGACATCTCTACAATCCCCGAAATCGGGCCGTTTTGGCCACATTGTCGCCGGTGCGCGAGGGAGATGGGAAGCGGTTTCTACAGGGGATTGTAGATTCTGCCGAATGCGGGGTGATCCGTGGTTGCTGTCACATCGGTGACGCCGGTTCGTAGCATCAGGGAGAGCATGGGCTTGCGATCGATCGCGCGACGCACGCCAGCGGATTTCCTGGTGACCATGTCTGTTGCACGGTGTGAGTTTTCCCCCTATATTCAGCCATCACTTTAAGGAGTACCCATGGACAATGTGACAATGACGCCTCCTCCGACCCCGGTCACCCCGCCGACCACGAACCGTGATGAGAACATGTGGGCCATGTTCTGCCATCTCAGCGCCCTCGTGGGATTTGTGATACCGCTCGGGAACATCCTCGGACCGCTCGTGATCTGGTTGATCAAGAAGGACGAATATCCGCTGGTGAACGATCAGGGAAAGGAAGCGCTGAACTTCCAGATCAGCATGACCCTCTACCTGATCGCCTCCGCCATTCTGATCATCGTGCTCATCGGCATCGTACTGCTCATCGGGCTTGCCATCTTCGACATCATTGTGGTCATCATCGCGATGGTGAAGGCGAACGAGGGAGTGGCGTACCGCTATCCGCTGACCATTCGTTTCATCAAATGAGGTTGTGATCCGCGATGACCGACCGCTTCCCGCTTGCGCAGCTCCCGACGCCGATCGAGCGATTGTCGCGTCTGGAAAAGGCCCTCGGCGTGGGCCCGCTCTGGATCAAGCGTGATGACCAGACCGGGCTTGCCCTTGGTGGCAACAAGACCCGAAAGCTCGAATTCCTGATCGCCGATGCGCTGGCGCAGCACGCCGATGTGATCCTCACGGCCGGCGCACCGCAATCGAATCATTGCCGGCAGACGGCGGCTGCGGCGGTCAGGGCCGGAATTTTATGTGAGCTCATACTCGGCGGCGCGCCGCCTCCGGATCCGAACGGGAATCTCCTGCTCGACGGGATGCTCGGCGCGAAGCTTCATTGGACCGACAGGGAGCGGCGTCTCGAAACGATGGCCGGGATCGCGGCGGAGCGCACGAAGGCGGGGATGCGGCCGTACGTGATCCCGTATGGCGGGTCGAACGGCGTTGGGGCCCAGGGGTATGTCCTGGCGATGAAAGAAGCTGTTGTGCAGATGAAGGAGATGGGGATCGCTCCCGCGACCATGATCGTGGCGTCGAGTTCGGGGGGGACGCAGGCAGGACTCGCGCTTGGCGCCAGGCTCTACGGCTATCAGGGGCGGGTCATCGGGATCAGCATCGATAAGGGGGAGCGCGGTCCGGAGAGGTACGAGGAAGAGCTTGCTGTTTTGGCCAATGCCACGGCGGAAGTGATGAAGGTTCCGATGCGACTGACCGCGGACGATTTTCACGTCGACTACAGGTTTCTCGGGGCAGGGTACGGCGTGGTCGGCGATGTGGAGCGCACCGCACTGCGCCTCATGGCGCAGCAGGAGGGGATCCTGCTCGATCCGGTCTATACAGGGAGGGCGTTCGGTGCCGTGCTGCAAGGGGAAAAGGAAGGACCGGGCGGTGTATTGTTCTGGCACACCGGAGGTGCGGCGGCGTTGTTCGCGTACGCGAAGGACGTGATGGAATGACGGCGAGAAAAAGCCTCTTCAGAACGGGCGACTGATTGCGGAAAAGCGGGAAAAGCGGTATATTACTGAACTCACTGGAGAGGTGGCCGAGTGGTTGAAGGCGCCGGTCTCGAAAACCGGTATACCGCTTGCGGTATCCAGGGTTCGAATCCCTGCCTCTCCGCGTCACGATCGACGATCGTCCATGGGCAACCGGCGATCGGCAATGAACACCAGGCCTCTCCATCGTTTGATGAAGAGGCCTTTTCTTTTTGATTCTTCCCGCAAAAAGTCGTTTCTTCTATGAAATTGCTCCTCTGACGTTTTCACCCCCACGGGACACCGGTCACCATGAAACGAGCGCTCATCACAGGTATCACGGGCCAGG
Organism: Bacteroidota bacterium; assembly: GCA_030835135.1. GTDB lineage: Bacteria > Bacteroidota > Ignavibacteria > UBA10030 > UBA6906 > JAGDMK01. The sequence goes on from JAUQWO010000087.1 coordinate 4,330, forward strand.
ACGGCTCCTATCTTACGGAACTTTTGCTCTCCAAGGGCTACGAGGTCCACGGTATCGTCCGCCGTGTCGCCCTCGAGGACCCGTCGCACCGCATGTGGCGGCTCAAGCACCTGCTGAACGACATCCAGCTCCATTCCGGTTCGTTGGAGAGTTTCCCGAGCATCTACAAGACCATGGTCGAGGTGAAGCCGGACGAGTGCTACCATCTGGCGGCGCAGAGCTTCGTAAGTTATTCATTCGAGGATGAGTTCTCGACCCTGAACACGAACATCAACGGCACGCATTTCATCCTGACGGCGCTGCGGGACGTGCGGCCGGAGTGCAGGTTCTATTTCGCGAGCTCGAGCGAGATGTTCGGCAAGGTGAAGGCCGTCCCGCAATCCGAGACCACCCCGTTCCATCCACGGTCGTCGTACGGGATATCCAAGGTGGCCGGGTTCGATCTGACGCGGAACTACCGGGAGGGCTACGGCATGTTCGCCGCGAGCGGGATCCTGTTCAACCATGAGTCGCCCCGGCGCGGGTACGAGTTCGTGACGCGGAAGATCACGTTCCATGCCGCGAAGATCAAGGTGGGGCTGGCCAAGGAGTTGCGGCTCGGGAACCTCGAGGCGCAGCGCGACTGGGGTCACTCGCAGGACTATGTGCCGGCGATGTGGATGATGCTGCAGCAGCCGGTGGCGGACGATTATGTGATCTCGACCGGCGTCACGCACTCGGTGCGGGAATTCTGTGCCGCGGCGTTCGGACACGTCGGACTCAACTACGAGGATCACGTCGTCGTCGACAAGCAGTTTTTCCGTCCGGCCGAAGTGGATCTGTTGAAGGGGGACAGCACAAAAGCGCGCCGGGTCCTGGGCTGGGCGCCGCGGCGGGGGTTCGAGGAGATCGTGAGCGAGATGGTGGAGGCGGATCTCGAGCAATTGAAGAAGTAAGACCTGCATCATGACCGTGCGACGGGGCCGGCCGGCCGGCGTGAGGCGCCACCGTCCGCGAACCCCGTCGCTTCCTCTCTCTTGCATCTCGCGCAGAGCCTTCTATATTACGGTTTACATGGCCAGACTTCAACCTGAGCCTCAACCGCCGGCTCGCACCGGCATATGGTATCCTTCACTATCTCTCCTTGTGTTATGAAACGTGCACTCATCACAGGCATCACCGGTCAGGATGGATCCTATCTTGCCGAACTCCTCCTCCAGAAGGGCTATGAGGTGCACGGTATCATCCGACGGAGCAGTTCGTTCAATACTGCCCGGATCGACCACATATACAACGATCCGGAGGTGTCCGGGAAGAGGTTCTTCCTGCACTACGGAGACGTCACTGACACCAGCAATTTGAACAGGTTGCTGGAGAAGGTGCAGCCCCAGGAGATCTACAATCTGGCGGCGCAGAGTCACGTCAAGGTGTCGTTCGAATTGCCCGAGTACACCGCCGAAGTGGACGCCATGGGGACCGTGCGGTTTCTGGACGCTATCCGGGAGACGGGGTTGAAGACCCGGTTCTATCAGGCATCGACCAGCGAGTTGTATGGGAAGGTACAGGAGATCCCGCAGACCGAGAAGACGCCGTTCTATCCGCGCAGTCCGTATGGCGTAGCGAAGCTGTACGCATATTGGATCGTGGTGAATTACCGTGAGTCGTACGGGCTCTTTGCCAGCAACGGCATCCTGTTCAATCATGAATCGCCGCGGCGTGGCGAGACCTTTGTGACGAGGAAGATCACCCTGGCGGCGGCGCGGATCAAGGCCGGTTTACAGAAGCAGGTGTTGCTGGGAAACCTGAACTCCGAACGTGATTGGGGCTACGCGCCCGACTATGTCGAGGGGATGTGGCGCATCCTGCAGCATGATGTGGCGGATGATTTCGTCCTGGCGACCAACGAGAAGCACACGGTGAAGGAATTCTCGGAGCTTGCGTTCGCGGAGGCGGGGCTCCCGTTGGAGTGGAGCGGATCCGGGGAGCAGGAGGTCGGGCGGGTGAAGGGAACGGGCGCGGTGGTGGTGGGAGTGGATCCCCGGTACTACCGGCCTGCCGAGGTGGAATTGCTTCTGGGGAATCCGGCAAAGGCGAAGGCGAAATTGGGGTGGGCACCGACGACGACATTTGCGGAGTTGGTCCGCGTGATGATGAAGTCGGACATGGAGCGGGTAGCGAAGAAGGGGTATTGAGGCATGGGAATTGAAGAACGGGGCGACCATCGATCGAAGGATCGGGCATGGTGAGTAGTGACAGCAGGATCGTGGTAACGGGAGGTGCAGGGTTCCTGGGGAAGGTTGTCCAGCGTACGCTCCGCGAGCGTGGCTACAGGCACATCCTGGTGCCCACGATCGAGGACTTTGATCTCCGGCGCGAGGCGGACATCCGCCGGATGTATGCGGACATGCAGCCTGACGTCGTGATCCATCTGGCCGCGGTGGTCGGGGGGATCGGCGCGAACCGGGAAAATCCGGGGAAGTTCTTTTACGAGAATGCCATCATGGGCATTCAGCTGATCGAGCTTGGCCGGCAGGCGGGGTTGAAGAAGATGGTGGTGATCGGGACGATCTGTGCGTATCCGAAGTTCGCGCCGGTGCCGTTCCGGGAAGACGATCTGTGGAGCGGGTATCCCGAGGAGACGAATGCGCCGTACGGGGTGGCGAAGAAGGCGTTGCTGGTGCAGTTGCAGGCGTACCGTGAGCAGTACGGGATGCATGGGGTGTTCCTCCTGCCGGTGAATCTGTATGGGCCCGGGGACAACTTTGATCCGGCGACATCGCACGTGATCCCGGCGCTCATCAGGAAGTGTGTGGATGCGAAGCGGTCGGGGGCGAAGGAGATCGTGGTCTGGGGGGACGGCTCGGCGACGCGGGAGTTCATTTACGTGGATGACGCTGCCGAGGGGATCGTGCTGGCGACGGAGCGGTACGATGATCCGGAACCGGTGAATATCGGGGTGGGGTTCGAGATCACGATCAGGGACCTTGTGGACCTGATCATCCGGTTGACGGGGTACGAGGGGAAGGTGGTGTGGGACGCGACGAAGCCGAACGGTCAGCCGCGGCGGATGTTGGATGTGCGGCGGGCGAAGGAGAGGTTCGGGTTCACGCCAAAGATCAAATTTGAAGAAGGCCTTCGTCGGACCATCGATTGGTACGAGGGGAAGATGCAGCATGGCGGCGAGATGTCGTAAGATCGTTCCCTGCGTGTGGCGGGAAGACCGGCGGTGATGGTCCGGTTGGCCAGGAAAGGAGTCCTGTAGTGGTCAATGCAGAAGCGTTCGTGTCGCGTATCGATTCACGGGAGGCCCGTGTCGGTGTCATAGGACTTGGTTATGTCGGTCTTCCGTTGTTGCTGTGTTATGTGGAAAAGGGCTTTTCGGTCATCGGCTTCGATATCGATGACAAGAAGGTTGCGTCGCTTGGCGAAGGCCGCTCGTATATCCGCCACATCCCTTCCGAACGGATCGCCCGGGGCGTTGCCACCGGACGGATGCGTGCCACCACCGAATTCAGTGATCTGCGTTCCTGCGATGCCATCCTCATTGCCGTCCCGACTCCCCTCAACAAGAACCGCGAGCCCGACATGTCGTACATTGAGTCGACGTGCGAGCGGATCCTTCCGCATTTGCAGCGCGGTCAGCTTGTCGTCCTTGAATCGACGACATATCCTGGGACCACGGATGAAGTGATGGTACCCATCCTCGAGCGGTCGGGCTTGAAGGTCAATGTTGATTTCCTGGCAGCGTTCTCTCCCGAGAGGGAGGATCCGAGCCGGACGGATTTCACGACAGAGACGATCCCGAAGGTGGTGGGTGGGACCTCGCCGGCGGCGCTGCGCGTTGCGGCTCATCTCTACGGGCAGGTCGTCACGCGGGCAGTTCCGGTCTCATCGACGCGCGTGGCTGAGGCGACAAAACTCCTGGAGAACACATTCCGTTCGGTGAACATCGCCCTGGTGAACGAGCTGAAGATGACGTTCATGAAAATGGGCATCGACGTGTGGGAGGTGATCGAAGCATCGAAGACGAAGCCGTTCGGCTTCATGGCATTTTATCCCGGACCAGGTCTGGGCGGGCACTGTATTCCGATCGATCCCTTTTATCTGACGTGGAAGGCGCGCGAATACGAGGCCGAAACGAAGTTCATTGAGTTGGCCGGAGAGATCAACACGTCGATGCCGGATTTCGTCGTGCATCGGGCGATGGAGGTTCTGAACGAAAAGAGAAAGGCGATACGCGGATCGAAGATCCTCATACTTGGCCTCGCATACAAACCGGATGTTGACGATGATCGCGAATCTCCGACGTATAGCCTCATGAAACGATTTGAGTCCCTCGGGGCCATAGTCGAATTCAACGATCCACATATTCCATCGGTACGCAAGACACGGGAACACCCTCAATACGAGGGCCGGAAGTCCGTTCGCATTACCGATGACAAGGATCTGATCGTCCTCGCAACATCACATCGTGAGTACCTGGACATGGACTTTTCTGGCTTCACAACGCCGATTCTCGACACGCGGAATGCCGTTCGGGCGTGTCTCGGGGGAGTGTACCGTGCATAGGACACACATATCGTGTTAAGCAAGTCGAACGCTGAGCGCAGTGGCCGTGAGTTAGAATCGTGCACTGGCGGGATCGGATTCAGTGAGAAGGCACATCAGCTGGTTTTTGTCGCGCTGATGGTTCGAAATGTCTGATCCTATATCACTACCCCGATTCTCCGGACGTCGCGCGGCGGCCATCTCGATGCTTGTGGGTGGGTATGTCAACATCGCGCTAGTCACCCTCCAGGGCCTTTTGCTCGTTCCCATTGCGCTTTCCTCGGTCGGTGCCTCGGTGTATGGGGCGTGGCTTGGGTCTGGCAATATTATCGGTTGGCTCGGCGTGTTGGAGATGGGCACCGCCTCGATCATGATCCAGCGCATTGCGAGTGCAATAGGCAGAGGCGACAAGCGGTCGGCCGCTGACTACTTCAGTACTGGGCTCGCTGTGCAACTGGTGTTGATGCTCCTCTTCATGGTGGGGGCATTAGCGATCGCTCCCTTTTTCCCAGAATGGATGAGCATCAGGGGGCAGGATGCCCGCAACTTGAGTTACTGCTTCGTCCTCGCGGCATTCGCAAATAGTCTAAGTCTGGTCAACAATGCCGTCGCAGGGTTTGCTCAGGCTCTGCAGAAGACGACGGTGATGAATGTGGCGGCAGCTTTTGCGACCATCGTGGGATTCGTGGTAAGCCTCGCGTGCTTTGCATCCGGGATGGGTCTTTGGTCGCTCCCGATTGGGATGACCGTCCGGAGCATCACCCTTCTCGCCGCAAATGCACTTTACGTATATCGGCTTTACCTCAGGGATTTCGGCGAACCTCTACGAGTTGATCGCGCTGTGTTGAGGGATTTCTCAGGCATTGCGGGACCTGTGTTTCTTTCAAATCTGGGCAATGCCGCAATGGGGAAGTCGGATGTCGCGCTCGTGGCGATGATTCTCCAACCAGAAGTGGCGACGATCTACGCTCTGACGAGGAGAGCGGCGGAGGTCGTCATGATGCTACTCGACCGAACTGGCGCAGCCGTCTATGGCGGATTTGCTCACCTGGTAGGCAGTGGAGCACTCGTCCAGGCTCGTGCGGTGTATCATGAGGTTCTGAAGATGCAGTCTTCACTTGCCATACTCATGCTTTCGGTTTTTTTCGCCTTCAATGCTTCGTTCGTTTCACTCTGGGTTGGAGGCGCCCAGTTTGGAGGCAGTGCTTTGAATGTCTTGGTCGGTACAGGCACCGTCATGGCTAGTCTTTCCGGGACCATGGGGTATTTGTACGGAGCAACGGGGAAGATCGCGCACGGATCATATGTCATCATCGGCGAATCGGTCATGCGCTTCCTCCTGATGATCGTCCTCCTCTCATGCATTGGCATCATCGGGCTACCGGCGGCCGCCATACTGACAACGGGAGGGGCGGGAATTATCTACTATCGTAGGACTATCCGGGAGCTCCAGGCGTCTGATCGTACTGAGAGGCTGACTTGGCGTAGCATTGCGGTTCCAGGAATCGCTCTCATTGCAGGGGTGATGTTTGGACTATTCCTCACGATCACATCATGGTCTCTGTTCGTCTGGGTGCTTTCAGGGTATACCGTACTGGTTTCAGCAACATTTCTCCTTCTTGATCCTATTCATTTTGTTATGAGGGACAGGATGGTGAAGTGGATCAGGTGCGGCACAAGGTTCACTTCGTGATTCCAGGACTATTGGATGGCGATGCGACGACCCACTGACTGCGAACTCCCTACGCGATACAGAATATTGCCCTTTTCTATTGACTACCGGATTCCAGGGTTCGACAGGCAGTATGCCGAAGGGGATAGGGTACTGTCCCTGCGAGAGCGGGATTCGAAGGAATGGTTCGAGGACTTTGCTGATGTGATTGTCGGTGCTTGTGGACGGCGCTATCTGCCTGTCTGTCGATTGAGCGATGGCGAGTTTCTGCTGTGGCTTGGGCCCCAACGCCCTTCTGTACGGTTCCCGATCGACCGGCGATTGAGGGTGGGTGTGCGCCAGTTTGCACGCTCGATCCTTTCAGGAGGGGGCTTCTTTGCGCAAACACGGCCCGGGGTTTCTTCCGGACAGTACTCTAGGGACGAGTGGCGTGAAATGCGGCGTCAGTATGGTGCGTGGGTGCGGGGGCTGAGTGAGAAGGGCATCCTTGCGCTGCATTTCGAATATGGGCCTCGGCCATTCCAGGAACACTTCTTTCCTGCTCTTGCGAAAGAATTTAGGAGGGAGTCGATAATCCTAAGGGATGACAACTACTATCCCTTCTATTTTGTGTACGCGCTTCTCCTTGGACCGCAGAGGCGACGGCTCTTCGAAGGCAAACGAATCCTGCTCGTGCACGGAGCCAATGGTGCAAAGCGGGATGCCATTATCCGTCGTGTCCAGTCCGAAGGCGCGACCGGGATCGAATGGTGTGGCATTTCTCTCGACAGATCCGCGTTCAATGAGATTGAACTCGACTCAATCCGGAGTTCTCCTGAAGTGGCTCTCGTGGGTGCAGGGGTGGGGAAGCCAAGGGTGTTGCTACAGTTGGAACCGCTTGGCATACCGTGCATCGATGCGGGCTATGTGTTTGAAGTTTGGGCGGACTCGGGTTGTGCTGGATCACGTCCTTTCTGCTGTCCTGATGATCTGACAAATGAGGCATAGCATCTCCATCTGAGCCGACCGGTCCTGGAGAATGCGATCAGCCTTCAAGGATGTGAGAAAAATGAACATACTTCTCGTAGTGAACCACTGGGCTCCGACAGGGGGGATCGAACGGATGTGTACGGAGACCGTCTCTGCATTTGCAGGGGCGGGGGCCGATGTGACAATATGGGCCGTTCATGATTGCGAGCCGAGGACGATCAACAACCGGACAGCCATCCCGCTTGCTCCCAAAGGCAAGCCTTTTCGGTTCCTATATTTTAACCGTCTTTGGGCTCGACAACTCGAGATGCGCATTCGCCGAGAGGCATTACGATTTGATCTGATCGTCGTTGGGCACATCTATTTACTTCAGCCGACGATATTCGGGCTTGACTCAGCAGCAAGGCCTCCAGTATGGGTTTGGGCATACGGCCTGGAAGTTTGGGGGGAGTTTGGCAGGTCAAACCTGATGATGGCGGCACATGCCCAGAAAGTGCTTTCCATCAGTAGATTCACGAGTGATCAGATATCCTACGCTGTTCCACCTGATCGCATTTCATTGATTCCTCCGGCCGTTGACTTGGATCTCTTTAAGCCCGCAGATAACCTCGAGAGTATTGATCGAGATTCTCTTCTCATTGTCGGCCGCCTTTCAAAACAGGAACAATACAAAGGACATGACGCACTAATTCGGCTCTTGCCGAAGATGAGCCGATCGTTGTCCAGACCGATTCACCTGAGGATCGTAGGTGACGGTGATGACAGACCCCGACTCGAACGCCTCGCGAAGGACGTCGCAGTTGAAGAGCAGGTGCATTTCTTGGGATCGGTTTCGTTGGACGATCTAGTCCGCGAATACCAACGGTGCGCCGTGTTTGCGTTGCCGAGTATTCTCACGAGACACCCGACTGGTCCCTGGACTGGCGAAGGCTTCGGCATTGTTTATCTTGAGGCACAAGCATGCGGACGCCCCATCGTTGCGAGCATTCATGGAGGTGCCCCAGAGACGCTGAAAAATGGCGAGACGGGTCACGCGGTAGATCCTTTGCAGGATGATGAGATCCTCGCTGCGGTGTCGGATATCCTGTCTGATCCGGTCAAGGGTGCTCGTATGGGGCGGGAGGCGCGTGCATTCATGGAGACCGCGTTCTCATCACAGCGTTTTCACAGCCAGCTGACAGCTCTACTTAACGCAATCTAGAGGTCATTTCACATGTGCGGAATCATCGGGATTGTTGGACACCGTAATGAAGAAGCGCTGCGGAAAGGATTGGATGCCATTCAGCATCGGGGCCCGGACGATGTAGGCAGCTACAGCGACCCCGAGACGGGAGTTTCGCTTGGGCATCGACGACTATCAATTATCGATCTTTCGTCGGCGGCCCACCAACCCATGTGCTCTCCGGATAGGGGTCTCTGGATCGTGTACAATGGTGAAGTGTATAATTTCCGCGAATTGCGTAAAGAGCTTCAACAGCGAGGACGCACGTTCTCTACACAGTCAGACACTGAAGTTGTGCTCGCCGCTTACGATGAATGGCATGAGGAGATGCCTCGACATCTCCGCGGAATGTTCGCATTCGCCATTTGGGATGTTAGGCGAAAAGAGCTTTTTCTCGCACGTGATAGGCTTGGTATCAAGCCGCTCTACTACTCCTTTGTCGACGGAGTCTTTGTCTTCGGGTCTGAGGTACAGGCCCTTCTCGCGACGGGTCGTGTGAGCCGAGACGTGGACAGACAATCGATCTGGGACTACCTCTCGTATGGGTCCGTCATACAGCCGAGAACAATCCTGAACGACGTGAAGGCGCTCGAGCCAGGACATTCGATTCTCTTCCGAGATTCCAGTTTGGCGCTTCGGCAGTATTGGGATATCGAGGAGGCCACGCGGACGACACGGCGTGAGAATGCGAACCTACCCTATAGTGATGCGATTGCCATGGTTCGGACTCGCCTGGAGGAGGCTACGCGACTGCACTTGATCTCTGACGTGCCCGTGGGAGCATTCCTTAGTGGGGGTATTGATTCTACTGCGGTCGTAGGTCTGATGAGCCAGATTGCTCATGCACCCATCAAGACCTTCACACTAGGTTTTGAGACTGGCAGCGGGCAGCCGGATGAACTGCTATGGGCACGGGAAGCCTCACAACGTTTCAATACGGACCACCACGAAGTCGTCATCACCAAGGACGCCGTCGGGAATGTCT
>JAUQWO010000008.1 GCA_030835135.1 Bacteroidota bacterium
GCCTGACTCGTCTGCTCCTGCGCCCCCGCGGCCATCTCCTCCGTGCTCGAGCTGATCTGGCTCGAGGCGCTCGCCGTCGCGCTCACCGCTTCACTTACCTTCCGCAACGCCTCCTGCAGCGACCCGCCCACCTTGTTGATGCTCTCCTTGATCAGCTGCAGGTCACCACGGTAGTCCCCCTGCATCCGCGCCGTCATGTCGCCCGTCGCCATCACCGCCAGCGTGTTCGACCCTTCCTGTACCGGCTTGATCACCGCATCGAGCGTCTCGTTCACCCCCTGCACGATCTTCCGGAAATCCCCCTGGTGCTTGGACGCATCGGCCCGTGTGGCAAGCCGCCCGGCCACCGCTGCCTGCGAGAGCATCACGGCATCGGCCACCAGTGCGTTCACCGCACCGATCGCCTGGTTCAGGTTGTTCTTGATCTCATTGAAATCGCCATGGTAGCTGTCCGTGATCGTCGCCGGGATGTCGCCCTTGGCAATGCGGTCCACGTACTCCGCCGCCACATTGAGCGGCCCGATCACCGAGTCCAGCGTGTCGTTCACCCCCTGCACGATCTTCCGGAAGTCGCCCTGGTGCTTCGATGCATCGGCACGCGTGGCGAGCTTCCCTTCCACTGCTGCGCGCGAGAGCATATGAGCATCGGCCACGAGCATGCTCACCGCGTCGATCGCCTGGTTCAGGTTGTTCTTGATCTCGTTGAAGTCGCCGTTGTAGTTGTCGGTGATCTTCGCCGGGATGTCGCCCTTGGCAATGCGGTCCACATACTCCGCCGCCACGTTCAGCGGTCCGATCACCGAATCCAGCGTGTCGTTCACGCCCTGCATGATCTTGCGGAAATCGCCGCCGTGCTTCGACGCATCGGCCCGTGTGGCGAGTTTGCCTTCCACCGCCGCCTTCGACAGCATACCGGCATCGGCCACGAGGAAGTTGATGGCATCGATGCAATGATTGAGGTTGTTCTTGATCTCATTGAAGTCGCCGTTGTAGGTGTCGGTGATCTTCGCCGGGATGTCGCCCTTGGCAATGCGGTCCACGTACTCCGCGGCCACATTGAGAGGACCGATCACCGCATCCAGGGTATTGTTGAAGCCTGCGAGGATCGCGCGATAGCCACCCTGAAACTTCTCCGCATCACTTCGAACCGACAGTTTTCCTGCAATGGCAGCACCTGTCAGCCGTGCTGATTCGCGCTCGAGCTCCTGTAATTCGGTGAGTGCGCGCGCGAGTGCCTGACCCAGCACATCCCGGTCCGTCCGCTGCGTCACCGTGATCGAAAGATCGCCTTCAGAAATGCGGCGTGCAGCTTCGGCGCGCTCACGGGATGCATCGAGGATCGCTGTGAACGACCGCGAGAGGCTGCCAATTTCGTCCTGGCCCATGTCCGGGATCGAGATCGACACATCTCCCTGTGCCAGCTCATCTGCGGCGTGCACCAGTATGCCGACCGGGCGGACGATAGAGCGGCGGATCAGCATCGCTATCAAGCCACAGATCAGCACCGCGACCACGCCGCCGGCAATGAGGATGCTCGTCCGGGCAGAGGAAATGATAGCATCCACATCGGATCGCGGATACCCGATCACAACGCTGTACCCCCAAGGGTCGAAATCGGTGTGTTCGACGACCCACTCGGCGGACAGGGATGCATCGGCGACCGCAAGGTTCTGGATGATCTCGACCGGCACGCCTTTCGTGTAGAAGCGCGCCTTGTCCTTTGCATCGACAAGGGCGACAAAGCCACCCTGGAGGATGCGGGTCTGCTCTATCGTCTTCCCGAGCTCATTGAGTGTGGATATCGGGTACCCGACATACCAGATGCCGATGACCTCCCCGGTCCGTGCACGCATCGGTTCATACTGCGTGAAGTATGGCTCTCCCAGGATGTCAACGACCCCCGAGAAGGACCGCCCCTCGCGGATCGCAACGATGGCCTTTCCCTTGGGATCGAGCACCGTGCCCACTGCCCGCGATCCATCCGGCTTGAGGACATTCGTGGAAACGCGGACATAATCCTCCCCCCGGCGCACGAAGATGGTTGCGGTGCTTCCCGTCAGCGATTTCACACGGTCAACAAGTCCCGACGCATTCACCTGGCTGCTTCCCCCGAGGAGAAGCGACGGTACCTGCTCTGCCCCCACCCGGGCGGTCCCACCGAGACCCGGTGCACCGATCCGCTCCCCCTCGGCACGCAGTACGCCCATCGCGACCTCAACACGCTGCTTCATCAGGCTATGCGTGGATGCGAGAACGTTCAGTGCCTGTTCCGATCTCGCATGAACGAGTTCGGTCGTACTTGTCTGTATCTGTTCACTCACATAGTTCGAAAGGAGTAATGCACATACACCCACAGCGGTCAGAATGATGAGAGCGGTGGGAACGATGAATTTGGACATGATGCTTGACATCATGAACGCACTCAAGAATCGTCGCACAGTCGGCCTCATGGTTGTTGATCAGAAAGACAAAGGTGCCCCTGCGTCCACCAGACTCCATGACGCAAGGGCACCCCCTCTTCTCACGCATCACGAACAATCGCAAACTTCGTACCACGAGACCATCGATGTAACCGCGGATCGGCCGGAACGCAATCCGGCATAGGAGAGTGAATTAGCAGCACGATTTCGACCTGTTTCACAACCTTCCAGCGATCGCGTGAGCATGAACAGTGCACAACCTTAGCCACATGCCTGACCATCCTGCATCTTTGTTGACACAACGTCCCTGGGTACGATCAGGAGGAGGTGGGTTGGGTCGGTGCACAACGCGTACGAGGGAAGTGCGGACGGCTCTGAGGAAGTGGATCGGGTCGGTGTGCACCGCGTACGAGGGAAGTGTGGACGGCTCTGAGGAAGTGGATCGGGTCAATGTACAACGCGTACGAGGGGGGGGTGTGGACGGCCCTGAGAAAATGGCTCGGGTCAGCGTGCAGCGCGCGCGAGGGGGGGGTGGACGGCCCTGAGGAGACAATGGTCTGCCTCCGCGGCTAGAACGTGTAGATCACCGTCACGCCTTCTGGTCCCGGAACGATGCGCAATCCCAGGGCGCTCTCCGGGGCCATGCGAGTGTCATACCATTGCAGCAATGAATGCGTGATCGCCATGGAGAGCACCGCACTGAACACACAATCGGAAAACCAGTGTTCACCTGCGTATACTCTGGACAGCGAGGTCATTGCAGCGAGCGTATAGAGACCGGCCGTTGCCCAGCCGTTGCCGATCCGGTGCGCGAGTACCGTCGAAAGGGAGAATGCTGCGGCTGTATGGCCGGAGGGGAAGGAGTGGTGGTCATCATCCGCGGCGAAGATCCGGAAACGTCCGGGTCCCTCGAGCGTGTAGGGTCGCGCACGGCCCGCGGTGTGTTTCAACAGCTGGGTGGCACCGGCGGTCAGGATGAGCCCGGTGCCCGCAAGGAACGCGGTCTCACGCACCCACCGGTCGCCCGTGAAAAGTCCCGTGGCATACGAACCCCCGCACAGCACGGCGAGCACCCACACTTCGCCGTACTGGCGCACAACGGATTCCAGCCGATCGCCTGTCCGGCCACGGAAGCTCCTGAAGGCAGCGGACATATCATCATCGCCCAGGGCAACGACGCCGGTACCGAGCACAAGGCTGCCGGCTTTGCCGATATCCTGTCCGTTCCACCGCGCGGGTGCGCTGCCGATGAAGAGGAATGCGTTCCAGAACGTGCCGGCGTCCTGCACGATCGTGGCATTCCAGCGGGCGGACGCACGCGAGCTGTCGGTCTGGGCAGCAACGCCGGCATGACAGACCATGACCACCACCAGGAGCATTCCGGTCATCTGCATATCTGGATGATAGCACAAAAACCGATGAAAATACAGATGGGTGGCAAGCGGCCACCGTTTTCCGTACCTTGCTCATCATGCGCGACCCGGCAGCATCCATAGATACGATCCTCGGCCAGGACGGCACGCTCGAACAGATCTCCGGCTTCGCGCACCGCCCGCAGCAGCATGCAATGGCCCATGCGGTCCTGGAAGCATTGTCGGAACACCACCACCTCTTCGTCGAGGCACCAACAGGCGTCGGCAAGACCCTCGCCTACCTCATGCCCTCGATCACCTTCGCCCTGCAGAATGAGCGGAAGGCGATCATCTCGACACATACCAAGAACCTCCAGGAACAGCTGCTGTACAAGGATATTCCGCTCTGCCGTCAATTGCTGGACGCGGAATTCTCCGCCGTGCTCCTGAAGGGACGGCGCAACTACCTGTGCACGACACGGCTCGATGCCGCCCTTGCCTCACGCGGCTCGATGTTCCCTCCGGAGGAATCCGACGAACTCAACCGCATCGCTGTGTGGGCGGAGGGGACGCCGGACGGCGATGTCAGCGGCCTGGGGTTCATCCCCTCCGCTGCGGTGTGGAATGCCGTGTGTTCAGAACCCGGCGTCTGCACATCGCAGGCATGCGGAGGACGCTGTTTCTTCCAGCGGGCAAAGGAGCGCGCGCGCAAGGCCCACCTGCTCATCGTCAACCATTCGCTGTTCTTCTCACTGCTTCCCTACCTCCGCACCGACGATCAATTCCTGTTCCCGGGCGACTTCGTGGTCTTCGACGAGGCCCATACGCTCGAAGCGGTCGCAGCCGAAGGGCTGGGCCGGCGGCTCTCCCGCCGGGGCGTCATCGCCACGCTCCATCGCCTGTACAATCCCCGCTCGAAACGCGGACTGCTCTCCGATGCGAAACGGCAGGTGAAGACCTCCTTCAAGGGAATGGAAGAACTCGTCGACGCGTTCTTCGACACCATAGCACATTCGTTGCCCCCGGCCACCGGACCGCGCGGCGCGGCTGCACGCGATGCGCTGCAGGTACGTATCAAATCGCCGGGTCTCGTCGCCGATGTCCTCTCTATGCCGCTGAACGATCTCGTGCAGACGATCGCGGGTGTCGAATCCTCTCTCGATGACGCGAACCGTGCGCGGGAGGTCGCCGCCGCACGGGAGTCGCTGGAAGAGGATCTCCGGACACTGGAGGATTTCCTCACATTCGCGAGCGACAGGCATGCGTACTGGGTGGAGGTCCGGCGGCCGCCACAGGATAACGTCACGCTCTGCATGGTCCCGTTTCATGTCGGACCGTCGCTCGAAGATCAACTGTTCGGCCCGCACGGTCCCGTGATCCTCACGAGCGCCACGCTGTCCGTGGATGGCGATATGCGGTACGTCCAGGAACGCCTGGGCGGCGCATCGGCTCACACACTCACCCTGGATTCGCCGTTCGACCTCTACCGCCAGATGCGTATCTGGATCGCGGAGGATATGCCGGAGCCCGACTCTCCCGACTACGCGAAGGAACTTCCGCCGACGTTGCTCTCATTCATACGGCGGAGCCAGGGGAAGGCCCTGGTGCTGTTCACGAGTGCGGCGTCCATGCAGGCGGCCGCGCGGGAGGTGGCGGAGGATCTGGCGGACGACGGGATCCGTCTTCTCGTGCAGGGGGCGGAGATCTCCAGGCACGATCTGCTGGATGCGTTCAAGCGGGACATTCATTCCGTGCTCTTCGGACTGGACAGTTTCTGGATGGGAGTCGATGTGCCCGGGGAAGCGCTGGAACACGTGATCATCACCCGTCTCCCCTTCTCCGTCCCGACGCATCCACTGATCGAAGCACGGCTGGAAGATGTTGAAAGTCGGGGAGAACGGCCCTTTTTCGCCTATTCCCTCCCCGAAGCCGCACTCAAGCTCCGTCAGGGCGCTGGCCGGCTCATCCGGTCGGTCCAGGACCGCGGGGTCGTGAGCATTCTTGACTCGCGCATCCTCCGACGTGGATACGGAAAGATGTTGCTTGACTCGTTGCCCCGGTGCCCGGTCGACCTCATCTCACGCACGGGAGACACCCGTCCGCTCGAGCGCGACATCTGACGCCGTCGGGGAGACTCATTATTTTGTTTGAATTTACAGGGGATTATGCTATCTTCACCCCGTACCTACGTGTATCTTCAACTACTCTAAGGAGGATCAATGGCGAAAGCAACCAAGGCAATGTCCAAGACGGCGATCATCGCCCACTTTGCCAACAAGTTTGATATGAAGAAGAAGGACGTCGCAGCGGTGTTCGAAGAACTCGCGACCCTGGCGTATAAAGAAGCAAAGAATACGTTCACGCTGCCCGGCATCGGCAAGCTCGTGCTTGTCCATCGCAAGGAGCGTCTGGGCCGCAACCCGAAGACCGGCGAAACCATCACGATCCCGGCAAAGACCGTCGTGAAATTCAGAGTCGCCAAGGCCTGCAAGGAATCCGTTCTCTCAAGCAAGCGCTAAGATCTTCTTATCCTTGTTGCATGATCAGCCCCGCTGGTTCTCCGGCGGGGCCTTTGTTTTTCCCCTTGTTCCTCGCTCGCCATGCCCCATTCTTCGTCCCCCACTTCCTTGCGTCCTCATCCTTTCTTCTTCATCGTTTTGCTCCCGACCCTGCCTTTTCGTACATTTTAGCATGTTCAACCCCGTCAAAGCCCTCCGGTCCTTTCTGAGCAGCCTCGGCCCCGTCGAGCAGGCACAGATGGTGGCTTCCACCGCGGTGGTCGTCAGCATGGCAACGATCATCAGCGTGATGGCCGCAACAGGTGTCCAGCCGCGCTTCATGGATTTCGTCAGCATCGTCACCGTCGGGGTGTTCGGCTTCACCAGCGTCTATTTCTCCCTCCTCAATAACCGCCGGCTCGATGAACAACGCCGCCAGCTTCTTGCTCTCAATGCGGTCGCTGAAGCCGTGAACAGGGTCGTTGATCTCGACTATGTGCTGCGCACCGCACTGACCAAGATCACCGAGGTCCTCAAGACCCCCTATGCATGGATCTACATCGACGAGGGAACAGCCCTGACCTTGCGCTGCGCGGAAGGAAGCGATATCGACATCCTCGCGGCCGTGGAACCCTTCCCCCGCTCGCCACGCATGTGGTTGAACCAGCCGCGTGTGGAACGGGAACACCGCAATGAAGGCGGACGGATCCCTGAGACCCTCAAGGATCAGGGCGTGCAATTCTGGGCATCGATGCCGCTGCGCACGAAGGATGCCATCGCCGGTGTGCTCGTGATCGCGGGTAGGTCGCATGGCATGCTCACGCCCAAGCAGGCCGAGCTCGCCGAGACCTTCGGCAACCATATCAGCGTCGCCATCCACAACGCCCGGCTCTTCGAACGCGTCCGGCAATCGGAACAGCGATATGCCGACCTGTTCGAGAACGCCCCCGACATCTATCTGAGCGTGAACCGCCATCATATCATCGTCGGATGCAACCGGCACGGCGCGTCGATCCTGGACGCAACGCCCGCACAGATCATCGGCCAGCCGTTCAGCGCCCTCTGTACCCCCGAACGCCAGCCGTCCGTGGATGCCATGCTGCTCCAGATGTTCACCGAGGGCAAGGCGCTGAAGGATGTGGAGGAGCAGATGGTGACGCTGGCGGGCCGACCCTTCTACGTCCTCCTGAACGCCACGATGGTCTTCGACGAAACCGGCCACACGGTCACCGCCCGCATCGTCGCCCGCGACATCACCGAACGCAAGCGGATGGAGGACGCCCTCCTGCACGCGCAGAAGATCGATAGCATCGGGAATCTCGCCGGCGGTATCGCGCACGACTTCAACAACATCCTCGCGGCGATCCTGGGCTCGGCATCGATCATGCGCCGGCATATCAGCGAACGGAACAAGCTCACCAAGTACGTCGAGATCATCGAATCCTCCGCCCGCCGCGGCTCATCGCTCACCCGGCAGCTCCTCACCTTTGCACGGAAGACGGAGACGATCACCGCGCCGGTGGACATCAACTCGCTCGTCCAGGAGACCCTCGACCTGTACCAGCGCAGCGTCTCCAAGGATATCACGGTCAGGACGAACCTCGCCGATACCCCGCTCACGGTGAACGGTGACGACGGACAGATCCAGCAGGCGCTGCTCAATCTGTTCCTGAACGCCCGCGACGCGATGAACGGTGCGGGAACACTCACGGTGTCGACGCAGCTGATCACGGCGGACACCATCACGGGGAGCAGGTTCTCATCCACACGGCCCGGCCCGTTCGTGGAGATCCGCGTGAACGATACCGGACGGGGGATCCCCAAGGAGATCCAGGACAGGATCTTCGAGCCGTTCTTTACGACCAAAGACAACGGGACCGGACTCGGCCTGTCCGTGGTCTACGGCGTGGTCCAGAATCACAAAGGCTTCATCAACCTGGAAAGCGTGGAAGGCACCGGAACCACCTTCACCATCGCCCTGCCGCACAACGCGGGGATCCAGGCAGAGGCGCGCAAACGCCGACCACGGCTGCCGCACGGCACGGAACATATCCTGGTGATCGACGACGAGGTGTACCTCTGCGAGATCGCGAGGGATATCCTCACGAACCTCGGCTACACGGTCTACATCGCGAACAACGGACAGGAAGGGTTGGATTTCTACAAGACGCGGCAGGCATCGATCGATCTCGTGCTGCTGGACATCAATATGCCGGTCATGTCGGGCATCGAGGCCTTCGAACTCCTCCGCGCCGTGAATCCCAACCTGCGCATCATCATCGTGTCCGGCTACGGCAAGGGCATCATCGATACCCCACGGTTCGCCAGTGAAGTGAATGGCTTCGTGCAGAAACCCTTCCAGCTCGATACCCTCGCTTTCAAGGTGCGCAAAGTCCTCGATCAGCGAACGTTCCAACAGGACCCGGCAACGACCCCATGACGATACACGACCTCTCTACCGAACTCCGTGCAGCGCGCGAGGCGCGTGGGATGTCGCTGGACGACATCGCACAGGCCACGCTGATCAACGTCGATTTCCTGAAGGCCATCGAAGATGGCCATACGGATATCCTCCCTGCCGCCTATGTGCGGGCATTTCTTCGCGCCTATGCGACCAGTGTGGGGCTCGACCCCGCATATGTCATGCGACGGTTCGAGGGCAAGAGCGGCGCGCCCGAACCACCCCCGCCCCCTGTACCGGTCCGGCCCACCGTTGTACCCGATGCCGGACCGGAGGCCACCCCGTTCCTCTCCCGCCCCGGCGTGCGGACATGGGGCGTCACGGCCGTCGTACTCCTGGGCGTGGCCCTGATCGTGTACCTTACCCAGCCGCGGACGGATGAGAACGGCAGCACCGAGGTCCCGATCGGATCGATCCTCCGTGAGACCGAACAACGCCTGATGCCGAAGGATTCCGCCACCGGAGCGGCCGTGGCCGTGCCACACAGTGGAAGCGCACGGGACAGTCTCACGCTGCATGCGGCAGCCACCGATACGGTCTGGATCCAGATCGCGATCGATGCCAATCCCCCTGCCGATTATCTGTTCGCGCCGGGCAGCCGGCGGAAGTGGCGGGCACGCGACCGGTTCACCATCACCCTCGGAAACGCCGGCGGTATCCAGTTCCATCTGAACGCCCGCGATCTCGGCACACTGGGCAAGCGCGGTGCCGTCCTGCGCGACGTCGAACTCACGCGCGAGGCACTGACCTCGCCCGTGCAGACAGAAGCGAAGCCATGAAGCAGCCTCCCGCAACGGCACAGAAGCGCGCCGCGGCACTCCGTGAGGAGATCCGCGATCACGATCACCGGTACTACGTCCTGGCAGAACCTGCGATCGCAGATGAGGCGTACGACGCCCTGCTGCGGGAATTGCAGGACCTGGAGACCGCGTATCCGTTGCTGGTGACGCCCGATTCCCCCACGCAACGGGTCGGGGGCACACCGAGCAAGGAGTTCGCAACGGTCATCCACGACCCACCGATGCTGAGTCTCGCCAACTCATACTCGGAAGAGGAGATCCGGGACTTCGACAGGCGCGTACGCGAACTTCTCGGTGATGCAACGCCCGTCTACACTGCCGAGCTCAAGATCGATGGCGTGGCGATCACCCTGCGGTATCACAAGGGCCTGCTCACGCTGGGGGCAACGCGCGGCGATGGCACCCAGGGTGATGACATCACGAACAACCTTCGCACGGTCCGCTCCCTCCCGTTGCGCCTGCGCTCACAGGGAAAAGCATTCGACGACATCGTGGTCCGCGGGGAAGCGTACATGCCGCGGGAGGGATTTGCCGCGCTGAATGCGCAACGGACGGCAGCGGAAGAGAAGACCTTCATCAATCCACGCAATGCGGCAGCGGGGACGCTGAAGCTCCAGGACCCGGCGGTCGTCGCCACACGGCCGATCCAGTGCTTCATGTACGCCCTGTATGCACCCGGCGCCCGGTTGCGCTCGCACAGCGAGAACCTGGAACAGCTCCGCACCTTCGGCTTCCCGGTGAATCCCCACACGCGTCGGTGCGCATCGGTGGACGATGTCGTCGCGTTCTGGAAGCATTGGGAGGAGCACAGAGATGATCTTCCCTACGACATCGACGGCGTGGTGATCAAAGTCGATGCCCTCGCACAACAGGAAGAACTCGGGACCATCGCCAGGAGCCCCCGGTGGGCCATCGCATTCAAGTTCCGCGCACGCAAAGAGGAGACCGTCCTGCAGGGGATCACGCTGCAAGTGGGCAGGACCGGCGCCGTCACGCCGGTAGCAGAACTTGCTCCTGTCTTCGTCGGCGGGTCTACCGTATCCCGCGCCACGCTGCACAATGTGGACTACATCACCGAACTCGACCTCCGCGTTGGCGATACCGTGATCGTGGAGAAGGGCGGCGACGTGATCCCCAAGGTCAGCGGGGTGGTCCTTGCGCGGCGCCCCCGCGGCACCAGACCGTTCGCCATGCCCGGCACATGCCCGGTGTGCGGTGCGGCCGTGTACCGCGGCGACGAGGAAGCGAACTATTACTGTGAGAATGGCGACTGTCCCGCACAGGTGCGTGGACGCATCGAGCATTTTGCGGCACGGGGGGCGATGGACATCGAAGGGCTGGGGGAAGCGGCGGTCGACCAGCTCGTTGCACAGGGGATCGTGAAGAACATCGCCGACATCTACACCCTGCACACGCACCGTGCGGCGCTGGCAGAGCTGGAACGCTGGGGGGACAAGAGCACGGGCAACCTGCTGGACGCCATCGAGCGCAGCAAGCAGCAGCCGTTCCATCGCGTCCTGTTCGCCCTCGGCATTCGCCATGTGGGTGCCGGTGTCGCGCGTACGCTGGCCGATGCATTCCCATCGATCGATGCGCTGCAGACGGCAACGGAAGAGGCGTTACGCGAAACCCCGGCCATCGGTCCCACGATCGCGGCGAGCATCGTCCATTTCTTCCGCGATCCCCATAACCGGGCCACGCTCAAAGCACTGAAGAAGGCCGGACTGCAATTTGCCGGAGCGGCAACCCCGGCGGGGGGCGCACTCACCGGCAAGACGTTCGTGATCACCGGAACGCTGCCAACCTATGGACGCGACGAGGCACGCAAGATCATCGAGCAGCACGGCGGGAAGGTCGCCTCCGGCGTCAGCAAGAACGTTTCGTTCGTCGTGGTCGGCGAGGATGCCGGCTCCAAACTCACCCGCGCACGCGAGCTCGGCATCCCGCTGCTCAGCGAGGCCGATCTGCTGCGCATGATAGCCTGAGATCCCATGTTCGAATTCGCACGCCGTTCCATCGGCCTTCACCTCGCACGATTCACGTTCCGGTCGAAACCCGATCAGGCCATGACCTTCACCGGTGCACTCACGGCCGGCAAGCGGGTCCTGCTCGTGCTCCCGCTCGTCCCCACACAGCACTCCACCGCTGCCATCATCGAACTCGTGCGATCCCGCTATGGTGATGACCACATCACGGTCGTTGCCGATGCACTGGACAATGGCATCACCGCGTTGATGCCGCACAGTGAGATCCTGCGCATCAGTGCCCAGCAGGTGACGCGCTTCTTTCATCCACCCGCCGCGTTGTTGCAGCGCCTCGCCGGGAAGCCGTTCGATATCGCGATCGACCTGAACCTTGACTTCCTTCTCCCCTCGGGGTATATTTGTAAAGCGAGTGGTGCTCGCGTGCGTGTCGGCTTCACGAAACCCGGGGCGGACTTCTTTTTCAACCTGCAGGTCCAGACCGGCACCACGCGCGGACCCGGCGTCTATGAACGCCTCGCATCCTGTCTGAAGATGTTCTGAGCAAGTACGCGCGGCACACTGTCCGCCGCCGAGGAGAGACACCATGAAGTTCGATGTGCAGAACGATGGCGCGTCGGTGACACTGACGCTGCACGAGAAGAAACTGGATTCCACCATGGCGTCGGAACTCAAGGGCGAGTTCCTGATCCTCGCCAAGCCGAAGATCGATCATCTGGTCATCGATCTCAAGGACGTCGAGTTCTGTGACAGCAGCGGACTGAGCGCCCTCCTCATCGCCGAACGCAAGATGAAGGAACACGGCGGTGCCGTTCGGCTGCTGAACGTGAATCACAAGGTGATGAGTATCCTGAAGATCTCCATGCTGGACCGGCTCTTCGAGTTCAAGGAACCAGCAAAGCCCGCCGCGAAGAAGACCGCCAAAAAGAAATAGGAACGCCGGAAATGAATGTAGGGGCGGTCCCACAAGCGGGACCGCCCCTACACGTCTGGACCATCCGTTTGAATCATCCGTTCCCGCTATTCCCCTACCCCATCTTCTCCACCTTGATCATGTTGGTACCCCCGCCGGCAAAGAGCGGCTGCCCGGCAATGAGCACGTAGGGGTCGCCGCTCCGCAGTATGCCATCCTCCAGCAGTTGCGCCTCGACCGCCCGGAGTGTGCCATCGGAGTCCTGCTGCGCATGCTCCACCATCACCCCCTGCACCCCCCATACCAGATTCAGGCGCCGGAGCGTCGCGGCCGACGTGGTCACGGCCACGAGCGGCGTGCGCGGCCGATACCGGGCAACAATGCGCGCCGTGGATCCGGTCTGGGTGACAGCCACGATGGCCGCGGCCCCGATCTGCTCCGCAAGCACACATGCCGCCCTGCCCAGCGCCGCCTGATGATCGTTGCTTTCATGCGCCACGTACCGGTCGTCCATGCGTGTCGTGGATGCATGGGTCTCGATATTATTGATGATCCTGGTCATCATCGCTACCGCATCCACCGGGTAGGCCCCCACGGAGGTCTCACCACTCAGCATCACCGCGTCCGCCCCATCCAGGATGGCGTTGGCAACGTCACTCGCCTCAGCCCGCGTCGGTGTCGGGTTCGTGATCATGGATTCGAACATCTGCGTTGCAACGATGACGGGCTTCCCTGCCCGGATGCAACGGTTGATGATGCTCTTCTGATGCAGGGGCACCTCTTCGGGCGGGACCTCCACCCCGAGATCGCCACGCGCCACCATGATGCCGTCCGCCTCCTCGATGATACTATCGATGTTCCGCAGGGCCTGCGGCTTCTCGATCTTGGCGATCACCGGATGGGAGCCCGACCCGCCAGGCAACGCAGAGATCGCGGCACGCAACGCACGGATATCATCGGCGGAACGGACGAAAGACAGCGCCGTGTAATCCACCCCATTCGCGATCCCGAACGCCAGATCGTCGAGGTCCTTGGGCGTGAACGCCGGGATCGTGAGCGCAACACCGGGAAGATTCATGCCCTTGCGCGGGCTGAGTTTCCCTCCCGCAATGACGTCACAGATCACCTCGTTCCCCTCGACACGGTTCACCGCCAGGCGGATCTTGCCGTCGTCCAGGAGAATGGTGTCGCCCTGATGGACCTCCGAGGGCAATGGCGTGAAGACGGTGGATACCCGCCCCGGTCCGCCCACAATGGGTTCGGTCGTGATGACCAGCGTGCTCCCCGAAGGCACATCGATCGATGGCGTGGAGAGCTCACCGATACGGATCTTCGGTCCCTGCAGGTCCTGCATCAGCGCTACCGCGGCACCGCATTGGGCCGCGGCCTCACGGACCGTGGCAATGAGTTGTGCGTGGTCCGCATGAGAACCGTGCGAGAAGTTCAGCCGCGCCACATCCATCCCCACCTCGATCAACCGCGTAAGGACCGCCACATCATGTGACGCCGGTCCGAGGGTGCAGACGATCCGGGCTTTGCCAGGGAGGATCCTCATCGTTTATCCTTTCGTTCACGCAATGCACATTCGTACACCGCCGGCATCACCTCGCCGGCAGCCCCCTGGAGAAACACATCCACATCAGGTGTGAGAGGGGTCGGCTCGGGATTCACTTCGACAAGAAGAGCTCCTGCCCGCCGCGCCATCACCGGCAACGACGCGGCCGGATAGACCACGGCAGAGGTACCGATCGAGAAGAACACATCCGCATATTCCGCGGCGTGGACACCTGCCTCCCATGCGTCCTCGGGCAGGCTCTCGCCGAACCACACGACATCCGGCCGGATCTGCCCCTTGCACTCTATGCACAGGGGCACTCCTTCCATTGCCAGGACGGCTTCGTTACTGAAATTGCGGCCGCATGCCATGCAATAGTTGCGTTCAATATTCCCGTGCAACTCATGCACCACCCGGCTGCCGGCACGCCGGTGCAGATTGTCGATGTTCTGCGTCACCACCTCGAACCGGGGAAAGAGATCCTGCATCTGCGCGAGCGCCCGGTGACCCGGGTTCGGCTGAACATCGGCGATGATGCGCTTGCGCTCGGCATACCACTCCCACACGAGTACGGGGTTGCGGAGGAAGCCCTCCATACTCGCGAGCTCTTCGGGCCGCATCTTCTTCCACACTCCACCAGCGCTCCGGAATGTCGGCACACCACTCTCCGCAGATATCCCGGCACCGGTGAAGGCCGTCACCATGGATGCATGCTTCAGCGCATTCCGCAGCGCAGAGGGGATCTCCATCACTCGCCGCTCCCCGGCGTGAGGACAAGCTCCTGCGAGCCGTCGCCACCCCCATCCACACGGGCGGTGCGATAGCCACCGGACAACCAGAGAGGTGTCTGGTCGTCATAGTGTTGGTGCAATACCTGTCCGGATTGACCCGAGGGAAGGACCGAACGATACTGATGCCTGTCGCCGAGGTCGAAGATCTGCCGATAGGAAGCACCGACGGTGACCTCATACGGCTCGGTGATGCTGTACTCACCGCTCATCATGCTCGTGGAGCCGCCCGCGTACGGGAACGGGCCGATATCGAAGAGCCGCTCCAGCGGCTTCTGCGTGCCGAAGGGGTGGTGGAGCGTCACGGTGTGCAATGCCTCCCACCGCCACTCTTTCGTCGCCGGACCGAACCGTGCCGTGAGATCCTGAAGCGTTTCCCGCGCGCTGCGGGCTATGATCATGGCCGCCGTTTCGGTCTCCGGCGTGCGCACATCATCGAACCAGACAGACGCATCCTCGCGGAGCAACCGGGCGGTCACCCGCAGCGGGATATTCACCAGCCTGCACCAATCGTGGAAGATGTCGTCACCCATCTCATCCAGATAGATGTTGCGCAGCAGATGCACGAGGAAGACCTGATAGATGGTCGTTGCGATGTCCGACCTGTCGAAGCGGTACTGCCAGTTCCTGAAGTACGGGGCAACGTTCTGCGCACTCTCCCTGCCTACCACACTGTCAGCGAATGCCGCCTCGATCGTTGGCGCAAGGTCACGCGCGTACTGCGAGTAGGTGTCGTTCTGGAGTTCCTCAAAGGCACGGACACTGAACGTTGCACCGGGGGCGCCGAGGATGGCACGCAGGCGCCGGATGCGCGATGAGGGCTCCCAGAGATCACCGATCACGTACGACGCCGCGTCCGGGCCGATCTTATTGTTCGCGCTCGCCACGAACCCTTCGGGCGGATCAAGTACCCGCGGAAGTGATGAGAACGGCACGAACCCCGTCCATCCGGATCCCGGTTCCCACCCCGGCACGGGGAGCAAGCCACGGCCGCGGGCACGCACCGGCAGGCGCGCGGCACACACAGAGCCGATATGCCCTTTGACATCCGCATACACGAAATTCTGGCCTGGCAGAGTGAACGTGCTGAGGGCGCGCGTGAACTCGTCCCACGTGCGCGCACGATTCAAACGCAGGAACGTGCCGACCTGATCGTCGTACTCGTACCCCGTCCAGCGCATGCTGGCAACGAACCGGGGCCGTACATGATTGAGTGATGTGGCGATGTCCGTCACCACCGGTCCGTGTGACGTCAGCCGGACCCTGATCGTGATGGCCGTGTCATTGCGTACGGGGATCTCCTCTTCGATGATCTGCAGCGGCACCCATGTGTCACCACGCCGGTAGGTCCGGGCCGAATCGTTGATCTCTTCAATGAAGAAGTCGGCATCATCGGCCATGAGGTTGGTCACGCCCCACGCAATGGAATCGTTCCGCCCCGTCACCACGCCGGGGACACCGGGGACGGACATGCCACACACCAGAAGACCCGGGATGTCGTACTGCAGTTCATACCACTGCGAGGGAGAGGTCAGGTGCAGATGCGTGTCGTTCGCCAGGATCGCCGAGCCGGTCTGTGAATGCGATGGTGCCACGGCCCAGGCATTGCTGCCCCCGGGGGCCAGGGGCCTGCCCATGAACGTCCGATATTCCTGCGCCGTGTGGAGGTAGGAAAGCGCGGCACTGCTGCCTGCGCGCACGCCGACCGGTGCGGCCGTAGCCTTCGGATCCTCTTCATACGTTGGCAGAATGTCACGGACGCGGTCGGCACCCAGTCTCTCTTCGATGGCGCCATACGTGACGTCGGTCCACCAGGAAAGGTTCAGTTCCCACGCGATGAGCCTCGCCACCAGGATCGAATGCATCGGCGTCCACTCTTCGGGCTCGTACCGGAGGATGTCGAACTCGACCGGATACGCCCCCCGCTGATGCCGGATCCAGGCATTCACGCCGTCAGCGTACCACTGCAGCTTCCTGCGTGTATCATCCGGCAGTTTGTTCTCGATGCGCTCGGCCGTCCTGCGGAGACCGATGATCCGGAACATCTTGTCGAAGGGGATCGTCGCCGCACCGATGACGCCGGACAATGTTCCCATCGCCGCCCGGCGCTGCATATCCATCTGCCAGAGGCGGTCCTGCGCATGGACGACGCCCATCGCATACAGTGCATCGTGCTCGTTCATCGCGATGATATGCGGTACGCCATACGCGTCACGCCGGACAGAGACCTCGCCAAGGAGGCCCGGCATCTCGATGGAGCCGGAGACCGGCGGGAACGATGCCGTGAGTTCGTAGCGGGCGAAGATGATGAAGGCGATGAGCAGGATCCCGGTGACCCCGAGGATTCCCACAAGAATGCGCAGACGCCGTGTCATGGGCGCGCGGACGGGAAGAGAATGGGGAAGTTGGTCATGGACGTGTGGCGACGCCCATCATGAGCGTCGCCACACGAATATATTGAAAGGCTGGGAGTGATGCAATCCGGGGTCAGATCCTGTCCGGCAACCGTCCCCCGCCTCCCGCAACAAACGCGGTGGCGGGAGGCTCACTCCGATACTCCCGTCGCCTTCACTCCGTCTGGCAACAGAGGTTGGAGTGGCTTTAAAACCGGTGCGAGAAGGTCGCCAGAATGGTGTTGCTGGTGATGCTCTCGTTGACCCGCGACGAGCTGTTGTAGTTCGTCCGGAACGTGTCCCACCAGCCGCGGGCGTACGTCAGGTCCAGCATCGTCGACCCGCCGAGCGGGATGCCCAATCCGCCGGTGATGTACTTCTGATCGAACGAGCTCGGATCGCCCTCATACGGGGAACGGTTCATCATGAACCCACCACGGATGCGCAACCCGCCGCCAAATGAATATTCTGCACCGGCCCGGAGGTCCGCCGTGGGCCGGAACAACGTCTTGAAATCCCTGTTCTGGGCCATCACATCACTGGTGGCATCCTTGAACTCCATCTGCGTCCAGTCTGTGTACTCCACATCGCCGGACAGGACCAGATCACCGAAGATGACCGATGCGCCCGCGCTGAAGACCCACGGGGTCCGCACCCCGTAATCACCGGAGGCCAGGTCCTCGAACGGCTTGTCGTTCGGTTTGATGTCGCCATTGTCGAAATACGCCCGGGCATACGACCCGAAGCTTTCTTTCACGGTGAACGCGGTCGGGGTCTTCACCGCGAGACCCAGCCGGAACCGGTCCGGGACCCTGTACATGAGTCCGAACTTGGCATTGAACCCGGAGATGTCACCATCGACGTACTCTTCAAGCGTGAAGGCGTCGAAGTCATACGGGAACGATTGATAGATGCGCGCGCGGTCCTGCTCCTCGTACGTACGGTCGTAGCGGTATGTGCCCGACACGTATGTCAGGGTCAGACCGAGGGAGACCTCTTTGGCGATGTCCAGTGCACCGCTCACCGACCAGTTGTTCAGTCCGCCGGATTCGAGCACCTTCGCAAGCTGGGTGACCCGGCTGGTGATCGGGCTGATGAATGTGCCATTCACCGTGTCGATGTCCGCCAGGTACAATTGATACGCGATGTTGCCCGAGATGTCGGAGGGATACTGCGCACCGTTACGGGCATACGTCTGAAGGATGCTGCTGTTCGGATTGAAGCCGGTGAACGACATCCCCGAGAGGAAATTCGCCTGCCGGTGGAACCCGAACCCGAGCACCAGATTGCCGCGCAGCGTCGGGACCTTGTGCACCAAACCGAGACTGTTCAGCGCCGTGCTGGAATTGGTGTACGTTTCCGCGCTGCCGAAGAAGGTACTGTTGTTCTTCATGCTGAGATGCGACATACCCGCGGTGAATTCGCTGTACTGCATCTGTGCCAGACCTGCAGGATTCCAGTAGATCGCACTGTAGTCGTTCGCGACCCCGGTATATGCTCCGCCCATGGCGATCGCGCGTGCGCCCACGCCGATGCCGGAGAGGCCCAGGCGCAACGCGTCCTCAGGATATTGCGCGAAGGCCGCGCCTGCCGCGGTCATCATCACGACCACGATCGCCGTACAGTGCCGAAGGAAATTCATCCGATGCTTGTCCATAGTGTCCTCGTTGGTAGATCAGCGGCTTCTGCCGCCACGATCGCCGGTGTTCGCCGGTGCCCCCCCACCGCTGCTCGGCGGCGGTGACGACGGCGGTGCAGACGGTGCTGGTGATGACGAACGCCCACCGCCACTGTTGCCTCCGCTGTTCCCCGATGACGAGGATCCGGACGAGCCGCCGTATGACGGCGGCGGGTTGTACCGTTCTTCACGACGTCCCGACCTCGAGCCGCCTTCCGGGCGCGGGGCCGAGCGCGTTGTCGTCCCGCCAACCGAACCATTGCGGGTGCCTGAATTTCTGGAGGAGCCGCTGCCAACCGCCGCACC
The DNA here is from genome assembly GCA_030835135.1 of Bacteroidota bacterium. GTDB lineage: Bacteria > Bacteroidota > Ignavibacteria > UBA10030 > UBA6906 > JAGDMK01. Next base: position 19,147 of record JAUQWO010000008.1, read on the forward strand.
ACGCGCGCCGGTATTCGTCCGGCCGGTGGGTAGATACGTCGACCCGCTGGAGCCACCCGAACCAGAGCGCGACCCGGTGGGGGCATACGATCCGGCCGTCCCGCCACGAACACTCCCCGAAGAGCGCGTCGAACCAAAGGTGCGTGTCGTGCCATGCGTTGCACCGCGGGTCACGTAGCCGCCACCGCCGCCGCCATGATGGGAGTAGCCGTACGGAAGATACCCGTACCCGCCATAGTACGGCCAGCCGCCATAGTGATACGGAGAGTAGTACCCCGTCCCGCACCAGCCCCAGAACGGATCATAGTACCCGCCGTATCCCCACGGGGCGCCGTACCCGATACCGATCACGGTCTGCGGGTAATACCCGTATGCATCATCATAGAACCGGGCACGCGCATCGTCGTAGTCTTCCTGCGAAACGCTGTCCTCCGGAATGTATTCGTCATCTTCGTCGTACACGTACTGATTGTCGTCGTGCACGGTCCCGAGCTGCGTGTAGCAGCCGGGCACCAGCAGCAACAGGAACGCTGCCGCGGGCAACATCAGGCGAAGTGTCAGGGTTTTCATGAATGTTCCTCCTCTACGTACTTGACAATATCACAATATTGATGCCATGGTGCAAGAAGGGGCGAAGTGGCGAAAACCGGGGCGATTCGGGGAGATTGGAACAGGGGAGCTGCTCAGCAGTGTAGCCACCGTCCACTAAACCACACAGTCATCAGAAGGCCCGTGCATATTCCAACCGCACCGTCCGGTTGGCAACTGAAAGGTCCCGGCCATTCTTGATGATGTCTTTCAGGTTCACGCCGAGTGTGAGACCGTTGCCAACCGACACCTTCAGTCCGGCGTTGACGTACCCCCGCCCTTTGCCCCGCGCGCTTCCACTGTTGTCATTGAGACCGAAGTTGTACTCCGCAACGAGCGAGAGGATCGGACCGATCGTCTTCTCCGCGCCGATGAACAGATTGATATCGCGGTCGCCATCGGCGCGTTCGAGACTGTAGTTCACGCCGCCATGGAGACTGAAATATCCGAGCAGCAGATAGTTCTTGCTGGCCACGGCGAAGAATCCGGGAGACTTGATGCGGTACCGGTCCTGTTCCTTGAGATAGCCATCCTTCCCCTGCGAATCGAAGCCCAGCACGATCGCGGGGAACACCATGTTCTCTTCGATGATGCGGATCCGGAGATTGACGCCCGGGATGTCGTTCATGACGGGCGACTCCGAGCCGATGAGACGCGTGCCGCCATACGAAATGCCGAAGCTGAGCCGTTCGAAGAGCCCGGCACTCAGTCCCAACAACACGCCGCCTTCCTGATAGAAGTCAACGTCCAGAGCGAATGTCCCCTTGTCCAGCATGCCCGCCGTGGGCACGTCCACCAGAAAGCGCGGCTCGAGACCTCCGCCGGATCCGGCTGCCCCCTGCGCTGCGGCGGTCTGCATGCACAGCATGCACACGCACGCCGCGGCGAACGCCCTTACGTACGCGGTGCGCGTTTCCACGAGGTCCCCTCTTTCTTGTCCTCCAGCACGACGCCGATCGCGACGAGCCCGTCACGGATCCGGTCCGACAGCGCCCAGAGTTTTTCTTTGCGGAGGTCGGCGCGCAACGAGATCAGCAGGTCCATGAGACCGGGTTCGAGACTCTCCTCCTGGCCACGCGCGCCTGCTGCATCGGGCATGATGCCGAGCGCATCGCCTGCATACTTCACATAGAACGCCTCGATCTCCTCCAGGGCCGCTTTGCTGATCGTGACCGGCTTCGCAAGGGCAGTGTTCACCTCGCGCGAGAGATCGAAGAGCACCCCGATCGCCTGCGGGGCGTTGAAGTCCTCGTCCATGGCCGCACGGAACGATCCTTCGAACCGCGGGAGGTCCACGCCCGACGGCTCGCCCGTTGCGGGTGCGGTGGTGATGCGGTCGCGGAGGGAACGGATCGCATTGTGAAGCTTCTCGAGCCCCTTGCCTGCCCCACCAACGGCTTCCGCGCTGAAGTCGAGCGTGCTCCGGTAATGGCTCTGCAGGATGAAGAACCGCACCATCGCCGGCGTCCACCGCGTGAAGGCATCCTTCAACGTGATGAAATTCCCCAACGACTTCCCCATCTTCCGGCCATCGACCGTGACCATATTATTGTGCAACCAGTACTTCACGAACGGTTTGCCCGTGGCACCTTCGCTCTGCGCGATCTCGCACTCATGATGCGGGAACTGGTTCTCCAGTCCACCACCATGGATGTCAAAGCTTTCGCCGAGATATTTCATCGACATCGCCGAGCACTCCAGATGCCATCCCGGGAAGCCTTCGCCCCACGGACTCGGCCACCGCATGATATGGCCGGGCTCCGCCTTCTTCCATACCGCGAAATCCGCCGGGTTCCGCTTCTCCGCGTTCACATCCACGCGCGCGCCGGCCGTGAGCTCATCCGTGGCACGGCGCGACAGTTTTCCGTATCCCGCGAATGCGTTCACATCGAAGTAGACCGAACCGTTCACGGCGTAGGCGAGGTGCAACGCGATGAGCTTCTCGACGAGCGCGATCTGCTCGGTGACGTGACCCGTCGCCCGCGGCACAATGTCCGGCCGGAGCACGTTCAGCCGGTCCATGTCCTCGAAGTAGCTGCGCGTGTACATCTCCGCCACCTGCATCGGATGCACGCGGTCCGTCCGGGATTGCTTGATCAGCTTGTCCTCACCTTCATCGGCATCATCGGTGAGATGACCGACATCGGTGATGTTCTGGACATACAGGACACGATAGCCCAGGACGCGGAGCCACCGGACGATCACATCGAAGGAGACGTAACTCTTTGCGTGCCCGAGGTGCGAATGGCCGTAGACCGTCGGGCCGCAGACGTACATGCGGACCGTGCCCTCCTCCAGCGGATGGAATTCTTCGAGCGTACGGGAGAGTGTATTATAGACGGAAAGGCCCATTACCGTAACCCCATGAGTTCACGGGCGCCGGCAAGGCCAGCCTCCGTCACCTCGGCACCGCTCATGAGCCGGGCCACTTCGCGGACCTGCTCGTCGAGGGTGAGGCGGCGGAGCGACGTGGAGGCGCGTCCGTTCTGTTCTTTCTTGGTGACAACAATGTGTGTGTCCGCGAAGCCCGCGATCTGTGGAAGATGCGTGATGGCGATGACCTGATGGAAGCCGGCCAGACTCTTCATGCTCGCCCCCACCGCCTGGGCAATGCGTCCGCTGACGCCGACATCGATCTCATCGAAGATGAGCACCGGCAGGCGGTCCGTGCGCGCCAGGATGCTCTTGAGCGCCAGCATGATGCGCGAGATCTCGCCGCCGGAGGCGACCTTTGTCAGAGGTTTCTCTTCTTCACCCGCATTGGTGGAGATGTAGAATTCCACGTCATCGTAGCCGCGGGAATTCAGGCGAACGGCGCTCTTCCCGCGCAGGACGGCATCATCAGGCAGTGCCGCTTTGGCGGGTCGGCCGCTCTCGATCGCGGTCTGGTCGACGTGGGTGGTGAATCGTGCATTGGCGATGCCCAGTTTCGCCAGCTCCTGAACGATGGCCTTGTCGATCTTCTTCGCCACCTCATGCCGCTTCAGCGACAACCGTTCGGCCCGCAGCGCACATTCGGCGCGCGCTGCATCAAGATCTTTCTGCATCTTCTGCAGGACGCCATCGAAGTTGTCCGCCAGCTCGAGGTCGCGCCCGATGGCATCACGGTGCGCGAGCACCGCCTCGATGGATCCGCCATACTTCTTCTTGAGGAAGGCGATCCTCCCGAGCCGGTCGCGCAGCTCTTCGAGCCGGTCAGGCGCGAACTCCACCCTGGCATTGTAGCCCTGGATGAATTTCGCGAGCTCATTCACGATGGCCGCCGCTGATGCGCATTCCCGGGCAGCATCCGCAAATTGGGGATCGATGGCGGCAAGCGTGTGCAGCTGGTTCCGGGCGACGACGAGCAGATCGTGGGCCGATCGGTCGCCTTCGTAGAGGGCCGTGTGAAGGTCCGCGGTGGCCGTGTGGAGCTTCTCGCTGTTCTCCAGGATGCGGAGGTCGGTCTCGAGGCGCTCTTCTTCGCCTGCCTGCGGCGCCACGGCATCGATCTCCTGCGCCTGGAACAGGCAGAAATCGCGCTTCTCCCGGAGCTGCTGTTCGCGGTCACGCAGTTCCACCACCTCGGCCGCGATCACTTTCAGCCTCTGGAACGACTCCCGGTACTCACGCACCATGCCGTCCAGCCCGCCGAAATCGTCCACCATGCCACAATGGGTATCGACGCGCAGCAGCGACTGATGTTCATGCTGCCCGTGGAGGTCGACCAGCAGCTCGCCGGTCTGCTTCAGCAGTGCGAGGGTGACGGGTGAGTCATTGATGAAGCAACGGCTCTGCCCCCTGGCGGAGACCTCACGCCGGACGATGAGTTCCTCGGCGGTGTCCAGCTCATTGGTCTGCAGAAGTTCGGTGACGCGTGCGTTGCCCGTGACGTCGAAGACCGCTTCGACGATGGCCTTGTCGGCACCCGTCCGCACGGCCTCACTGCTCGCGCGTTCGCCGAGCACGAGCCCGAGTGCATCGATGATGATGGATTTTCCCGCGCCGGTCTCGCCGGTGATGATCACGAGACCGCTGGAGAGGGGAACGCTGAGTTCCTCGATGAGGGCATAATTCCTGATCTGCAGCGACGTAAGCATGCGGTCAATCTACCCATCTTTTGAGAAAGATTCAACGCGACGCTAGTCGTCGTCGTTCGGGCGATCGGGCGTGTCGGGCGAGTACAGATTGAGCTCACCGACGTCCGGGAGGACGCCGTGATAGTAGGCGAAGCGCATGAATTCCTGAACGCTGTCCAGACATTCTTCGGACAGGTCGTACGCGAATGCATTGAGGTAGTCCGTGAGCGCTGCCTGATTCCTGCCGGGGAAGAGCGACGGCGGCGCACTGCCGGTGATGGTGTCCACCGTGTCGTACGCCTTCCGGGCGGCATCCTGGAGGACCTGCGCAAGTTCCGGCGTGGCCGTACCACTCGGCACGACCCACAGCCCGTGCACGTACGGCAGACCGGTCATTTCGGTCCACGCTTCCACCAGATCGATCCGGTTCGGATGCACATCCACCGCACGCAGCGATGCATCGCCGGCAAGGAGGACGGCTTCGGCACGTGCAAGCATATCGTCCACGGATCCCGTCGCCGGAACGAACGTCGGCGTCAGTTCAAACTCTTCTGCGAGAATGATGCGGGCCAGAACGATCTCGGACGGGAATGACGGATCGATGGCGATGGTACTGACGGAATGGAGATGTTCGGAGCGGAAGATCAGCGAGACCGTACCGGTGCTCACGGACGAACTGGCGCCGGCGCCGGGGATGACCTCGAACAGGGAGCTGTCGCGGGCATATTCCAGAGGCGACAGGAAAGCCGCGTCCAGTTTCTTTTCGCGTAATGCCAGGGCCAGGCGTGCCGGTGTATCGGCGTGACGTACGAATGCATCCGACGCGGCAAGCGGGACCACCAGCGGCGCGGTGTAGAAGTCGACGGGGATGCCGAGGCGGAGGCTGCGGAGGGTCATCGGTCGCTCACCGGCCGTAGCCAGGGTCCCGGATCCATCACGGCGTGCGGCGCACGGAGGCGCACCACGCCGGGATGTTCATCGGGTGCAGGACGGCAGGACACGGACAAGAGAGCCGTGTTATGCGTTGGTCTTCTGCCGGATGGCCTTCGCCGCCAGCTTCCGCACATAGTAGAGCTTGGCGCGGCGGACGTGGCCTTCCTTGACCTTTTCGATCTTCGCGAGGCGCGGGGAATGCACGGGGAAGATGCGTTCCACGCCGACGCCGTCGGAGACCTTGCGGATGGTGAACGTGGCGTTCATCCCGGCACCGTGGCGCGCGATCACGACACCCTGGAACTGCTGGATGCGTTCCTTGTCGCCTTCGATGACGCGAACGTGCACGTTCAGTACATCGCCTGAGCTGAAGTCGGGGATCCCGCTCTTCATCTGCGTTGCTTCAACCAGCTTGATCTTCTCCATGATCATCTCCAAAGATAGACAGTGTCACTGTTCGTTTAGCAGATCCGGACGGCGCTGCTTCGTGCGCCGCAAACGCTGTTCCTCCCGCCACCGCTCGATATCCGCGTGGTTGCCGGAGAGGAGCACATCGGGTACGGCCATGTCCCGGAACACCGCGGGCCGGGTATACTGCGGGGCGTCGAGCAGCGGGTCCTGGAACGAGTCGTTCAACGCCGACGTGCCATCGTGGAGCACGCCGGGGATGAGCCGGACCACCGCATCGATCACCACCAGTGCCGGGAGCTCGCCTCCCGTCAGCACATAATCACCGATCGAAATCTCCCGGGTCACGAGCCGCTCGCGGATACGTTCGTCGATCCCCTTGTAATGGCCGCAGAGCAGGAGCAGGTTGCGGCGCAGGGAGAGCGCATTCGCCAGCGGCTGGGTGAGTTGCTCACCATCCGCCGAAAGATAGATCACTTCATCATACGTGCGCTCGGCCTGCAGCCGCTCCACGCACGTGAACACCGGTTCGGGCTTCAGCACCATGCCGGCCCCGCCCCCGAAGGGCGTGTCGTCGATGGTGCGGTGCTTGTCGCTTGTCGCATCACGCAGATCGTGCACCACGATCTCCGCGAGACCCTGCTCACGCGCCCGCTTGAGCATGCTCTCCTGCAGCGGGCCTTCGACGAGCCGGGGGAACCCGGTCACCACGTCGATCCGTATCACCCGCGCATCCCTTCGATCAGCTCCACCGTTACCGTCCGCCCCGCGAGATCCACCGCTTTGATGAACTCCTTGACGGCCGGGATCATGAACTCGGTGCCATGGTCATGCACCACGTACACATCGTGCCCCGGCATCCGCATCACGTCGGCGAGCGTTCCGAGATTCTCACCCGCGGAACTCACCACCGTCAGCCCGATCAGGTCGTCCACGTAGTACCGCCCGTCCTCGAGCTCGAGACGTTCGTCCTTCGGGATCATGACGAGCAGACCCACGCACTGCTCCGCGGCGGTGCGGTCCGGCACGGAGGCCAGGTGCAGCCGTACACCGCGGCCATCGATCTGGGAATCCTCGATCGTGGCCTCGCCGACCACGGTCCCGGTGCCTGCAACGGCATCGGCATATCTGCCAAGGAACACACGACGTGTCGCGGCGAAACGTTCCGGGTCGTCCGTCATCGGCTGGACGATCAGGTCGCCGCGGACGCCAAAGGCCTTCACGATGCGGCCGATGGCGATCAATCCTTCAACACCAACACTCAATTCGAGATTTCCAGGATTGCCCGTTTGCCCTCGCGCGCCGCGACCGCTGCGAGAAGGACCCGAAGCGATTGTGCGGTCCGTCCGTTCCTCCCGATCACCTTCCCGATGTCCTCTTCGGCAACTTCGAGCCGGAAGACGATCTTGGTGTCACCGGGCACACAATGGACCACGACGCTCTCCGGACGTTCCACGAGCCGTCTGGCGATGAATTCGAGTAACTCCTGCATACGTCCTCCTCGGGACAACAGTCCACCCTACACGACCTCCCTCACCATCACTGTCCCCGGACCTCACGGTCCGATCCATCTTCCCATGGTCCCGCTGCACGGGACGCCTGATCAGGCACCGGCTTCAGGAGCGGGAGCTGCTGCGGGCGCAGAGGCTTCTGCACCGCCCTTGCTCGCCTTCTTCTTTGCATCGGCGCGACGGACCTTGCGGGCCGCATCACGTTCCGGGCGCCCGGCCTGCTGGGCCTGCCACTTCTCCATCACACCGGCGATCGTCGCTGCATCCTTGCCGATGCGGGTCAGGTTCCACTTGAGCCACAGCCCGTTGCGCTGGAAGAGGCTGCGCACCGTATCGGTGGGCCGTGCGCCGTTCTTCAGCCAATGGAAGACCCGCGTCTCTTTGGTCTCGATCAACAGCGGTTCATGCCGGGGTTCATACCGGCCAACCACCTCGAGGAACCGCCCGTTCCGGGCCGTGCGCGAATCCGCCGCCACGATCTGATACATCGGCATCTTCTTCTTGCCGATGCGCCGCAAACGCAGTCGTACTGCCAACGTCGTTCTCCTTTGTTCTGCTGCTATGGGTGAATACGCATCCCCCGCGCCATGCGGCCGAACTTGCCGCCTTTGCTCAGGGTCTTCATCATGCGCTGCATCTGTTCATACTGTTTGATCAACCTGTTCAGGTCCTGGACGGTGCATCCGCTGCCGGCCGCGATCCGCTTCCGCCTGCTGCCGTTCAGGATCTGCGGCTTGCGCCGCTCGTCCGGCGTCATCGAACGGATCATCGCTTCGATCCGCCCCAGCGCCTTCTCATCCACCGTCACGTTCTCGGGCATCCGCTGCATGCCGGGCAACATGCCCATCACCTGATTCAGCGGCCCCATCTTCTTCACCTCCTGGAGCTGCTCCATGAAATCTTCCAGGGTGAACTGCGCCTTGCGGAGTTTCGACTCGAGCGCGACGGCCTTCTCTTCATCGAACTGCTCCTGCGCCTTCTCGACGAGCGTGACGATGTCGCCCATGCCGAGGATGCGCGATGCGAGACGGTCGGGATGGAATTTCTCGAGCGCCTCCGGCTTCTCGCCGGTGCCGATGAACTTGATCGGGACGCCGACCGTGGCACGCAGCGAGATCGCCGCGCCACCGCGTGCATCACCGTCCATCTTGGTGAGCACCGCACCGCTGTACTGCAACCGCTGATGGAACGCCAGCGCCGTGTTCACGGCATCCTGGCCGGTCATCGCATCCACCACGAACAGGATCTCGTGGGGCTGGACCGCGGTCTTCACCGCTTCCGCCTCACGCATCATATCTTCATCCACATGCAGACGGCCGGCGGTGTCGACGATGACGACATCACGCGCACTCTGCCGCGCATGCTCCAGCGCTCCACGCGCCACATCCACTGCGCCGGCCCCGCGTTCGGCGTACACCGGGATCCCGACCTGCTTGCCGAGCACTTCGAGCTGATCGATGGCCGCGGGACGGTGAACGTCTGCCGCCGCAAGGAGCGGGAACCGTCCCTGCCCCTTTAAATGCAACGCAAGTTTCGCGCAAAAAGTTGTCTTGCCGGACCCCTGCAGACCGGCGACCATGATCACGGTCGGCGGCATCGGGGCGAACGTGATCCCCACGTTCTGCGTCCCCAGCAAACGGTTCAGCTCATCATAGATGATCTTGATGATCAGCTGGCCGGGGGTGATGCTCTGCAACACATCCTGACCGACCGCACGGCGCAGCACATCATCAACGAACTGACGCGCGACCTTGTAGTTCACGTCGGCGTCCAACAGCACACGCCGCACCTCACGCAGGGTCTCCGCAACGTTCGCTTCGGAGATCTTCCCCTGCCCGCGCAGGCGCTTCAGTACACCGTCAAGTTTTCTGCTAAGGTCTTCGAACATGGATCATCCATAAGCACACCAACCGCCCGATTCGGGCGGTTTTGTGGCAAGGATGTATAAGATACTGAAAATACAGAAGTTATGCAACTACAGAATGGCTGGTGACCCGCGGAGGAGCCAATGGGGAGATACGTCTATCTGTCCAGACAGCGCGGTCAGCTGTGCCGTTGCTCAGAATTCGGCCTGATCAACGGCTTGGGAGCGACGGCAGGCGTGGTCGTTCCCCCAGAAATCGGTCAAATCAATTGTCTTTCGCCAGGCGGCCGGATTGGCCTCCTGGCGATCCATATCGCCTACGCCTTCAGGGCGTCGGCACCCGAAACGACCTCAAGCAGCTCCTTCGTGATGGCCGCCTGACGGGCCTTATTGTACTGGAGCTGCAGCGTTTCTATCATTTCCCGTGCATTTTCGGTGGCATTTTCCATGGCTGCCATCCTCGCCCCCTGCTCCGACGCATTCGATTCCAACAGCGCCTTCCAGAAGGTGAAATTCAGATACCGGGGCAAAAGGGCCGAAAAGATGTCCTTCTGCGACGGTTCATAAATGTAGTCGACGCCCTTGTGCGTGTCGGCAGCGTGAGCCCCCACCTCGGGGACCATCGGGAGGAACTGCTCTATGATCACCCGCTGCTGGGCAACCGACTTGAACTCATTGTACACGAGGTCCACGCGGTCAACCTCTCCGCGCAGATACATGTCGATCAGCCTCCGCACGACCGCGGCGGCCTCACCGCTGTTCAGATGATTGAAGAACCCGGGGTGCTTCTCGGCGATCGGAAGCTGCTGCTTCGAGAAGAAGTCGCTCCCCTTCTTGCCGAGCAGGAAGAGCCGCACCGACCTGCTCGTGCGGAAATCCGGCATCGCCGTTGCCATGTGCGCCTGGGCGGCACGCATGATGTTCGTGTTGAATGCACCGCACATACCACGGTCCGATGTGATCACCACGACCGCCAGCGTCTTCACCGGACGCGCCGTGAGCAGCGGTTCGGTGCCGGGTTCCATCGATGGCAACAGATGCTGCAGAAGCGCCTTCATGCCGCGCGCGTACGGTCGCGCGGCGATCACCGCGCCCTGGGCCCGGCGCAACTTCGCCGCGGCCACCATTTTCATCGCACGCGTGATCTTCTGCGTCTTCTTGACACCGACGATGCGGTTACGTACCTCTCGCAATGTGGGCATACGACCGTCGCTCCCTTATGCCTTCACCGATGCCTTGAATGATGCCGTGAAATCGCCGAGGATCTTCTTCAACGATGCCGTGATCTCATCCGTGAGGTCCTTCTTTGACGCGATCCCCGTGAGCACCTCGGGGTGCTTCAGCTCGAGCAGTTCCAGCAACTCACGCTCGAACCGCTGCACCTCGCTTACCGGGATCTCATCCAGATAGCCGTTCGTGCCGGCGAAGAGGCTAACCACCTGCTTCTCGACCGTCATCGGCACATACTGTCCCTGCTTCAGCAGTTCGACCAGACGCGCGCCGCGGCGGAGCTGCTGCAACGTCGCCTTGTCCAGATCAGAACCGAACTTTGCGAAGGCTTCGAGTTCCGCATACTGCGCGAGTTCCAGGCGCAGTCGCCCGGCCACCTTGCGCATGGCCTTGATCTGCGCCGTGCCACCGACGCGGGAGACCGAGATACCGACGTTGATGGCCGGACGGATACCGGCGTTGAACATGCCGGGCTCGAGGTAGATCTGGCCGTCGGTGATGGAGATGACGTTCGTCGGAATGTAGGCGGACACGTCGCCGGCCTGCGTCTCGATGATCGGGAACGCCGTAAGGCTGCCACCGCCCAGGTCGGCGTTCAGTTTGGACGAGCGCTCCAGCAGGCGCGAATGGAGATAGAACACGTCGCCCGGATATGCTTCGCGTCCCGGCGGTCGGCGCAGGAGCAGCGACACCTGGCGGTACGCCTGTGCCTGCTTCGTGAGATCGTCGTACACCACGAGCGCATGGCGGCCGCTGTCGCGGAAATGCTCGCCGAGCGTTGCACCGGAGTACGGAGCGATGTACTGCATCGGGGCCGGGTCGCTGGCCGTCGCGGCGATCACCGCCGTGTACGCCATCGCACCTTCCTGCTGCAGCTTGTCCACCACCTGCGCCACGGTCGAGCTCTTCTGGCCGATGGCCACGTAGATGCAGTACACCGGTTCGATGCCGAGCGCCTTCGCTTCGGGGGTGTGCGTGAAGCGCTGGTTGATGATCGCATCGAGCGCCACCGCGGTCTTGCCGGTCTGACGGTCGCCGATGATCAATTCACGCTGTCCGCATCCGATCGGGATCATGCCATCCACCGCCTTGATACCGGTCTGGAGAGGCTGGTTGACCTTCGAGCGCTGCATGACACCGAGTGCCTTGCGTTCGATCGGAAGGAACTTGTCGGTGTGGATCGGCCCACGGCCATCGGTGGGCTGGCCGAGCGCGTTGAACACGCGTCCGAGCATCTGTTCCCCGACGGGCATCGACGCGACGCGGCCGGTGCGTTTGACCGTATCGCCTTCCTTGATCTCCGAGCTTTCGCCGAAGAGGATGCATCCAACATTGTCCTCTTCGAGGTTCAGCACCATGCCGAACACGCCGTGCGGGAACTCCACGAGTTCGCTCATGAGCGCCTTGGTGAGCCCGTAGACGCGCGCAACGCCGTCGCCCACCTGCAACACCGTCCCGACGTCGTAGATGTCGGTCTCTTTCTCAAACCCCGCCAGCTGTTTCCGCAGGATAGCGGAGACTTCTTCCGGTCGTACTTCTGCCATTGCCAGGTCCTTCAGATGATCGTTCTCAGTGGGGGAGCGCAGCTCCCCGGGCAAATCGTTCGCGCAGGCGTTCGAGCTGATGCGAGAGGCTTGCATCCAGCACGGTGTCGCCGATGCGCACCACCAATCCACCCCGGATGGAGGGATCCACTCCCACCCGCAGGCGCACGGACTTTCCGGTCCGCTGCTCCAATTCCTTCTGGAGCGCCTTCTGCTGCTGTGCCGTCAGTTCCAGGGCGGTCGTCACGTCGACGTTCGCGATCCCCATCTTGAGATCATGCAGGGCATGGAACTGCTCGATGATGCCCGCAAGTTCGCCTTCGCGCTGCTTCGTGACCAGCAGGTCCAGGAACGCGAGCGTTTCCTTGCTGACCGTCGAGCCGAAGACCTCCTGCAGGATGCTTTTCTTGCGGGGTATGGAGACGACGGGGCTGGTGAGGAACGTACGGAAGTCGCGCGACCCCCGGATGACACCGGCGATCGCTGTCAGATCGGCCGTGGTCTTCTCGAGGATACTGCGTTCCTCCGCCGCACTCATCAATGCCTGTGCATATCGTCTGGCCACGCGTGTGGAGCGCATCGGCGGTTATCCTTTGTTGATGTCGCGGATCGCGGCGTCCACGATCGCACGCTGCTTTGCGGGGTCGAGGTTCGCGTCCAGGATCTTCCCCGCTGCCGTGATGGCCAGATCGGCCACCTCGGAACGCAGCTGGGTCAGGGCGCTCTCCTTCTCACGCTGGATCTCCTCACGCGCCTGCACCACCATCTGCTGCGACGACGCGTTGGCTTTCTCCAGGATCTCGGCCTTGAGCCGCTCGGCCATGTCACGACCTTCCTTGATGATCCGCTGCGACTGCTCTTCGGCGGAGGCCATCAGCTTCCTGTTCTCGTCCAGAAGCTTCTGTGCCTGGTTCCGCGCCTCTTCGGCAGTATGCAGCGAGGTGCGGATCGAGTCCTCACGCTCTTTCAGCGCCGTGAGCAGCGGCTTCCACGCCGTGCGTTGCAGGATCACCAGAACGATCACGAACGTCAGGATCGTCCACAGGATGAGTCCGGGGTTGATCTCGAGCATCGGTTTGTCCCGTCCGGATTACTTGGTTGCCAGAATGATGCAGATCGCGAGGGCGAAGAACGTCGCGCCTTCGATGAGGGCGGCAGCGATCAGCATCGACGTCCGGACCTGGCCCGCGACTTCCGGCTGGCGCCCGCTCGCTTCCATGGCCGCCGCGGCAAGCTTGCCGATACCGAGGCCTGCGCCGATGACAGTGAGGGCTGCGCCGATGCCTGCTGCCAGATAACCGAGTGCATTTGCTTCCATGGGGTAATCCTCCAGAGAGAGAGTATGTGAGTGAACGATCAGTGACCGTGACCTTCGGCCGCGGCATGCCCTTCCACCTGCATGCCCAGGCCCATGAACAACGACGTTAACATCGTGAAGATATATGCCTGCAGGAACGCTACGAACAACTCCAGGAAATTGATCGCCACCACGAACCCGACCGGGGCGACGGCGATGATGTAACTCTTGAAGATGAAGATCAGGCCGATGAGGGAGACGATGACGATGTGTCCGCCCGTCATGTTCGCGAACAAACGGATGCACAACGCGAACGGTTTCGTGAACAGCCCGAGGATCTCGATCGGCACCATGATGGGCCAGAGCGACCAGTGCACACCGCCCGTCAGGTGCTTCAGATAGTGGCCGAACCCCTGCGCACGGATCGCGGATCCCTGGATCATCAGGAAGGCGATGATGGCGAGTCCTGCCGTGACATTCACGTTCCCGGTGGCCGACGCGCCGTACGGGATCAGGCCGAGCAGGTTCATCAACAGGATGTAGAAGAACGTGGTGAGCAGGTAGGGCATATACCGGATGCCCGCCGTGCCCATGTTCGGGATGACGATGTCATCCCGCACGAACACGATGAAGACCTCGATGAGATTGCCAAAGCCGGTCGGCACCCTGCTGCGGCTGTTCTTGCGCGCCACGATCGTTGCCGCCGTGACGAGCAGCAGCGCGGCGAACCAGAGGAAGACCACATGCTTCGTGATCGACATGTCGAACGTGATCCCCGCCACCGTGAACGCCGGCAGGTGGGGAAGTTCGATGTGCATGAACGGGAGCTCCAGCTCGTGCGCATCCTGCGTGTGGTGCAGCAACGTGGTGAACAGATTGCCGCCATGTTCACCCCCGGCCGCCGCATGTCCCGCTGCTGCATGTCCTGCGGCCGCATGGAGCGTGTCCGCCACGGCATGAACCGTGTCTGCAGTTGCTTCCGACCCTGTCAAGATCACGTTGCGTTATCCTTGATTCTTCACTTCCATCATGGTCTGGAGCGCAAAGATCTCCAGAATGAGATAGATCATCGAATATCCCACCAGCGCGACGGTCAATGCCACCGCATGCATATGGGCCACCAGGATCAGCACGAGCAGCATCCCGAGCATGACCGCCATCCTGATCCCCATCCCGCCAAGCACCACCTTCAGGAACCTGGTGTACGATCCCCTGAACGTCATCTGGATCGCCAGGAATCCCACCAGCACATTCGCCGTGCTCAGCACCGCCCCGGTCACCACGGCGATGATGACGTCCGCCGGGGCGAACCGCATCAGCGGCCAGGCTGCGATCAGCGCTGTCACCACGAACGTGACCGCCACCTGCAGACCGAAACGTTTCATCGCACGCACGTTACCGTTACCCATTCTTCGTTCCGCCGGCGTCGTCCTCGGCACGGCCCAGGGCCAGCGCCCGCCGGATGAACCGTATGAACCCGCCCACCACTCCGATCACCAGTCCGGTGAACATGCCCCACGGCCCCGTGTCCCACGCCGCATCGATCCACCGCCCGATGAAGAACATCCCGACGACCGCGATCGCCAGCTCCATGCCCATGGTCAGATACGGCCCCGCAGCACCGAGCCAACCGCCGGGCCCGCTGGTCTCAGGACCCTCTGAGCCCGGAGCGCTCACGCGTCAGGCCCCGTGCTTCGGCGCTGCCGGCGTACCTGTGGTCATCACACACTGTCCATCGAACGACGCACCTTCATCCACCACGAGACGCGTCGCCCGGATATCGCCCTTCACCACCGACTTGCTTTCGAGCACCAGCTTCTCGACAGCCGTCACGGTGCCCGTCACCTTGCCCGCAAGCGAAACATTCTTGCCGCTGAGGTTGCCCTCCACCGCACCGCCGAGGCCAACGGCGACGTTCGCCTTCGCGTTCAGGTCGCCCACAAGCTTCCCATCGATCCGTATGCTTCCTTCCGTCCGGATCTTCCCTTCCACAACCGTCCCCGTTCCGAGGAGGCTCAATTCGCCGCCGCTCTGCTTGTCTGCCATGGCACTCCGCCTCTGTCTTGTACGAAATTTCCTGATCCCGTTCCCGGGAAAACGCCCGCTACTGCAACCGCGCGGGCCTCATCAACAACTCATTGGGATCGCGCGGGATCCCATCCTTCCACACTTCAAAATGCAGGTGCGGGCCCTGACTCGTCTTACCCGACGACCCGAGGAGAGCGATCACTTCGCCGCGCTTCACCGGACTCGCAACCGCGGTGAGGAGCGTCTGGTTGTGCTTGAACACGGTCAGGTATCCAGACCCGTGCGAGATCACCAGCGTGTTCCCATCCTCGTACGTCCACCCCGCATACACCACGTGGCCATCGGCGGGCGACTGCACGGGTGACCCGCGCTTCGCCGCTATGTCCAGACCGAAATGCCGCCGGGGCAGATCGTAGCCCTGCGACACGAATCCCTCCACCGGGAGGAGCAACGGCAGATCGAGCCGCCGTGCCTGCGGAGCGGCGCCATGATCGGCCATCGATGCGGCCTGCACGGCCTGATGCGCGCTCTGCGGCTGCTGCTGCACCTCGACCAGATCATCCGCACCCATGGGCTGTCCACGTACCGGCCCCCCGTGCAGATCCAGATCGGCCGCCCCACCATTCGGCTTATGCGATGCCGAGTCGCGCAACTCCACCACCGGACCGGCAGTGCCATCCTGCCCGAGTGCGCGGCGCAGGTTCGTGTTATACTCGCGCAGCAGGATCACATCCTCTGCGAGCGCGTGGAGCTGCTGCTGCGTTTCAACGAGCTGCCGCCCGTACCGCGCTTCGAGCGCCGGATTCGGGATGGGCAGATACTCCATGGCAGGCGTGAACATCAGGACAGCCAGAACGATCGCCGCACAGGCCGCGAAGACGCCCACCGCCGTGAGACCGATCTTCCACCACCCCGCCGTGAATTGCAGCGGTTTGCTCTTGTCGCCCGACGGGACGACGAGCACGTCATACAGACGTGTGGTACGCTTGCGTTTGGCTTCCTGTCCCTGCATGCCTTCTTCTTATAATGAACAGAAAGATACAAAAAGCCCGTCCGAAAGTCAACGCGGCCATTCCGGTAACATGTTTCACGGCTTATGGTTGCGGACTTCCACCCCTGAATTCCACCCACGCATTCTGGATATAGTCCGCCATGCGTTTCTTGTACAATTCCCTGTCGAACTCCAGCGCCCAGGCATGCAGGTCGTCCGGGTCGAACCGCTGAGCGTCGCACCGCTGGATCGCTGCCGCAAGTGCTTCCGATGTCTGTGCTTCGAACAATACCCCCGTCCGCCGGTCCGGGCCATCGAGGACGGTCTCCAGAGCACCGCCCCGTGCATATGCCACGACCGGCTTGCCACAGGCCATCGCTTCCACCGGCACGATCCCAAAATCCTCCTCACCGGGAAAGAGCACACACGAACACCGGGCGAAATGGTCCCGCACTACCGCATCGTTCTGCCATCCGAGGAACCGGACGGTCGGCCCGCCAAGCCGCTGCAGCCGCCCGAGGTCCGGGCCATCCCCGATCACAACGAGCTGCCGGCCGAGCCTGGTGCATGCCTCCACGGCAAGGTCCACACGCTTGTACGGAACGAGAGCGCTGACCACCAGCGCGAACCCGTCGTTCTGCCGCGACACGGGGAGCGCGGCGGTCTCGACCGGCGGATAGATCACATCCGATGCGCGGTTGTAGATCGTGCGGATCCTGTCCCGGATGTTCCGCGAGATCGCGATATACTTGTGGGGGGTGCTCGCCGTGGCGAGGTCCCACGCCCGCAGCCGGTTCACGAACAATCGCATCCCGATCCGCGTGAGCAGTCCCGAACGCTCCGGATCGAAATAGTCTTCGTACTGCGTCCAGATGTACCGCATCGGTGTGTAGCAATAGCAGATGTGCAATGCATCCGCCGGAACGCGCACGCCCTTCGCGACGCAATGATGGGAACTGATCACCAGATCGAAGCCGCTCAGGTCGTGAGCCTGGACGGCCTTCGGGAACAGCGGGAGGTAATGCCGGTACCGCTCGCGCGCAAAGGGGAGCTTCGACACCCACGATGTACGGATGGGCATCCGTTCGATGATCGGGGAAACGGTTCCTTTGGTGTGCAGGAGGACGAACAGCGTGGCGTCCGGATAGACCTCACAGAGGGCTTCAACGCATTTCTCGCCGCCACGCATGGATGTGAACCATTCGTGGACGATCGCGACACGGCGGGGAGAGGACGGCGTCTTCATAGTGTCTGGCACTCAACATACGAAGCAGAGGCCCGAGAAGCAAAGAGTTTGTTGCTTCGACACAGGGGGCTACGTATATTGGCGTATGACCGTTCTCGCCGCCATACTGCTGTTCGTTGTCCTCTTCATGGTGTTCATCTCCATGGTACTCCTGGTCATCGGTCCGGTGATGCTCCTGCAACCGAACCGGCGGACGATCGAGTACTACCGGAAGATCACCACGGTCCTGCACCCTTCCGACCTCGGCCTGACGCACGAAGAGCTGACCATCACCAGCGCCGAAGGCATTCCGTTGCACTGCTGGTTCATTCCCGCACGGGGCACGGCCCGCGGCACGGTGATCTTCCTGCACGGTGTGAGCGAATGCGTGATCGTCGGACTCCCCGTGGCGCGGCATCTCCATGATGCCGGCTTCAACGTCTTCCTCTACGATTCACGCCGGCATGGCGACAGCGGCGGGCGCTTCTGCACCTACGGTTTCTACGAGAAGCACGACACGTCCACCATGATCTCGTATCTGGAGGGCAGGAAGGATGTGCACATCGGGAAGATCGGATTGCTGGGTTCCTCGATGGGGGCAGCGGTGGCGATCCAGGTGGCTGCGCTCGATCGGCGGGTCTCCAGCGTGCTGGCCGAAAGCGGGTTCGCGACCCTCCGCACGGTGTACGACGAATACCAGAAGCGGATCATCAAGGTCCCCTGGCACTACCTCCGCAACATCGTCATCAAGCGCTCGGAACATATCGCGCACTTCAAGGCCTCGGCCGTGTCGCCCCTGGAAGCCGTCCGCAAGGTGCATGTGCCGGTCTTCTTCATGCACGGCACCGCGGACAATCTGATCAAGCACGTGTACACGGAACGCGTCTTCGCGAACGCGAACGAACCGAAGGAACTCTGGCTCATCGACGGTGCCCGCCACAACAACATGGCGGAGGTGGGAGGGGGTGAGTACTTCCGGCGGATCGTGGAATTCTTCGACAGGACACTTAATAATTAAGAACTAAGAATTCTTAGTTCTTAATTCTTAATGGGGCTACAACGAGAACCAGTAACTCGCCTTCAACAGCAGCACGTCTTCGCGCGGCAACTGCAACACTTCCTTGAATCCCCGCATCAACCCCAGGCCATAGAGCCCGTTGTCACCGTAGCGCGCCTGCGTCCACACAAGATACACCGTGCTGCCCGGCAGATATTCCCATCGCACCAACACGTTCGCGTTGAGCGTTACGGCATTGAAATCATGGCTGTAGTACGATGGATCATTCCGGTACTCGTACGGGGCAAGGCCCCCCGATGGTACCAGCCGGAAATACTCGCCGTACATGCCCCGCGTCAGGAATACCTGCGTGAAGAACTGCACGCTGAGCGTCCGGGTGAACGTCACGATGCCGCGCAAGGACAGGTCCAGCAACTGCAGATCCCTGGTGCCGAAGACGCTGAACCGCGACGGGGCGATCGCAGGATCGAGGACGCTCCCATCCGGATACACCCACGCACGTTCGCCACGGGTGCGCTGATAATAGACGGCCGGGCTCAATTCCATCCATGCCGATGGCCGCACGGTAAGCGCGGCGCTGCCGTACCACGTCCAGGCACGGTCATCCTCACGCTTGTATCCGGCGACCGCACTCGCACTCACGGCATGACGGTCGTCCGTTTCAACGGTAACAGACACCGCTGTGTTCCCCGGACGCCGGTACAGCCCGATGATCCCCCGCTCTTCGTCATCATACGCAGGCAGCGCCCGCTCCACCGTGAGCATGCCGAACCAGAAATTGCTGAAGTCGCCTACCGCCTCGCCGCGCACCAGGGCGTGCGTCCGGATGCCGTCCCAGTTCCACCGCATCTCCGGATTCAACGCGAAGGTGTACCGGCGGAAGAGGCCCTCCGCAAGATTCTCCCGGTACACCAGTTGCACGTACCCGCCGTGATCGTGCGGCTGGGCGAAGAAACCCATGTCATTCGGGTTGAACCCCTTCGTGAAGAGATCATACGAGGCCGTGGTGATCCAATGCTCGGCATTCAGCCGTGAGAACAGCATGCGCCCCGCGACACCGTCGCCGCTTCCGGCCCGGGCACCGGCGAGATAGCCATCCACCGTATAGGAGCCGTCGAACACCCGGGCATTCCAGTCGACGCCCCCCGAGAGCGCTGGACGCCCATGGTGGAACGCAGCGACGGTCGCCATGCCCCCCAGCCAGCTGCCATCGTGCCACTCCTGCTTCACACGGGCCGCATGGTACGTCGCCCGCGGTTCGGTGCGCACTGCGAATGCACTCTGCCCCGGTGGAGCGATCTCTGCACGCTCTTCATCGGTCACGGACGAGAGTGCCGCCACCGACAGACCATCCGCCGTCCGACCCGTCAACTTCACGGCGCCGAGTATCGTCGTGAGCTGCGGGTTCTCCTGCACGGCACTGCCGTGAATGGACGGGATCGATGACGCCAGGCGCGGCTGCCGGCCAAGCCGCCGGCTGAAGAAGAGTGTCAGCGGCGTGTTGTCCACACTCCCGCCGAACGTGAACATCTGGGCGCCCTCAACGAAGAACGGCCGCTTCTCAGGGAAGCGCGTCTCGAAGACGGTGAGGTTCAACACGGACTGATCCACTTCCACCTGCCCGAAATCCGGATCGAACGTTGCATCGAGCGTGAAATTCCGTGAGAGACCGTACTTGATGTCAGCCCCAAAGCCATACTCCGTTCCCGCCGGGATCCCGCCGGCGGTCTGTCCGGTTGTCATGGTGCGGGTGGCCGACACATACGGGGTCACTTCCAGGTGCAACGGCGGCTGGATGCCTTCAAGTCCCTCGACCTTCCCCCAGCGCGGGATCGCATACGTTTCGCTCCGGGGTACCATCACCCACTCGATGGTTTCCTTCTTGCGGCTGATGTAGCGGCGGAAGTTGATGCCCCAGTGATAGGCATTCTGCGCGAAGCGCAGGGCATTCCACGGGATCGCGAACTCCGCGGACCATCCGTTGCGGTGGCGCCTCGTCTGCACGGACCAGACGGCATCCCACGTGAGGTCATAGACGCTCCCTCCCTGCGAGAGGATGCCGTCACTCTGGACGCCGGAGACATTCGTGGAGAAGACGAAGCCGGTCTGATGATCCATGTAGGAATCGATCATGACCGTGAAGCGGTCGGCCTCCGTGGATCGATCACGGCGGCTGAGCCGCTTCACCACACCCGCGGGCTCGCTGTCGTTGCAC
This sequence comes from Bacteroidota bacterium, assembly GCA_030835135.1. Lineage (GTDB taxonomy): Bacteria > Bacteroidota > Ignavibacteria > UBA10030 > UBA6906 > JAGDMK01. Next base: position 40,057 of record JAUQWO010000008.1, read on the forward strand.
TCCACACCCACATACAGGGCGTGGTCATCATAGAGGAGCCGGACGGTGGTCGGCTCGGAAGGGTCTTCCCCTTCGACGGGATCATATTGCACGAAGTCCGTGACCGCCACCGCTTTGCGCCAGCACGGATCGTTCAACCAGCCATCCACATCGGGGGTCAGCGTGGTACGCACGGCAAAGATGATCTTGCGGTCGCCCTCGTCGCCGAGCGCGGCCACCACCATCAACAGACTCAATGCGATCGTTGCCCCCGCAACACGCATCAGATGCCTCCGTGAATGGTCAGCAATGCGACGTTCTCAACATGATTGGTATGCGGGAACATGTCCACGGGTTGCGATTCCCGCAGATCGTACAGCCCCTCATCGCACAGGAGCTTCAGATCGCGCGCCTGCGTGGCCGGGTTGCAGCTGACGTACACGATCCGCGCCGGCGCAAGCGCACGGATCGATGCGACGACCCCGGGATGCATCCCGGCGCGCGGCGGATCGCAGATCACGACATCCGGCTTCACCTGCAACTCCGTCTCCGCCGTCCGGTCAAGCACGCGATCCTTCAGATCGCCCAGGACGAACCGGCAGTTGGTCACCCCATGCATCTCGGCGTTCCTGCGGGCATCGTCCACGGCAGAGGCAACGGCTTCGACCCCGATCACCTGGCCCGCATCATCCGCGACGTGCAGCGCGATGGTGCCCGTGCCGGAATACAGATCGAAGACGGTCGCGTGCGGCTTCAGCGCGGCATACTGCCGGACCGCATCGTACAGCCGCTCGGCCTGCAGCGTGTTGGTCTGGAAGAACGAATTCGCCGACACCCGGTACGAGCGCGACCCGATCCGTTCGGTGATCCATCCCGGCCCGTGCAACACGATCTCACGGTCGCCCAGCGCCACCTGCGATTTCCGTTCGGTGATGTTGTTCACGATCGTGGTGGTGGAGGGGAACCGTTCGAGCAGCATAGCCCGGAACTCGTCCATCAGCGCAGGCCGCTCTTCCGACGTCACGATGTTCACCATGCGTTGATCGGTATGGCGCGTCTCCCTGATCACCAGATTGCGCAGATAGCCGGTGTGCGTGAAGGTCGAATAGATCGTCAGTTCCTTCGCGACCGCGAAGTCGCGCACGGCATTCACGATCGCGGCGCTCTCCAACGACTGCAGATGGCACTCCCGCAGGTCCAGCACCCTGTCGAACCGCCGCGGGATATGCAACCCCAGCGCGAACTGGTCGGCCGGGGTGGCCGGACGCTCCTGCTCCTTGAGCCGCACCATCTCCTCCGCGGTGAGCCACCGGACCCCGAACGAAAACTCCATCTTGTTCCGGTAGTAGTACTCGTTCTCCGCACCGAGCGTGGGAAGCACCGTGGTCCCGATGAACCCCCCGATGCGCTCCAGCGCATCCGCGACCTGCTGCCGCTTGAATTCGCACTGCCCGGCATACGACAGATGCTGCCAGGAACATCCGCCGCACGTCCCGTAGTACGCGCACCGGGGCGTCGTGCGCAGGGTGGAGGGGACCAGCACCTCCAGCACCTGGGCATCGGCGAAGTTCTTGCTGACGCGCGTGATGCGCGCCTTAACGGTGTCGCCGGGAATGCCGCCGGGAATGAAGACCACGAACCCGTCCACACGGGCAACACTCTTCCCTTCGGCGCCAAAACGCTCAACAGAGAGCGTGATCTCATCGCCACGCGTCATCATATGCGCGCCATCTCCGCATCGTACTGCGCCATCAGGCGCTCCAGCTCTTCGGACACTTTGCCCCACTCGTGGTAGCGGTCCTGCAGTCTGTCACTCACCGTCTTGTACGCGGCGTTCACGTCGCGGATCTTCTCCGGGCCCTTGTACAGCTCGGGATCAGCCATGATCTCTTCCAGTGAAGCCTTCTCGGCTTCCAGGACCGCAATGGCCCTCTCGACAACGTCAAGTTTCTTCTGCAGGGGGCTGACCTTCTTGTAACGCTCCTGCCGGATCTCGGCCTCGCGCCGCTTCCGCTCACGGTCCGAGACACCCGCGGTCGGGCTCTGCAGTTGCTGGGACGTGGCGGATGATGACGCCGCTGCCACGGCCTCCCGGTGCCGGGCCGCCAGATAGTCACTCACGGACCCGAGAAAGGTGCGTATGCTGCCGCTGCGGAACTCCACCACCTTCGTCACGAGCGGGTCCAGGAAGTCGCGGTCGTGCGAGACCACGATCAGACTTCCCTCGAACTCGGCGAGGGCCTCCTGCAGGACAGCCTTGGAACGCATGTCCAGATGGTTCGTGGGCTCATCGAGCACGATCAGGTTCGAAGGGACGAGGAGCATCTTCGCCAGGGCCAGACGGCTCTTTTCGCCTCCGGAGAGGACGCTCACCTTCTTGAAGACGTCATCGCCCGTGAAGAGGAACGAACCGAGCAGTGACCGGAGGCGCGTGCGGATATCGCCCGTGGCCACGGCCTCCACGGTCTGCAGCACATCGAAGGAGGGATCCAGTTCCTCGGCCTGGTGCTGCGCGAAATACGATACGGCAACGTTGTGGCCCGGAAGCCGTTCGCCGCTGTCGTAGGGTTCGACGCCGGCGATAATGCGGGCCAGCGTCGATTTGCCGGCGCCATTGACGCCGACGACCGCGATCCGGTCGCCGCGGTCGACCTCGAAGTCGACCCCGTTGAACACCTCCAGATCGTCATAGTGCTTCACGATCTTCCTCAGCGTCATCACGACCTGGCCGGACGACGGTGCGGGAGGGAAGGAAAAACGGATCTCGTTCTCTTCGTCCTCCAGCTCCACGCGCTCGATCTTCTCGAGCGCCTTGATGCGGCTCTGCACCTGCCGCGCCTTCGTCGCCTTGTACCGGAACCGCTCGATGAACCGTTCGGTCTGCTTGATCTGCTGCTGCTGGTTGCGCCATGCCGCTTCGAGGTGGAGGCGGCGTTCGTCGCGCGCCTTCATCGAGAACGTATAGTTCCCCGCATACTCGATGAGCTCTCCGCCGGTGAGCTCGAATGTCCGCTTCGTCATCGTATCGAGGAAGCGGCGGTCGTGCGACACAAGCATCACCGCGCCCTCATACGTCTGGAGATATTCCTCCAGCCACTCCAGCGAGTCGAGGTCCAGATGGTTCGTCGGCTCATCCCGCAGCAGCAGCGACGGCTGCTGCAACAGCAGTTTCGCCAGGGCGATGCGCATCTGCCATCCGCCGCTGAATTCATCGGTCATCCGGTCGAGATCGGAGGAGGCGAACCCGAGACCGGTGAGGACCTTCTCGATCGCGGACTGCATGCGGAACCCGTCGGAGGCTTCCAGCTTGTGCTGCAGTTCGCCGTAGATCTCCAGCAACTCCCGCGCCGCGTCGGTGTCCGGCGGTTCTTTGGCCATCGCCTCGTGCACCGCGGTGAGGTCCCGCTGGGTCTGGATGATGTCCGCGAAGACGGACTCCACTTCCGCATAGAGCGTGCGCCCGGTGAGGGAGGTGCCTTCCTGGGGAAGATACCCGACCGTGACGTACTTCGCGCGGGTGATCACCCCGGTGTCCGGGGTGTTCTCGCCGAGGAGGATGCGGAGGAGCGTGGATTTGCCCGCGCCATTGGACCCGACGAGGCCGATGCGGTCGTGGGGTCCGATATGGAACGTCACATCATCGAGGAGACACCGCTCCCCGAACTGCAACGTGATATTGACGGCAGCGATCATGGTTGTGTACGCAGGGCAAGCCCGGATGCAGTGCCGGCAACCGCAGGAGGTGCCGGGGTGCGCGGCACCCGGTCACTTCAGATAATACTTGAGCGGATTAGGATCGACGCGGCATTCCTCGGCGATGCGGGCCCAGCCGATCTTCCCTTCATCACGCAGCTTATAGAGCCGCGGCACCATCCTGTCGCGCAGATCGATCGGCGTCATCGGATTGATGAAGATGCTGGTCCCCCCTTCGAAGCCGGCGGGCACGTTCACGCGCCATTTGATCAGCACGTGCCAGGGCATCTTGTACACCGCGTCGATGGGCGTATAGTACCATTCCTCGTTGCACGAGATCCCGCTCCCCATGGCCGCGTGCACGGCATGCACGAGATTGCTCATGCCGCGGATCTCTTCATCGGTATGCTCGTAGGGCCTGCCGGCATGCGACCGCGAGTAGATCTCGATGGTCGGGTAGCGGTGGCCGATGCCCGCATATGCGATCGCATAGTCGTTCTCGGCGAACACCAGGTTGTGGTGCGCCGCGAAGTTCACGCCGAACTCATTGAACACGTTCGCATCGTCGCGCACCATCTTGATCTGGTCGCCGATCGAGGCACCCCATTCATCCAGCGACACGAGCTGCTTGTGCAGGTGGTCGAACGATGCGCCGGCGGGCCGCAGCCAGTTCTGGAACACGCTGATGTACCGCACGTAGCGGTTGTTCATCGTGATGTCGCGGATCGAATCGATCGTCAGCTTGACGTACCAGTAATGCTCGTCCTCCGTCATCTCGCCGGAGGAGTACAGGTCCGAATCCAGCTTCGCGTCATCCTTGAAGTGCCGCTTCGCGATCACCATCTCGTGTCCGCCGCCGAAGAACGCATCGGCGATCGCCAGCTTGTCCGCCAGCGGCATCTTCTCGATCTGCTCGTCGGTCTTCCCCTCGCGGTGCAGCTTGTAATGCACGATGTCCGTGATGTGCTTCAAGCCGGCGGGCGTGGCAAGATAGTCCTCGCGCCACTTCACGCGCGAGGCCGGCATCTTGTACGCGTAGTTCTTCCGCCAGTAATCGAGCGTGACGATCTCGAACATGTTCCCGGTGCGGCGGAACTCGGCGGTGGTCTCGAAATAGCGGTCCGGCGCCAGCAGGTCGATCCGCTCCCACCGCCCATTGGTGCAGATCAGGCGCGATTTCTCGGGGGCGGTTTCGTAGTAGCGGGGCGGACAGAAACTGCAGTAGTCCTCGGGCGAATGCTTCTCCACCGGTTTGGCGGTGGCCGGCGCCTCGTTGGTGATCGGCTTGCTGCGCCGGCCGGCAACGGCCCACACCTCGGTGCCCGTGAAGGGGTTCAACTGCTTCACGGTGCCGTCGGGCATGATCGTATAGTACATCATGGATGACATCGACTCTTCCTTCTCATGTCCCCGCCTTCCCCCTCTGATCGGCGCCCGGGCCAGCCCATCCGACCATTCGACATCAGATCTTCGTCGCCGCGGCGAGCAGAGCCTCGACCTTCGCCATGCTGTCCGCTTCGGCATAGAACCGGATCAGCGGCTCGGTGCCCGATGCACGCACCAGCACCCAGCCCTTGTCCACGAAGAACTTGAACCCGTCCGTGTCCAGCCGGCCCGTCACCGGATACCCGCCGATCTCCTTCACGCCGCGCGTGTACTTCTTCATGATCGCGGCCTTCTCCTTCTCCGTCACGTGCAGATCGACCCGTTTGAACTCGTGCTGCCCGAATTCGTCCATGAGTTCCTGGACGAGCGCACCCAGCGACTTCTTGCGCACGGCCATCATCTCGCAGAGCAACAGGCCGAGGAAGATGCCATCGCGCTCGGGAATGTGCCCCTTCACACCCAATCCGCCGCTCTCCTCGCCGCCGATCAGCACATCCTTCTCCGTCATGAGACGGCAGATGTGCTTGAACCCGATCGGGGTCTCATGCATCACGAGGCCGTACTTCGTGCACTGGTCATTCACCATCTGGCTGACGGAGAACGACTTCACCACCTCGCCCGTCATCCCCTTCTGCTCCACCAGATACTTCAGGAGGAGCGAGAAGATGCGGTGCGAATCCACGAAGTTCCCGTTCTCGTCCACCGCACCGATCCGGTCGGCATCGCCGTCGGTGGCAATGCCGATCCCGAATCCCTCGTTCTTCACCCGCGCCATCAGCGTGCCCAGGTTGTGGGCCAGCGGCTCGGGGTTCACCCCCTCGAAGGAGGGGTTGAACGTCTCGTGCATCATCGTGATCTCGGGCACGAGGTCCAGCGCCGCGGACTGCGCGGCACCGTACATCGCGTCGTAGAGGATCCGGATGCCCGCACCGCGAATGGCACCGATGTCGATCTTCGTGGCCAGGTCATCGAGGTACCGCTTCTTCATGCTGATGGGGACGATCTTCTTCTTCGCCACCAGCTGCGCGAAGGAGAACTTCCCCGCGGGCACGGACTTCAGCTTCATGACCTTCGCGAGTTCCTTCTCCACCTTCGCGATCATCTCCGGATGCGCCGGTCCGCCGAAATCGCCCTTGATCTTGAAGCCGTTGTAGCGCGGCGGGTTGTGGCTGGCCGTGATGACCACGCCGCCCGCCGCGTTCTCCATCTTCGTGAGCAGGGAGATCATCGGGGTCGTGACGATGCCGTCCGCCAGCTTCACCAGGATGCCGGCATTGGCGATCACTTCCGCGCTCTTCTCCGCGAACTCCCGCGACATGAACCGGGCATCATACCCGATCACGATGCCGTTCCGGATCTTCTTGTGCCCCGTGTAGTACCGCGCTGTTGCCAGGGCCACGCGCTCGAGATTGGCAAAGGTGAAATCGTCGGCGATGACCGCTCGCCATCCGTCGGTTCCAAACTTGATGACCTGCGCCATGATCGTCTTTTACTTTTTGGTGAATGCTGCAAGACCCGGATAGACGGCGGTGTCGCCCAGCGCCTCTTCGATCCGGATGAGTTGATTGTACTTAGCGATACGGTCCGTGCGGCTCGCCGACCCGGTCTTGATCTGTCCGGCGTTCGTCGCCACCGCGATGTCCGCGATCGTCGCATCCTCGGTCTCACCCGAGCGGTGGCTGATGACCGTAGTGTACCCGGCGCGCTTCGCCATCTCGATGGCATCCAGGGTCTCGGTGAGCGTGCCGATCTGGTTCACCTTCACCAGGATCGAGTTCGCCACGCCCATGTCGATGCCCTTCTTCAGGAACTGCGTGTTCGTCACGAACAGATCGTCGCCGACCAGCTGGATCTTCTTGCCCAGCGCATCCGTGAGCATCTTCCACCCTTCCCAATCGCCTTCCGCCATGCCGTCCTCGATCGAGATGATCGGGTACTGCTTCACCCAGTTCTCGTAGAACGCGACCATCTGGGCGGAGGTCTTCGTGGACTTGTCGGACTTGTAGAACAGATACTTGCCGTTGTCCATCATCTCGGACGACGCGACGTCGAGGGCGATGAAGATGTCCTCGCCGGGCTTGTAGCCCGCCTTGGTGATGGCTTCGAGGATCACTTCGATGGCTTCGTCGTTCGACTTGAGGGTCGGTGCGAACCCGCCTTCGTCGCCGACCGCGGTGTTGAGACCCTTCTTCGAGAGCACGGACTTCAGCGCGTGGAACGTCTCCACGCCCATGCGGAGGCCTTCCGAGAACCGGTCGGCCTTCACCGGCACGATCATGAACTCCTGGCAGTCCACATTATTGTCGGCGTGCTTGCCGCCGTTCAGGATGTTCATCATCGGGACCGGCAGGGTCTTGGCATTCGTGCCGCCGATATATTTATAGAGCGGGAGCCCCGTGGCCAATGCACCAGCCTTGGCCACCGCCATGGAGACGCCCAGCAACGCGTTCGCGCCAAGCTTGGCCTTCGTCGGGGTGCCATCCAGCTGGATCATCAGGGTGTCGATGCCGGTCTGGTCGAACACATCGAGCCCGGTGATCTCGGTGGCAATGATGTTGTTCACATTCTCAACGGCATTCAGGACGCCCTTGCCGAGATACCGCGACTTGTCGCCGTCACGCAGTTCCACGGCTTCATTCTCGCCGGTGGAGGCACCGCTCGGCACAGCCGCACGGCCAATGATACCGCTTTCGAGCTCGACATCCACTTCAATGGTGGGGTTTCCGCGTGAATCGAGGATCTCGCGGGCAATGGCATCAACGATCGTAGTTTTCATCATCTTCTCCTTGGGTTCGAACGTCATGGTATGACCTGAAAAGAACGGCAAAAGACATTACAAAATCAACGTTTGGAACGGTTCAGCGCCGCTTCCACGGCCCGTGTAACATCGTCCACAGTGAGCAATTTCATGCATTCCATGAATCCTGCCCCCTCACGCGTGCACACGTCGAGATGACAGGGGTGGCAGGGAACGTCTTTCCTGAGGGCCGTGTGCCCCGAAGCCGGATCGTACGGAAACCAGATGTCCTCTTCCCCGGGTCCAAACAAACCGATCGTGGGAGTGCCGGCCGCCGCGGCGATGTGCATCGATCCCGCGTCGTTGGAGACCACCACATCCGCTGCGGCGTAGAGGGCCGCAAGCTGCCGTAACGGAAGTCCGATGAATCTCCGGAGCGCACCTCCCGCAAGAGCACACACCTGCTGCACGACCTCTGCGTCCTTGGGGCCGCCCGTCAACACGACCTCCGCGTTGTGTTCCTTCTGAAGCCGCAACGCCACGCCCGCGAACCCCTCCAGCCTCCACTTCTTCGCCGGCCACGTGGCCCCCGGATGGAGCACGACGACGCGCCCCCCTCCTCCCAGTGCCTCCCCACCCACACGACGCTCCTCTGCGGAAAGGAATATCTCCGGCGTGTGATGCACCGGCGTGATGCCTACCGCTTCCAGGAATTGCTCGTGGAACTCCACCGCGGTCTTCCGGCGCGGTGCATCCTGTACGCGCACAGTGTAGAAGCGTCCGCGGCCGGGACGGTCGAGCCCCACACGCACGCGTGCACCCGAGAGGCGCGTCAGCAGCGCGCTGCGCGGATTCCCGAAGAGGTCGATCACCATGTCGAACTTCCTCCGGCGCAGTTGCCATGCCACACGCGGCTGCTCGAGGAGGGTCGGCGCGGAGAAATCGAACGGTATGATCTCGTTGAGATGCGGGTTCCGCTCGAGCAGCGACACCGCGCCGGCATCGCCCATGTACGCGATGTACGCATCAGGCAGGGCATGACGGAGCGAGCGGATGACCGGTGTCGTCAGGACAACGTCGCCGATGAACTTCATGCGTGTGATAAGGACGCGCTGCGGACGGGATGATGCCGTCATTGATATCGCTCCAGGAACTCACACCGCGCGATCCTCTCGTCGATCTCGAGGGCAGCGGCCGCACGGGTGTCGTGGTTGAGCGCCGACCAGTAAGCCACACGCGCATCCTGCAGGTGACCCGACCGCAGCGCCGCGTCGCCGAGGGCGACGCACCGTGCCCACTCGAGGGCGGGATCGGCGGTACGGAAGCCGGCGCGTTCGAAGAGATGACGCGCCTCGTCATATCGTTGCCGTCGGTAGACCAGCCGCCCGCGAAGGTACCACAGGAGCGAATCCCCCGGTGTAGTGGTGAGCGCGAGGAGCATCTGCACGCGGACGGAGTCCGACGCATCGGACAGGAAGAATGTGCGCAACCGCGGCCCCACCACACTGTCGCGGGCGGCAAGCAGACGGAGTGCGGCGGTCTCGGTGAGTGATGGCGTGACGTGCGCAGCACGGACGGCTTCGTACAATGCGCGGGCGCGGACGGGATTGCCGAGGGCCCAGGCCGCATCCCCCGCAACGAGCGCCAGCGGGAGATACCGCGTGGGCCGGGGGTCGTGCGCCAGAAGCGAGTCGTAGAGATCGATGGCGGCATTGTATTCCTGCCGTCGCATCCGCAGGTTCATGAGGCCGGTCACAGCGTCGGAGCCGCCCACCGCCGCGAGGTCACGGTACAGGAGCAACGCATCGTCATACCGCCGGTCCGCCACAAGCCGCCGCGCTTCGTTCATCCGGCGTGCATGCAACCGCACACACACCTTCCCGATGAGCGGGGGCCGGCGAAAGAGCACGTCGGCCGTCAGCGAGTCAGCCGGATCGTACGCCACGCTGTCCAGAGAGCGCTGCCACGAACCGATCAGATCGGGCAGCGGATGGCCATAGACCTCTTCGTAGGATGGCGTGCCGTACACCAGGAGGAACCGGCGCATCCCGTAGCGGTCGATGAGGTGCCGCGCGAACGCCCCGGCAAGGATGTAGCTCACGGAGGAGGACTGCGCGATGAACCCGGCGGCACCAAGCATGCGTTCCATCGGGGGCATCAGGCCGGCACGGCGGAGGAGTGCCGCATGTTCCGCGAGCGTTCTGCCACCCCATGTCCCCTCCACCGCGATGGCGAGACCTTCGGTGAGGCCCGGACTGGTGCTTGCGTGGATCAGGGGCATGCCGAACGGCGCCGCGACCACATGCACCAGTTCATGCTGCAGCGTGGCGTCGATGCTCTGCGCGGTGATGTGCACTTCACGCAGCCAGGGCTTGGCAAGCTCGGTCTGGCCCGCGCCGATCGCGCGGCGCTTTGCTTCCGCGGAAGGATACACGTACGTCGCGATGCGTTCGACGTGAGGCAGCACGAACTGCTCCTGGAGACGGGCGAGCTGGAATTCATGCTCGGCAGCCAGACGTTCGGCGGCAGCGGGCGTCACGGTCGCCACATCGTACGCGATCACGAAGTGCTTCGTCTCCGTGAGTCCACCGAGGCGCGCACGGATGGAGTCCGCCGTCGATTCCCATCGGAGCTCACAGCGGAACACGACGGCCAGCAGGACGAGGGCAGCCATGGCCAGCGAGATATGCAGGTAGTCCCGCCACAGCGTGCGGAGAAGGGTGAAACCCTTCCGCACCACACTGTCGTCCGGCCGGCTGCGTTCGACGATCAGGGCCGCAAGCCACACCAGCACCGCGGCAGCACCGAGGGTGACCACGCGCCACAGGACCAGCGGCCACTCCAGGGGCAGCAGTTCATCGTACGTCAGTCCGGGAAAGTATCCGTAGAAGAGATTGTACGAAAAGATCGCCGGGGTGGTGTATCCGAGAGAGATGGCGTACATTATGGACAGGAGGAACACGCCGGCGAACATCACCTTCGGCCAGCGGTAGTGTACGGTGCAGAACAGCCCGAGCGCGACGGCGAAGACGACGCCGGTCACCGGCAGGAGCAGATAGAACAGGACCCCTTCCGTCACATCGCACAGCGGTACGCGGAACCCGTTCAGGAGGATGATGACGAACGGAAGGAGGAGCAGGGCAAGATTCGTTCCCAGGGAAATGATGTACTCCCGGAGAACGGAGAACGGACGGTCATCGTCCGCGGCGTGGTACCGGGGCCGGGCGTGCCCGATGGTAAGGGCACCTGCGACAAGGGGTCCCACGACCGCAACCACGAACGCGAATTCAAAACCGGGATGGTCGAACAGCGGGACCAGCATACAGAGAACGGCGATGGCGGCGTAGATCCCCGCCGCCAGGAAGAGCATGCGCCGGTGCGGCTGCGATGCGGTCATGGGACGTGCCGGGTCAGAATTCTTCCCCGGCAACGCGTTCGATGTCGGCTCCGAGGGCACGGAGTTTCCTCTCGATCGTTTCGTAACCCCGATCCAGATGGTAGACGCGCAGGACCTCGGTGGTCCCTTCGGCAACAAGTCCGGCAAGAATGAGTGAGGCCGACGCACGCAGGTCGGTGGACATCACCTTGGCGCCCGTGAGCCGCCGGGCACCGCGGACGATGGCGGCGTTGTCCTTCACTTCGATATCGGCGCCGAGCCGGATCATCTCGGGAATGTGTTTGAAGCGGTCGAAGTAGATCGTGTCGGTCACCACCGAGGTCCCGTCCGCAAGCGCCATGAGCGCGGTCCACTGCGCCTGCATGTCGGTCGGGAATCCCGGGTAGATGTTCGCCGTGACATCGACGGCATTGAGCGTGCGCGGGGCGACGAGGGTGATGCTTCTGCCCTGCGACGTGACGCGGGCGCCGGCGTCCTCGAGCTTCACGATGACGGCATCGAGATGCGCGGGTTCGGCGTTCGTGAGGGTGATGGTGCCGCCACACAGTGCCGCCGCGACGAGGAACGTGCCGGCCTCGATACGGTCCGGGATCGTTTCGATGTCCGCCGCGTGCAACTCATCCACGCCCTGGATCTCCAGCCGGCTGGTCCCGACGCCGTTGATCTTCGCGCCCATGGACACGAGGAACTCCGCAAGCTGGGTGATCTCGGGCTCGATGGCGGCATTGTCGATGAGCGTGGTCCCCCGCGCGAGCACGGCAGCCATCATCGTGTTGCCTGTCGCGCCGACGCTGGACACATCGAAGTGCACGCGGGTGCCGGTCAGACGGTTTGCACGTGCATGGATGTACCCTTCATGCAGGTCGATCTCCGCACCGAGCTTCTTCATCGCTTCGATATGGAGGTTCACCGGGCGGGGGCCCCAGGCGCACCCGCCGGGGAGTGAGACGCGGGCTCGTCCGAACCGCGCGATGAGCGGGCCGAGCACATAAATGGAAGCCCGCATCTTCTTCACATGCTCGTACGGGGCCTCGTACACATTCACCCCGGTCGTGTCGAGCGTGAGGACTTGATCCTGCAACTCGGCAGTGACGCCCATCGACCGCAGTAACGCGGCCATGGTGTGAACGTCCCGCAGAGCGGGGGTGTTCTTCAGGTGAAATCTGCCGCCCGCAAGGAGAGCGGCGGGCATCAGTGCGAGCGTGGAATTCTTGGCGCCGCTGATGCTCACGGTGCCGGAAAGGGGCTTGCCGCCCCGGATCACGAATTTATCCATAGTGTGTTCAATAGTACGGAATTATGTGGGGGATTGTCAACCACGGATGACCGGGGCCGGAGGCGGGCAGCACCGGGGACAAACGGTCCACAGGATGCGTTTCTCAATTGTGGCAATGATTTTCTTCAACTTTCTCAGTATTGAAAACGAGAACTCCGATCCCTCCCGAAGCTCCGAAACCTGTTGTTCTGATTAGCAGAAATAAATCTGCTAATGGTAAATGGGAGTCCTTTTGTCCCATTTGGCACGTGTTTTGTATTTCCTCCTAACGTCCACAAATCAGCAAGCCCTATGCTCCAGCTTACCATGACAGGTGAATACGCCGTCCGCGCAATGGTGCATCTCGCAACGTTGCCTCCGGATACCACCGTTCAGATCGCGGATATCGCCCGCGAATGGGACGTCCCCGAGGTCTTTCTCCGCAAGATCATCACGCAACTCTCGCGGAATGGTCTCGTGGCCTCATATCGCGGGAAGGGCGGCGGTGTTGCCCTTGGCCGTGAGGCCGGGACGATCACGCTCCTCGATGTGATCGAATGCATGGAAGGCCCGCTCGCACTCAATGCGTGCCTCACCAATCCCGGCATCTGTCACCGGATCCCCTTCTGTGCCGTTCATGCGGTGTGGCACGAGGCACAGATCAAGCTGCGCGAGGTGCTCACGAGCAGAACGCTCGCCGATCTTGCCGGACACCATATTGAAGGATGCCAGTCCGCCGTCACGCTGGACGCCGGCATCCTTTCACCCACAGATCCCTTGTAAGGAGGTCCTGTATGGACGCGGTACTACTGGCCCGCCTGCAGTTCGCGCTGACGGTCGGGTTTCATTTCCTGTTCCCCCCGGTCACCATCGGCCTTGCCTGGCTGCTGGTCGTCGTGGAAACCCTTGGCTGGAGAAAGAAGGACGAGGTGTACACTCGCATCGGCATCTTCTTCGGCAAGGTGCTTGGACTGACATTCGCCGTCGGCGTTGCCACGGGGATCGTCATGGAGTTCCAGTTCGGCACGAACTGGGCACAGTATTCAAAATTCGTCGGCGACATCTTTGGCGCGCCGCTCGCGGCGGAAGGCGTCTTCGCCTTCTTCCTTGAATCCGGGTTCCTCGGCCTGTACCTCTTCGGCCGCAACCGCGTCTCCAAAGGCGTGCACTGGTTCTCCGCGTTGATGGTCGCCCTGGGTTCCACGCTCTCCGCGTTCTGGATCATCGTTGCCAATTCCTGGCAGCAGACCCCGGCAGGGTATGTCATCCGCAACGGCCGCGCCGAGCTCACGAGTTTCGCCGAAGCGGTCTTCAACCCGTCCACCATGATCCGGTATTTCCACACCGTGGATGCAGCGCTCATCAGCGGTGCATTCATGATGGCGGGCATCGCGGCGTACTACCTCTTGAAGAACCGGGAGACGGAATTCGCGAAGAAAGCGATGACCGTGGCGATGATCTTCGGACTCGTCGCCTCCGTCCTGGAGCTGATGCCGCTCGGCCACGAGCATGCACGTCAGGTCGCCCACACGCAACCCGAGAAGTTCGCGGCGATCGAAGGTCTGTACACCACGGCCGACGGTGCACCGTTGGTGCTGTTCGCGATCCCTACCACGGTGCCCCCCACGCTGCACGGCACCCTGGAGATCCCGGGCCTGCTCAGCTGGATGGCCTTCGGCGATCCCAACGCCCCGATCAAAGGCATCAACGAATTCCCCGCGGATGAGATCCCCCCGCTCTGGCTGACCTTCGTCTCGTTCCACAACATGGTGCTCCTGGGGATGTTCTTCATCCTCCTCACGGCCGTCGGCACCTACAAGATCTGGCGCGGTACCCTCTGGAGCAGTCCGAAGCTCCTCAAGGTGATCCTCTGGTCCATCCCGCTCCCGCTGGCCGCATGCCAGCTCGGATGGATCGCCGCCGAAGTGGGCCGGCAACCATGGATCGTCTACAAGCTCCTCCGCACGAGCGAGGCGGCATCCATCACCGTGTCTGCCGGCGAGATCCTCTTTTCGATCATCCTGTTCGGAGCGGTCTATCTCCTGCTCGGAACGCTGTACGTGTATCTGCTGGTGAAGAAGGTGAAGCACGGACCTGCGCCGCTGACCGGAAAGGAGGCCGTCGCCTGATGGACCTGAACATGATATGGTTCCTCCTCGTCGGCGTCCTGATCATCGGGTACGCCATCCTCGACGGCTTCGACCTGGGTGTCGGCGTACTGCACCTCTTTGCCCGCTCCGAAGAAGAACGCCGCGTGCACATCAACGCCATCGGTCCGGTCTGGGACGGCAATGAGGTCTGGCTGCTCACGGGCGGGGGTGCGCTGTTCGCCGCGTTCCCGATCGTGTACGCGACCGTCTTCAGCGGCTTCTACCTGGCGCTGATGCTGCTACTCGTTGCGCTGATCTTCCGCGCCGTCTCCATGGAGTTCCGCGGCAAGGTGGACTCTCCCGGCTGGCGCAGGGCATGGGACATCGCCTTCGGCGTCGGTAGTCTGCTCCCCGCCGTTCTCTTCGGCGTCGCCTTCGGCAACATCCTCCGCGGCATCCCGCTGGATGCCGCGCATAACTACACGGGGACGTTCTTCACACTGCTGAACCCCTACGCCGTGCTCATCGGTGTGCTGAGCCTTGTGCTCTTCACGATGCACGGCGCGATCTATCTCGCGATGAAGACCGACGGGTCCCTGCAGGCGCGCATCATCCGCTGGATCACCCCGTTGTGGATGGCGACCGTGGTGCTGTATCTCATCGCCACGCTGGCAACGATGTTCACGTCCCCGTTCCTGTTCGCAGGGATGCTCGCGAACCCGATCTTCTATGTCCTGTTCCTCGTCCTGCTTGCCGCCTGCCTGTTCATTCCGGTCGCCGCGAAAGCGGGACGGTTCGGACGGGCCTTCACCGCATCCTCGGTGGCCATCGCGATGATGATCGGGCTGAGCGCGCTGAGCCTGTTCCCCCGGCTCGTGCCGTCACTGAACGATCTGTCCCTCAGTCTCACGATCTATAATGCA
>JAUQWO010000088.1 GCA_030835135.1 Bacteroidota bacterium
GAGTCGTACCCGTTGGGCATCGAACCGATGTTCCCGGGGTTGTTGGTCAGCGTGGCGGTGTGGATGTGGGGGAAGATGAGGGCGGGAACGACATAGGGGCCGTGCATGCGCGCATGGAGGTGCCGGACGGAACGCCGTCCCACATGCAGGCGCCGTGCATGGACCGCCCGCCGTCGGCAGATGGAATGCCGTAAAACATGGAGGGGCGGTCCCGCATGTGGGACCGCCCCTGCCGGATGAAACCCGATGTGCGTCAGTGTTACCCGAGTTTGATCTGGTACTGCTGGATCTTGGTATACAACGTCTTCAGGCTGATGCCCAGCACCTTGGCGGACTCGGCCTTGTTCCCGCGGAAGCTTCGCAGCACCCCTTCGATGTGGTACCGCTCGATCTCCTTCAGTGCCACCGCGGTACCGATCTTCTGGTCGCCCGCGCCGCTGGCGGGCAGGGTCATCGGCGCATTGGGCAGCGACAGGTCCGCCGGTTCGATCATGCTGTTCCGGCAGAGGATCGCGGCGCGCTCGATCACATTCTCGAGTTCGCGGATGTTCCCCGGCCAGTCGTATTCCATCAGGATCTCCATCGCCTTCTGGGAGATGCTCGTCTTCACCTTCGTCTTCATGCGGTTCGCAAGGAACGAAGCAACGAGCAGGGGGATGTCCTGCTTGCGCTGGCGGAGAGGCGGGATCTCGATGGTGATGACATTCAGGCGGTAGAGCAGGTCCTCGCGGAAGCGGCCCTCGCGCACCTCATCCTTCAGGTTCTTGTTGGTGGCGGAGAGGATGCGGACATCGGCATTCAGCGTAGTGTTGCCACCCACGCGGCGGAACTCACCGCTCTGGATGAACCGGAGGATCTTGGGTTGGACCACCGGACTGATATCACCGATCTCGTCGAGGAAGAGCGTCCCGTTGTTGGCGATCTCCACGATGCCGGGTTTGGTGGCGCGGGCATCGGTGAAGGCACCTTTCTCATACCCGAAGAGTTCGCTTTCGATCAGGGTATCGGGGATCGAGGCGCAGTTGAGGGTCACGAACGGAGCATTCGCGCGGAGACTGTTCTTGAAGATGAAATTGGCGATCAGTTCCTTGCCGGTACCGCTGTTACCCTGGATGAGGACCGTCGATTCGGTTGGTGCGACCTTCGCGGCGATCTCGAGCACCTTCTGGAAGGCCTCGCTGGTGCCGACCATCTCCTGGGTTCCCTGGAGGCGGTCCAGCTGGTCCTTCATCAGGAAATTGTCGATCATCAGCTGCCGGCGTTCGATGGCGCGGCCGATGGTCGACAGCAGTTCGTCGGCCGTGGTCGGTTTAGTGATGAAATTGTAAGCCCCCAGGCGCATGCATTCCACGGCGGTCTTGACGTCGGACGTGCCGGTGAGCATAATGACTTCGATGCCGGGGTGGTTGTTCTTGATGAATTTCAGCACCTCGATGCCGTCCACCTTCGGCATGCGGATATCGAGCAGGACAATGTGGTAGAGCTTGGTCTGGACCGCGTTGATCGCTGCGACGCCATCGGCTGCAGTATCGACGGCGTACCCGGCTGTGCCGATCAGCGATGAGAGCAGATACCGGAAGGTTTCCTCGTCATCCACAACGAGGACGGATGTATCTTTCTTGGACATGCGTGTTGGCCCTGTTTTTCCCCCTGCTTATATAGAGAAAACCCCTTTCAAAATCAACCTTTCATTGATTTTTACCCCTTCAGTTGTTATTTTGGCAAATGTCCAACCTCTCTCCCTCTCCTATGCGCATTACAGAGCAGTTTATCCGCACGCTTCCCAAGGTTCTCCTTCACGACCATCTCGATGGCGGGCTCCGGCCAAAGACCATCATTGAGCTTGCCCGGGAGATCGGGTACGCGGGGCTTCCGACAACGGATCCCCGTGAGCTGGCTGACTGGTTCCACCGGGGGGCCCAGCGTGGGAGTTTGCCCCTCTATCTGGAAGGATTTGCCCATACCTGTGCCGTGATGCAGACCGAGGAGGGTCTGGAGCGGGTGGCGTATGAGATGATGGAAGACATGAAGAACGACGGGGTGGTCTATGTGGAGACCCGGTTCGCTCCCGTCTTTCATACGGAACGTGGCCTCCACCATGACGATGTGGTCAACGCGGTCCTCCGCGGACTCGAGCGTGGCAAGAAGGACTTCGGGGTCGATTTCGGCGTCATCATCTGCGCCATGCGGAACATGAAGCTCTCGCTGGAGATGGCGGAGCTGGCGGTCGACTTCCGTGAGCGGGGCGTGGTGGGATTCGATCTCGCGGGCGAGGAGGGTGGCTATCCGCCGAAGAAGCATGTCGATGCCTTCCATTACATCCAGCGTGAGAACTTCAATATCACGGTCCATGCCGGCGAGGCGTTCGGCAAGGAAAGCATCTGGCAGGCGTTGCAGTGGTGCGGGGCGCACCGCATCGGTCATGCCACACGCCTCATCGAGGACATCGGCCTCGACAAGAAGAACAAGAAGAAGATCGTGCGGATGGGCTATCTGGCGCAGTACGTCCTCGACAAGCGACTGCCGCTGGAGATCTGTCTGACCAGTAACGTGGACACGGGGGCGGTGAAGAGTCTCGAGGAGCATCCGTTCGGCGTCTATCACAAGTACAAATTCCGCGTCACGTTGAACACCGACGACCGGCTGATGAGTGCGACCACCATGACGAAGGAGTACCGGATCGCGCACCAGGTATTCAAGCTGACACTCGATGATCTGGAGAAGCTGACCATCAATGCGATGAAGAGCGCGTTCCTGCCGTACAACAAGCGCATCCAGATCATCTACGACGTCATCAAGCCCGGGTACGCCGCGGCCCGGAAGAAGTTCGCAAAGGGAAAGGTATGAATCTCTATATCGTCCGTCACGGGGATGCCAGGGCGATAGGCGGGTCGATCAGCACGGACAGTGAGCGTCCGCTCTCCACGAAGGGGGAGGAAGATATCCGGCTGATGGCGGAGGTGCTCGCCCGTGTGGAGGTTGCTCCACCCCGCCTGATCTCGAGTCCGTTGTTGCGCGCTTGTACGACCGCACAGATGCTGGGAGCGCGGTATACGCCGGCACCAGCGTCCGAAGTGTGGGAGGAACTCTCCCCCGGCGTTCAGTTCAAGGCGGTCATGTCGCGTCTGCAGTCGCCCGGGGACCGGTCCATCGTGCTTGTCGGACATCAGCCGGACATGACCCATCTGATCGCGTATCTGATCTCCGATGCAGCCACAGAGATCGTGATGCCGCCGGGGGCCATGGCGTTGCTGGCCCTCCCCCGGGGAGCCGGTGCCGGCGCTGCCCGGTTGCAGTGGTTGCTCACGCCGGACCTTGTCAGATCGGTCGCACCCACGAACGGTTGAAGGAGCGCCCCATGGACCTGTCCATCGTCGCCATCGAGAAGCCCGCTGAGATGAACTTCATCCTCGGCCACTCCCATTTCATCAAGACCGTGGAGGACCTGTACGAAGCGATCGTGCAGACGAATCCGGCGATGAAATTCGGTCTCGCCTTCTGCGAGGCGTCGGGGCCATGCCTGGTGCGCCATGCGGGGAATGATGAGCGGCTGGTGACGATCGCGTGTGAGAATGCGATGCGTCTTGCGGCCGGGCATAGTTTCATCATCTTCCTGGAGCAGGGGTTTCCGGTGAACATCCTGAATGCGATCAAGAATGTGCCGGAGGTGTGCAGTATCCATTGTGCGACGGCCAATCCCACATCCGTGATCATCGCCTCGACGGACGAGGGGCGCGGGATCCTCGGGGTGATCGACGGGGAGAAAAGCAAGGGGATCGAAGGCCCCGGCGACATCGCCACACGCAAGTCATTCCTCCGTATGATCGGCTACAAGATGTGAAGGTTCCGGACAGACCATCATCCATCGAACAAGGAGAGAAGCCATGAAGAGCTCACGTTGCGCCGTCATCGTCCTGATGCTTGTCGCGCTTGCAGTGGTGTTCGGGTCTTCGGATGCTCTCGCGCAGAAGAAGAAAGCCGTCACCCCTCCCCCGGCGGCGGAACCCCAACGGCCCGCTGCATCGCCGCAGGTCACCGGGAAGTCCGGTGTTCTCCTGAAAGATGTGCTCATGCGTTTCAAAGGTGAGCATACTACCATGGGCATCCTGAAAACGGTCGAGATGGACCACTTCATCATCGACGAGGATGGGACCGAGACCATCTATCCGATCGCCGCGATCCGCTCTCTCAGGGTACTGAAGGTGGACGAGGACAGTCAGGATGAGAACCCCCCGAAACTCGAGATCAAACTCCAATGAACGCTGTGACGCGTGCCGTTGTTGCCGGGTGCGGACTGACCGCACTGGTGTTTGCAGGATGCGGGCCTTCGGAAGAAGCAGTGCGCCGCATCATCCATGAAGAGATCACATCCGCGGCGGCGCGCTCGTATCATGCGCCGACGCCGGTGATCGGGCCGTACAGTCCCGCCGTCAAGGCCGGCCCCCTGGTCTTCGTTTCCGGGCAGATCGCGCTCGTCCCTGCGACGGGCGCGATGCTCCAGACGGACATCGAAGCGGAGACGCGCCAGGTCCTCGAGAATGTGAAGACCGTTCTTGCTTCTGCCGGGTGTGAACCCGGGGACGTGGTGAGTGCGACGGTGTACCTCAAGGACATGAACAATTATGCAAAGGTGAATGCCGTGTACGGGACGTTCTTCCCGGCAGGCAGGTATCCTGCGCGTGTGGCGGTGGAAGTGGCGCGGCTGCCGAAGGATGCGAACGTGGAGATCTCCGTCATAGCGGTGACGCAGGGACGGTAGAAGGGAAAGGGGAGGTGGGGACAGCGGCGGCAGACGGGACGTGGGGGGCGCAGAGGGGCAGCAGAGCACGAGGAACACGGTACCACAGCAGAAGCGTGAGGCAGGGCATGGCCGTGGATGTGATACGGGCACCGCGGGGAACGATACTGAGTTGCAGAGGGTGGATACAGGAAGCCGCCCTGCGTATGCTCATGAACAATCTCGATCCGGACGTCGCCGAGCGTCCGCAGGATCTGATCGTGTATGGCGGTGTGGGCAAGGCGGCACGGAACTGGGACTGTTACCACGCGATCGTCCGGTCGCTCCGTGCGCTGGAGAACGATGAGACCCTGCTCGTCCAATCGGGAAAGCCCGTTGCCGTCTTCCGCACGCATGAGAATGCGCCGCGGGTGCTGATCTCCAATGCGATGCTCGTCCCGAAGTGGGCAACATGGGATGAGTTCCGCCGCCTGGAGGGACTCGGTCTGACGATGTACGGCCAGATGACGGCCGGGAGCTGGATCTACATCGGGACACAGGGCATCCTGCAGGGGACATACGAGACCTTCGCAGCCGTGGCCGACCGATCGTTCGGCGGCACGCTCGCGGGGCGGTTGCTGGTGACGGCCGGTCTCGGTGGCATGGGTGGAGCCCAGCCGCTGGCAGCCACGATGAACGGGGCGGCGTGTCTTGCGGTGGAAGTGGACCGGTCGCGCATCGAACGCCGACTGGCCACAGGGTACGTGGATGAAATGGCGGAGACATTGGATGGAGCTCTTGCCGTGCTTCAAACCGCACGCGCGTTGAAGCAGCCGCGGTCGGTGGCGCTGCACGGCAATGCTGCGGAGATCCTTCCCGAACTTCTGCAGCGTGGTATCAAGGTTGATATCCTGACGGACCAGACCTCGGCGCACGATACGCTCAATGGTTACGTGCCCGCGCATATGAGCTACGAAGAAGCTCTCGCGCTGCGTGCGGCACAGCCGGCGCGGTATGTCGAACTGGCGCGCGCCTCGATCGTGGAACACGTGGAGGCCATGCTCGGTCTGAAGCGCCGCGGGGCAGTGACCTTCGATTATGGCAACAATATCCGCGGTGAAGCGCTTTCCGCGGGATGTATGAATGCCTTCGACATACCGGGGTTCGTTCCGGAGTATATCCGGCCGTTGTTCTGCGATGGCAAGGGGCCGTTCCGGTGGGCAGCGCTTTCCGGCGACCCGGAGGACATCTACCGCACGGACCGTGCAGTGCTCGAGACATTCCCGGAGAATGCCGCGCTGCGGCGGTGGATCGAGAAGGCCCGTACGCAGGTGCATTTCCAGGGACTGCCGGCACGCATCTGCTGGCTCGGGTACGGCGAACGTGCAAGAATGGGAGCGGTGTTCAACGACCTGGTTGCGCGGGGAGAGGTGAAGGCCCCGATCGTGATCGGGCGTGACCATCTGGATTGCGGATCCGTGGCATCGCCGAACCGGGAAACGGAGAAGATGCTGGACGGCAGTGACGCCATAGCCGACTGGCCGATCCTGAATGCCCTGCTGAACACAGCCGGAGGTGCGAGCTGGGTGAGCCTCCACCACGGCGGCGGGGTGGGCATGGGGCTCTCCATCCATGCGGGCATGGTCGTGGTGGCCGATGGAACCTCTGCGGCCGCTGCGCGGTTAGAGCGTGTGCTGACGTATGACCCGGGCATGGGGATCGTCCGGCATGCCGATGCCGGCTACCCCCAGGCCCGCGAGAACGCCCGGCTGCATGCGATCGCGATGCCGTCCTTGTGACGCGATCAAATAGACCCTTCACACTTTCAATCCAACGTACACATCCTCTGGAGGTGGCAATGCACGGATTCGGTCACATCGAGATACCGTCCACGAATTTCAAACGCACGAAAAAATTCTTCGGGACGGTATTCGGGTGGACATTCACGGACATTCCGGATATGGACTATGTGTTGTTCCGCGCCGGTGAGCAGCCCAATGGCGGCTTCTACATGGTCAAGAAGATGCCGAAGAAGGGGCAGGTAAATGCGTACATCGAGGTCGAGGACATCGACGCGAAGCTGAAGGAGATCAAGAAGGCCCGTGGCAAGGTACTTGTGAAGAAGACCGAGATCCCGGGTATGGGCTGGTGGGCCCAGTTCGCGACGCCGGACGGGTGTTTCATGTCCCTCTGGCAGGCCCCGCCAAAGGGTGATGCCCAGTAAGGGTCATGATCCCGGAGCAGGTGATGGACGCAAACAGCGGGTGCCGGCCGGGAGCGGCCTGTGTGCCCGCTGTTCGTTCGTCCGGCTCATCACCTCGTCGCATGGGTCGGTGTTCGTGTGGTGTGACCGGTCGCGTCAGGACGCCGCCTACCCCAAATATCCCCGCCTCCCGGTGCTGGCATGCCCGGGATTTGTGCCATCCGATGGTCCCGACGGACAACCCGGGTGATCTTTTTCCGTATATTGATGTACCATCATGATAGACCCGATCCGTTTTAAACGCCTCCTCATTCAGATCCTCAAGCTCCTGATCATCATCGAATTGATCGGAGCGTTCTCTGCCGGCCTGTCCGGCGGCGGCTGGGGCCGGTTCGGCAATGACCTCGTCATCGCCGGCATCCTCTACATCACGTGGGACCGGATCACCGCGTTGTTGCGGGAACGGAAGGCGTTGGCGCGGGAACGCGTGGAGCGTGCGGGGACCGATCTCCGCATCCGGGATGCTCTGCTCTTCTCCGTGCTCTGGAGCGATGAGATCACCAATGAGATACCCGAAGACCGCCGGCGCATGGTCATTGCGGCGTACACGCTCATCGCGGCCGGGCTTGTCCTCGCGTATGTTCAGATCGGTGCCGGCTTGATGTCGCTGGTGATCGCGGGCGTGGTCGTTCTGGGGGGTGTCAACCTGCTGGCATGGCTCGTATCTCTCGAGCGCGAGGGGAAGGAAACGCTGCAGACCGAGCTCCGGCTGGCGCATGAGGTGCAGGTGTCGCTGATGCCTGAGAAGCAGCCGCAGCTGGAGGGGTACGATATCGCCGGGATGTCGGTGCCCGCGCAGGAAGTGGGTGGAGATCTCTACGACTTTGCCTCGCCCGACCACACCGACGGGCTGTGCGTGTCCGTAGTGGATGTATCGGGCAAAGGGATGCAGGCGGCCATGGCCGCGGTGTTCACCAGTGGTGCCCTGGCCAGCGAGTTGAAGCAGAATACGACACCCGCGGCGATCCTCACCGATCTGAACCGGGCCGTCTTTCATCATTCCCGGCGGGGGCATTTTGTCGCGTTCCTTTCCGGCTGCCTCTCACCGCGCGACCGTATCTTCACCTTTGCAAATGCCGGGCAGACCAAACCTCTTCTCCGGCGGGGTGCGACGGTGCAGTGGTTGGATGGCAGAGGGCCTCATTTTCCGCTCGGGATGCAGGCCGGGACCGTGTACGAGGACATTCGGGTGGACCTGCGGCCGGGCGACATCCTGTTCCTGTTGACGGACGGGCTCACCGAAGCGATGAACGAAGTGCGCGAATCATTCGGGCCGGAGCGCGTCGAGCAGGCGGCAGCGGCGGACGAGCTGGCTTCGCTGAGTGCCGGGGAGATCCTGACGCATCTCACCACACAGGCCCAGACCTTCGCAGGCGCGGCACCGCAGCACGATGATATGACCCTCGTCGTCATCAAGGTCCTCTGAGAGAAAGAACCGCATGATGGTACGCATCACCGTGATCGTCCTGCTCATCATGAGCTCTACGGGTCTGATGGCGCAGCCCCATGCCGCATTCAACCTCTTCCTGGACCTGAACTATACCTCCGCTGAGAGGACCGTTGAGCTCTACGAAGGGCTGTCCGGAAGGCCCGCCGATATCGCGGCGCTTCGCGGCAGCCAGCTTTCGCTGGCGGTCACCGCCTCGCTCGCCCAGAAGCACCTCACGACGGAACACCTCGAGCACAGTCTCGAAGCCGCGAAGTTCAATCAGAGCGATGGCGACGATGATTTCCGGATGCGACCTGCTCGTGCTGCAGTGCGGCAGATCCGGGAGTTGCTGGACGCCGTGCGCCGCCGCAACTTCGGTCAGCGTGTCGTCAGTACCGTGGAACAGCTGTTCCCCGCGGATGCGCGGGTGAACGCCCGCATCCCGATGTACTTCGTTGCGTTCGGGCATCAGAATATCGATGCCTTCGTGGTGCGCATCACATGGGAAGGAGATGTCCCCCGTCCGGCGCCGGAGAATGAAGGTGAGCCGGTGATCGTGGTGAACCTTGCCCGCGCGGTGAACTACGGCGGATCGGTGGATGAGTGTTTCGTCGGACTCTTGAGTGTCGTGGCGCACGAAGTGTTCCACGCGGCATTCGATGTGTACAAGCGCGGCGCTCCGTTCTGGCAATCGTACTATGCGACCGACCTTCCGCCGTTCGATGAGCTTCTTGACCTGGCGCAGAATGAAGGTGTGGCGTATTACCTCTCCCTCATTCAGCGGACCGGTGGCCGGCTTCCCAGCGACGGGCTCGACCGCGCAGAGGCGACGTTTCAGACATTCAATACGATGTGTGCCGAGTTGCTGTCGCAACGAACGCCACCCGGTCGCGTGGCTGAGATCATCCGCCGGGCGAACACTTCCGGGTACTGGGAAAGCTACGGATCGATCACCGGCATGATCGTGGCCCGGCAGATCGACCAGTCCCTGGGACGGGTAGCGCTCGTGGAAACCCTCCGCAACGGTCCGCGAGCGTTCTTCTCCACGTATCTGCAGCTCATGAAGCGCGACCGCGGGATCCCTCAGCTTTCTCCTCTTATCCAGCAGGAATTGGCCCGCCGGGAACGGTGATACCCGGTCCGTCCGGTTGAAGTTCCTGTGGACTTTTGGTATCTTCCTGTATTGTGGACCTTTTCATCAGGAACATCCGTCAGGTGGTGACCGTTGCAGCGCACGGCAATCGTGTGCTGACCGGACCGGCCATGAACGATCCCGGCGTGATCGCCGACGCCGGTGTACTCTGCCGCGATGGCAAGATCGCGTGGGTCGGTCCGATGGCGGAGTTTCCCGGGACGGGTGGTGACGATGTGCCCGAGATCGATGCGACAGGGCGCGTGGTGCTGCCGGGGTTCGTCGATTCGCACACGCACATGATGTTCGCGGGCGACCGTGCAGAAGAATTCGGGATGCGGGCGAACGGCGCGACGTATCAGGAGATCGCCGAGAAGGGGGGCGGCATCCTCAGCACGATCCGCCACGTGCGCGCCGCGACGAAGAAGGAATTGAAGCGTTCCACCTCACGCCACCTGATGGCGATGATGAAGCACGGCACGACGAGCGTGGAGATCAAGACGGGCTACGGCCTGTCCATGGACGCCGAAGTGAAGATGCTCGAGGGCATCCATGAACTCGGCAACGAAGAAATGGCGACGGTGGTGGGCACATTCCTCGGTGCTCATGCCGTACCGCCGGAATTCAAGGCTGACCCCGACGCGTATGTACGGTTGATCATCGATACCATGATCCCGTATGCCGGCAAACGGTCGCTGGCGAAGTTCTGCGATGTCTTCTGTGAACAGGGATACTTCGATGCCCGTCAGACGGAGGAGATCCTTCTGGCGGGGAAGGCGCATGGCATGCTGCCGAAGATCCATGCTGAAGAACTCACGCATCAGGGTGGCGCGGAACTCGCCGGCCGGATCGGCGCTGTGTCTGCGGACCATCTCGAGAAGATCACTCCGGATGGGATCGACGCCCTGAGGAACGGTGGCGTCGTGGCGGGGGTCCTGCCGGGTGTGTCGTTCTTTCTGAACCATGGGTATGCACCGGTCCGGGCCCTGATCGATGCAGGTGTGGCCGTCGCTATCGCATCGGACTTCAATCCCGGTTCGTGCATGTCGTACTCCATGCCGATGATGATGACCATTGCCTGCACGCATATGAAGATGACCCCGGCCGAAGCGCTGGTCGCCGCGACGCTGAACGGTGCGGCGGCGCTGGGTCTTTCCGCCACGCACGGCAGCATCGAAGTGGGGAAGCAGGCCGACCTGCTGGTTGCGGCCATTCCGGAGTACCGGCACCTGGCGTATCATTTCGGGGCGAACCACATCCGGCACACCATTAAGAACGGGACCATTCTCGAGATCCCGTAAACAGGACGTCGATGGCAGCGATCGTTGAATGTGTACCGAATTTCAGTGAAGGGCGTGACCGCGCCGTGATCGCGCAGATCGGCGATGCGGTCCGTGCGGTATCCGGCGCAACGTTGCTGAGTGTGGAGCCGGACAAGGACTACAACCGGACGGTCGTGACGTTCGTGGGGTTGCCGGAGGCCGTGGCGGAGGCGGCATTCCGGGCGACGCAGGTGGCGGCAACACGGATCGACATGCAGAGGCACTCCGGAGAGCACCCGCGGATCGGTGCCACCGATGTCGTACCATTCGTTCCGGTGTCCGGCGTGACGATGGCAGACTGCGTCGCCCTTGCGAAGCAGTATGGGCGCCGGGTCGGCGAAGAGCTGAAGATCCCGGTGTACCTCTATGAAGAAGCAGCCACACGTCCCGAGCGCCGGAACCTTGCCACTGTCCGCAAGGGGGAGTACGAGGGTTTGGCCACGAAGCTGCAGGACCCTGCGTGGGCCCCGGATTTCGGACCGGCGGTGATGAATGTGCGGTCCGGTGCGACCGTGACGGGCGCACGGTTCTTTCTGGTCGCGTACAATGTGAATCTCAGGACCAACGACCAGAAGGTGGCGCAGGAGATCGCGCTCCGGATCCGCGAGAGTGGCCGGGTGAAGAAGGACGCGCAGGGGAATCCGGTGCTGGATGCCGGCGGACAGAAGGTGAACATTCCGGGGACGTTGAAGGCCGTCAAGGCGATGGGCGTGCTTCTGGAGGCACACGATATCGCCCAGGTGTCGATCAATCTGGTGAATTACACAACGACGCCACCCCATGTGGCCTTCGAAGAGGTGAAGAGGCAGGCGGCGACGCTGGGGGTGGAGGTCACCGGGAGTGAGATCGTAGGGCTGACACCGCTGGATGCATTGCGGATGGCGGGGGAATTCTACGCACCCGGCACACGTGGCGATGAGGCTCTGGTCGCGACCGCCATCGAACGGCTGGGCCTGAGCCACCTGGAACGCTTTGATCCGCACACGAAGGTCATCGAGTATCAACTCTCCTGAGGGAAGGACGATCTATGGCAATCCGTAAGACGATGCGCACATTCCTCGATGAAGTGGCCTCTTCTTCGCCCGCGCCGGGAGGTGGGAGTGTTGCGGCGCTGGCCGGGGCACTCGGGGCAGCACTCACCTCCATGGTATGCAATCTGACGGTCGGCAAGAAGAAGTATGCCGATGTCGAGGATGAGATGAAGAAGGTCGTGGAGCAATCGGAGCATCTCCGCGAGCAGTTCACCGAACTGATCGAACGCGACACGGCGGCATTCAACAAGGTGATGGAGGCATTCGCGTTGCCCAAGGACACCGACCCGCAGAAGGCGTTGCGGGCCGCTGCCATCCGCGAGGCAACGAAGGAAGCGACGCTGGTGCCGCTGGAAGTGATGAAGCACTGCATCGATGCGCTGGCGCTGGCGCGGGCGGTGGCGTCGAGCGGGAATGCAAATTCGGTCAGCGATGCGGGGGTGGCGGCCTACATGCTGCACGCGGCGCTGGAGAGTGCGGCATTGAATGTGCGGATCAATCTGAATGGCCTGAACGATCCCGAGTTCGTCGGGTGGAAGCAGGATGAGGTGCAGTCCCTGCGTTCCACGAGCGCAGGTGTCCTTGAGGAGATCCAGACCGTGGTGGATGAACGGTTGACGAAGGGGTAGCTAGAGCAGGAATCGTGCAGCGGCGGCGATCGCCGCAGTCTCACTTCTCAGGCGCCGCGGTCCCAGACGGATCGCGGCGCATCCGTTCTGTACCGCCCGGGCAACCTCCGCATCGGTGAACCCTCCCTCCGGGCCGATGATCACCAGATGTGAACCTCCCTCCTCCGTTGTACCTTCCGCCGCCGCTTCATGGAATATCCATCGCCGGTCAGCGTAGGAGCCGGCTCGCTCCAGCAGGTCTGCGAACGTCAGCGGTTCGTGCACCGTGGGGAGGACGCAGCGGCCTGATTGTTTCATGGCGGCCAGCGCGAGCTTCTGCCAGCGGTCCGTGCGTGCGTGACGGGGAATGGTACGGTCCGTGATGAGCGGGATGATGGCGATGATGCCGATCTCCGTTGCCTTCTCGATCAGCACGTCATACCGGGAGGGGTTCTTCAGCAGAGCGGCGGCGAGGGTGACGCGCACGGGCGATTCGCGGAGCATCGGATGCGTGGTCCGGACCGCGCACACGGCCATGCGTTTCTCGACGGCGGTGATCTCCGCGGTATATGCGGTCCCCTGCCCATCGGCAACCCCGATGATGTCGCCCGGCGTCCGGCGCATGACGTGCGAGAGGTGGGCGAATTCGTCACCGTCGATGCGGATCACGCCGCCACTGATGGCGTGCGGCGGCGCATAGAAGAACTCGAGCCCGTGCAGGGGTTCCTGTGTCTCGTTCTCAGAAGGGCGAACGGAAGTCAAGGATAAACTGTCCCTTCCTCTGGTTGTTGATCGCATACTCGGTGCGGGCGATGACCCCGTAGGGCAGCAGGAAGCGGACGCCTGCGCCATAGCCCGACAGGACGCCATTGAGTGTGAGCGGCTCGTGGCGGAACCATGTCGTGCCGGCATCGGCGAAGAGGGCAAGACTGATGCCGAACTGCCAGACCGTGAACTC
This sequence comes from Bacteroidota bacterium, assembly GCA_030835135.1. Taxonomy (GTDB): domain Bacteria; phylum Bacteroidota; class Ignavibacteria; order UBA10030; family UBA6906; genus JAGDMK01. Next base: position 13,461 of record JAUQWO010000088.1, read on the forward strand.
TTCCGGGAGGAATGTGCCGGGCATACGGAAGACGCGGAGCGGGAGGAGCGCATAGCGGATCTCGACGCTGGAGCCGAGCAGGTTCTCGCCCTCCAGGATCGTCTTGAAATAGCCGCGGATCCGTTCGCCGTAACCGAAATACTGCCGCGCATAGGTCGGCACGGTGCCACCGGCAACGACGCTTCCCGTCACCCGTCCCGCGAGCGTGAATGATGCTCCGAGCGGGATGTAGGTACGGAGATCGGTGCCGAAGCGCATGAAGGAGACCTCGGACGTGCCCAGGCCATACCGTGACACGGTGAACCCGATGAACCGTCCGCGTGAGGCATACTCGGCGAGGTCACGTGTATCGTACGAGTATCCCGCGCCGACGGAGAAGAACCTGTCGATACCCGAGGTCGAGACAGTACGGGCGGGGCGGTAGGACGAGATCTCGACGACCTGATACGCGACGCTGAACGAGACATGTTCGAACAGGGAGAGCCGTTTCCCGATGCCCGCGGCGAGATCGTAATGGAGTTCCTCAAAATCACCGGTGGCGCTGGCTTCGATCTCGCTGCGGTTCCGGACGCGGCTGAAGGAAGCGCCGGTCGAGAACGAGAGCCGGTGGGCGGCATCGATCAGTGGTTCATAGAACGAGAGTTGCGCCGACGGGTTGTAGCCGAAGACCACGGAGCCGAACAGTTTTTGATTCCGGCCCCGGAAGTTGTTGTGCCGGAATCCCATGCCGTAGTAGGCGCGGGAGGGGTCGCCGTCGCGGAAGCCGAACAGGGGAACGGGGAAGTAGTGCCAGCGTTCATTCACGATGACCCGCAGTGCCTGGCGGGAGCCCAGTGTATCGAGCAGGATGTCCACGCGGGTGAAGAGGCCGAGACTGTAGATGCGCGCGCGGTCGTACTGGATCGCCTCACGGGTCGGGACGATGCCCGGTTTGAGAGACATCTCATTGAGGATCACATACTCCCGGGTACTGGTGTTGCCGCTGATGAGGATGGTATCGATCGGGGCGGCGTACTCCGGCGAAGGCATGAACACCTGCGCGGAGGCGGACAGCGGGAGCAGGAGGACGGTGAGGAGAGTGCGGATGATGTTCCGGCGGACCCGTGGTGCGGTCAGACGCATGGAGGGCGACAACCTGTCAATGGATGTTCGCAAGAGCCTCACCGGCCGCGGCCTGCTCGGCTTCCTTCTTATTCTTGCCGGTGCCGGCGCCGTACTTCTCGTTGCGCAGATGGACCTCGACGGTGAAAGTGCGGTCGTGGTCGGGACCGTCTTGTTTCACGATCACGTAGCGGGGGACGCCGAAGCCATGCGACTGGGCATATTCGAGGAGTCGGCTCTTGTAGTTCTCGTCGACCGTGACGACCGTTCCTGTTTCGATGGCCGCTGTGACCTGCCGTTCGACGAACGTGCGGGCGGCATCGAACCCTCCGTCGAGGTACAGCGCGGCCACCATGGCTTCAAAGGTGTCGGAGACGATGGTCTCATAGCCCTTCCCCACGGACTGTGCTGCGCTGGGGCTCATCAGGATGAACCGTGAGAGATCGAGGGCATTGGCGTATGCCGCCAGGGCCTTCCGGTTCACGAGGCGTGAGCGGAACTTCGTGAGGTCGCCTTCCGGTGACCCCGGATACTTGTGGTAGAGGTATTCGCCGACGATGAGGTTCAGGACAGAGTCGCCCAGGAATTCGAGTCGTTCGTTGGACGGGTTCGTGTGTGCGCCGTTCTGGGGGAAGGAGCGGTGGAGGAGTCCCTGGACGAACAGTTCCCGGCACCGGATGCGATAGCCCAGGGTGCGTTCCAGGCGCTGCAGGGTGTCCGGATCGAGGTCCGCGGGCAGATCGGCGACCGCCTCCGGAGCGGGACGCCGGGGGCGCGAAAACAGAGATCGCAGTAGTTGTCCTACCCCCGGCATATGATCATCGCGCCATTAGTATTTCTTGAACAGCAGCGTTGCGTTGTGCCCGCCGAATCCGAACGTGTTGCTCAGCGCATACGTGAGGCTGCGTGCGACCGGCGTGTTCGGGGTATAGTTCAGGTCGCAGGCCGGATCCGGATGCTCGTAGTTGATCGTGGGCGGGACCATGCCGTTCTTCAATGCGAGGATCGTCGCAATGGCTTCGATCGCACCTGCTGCGCCGAGCAGGTGGCCGGTCATGGACTTCGTGGAGCTGACCGCGAGCTTGTAGGCATGGTCGCCGAAGGTGACCTTGAGGGCATTCGTCTCGCTCGCATCGTTCAGCGGGGTGGACGTGCCGTGCGCGTTCACATAATCCACCTGGTCAGGCGTGATGCCGGCATCCTTGATGGCGCGGCGCATGGAACGGACCGCGCCTTCGCCGCCCTCGGAGGGGGCGGTGATGTGGTGGGCATCGCCGGTGAAGCCGAGCCCGACCATTTCGCCGTAGATCTTGGCACCGCGCGCGAGTGCGAACTCGAGTTCTTCGAGGACGAGTGCGCCGCCGCCTTCACCCATCACGAACCCGTCGCGCTGCGCGTCGAATGGACGGCTGGCGTGTGCGGGATCGTCGTTGCGCCCGGAGGTGGCCTTCATATTGTCGAACCCGCCGAGCCCCATCGGGGTGATGGGTGCTTCCGACCCGCCGCAGACCATGGCATCCGCATCGCCGTACTGGATGATGCGGTAGGCGTCCCCGATCGCATGCGAGGCCGTGGCACAGGCCGAGACGGTTGCGTAGTTGGGGCCCTTGAAGCCGTGTTTGATGGAGATGTTCCCCGCGGCGATGTCCGGGATCAGCATGGGGATGAAGAACGGACTGATGCGGCGCGGACCACCCTGCATGTAGTTGGTGAACTGCGCGTCGTACGTCGTCATCCCGCCGATACCCGAGCCAAAGACCACCCCGATGCGGTCAGGATCTGTCGTTTGGGCCGTGAGGCCCGAATCGCGAACGGCCATGTCAGAAGCGATCATCGCATACTGCGAGAACGGATCCATCCGCTGCGATGCCTTCCGGTCAAGGAAGTCGGTGGCCTTGAAGCCTTTCAGTTCACAGGCGATGCGCGTCCCGTAGAGCGCGGTGTCGAAATACGTGATGCCGGCGGCGCCACTGGTGCCGGCCATCATGTTCTTCCAGAAATCATCCGCTGTGAGTCCGATGGGCGTGAGGGCCCCGATACCGGTGACAACAACTCTGCGTTTACCGTTCATGAGTATTCTCTTGTTCTTCTCGATCCGACACATCCCGGCCGCTCCGGGGCGGGGAACACCGATCCCGGGATTACTGCTTGCCCGAGATGTACTTGATGGCATCGCCAACGGTGCCGATCTTCTCGGCATCTTCGTCGGGGATCTGGAGATTGAAGGCCTTCTCGAATTCCATGACGAGTTCGACCGTATCGAGGGAATCGGCGCCCAGATCGTTCGTGAAGGACGCTTCCGGGGTCACCTGTGCCTCATCGACGCCCAGTTTGTTGACGATGATCTCTTTCACTTTCGCAGCGACGTCAGCCATGATGCAACCTCCTGTGTGATTGTGGGATTGAAAATATACGACGTATTCGTTGTGCGGCGGCGACCTACATCGTCATGCCGCCGTCGATCGCGATCACCTGGCCGGTCACATAATCGGCTGCCGGCGATGCGAGGAAGGTGACCACGCTGGCCACTTCTTCCGGTTTGCATCCCCGTTTCATGGGGATGACGCTCAGGAATGCCGCGCGGACCTCATCGCCGAGGACGGCGGTCATTTCGGTCTCGACAAAGCCCGGGGCGATGGCGTTGACCGTGATATTCCGGCTGGCGAATTCCTTGGCCGAGGATTTCGTGAGGCCGATGAGCCCCGCCTTGGAGGCGGAGTAGTTCGCCTGTCCGGCGTTGCCCATGAGGCCGACGACCGAACTGACGTTGATGATCTTGCCCCGGCGTTGCCGCATCATGATCCGGCTGGCGGCGCGCGTGCAGATGAAGGAGCCCTTCAGGTTCACGGCCATGACGATGTCCCAGTCCTCGTCGGACATCCGCATCATCAGCTTGTCGCGCGTGATGCCGGCGTTGTTCACGAGGATGTCCAGCCGACCCAGTTCCGCAGCCACTTCATCGCATGCCTTGTCCGTCGCCGCGGTATTCGTGATGTCCACCGCCTTGGCGATGACCTTGCGGCCGCCTGCCGTCAGCGATGCCGTGAAGGCCGCGAAATCATCAGGGAATGCGCGGTCGAAGATCGCGCAATGGGCGCCTTCGGCCACGAGTGCCGTGGCAATGGCCCGGCCGATACCCCGGCCTCCGCCCGTGACTACCGCTACCTGGTCTTTGAGTTGATCCATGCGTCCGATCGCCCTGCAAGAAGTGAATGGGAATTACGCACCAATATTGCGAGAAGCCTTTTCTTTTTCAAGTCCCGCGTAGTGCTGCTCGAGGGACTCATATCCTTCCGAACCGATCAAATGGACCAATTCCGACTTGCAGGCGCGGAAGAGAGGGACCTCAAAGGACGTTGAGGTCGAGCAGCAGGGCTGTTCGCCCTGCAGCATCGGGTCGAAACCAACCACCCTGTCCGTGATCTCGATCGGGAACAGGATGCAGTACATCGGCTTCCAGGCCCAGCGGTCGAGGCCGGCGTGGACGGCCGCAAGCTGGATCGCGCAGCGGCCATGCTTGTCCAGCATCACGCACTTGTCGTTGAAGACCTGCGTGCCGATGCAGCGGCCGGACGGGAAATCGCCGTCTTCCACGTCCTGGGCATCGAACCAGCCGTTCACATCCCGGTTCTGCGTTTCATCCATCTCCGCCGCGATGGCCTCGCGATGCTCGAGGATGATATCGCGCTCCTTGATGTCCGCATACACGCCGCCTTTGCAGCAGCGCGTCACACAGGAACACGGACTCTGGCCGGCCGGAAATCCAGTATGGAACAGGTCATCGGAGAACGAAAGAGCACCGACGGTGAACAATTTCTTTTCCATTACCGGGAGCTCCCTGCTGCCTGGACGTCCTGCCACTTGTCGAAACCACGTGTCTGCACCGAGGCCTCGGTGCGTTTGATGAGGCCCTGCAGGACCTTGCCGGGGCCGATCTCGATGAAGTCGGTTGCCCCATCACGTACCATGCTGCGCACGGACTGTTCCCAGCGCACGGGCATGGTGAGCTGTTGATAGAGCAGATCGCGTATCGCCGCGGCGCGCGTGACCGGTTCGGCCGTCACATTGGCATACACCGGAATGCGGGCGTCGTTGAATGTTGTTGTGTCGAGTGCCTTCTTCAATCCTTCGCGTGCGCTCTCCATCAGTGGCGAATGGAACGCACCGCTGACGACGAGTTCTTTGACCATCTTGGCGCCCCTGGCGCGGGCGAGTTCCATGGCCTTGTGCACGCCCTCGACGGAACCGGAGATGACGATCTGTCCGGGCGAGTTGAAGTTCGCCGGCTGCACGATCCCCGCTGCTGAGGCTTCCCGGCAGAGTTCTTCCGTCGCTTCCGCGGCCAGCCCCACGACGGCCGCCATGGTCCCTTTCCGGGCGATGCCTGCCTGTTGCATCAGTTCACCGCGCAGGCGGACGAGGCGGAGTCCGTCGGCGAAACTCAGGGCACCGGCCATCACCAGCGCGGAGTACTCACCCAGCGAATGACCTGCGACCATCGCGGGTTGCAGGTGTGCGAGCTTCCTGGCGACCACGATGCTGTGGAGAAAGATCGCGGGTTGCGTGTTGTGTGTCTGCCGGAGGGTCTCTTCCGGGCCTTCGAACAGGATGCTGCTGAGCGACGTGCCGAGGACACTGTCAGCTTCTTCGATCAGAGCGCGGCTGTGCGGATCGTTCTCATAGAGATCGTTCGCCATGCCGACGTACTGCGAGCCCTGACCCGGGAATACGAATGCCGTTGTTGCCATGTGGTGGTCGGCCCTTATCCTCTGTTCCCGGCCGTCCAGCGCATCAGGACCGATCCCCAGGTGTATCCCGCGCCAAAGGCGGCGAGCACGAGGGTCTGTCCCTTGCGGAGTTTCCCATCCATCCACCATTCCGACAGGCAGAGGGGAATGGTTGCGGCAGTGGTATTGCCGTACTTATTGATATTGATCATGACCTTGGAGGGTTCGAGACCCATGCGTTCCGCGGTCGCGTCGATGATGCGAAGGTTCGCCTGATGCGGCACGAGCCAGTCCACCTGTGCGCCGGTCAGTCCGTTGCGCTCCACGATCTCGGCGGAAACGTCCGCCATACCCTTGACGGCGACCTTGAACACGGACTTACCGTCCTGAAACAGGTAATGCATCCCCTTGTCGACGGTCTCATGGGAGGCGGGGTTGAGGCTGCCGCCGCCGCGCATGTTCAGGTAGCGTTCGCCCGAGCCATCGCACCGCAGGATATGATCGATGATGCCACCATTCTCATCGTCGGAGGGTTCGAGGAGGACGGCAGCGGAGGCATCGCCGAAGAGGATGCAGTTGTTCCGGTCGGTGTAATCGGTGATCGAGCTCATCTTATCTGCGCCGACCACGACCACACGTTTGTACGAGCCGTTCTCGATGAACTGTGCGCCGGTCATGAGTGCGAACAGGAAGCCGGAGCAGGCGGCGGACACATCGAATCCCCAGGCCTTCTTCGCTCCGACCTTTTCCTGAATGAGGCATGCGGTGGAAGGGAAGAACATGTCGGGGGTGACGGTCGCGACGATGATCATATCGATCTCATCCGGGCCGATCCCGCGTTTGCTCAGGAGGTCGCGGACCGCGGCTGCGCCGAGGTCTGATGTTGCGCCGTCCTTGAGAATACGCCGTTCGCTGATCCCGGTACGGGTGCGGATCCACTCGTCCGTTGTGTCGACCATCTTCTCGAGGTCGGCGTTGCTGAGGATCGTCTCCGGAACGAAATGGCCTACTGCGGTGATCGCTGCTCTACGCTTGGGCATCGGTGTGTGCAATGGAATCCTGAATATGGCTGTTGACGGACTTCTGGATCACCTCCTCCGCGCGGTAGATCATGTTCATGATCGCGCGGGGGGTGGATTTGCCGTGGCCGATGATGCAGACACCGTTCACGCCAAGGAGGGGAACCCCTCCGTGTTCCTGGTAATCCAGTTCTTTCATGACACTGCGCAGGCCTTTGCGTGCGACCAGTGCGATGGCGGTGTTCCAGAGGTTCGCCTTTGCGAAGCCCTGGAATTTGGCTTTGAAGAATTTCGGAACGCTCTCACCGAACTTGAGAATGACATTGCCGACGAACCCGTCGCAGACGACGACGTCCAGATCGCCGGTGAGGATATCGCGACCTTCGACGTTCCCGACGAAGTTGAGCGTGCTCGAGCGGAACAGCTGGAGGGCCGCAAGGCTCTGAGCATTCCCCTTGCTGTCCTCTTCGCCGATGCTGAGCAATCCCACCCGCGGGGTCGGGATGTTGAACATCGACGACATGTAGATCGATCCCATGATGCCGAACTCGAGCAGATGCCGGGGGCGGCAATCCACGTTCGCCCCTGCGTCCACCATCAGGCAGGGGGTCTTCGGCGTCGGAACCAGTGCGCCGATGGTCGGGCGCCCGATCCCCTCGATGCGGCCGAGGATCAGCGTTGCGGCTGACATGACCGCGCCGGTGTTGCCGGCGCTCACGAACCCGTGGACGGTCCCGGCTTTGTGTTCATACAACCCGACACTGATGGAGGAGCGCCGCTTCGTTTTGACCGCCGCCGTGGCGGAGTCATGCATGTCGATGACATCGGGCGCGTGAATGATCGTGTAGTGGTCGTCGGGGGGCATGAAGCCCCCGGGCTGCCGCGCACAATCGGCGAGCGCGGCGCGGATCGTGTCTTCCGGGCCGACCAATGCGACGCGGAAGCGGCCAGCAGCTCCGCGCAGTGCCAGACATGCCCCCGCAACAACATTCGCGGGGGCGAAGTCTCCACCCATTGCATCCACGGCGATAGTAGTGATATGCGTATCCCGGGAAGTCACAGGCACACGATCGGTTGTCAGACCTGTCCGAGGACCAGGATCAGGAGTTCTTCGGAACGATGATCGAGCGGCCGTTGTAGTAGCCGCAATTCGGGCACACGCGGTGCGGAAGCTTTGCCGTGTGGCAGTTCGGGCATTCCGACGCTGCAGGAGCGGTGGCCTTGTAGTGGGTCCGGCGCTTGCGTCCGCGGGTCTTCGAATGGCGTCGTTTTGGATTCGGCATGGTACAGGCTCCTGTTAAAGTGCTGCGGAACGGTCAGTTGCTGTCGGGCGTGAAACCGCGCAATTGCTCCCAGCGCGTATCAGCGGATTCCGACGTGCAATCGCACGTCCCAGTGTTCAGATCGATGCCACAGTCCGGACAAAGCCCCCTGCAATCCTGCCTGCAGAGCAGCTTCAAAGGGACCGACAAAAGAATGGTCTGCCGCACATCATCGGTCAGGTCGATGACCGGGAGGCCGATCGGGAGCACCTGTACCTCGGAAGGATCCAGGCTCTCTGCATCGGTCTCATTTGACACGTAGACCATCCGGTATTCAGGCGTCAGCCGCACGGTGAATGGTGCGGTACAACGGTCACAGATGAACGACCCCCCGGCCGAGATCCTGGCCTTCAGCGCGAGCCGATGGCCGGTCTTGTCAATGACCGCTTCCACGGTCACTTCGCCGGAAAACTCCTCGCCCAATACGATCTCCCCGGCATCCGTCCGGAACCGGTACTCGTGGGCGCCCTCAGAAAGACTGCCGACCTGGATCTTCATCGTTCTCCGCCAGACGCTCGAATGGGGCCGCAGAGCCCCATTCGCAATACGAACAGAAAAAGTATGACAATATATGGAGAAGTCCCCTGAGAGTCAAGATACGGACCCCGGCGGCGGAAGGGTGTCCGGATATGCCGGTACCCCGGAAACCCTGTCAGTTACCGGGGAAATGGGGGCAAAAAGAGCCAATTTGGGAGGATGTAACGCTCGTCGACGATCACTTCCTACATCCCGCCACACACCACGTTACGGGATATCCCGCTTTCAGGATCCCACTTTGCGCGGGATTCGAAAAGCGGAACTCACTCCGGCAGCAATTTTGCCTTCACTGCGTTCGGCAGAATTGGCAGGAGTTGCACTAATGGACCTCGACGCCCTGTTCGAGGAGCTGCGTCTGCACGTGCTCGACGGTCTCGGCAAGCGCTTCGCGGAACTTCTCAAAATCCTCCTTGTACAGGAAGATCTTGTGCTTTTCGTATTCGTCATCACCGACACGCTTGCTTTCGGTGATGGTGATATAGTAGTCCTTCTCCGACTTGGTCGATTTCACGTCGAAGAAGTACGTCCGTTTGCCCGCCCTCACACGCTTGGTGAAGATCTCATCTTTGTAGCCATCGTTCTCCAATGTAACCCTCCTTCTACAGAATATGGTTCGTGTTCCCCGATCCCCCGTAATCACCGAGGATGGGCATTACTTGTGGATCACTGCTACCTTACCTGTCGCTACTGCGCTTCCATTCTCACCATAGGCAACGATGATATAGATCCCGGATGCTACCGGATCCCCATTGATGTCCAGCCCGTCCCAGGTGCCGACCAGCCCGCCAGGGGTCTTGAGGGTCCGCACAAGTGTGCCGTCCACCGCAATGATCTTGATCTCGGAATTCGCCACCAATCCGCTCACCGTCAATTGACCCGTCGCGGGTACGATAAAGGGATTGGGATAGACCGTGAGGCCCTCAAAGGACTCCCGTGGCGCCGCCGCCGGGGTCGTGAGGCTCGCCAGCCCCGACATGGTCCCGAAATAGACGGTTCCCGTACGGGGGTCCACCGCGATCGACTTCACGTCATTGTCCATCAACTTGCCGGCGGTGCTTTCCACGGTGTAGGATGCGAGCGTCTGTGTCCCGTCCGGCGACAGGAGGAAGACCCCTTCGGTCGTTCCGACCCACTTCTGATTGAGCGGGTCGATGGTGATAGTATTGATGACGAGTCCGTTGAGCGGTTTGTAAGCCGCGATCGCTCCCGACCGGATCGGGTTGGAGGGTTCGAGGATGATCGCGATACCGCGATCCGTCCCTATCCAAATGTCATTGTCCTTGTCCACCACCAGCGTCTTCACTTCGCTGCTGGGCAGGCCGTGGGACGTCGTGACGTGGAATGCGGCTGTGCTATCGATGGCACCGGCGTTCCCCAGAGAGATCACGCCCCGGTAGGCGGCATCACGGACGATCGCCCAGACATTATCGAATGCATCCACGCCCAGACACCGGTCCACGGGGCGGTCCTGCAAGGTGGACATCTTGATCCCGCCGACGATGGCGGGGAAGAACGACCATTTCCCTGCCGCAGAGCGCACCGCGAACAGGTTCTTATCGCCGGCAAGCACGATGCTGGTCCAGACGTTGCCGCGGCTGTCACACACGGCATTGCTCACGACCACATAATTCATTGCATTTGCATCTCCGGCGAGACCCGGCATGCCCACATTCTTGTAGTAGATCTGGGAACTGTCGATGGTGGTCTTCCCTTTGGGTATCGCGACCAGGCCCCGGCCGTAGCTCGACCCATAGACGGTCCCATCGCAGCCGACGGACACCCGGTAGATATCATTGGAGAGTAGACCGCTGTTCGCCGTGGTGAAACTGGTCCAGGTGGTGCCATCGAACCGGAAGAGCCCCGAGCCTGAGACGTCGCCTGAGCCGCACCACACGATGCCGTCCGGATCGACGACCACGTTCAGGAACTGGTTCGCATTCGGACCATTGGGCATGTGGGAGGTCCATGCGGATTCATAGGTCATCAGGCCGAGCGTGGCGGTACCGACGACGGGTTTGCCATCCGCTGCGGTCGTGACCGACGATGGGGCGGTGGTGAGGCCCGTGCCGACCTGTGTCGCGGCATTCGCGGAAGAGACGGAATGCACCGTACGGTCGGATGCGACGGCGACCAGCGCTGAGGGTGACGATGCGAGGCTGATGATGTTCTTGCCGGCGAGTCCGGGGACCTCGCTCCACGTGCTGCCAGTATAATAGAACAGCCCCGAGGAGGTCCCGGTGTAGAGCCGACCCGCAAAGATGGCGAGGGTGTGCGGGACGATCGAGGCATTGCCGACGATATGCAGTGTCCAGGATTCCGGCGGGAGGAGGTTCGGGTTGGCAAGCGACGCGGTGGCGATACGGTTCACCGTCTGGCCGTCCGAGATACATGCCCAGATCTTGCCGTCGTGGATCGCCGCGGCCGTTACGGACGTCCGCGTGCCAACGGGGATCGAACCGAACCGGGAATAGGTATCGCCGAATTCGAAGCGTTCGATGCGGAAGAGACTGAGACCGAACTCGGTCGCGAACAGGACGGTGTCGCCCGCCACCGTGATGGCATTGATGCGCTTGTTGGTTTGATTGGCGGTGGCGATGTCGAGGATCGGGCGGAACGTGCCGGTTGCGGGGGAGTAGAAGTGGATGGTGCCGTTCGCGGCGCCGGACCAGACGTCGCCCGAGGTATCCACGGCCACGGCGGTGAGATCGATGGTGCGGAGGCCTTCCGCATTGGTCAGCCGCAGGAAGTCGTTGCTGCCGGGCGTCCAGCGGAACAGACCGCCGGATGTTGCTGCCCAGTAGTCGCCGCCCTCACGGACGACGGCGCGCACCTCCATCATGGATGTATAGTTTCGCCAGGTCCCGGTCGCACCGAATGCCGTCATGGTGCCCAGAAGCACAACCGCACAGACGCTCCGCCCGCTCTTCATATGGCTCTGATCAGCTCCCCTGCTTCTTCGTGAGACCGTGCAATTGTTTGTGGACCTGGAGGAGTTCCATGGCACTGAGTGCCGCATCCCATCCCTTGTTGCCCGCCTTGGCCCCCGCGCGCTCCAATGCCTGCTCGAGGGAATCGGTGGTCAGCACCCCGAAGGTGAGGGGTACGCCCGATTGCATCGCGACCGCCCCGGCATCCCGGGTGACCTCACCCGCGATGTAGTCGAAGTGGGGCGTGGCCCCGCGGATCACGCAACCGAGACAGATGATGGCATCGGCGGCGCCACTGCGCGCGACCTGTGCGGCTGTTTGCGGGATCTCGAATGCTCCGGGGACATAGACGACGGTGATGGCGTCGTCGCTGCCGCCGTGACGCACAAGGCAGTCGACCGCGCCACGCACCAGCTGGTCGGTGACGATGCTATTGAACCTGCTGACCACGAGTGCGAACCTGCACCCGGCCGCAGAGATCTGACCCTCGATCGTTTTCATGCTCTATCTTCTCCTGCGCGAGCCTTCATCACATGCTTCCTCCGTGCGCTCGGCTTTGGCAACAGGGAAGTATCAACCCGGGGGTGGTGTGCGGGTGTCGGGTCCGGCAACAGCAAGCGGAAACTGAGGCGTGCAGAGCGGGGTGATCCGGGACGAACCGGTGCGCCGCGACGTCACGGGGTGCTGTGTCTGCGGGCCGAACACATTCCGGCGGGGAAACCATCCTCCCATCACGGTGTCCGGGCAAGAAAGAACAAGGAAATGGACTACAAATACCTGCTTTTGAACTTCTCGTAGTCGTTGATGATGAGCTTCCCGCGCTCGATCTCGATATGGCCTTCACGAATGAACGCGTGGATCATGCGTGAGATGGTCTCACGTGATGTTCCGGCCATATTGGCAAGGTCCTGCTGCAATGGTAGCTCATCGATCTCCACACGACCCTTACGGATCTTCCCGATATCATCTGCAAGCTGCAGGACCACATTCGCTACGCGTCCCGAAGCATCCTTCAACGACAAGCTCTTTATCATGGCGTCCGCTTTCCGCAGACGCATCGTCAGTTCTTTGAGGAGGGCAATCGCAACTGAAGGGAAATCGTGGAGCAATTTGAGAAAGTCTCTCCGGTGGATCATGAAGAGCTCGGCCTTGGTGGTGGCCACGACGCTGGCACTGCGTGCCAGACCATCCAGGATGGCCATCTCGCCGAAAAAATCGCTCTCACCGAGGATCGAAAGGATGACCTCCCGCCCGTCATCGTCCATCCGGACGATCTTCACTTTGCCCGAGACGATCACGAACAGTGCCGCGCCGGCTTCTTCCTCAAGAAGGATGATGCTCCCCTTCTTGTATTTCTTTCGAACCCCGACCTTAGAGATCGTATCGAGATCCATCGGCTGCAGATCGCTGAGGATCGGGACGTTCTTAAGGAATTCCAGGTCGTCCTTCATTGAGGGCTGGGCATTGGTGAATGCATGTCCGGGCGTACGACCGCTCGCATTGCCTCAATATAGAACGTGCACGGGTGAAAGTCAAGAATGATAAAGGGTTACGGGAGGCCCCCTATTCCGTGATCAGGAGCCAGGAGAGCACGATGATCCCGGCCTGCGCGAGGGCAAGGGAGATCCCGGCCATGGTGTCCAATCGCCTCCGTCCGGAGGCAAAGGCCGGGTCGCCCGTGGCCAGATATGCTTCCTGCTTCTCATCCGCGGCGATCTTGAAATAGGCGGCACCGATCCCCGCCAGGATCGAGACGCCCCCGCTGACGAGCTGTCCCACCGTGCGGGAATCCCATGCATTCCTCGACACAAGGACGGACGGTGTGTCCCCGGCCGGGTCGCGCCAGCCGGCCTTCAACGCAACGGTGAGTGCGGTTTCTCCTGTCAGGGCAGAGGGGAGGATCACGACAGGCTCGAATCCGTTCATGCGCAGCTCAAGCCGCGTGTCCGGATGAAGATCGGATGACCTTACCAGCGCGGGAGTAACGTACGCCAGGGAATCATTCATATAGAGCTGTGCGCCGTCCGGGTCGGACCGGACCGGGATGAATGTCCGGAGCTGATAAGAGAAGGTGTGTGTCTGTCCCTGGAGCAGGACAACAGTATCGATCGCAGGCCGGACCGTCCAGGCGTCCGGCCTGGGGGGCAGGATGCGGAGGATGTGGGTCCCCGGGGGCACGCCATCGAGGATCAGAGGTGTCTTTCCAACGTGAACCGAGTCGAGAACGACCGATGCGCTGTCCAGGTCGGCTGCCACTTCGACCCGCGCCGTCAGCAAGGAATCCGCGGAAGCAGATGCGACTGCGATGTTCGCAGCCAAGAGGATGCTGCATGCTGTCACCACAGAGAGCGTGAGTGGTCCCGTGTTCATTGCGGCCCCCGGAACGATTGTATGATCCGTGTGTCCTGTGCAACGAAGACGCGGCCCAGCCCTCCGATCGGCGTGGTCTTGATCCTTCCGTCGGTCGGCGTGCGCCAGATGATCCCGCCGGTGGATCGTGTGAGGGCGAGGAGGTCCTTCTTCAGGGTTCCGGCATAGACGACATCACCGGCGCCAAGCAGTCCGGCGTCGACCGGCGACCGGAGGTCGGTGTCCCAGTGGAGTACACCGGTGGCCGGATCCAATGCCATAATGTGTCCGCCGGTGGTGCCGACGATCACCGTGGCCGAGTCTGCGACCACGGCCCCGTAGACCGACGCGCCGGGGTGTGCCGTCCACCGGAGTGTGCCTGATGTCAGATCGACGGCAATGAGATCGCCGGTCAATGTACCAACGAACACGGTACCGTGATGTATCACCGGTGTTGCCTGGATGGGCCCTCCTGCGGCAACACGCCAGCGTAGAGCTCCGGTCCGCGCGTGACAGCAATACAGGTATCCGTCATCCGCACCGAACACGACCGCACTATCCTGGCCGGCGGGAGAAGATCTGATCCCCTTGAGGGAGGTGTTCGCAGGGAGAGCGTAGCTCCAGATCTTCTCGCCGGTTCCCAGGGCGAGGCAGGTCATTACGCCCTGCACATTTCCCACGTACAGTGACGCACCGAGGAGGAGGGGTGAGCCGAGGACATCGGGACCGGCGAAGCGCCAGCGGATCCGGGCGTCGACGAGGTCGTACGCCACCGCGGACTCGCGTCCGCCGGCGAGCGGTACGATGACGGTACTGCCTGCAACCACGGGAGTTCCCTGGATCGCACCGCCGAGGCTCACCCATCCGAGCCGCTTTCCCGTGGCGGCATGCACGACGTAGAGTTCGCCGCGCAGATTCCCGATGATCAGGAGGCTGTCCACGAGACACGGTGCGCCATCGCCGATGCCGGCGCTGATATCCTCGTCCCACTCGGGGATGAGGGGTGGTGCCGGAACATCCCGCAGATCATTGTTGCGTTGCGGACCGCCGCCGAGCATGATGATGCCCGACTCCGGGTGGCGTGGCGGCCCGGCGAGTTTCAGTCCGCTGCACCCTGCCAGGAGGAGCGCGGCCGCTATGATGATCGTCCGGCGCATCAGAAATCCCACCCGAAGAAGAACTGATGGAAGATCCCATCCTGAAAACGAGAGAAGTTGTCTTCGATGCGCTTCCCGATATCGTACCGGAGGACCAGGACGCCACCGAGGTTCATTCTGATCCCGCCGCCGGTGCTTCCGAGGGTCTGTTCATAGTCCCGGTCCCATGCTCCACCCGCGTCGAAGAACAACGCGCCGCGCAGGGAGAAGAAGCTCAGACCGAAGAACGGGAAGCGGACCGTGACCTCATCGACGAACGGGAAGCGGAGTTCCTGACTGGTGAGCCAGAGTTTTTCGCCGCGGATGCTCCAGCGGTCCCATCCGCGGAGGTCCCAGCTTCCGCCCATCACGAACCTGCGCGATTCCTTGCCGTGGTTGTAGAAGAGCCAGAACCGTGATGCGAACGCGCTGCGCAGTGCGAGGCGTGCGTAGTGCCGGTAGTCGGCGATGACGGAGAAGTAGTTGACGTTGGAATACTGGATATCCGATGTGTACGCGAGCGTCAGGTTGAAGCGGGTCCCATCCAGAGGGCCGCTCGGCCCCCAGAGCGAGTTGTCGTGGGTGAAGGCGATCGAGTTGGAAAGCAGGAGTGCCTTGCGTTCCTGCAGGGTCCCGTCCACCTCGCGGTTGGAGTTGCTCAGGCTCATGCCGGTCTCGATCCGCTCGAACTTCGTGAGCGGGTAGCTCGTGGCGAAGTATCCGCCGAAGACGCGTTCGTAGTAGAATTCATCCCTGGCGGTGAGGTCGTACCGGCGGCCGGTGAACCGGTAGATCCCGTAGGCAAAGCTGGTGCGCTGGCCGAGGGCGACGCGTGAGATGGCGATATTGAAGCTCGAGAGGAGTTCGTCCTGTGTCTGTGCTGTATTATAGAGGAGGAAGTAGTACTGGTCATTCCCCAGGACGTCGCTGAGAGCCACGAACGCCCCGCCGGATGTGCCGAAGACCGGATCCGTGGAGATCGCGCTCTGGGCCACATCCAGACTGTAGTCGCCGCGGTACTTGAGGCGCTCGATCTCGGAATGGGCCGAGAGGACCGCGGCTTCCCACGGCCGGGTGCGGTCGGCCAGGTCAAGGGTCCGCATGGTGGTGGAGGTGTCGAACACCGACCGGACAGCCGTGATCGAGGCAATGCGGAAGCTGAACTTCTCGAAGATCGTGAACACCAGGTCGCCGTCCGATGTCCAGGTGGGGTCGAAGGCGGATGTGACGAACGAGGTCACGCGCGTCATGCTGCGGATGCCGCCGGCGAACCGCCGCGTCATGTCCATCATCCAGATATTGCTCGTGCCCTCGATGTCGGAGGTGAATGCCAGAAGCGAGCCGTCGCGCGACCAGGACGGCGCGCTGTCGGTCCACGGACCGTACGTGAGGTACGAGATATCCCCGGTACCGAGATCGAGCAGGAACAGATTGTACCGTCCTTTGTCCCCGTACGTCGTACGATCGGAGCTGAATACGAGCGTGTCGCCGCGCGGCGACCATGCGGGGTCGCGGTCGTCGTAGTAGTCGTTGGTCAGTCGCCGGAGCGAACGTGTTTCCGTGTCCAGGACATACAGGTCGTTCTGTCCCCCCCGGTCGATCGCCGAGAATGCGACACGCCGGCCATCCGATGACCAGGACGTGGAACCGATGCTGACGAGGTCGGTGAAGCGGAAGGACGTCACAGTCTCACGCGCGCGCACGTCGTAGATGTGGAGGGCATCGCGTTCACCGCTCTTCGTGGCAAAAGCCAGGAGGCCGGCGGCCGACACGTCGATCCCGCTCCGGAGAGGATGGAATGCCTCGAACTCATCCGTCTGTTCGCCTTCGATCACATTGACCGCATCGGCTTCGGGGTCGGGATCATCGAGGTCCCGGGTGAAGACCCCGGTGTAGCCGGTGCGGTTACCGATGAAATAGACGTCGCGCGTGGAGTCGTGCTCGAACACCACCGGTTTGGCGCTGAAGCCATCGCGGACGATGCGGCGGGTGACCTGGCTGGGCTGGTCGCGTGATGCGAGGAGCGGGTAGTATTCCTTCTTGAGGCTGTACAGCCACTCTTCGTCGAACTCCTTGAAGGTCTTGCCGATCGTGATACGCAGGACATCGCTGAAGGATGCTTCCCGCCAGAAGTTCTCCATGAGGAGGAGGATCTTTTCCTCGCCGTACACGCGGGCGATGTAGGACAGGGCCTTCTGTCCCTCCTTGTACATGAGGAACGAGCCGTAGATGCGTCCCATGTCCCCCAGACCGACGGCGATGTCGTTGAGCACCGCATCGCGCATCACCATCTCGGCCTGGGCATCCCACGTGGTCGACCAGTACTCCGCAAGTCCCTCCACGAACCAGAGCGGTGGATAGCGGTCCTGTGTCTTCCTGTGGTCCACGAGCACGCGGCTGACCTTGCTATGCATGAAGACGTGGACGAGTTCATGACGGATCACATGGCGGAACTGATAGACGGACCCGTCGGACGGGATGACGACGCGTCCTTTGAGGAACTCGAAGAAGCCCCCCACACCTTCGGGGATGAATCCGCCCGTCGTGTTGGTCTGCTGGAAGTGGAGATGCGAGCTGTACAGGATGAGGGGGACGCGTGTATTGAGTGAGTGATTGAACTTCACTTCCAGCGCGCGGTACGATTCTTCGGCGAAGAACGCGCCGCGTTCCGCGAGGTCCTTCATTTCCGGATAGTAGTAGATGTCGAAGTGTTCGGTCTTGAGCACATGCCAGGCGAACTCGGTGTACTGCACCTTGTTCCGCCCGAAGTAGAAGAACTGGGCGGAGAGGGTCGAGGGGAGGATCAGGAGAAGGAGGAGTATGATTACGTAGGCAGAAGCGCGCGTCATGGGCGGCCCGACAGTTTCCGGTTGCTCCTCAGGGTACTGTCACCATTGTAGAGACTTTCCGGACAACCTGCAACACGCGGAGAGGGGTCGTCGGTGAGAATGCGACGAAACGCATGCGGCTGTGGCTTCCCTGCCACGCCCGCCAAAGCAGCAAAGCCCGGGAACAACCCGGGCTTCGCTTTGCGTCATTATCGATTATCCATTATCCATGGACAATGGATAATCAAGTCCTTCCTACCACGAGGTCCCGCTGCGAAACACCGTGGCGACCAGGATCAGGGCCAGCGTGAAGACAGCGACGCCCAGTGCGATGTAGTGCTGCTTCCTCATTTCACCTTCCCCAGTTCTGTTTTGAGATGATTGATCACCGCCACCGGTGTCGGGTCCACTTCATGCAGGATCGCCATATAGTAGCTCACCCAATCGCCGAGATACAGCAACGAGAACATGCGTGCAAGGAGGCTCTTCCCTTCGCTCCAGACTTCGGTGCAGTGTTCGGTCTGGCGTGTGATGATCTCTTTGGTGATGCCCATCCTGATCTGGACCCGCGGGTGGTCCTGTGCGTCCCTCAGGAATAACACGTGCATCTCCGCCATAGGTTCCGTCAGGACCTTCCAGCCGACGAGTTCATTGTGGTTCATCTCCGGCAGGACATGGCCGAAGGCGAGCGATTTGGCGTTCTCCGCGATCTGTCCCCGCCAGCGCGTATTGATGGCGTCGAACCGTTCCGTGGAGGAATACGTGATCACCAGTCGGTTCTTCAGTCCCTGCGCCAGTGCCAGGGCGGGGTTCTCTGCCGGATCGGGGAGGGTATAGACCGAGGCCTTCGATCGCAGGAGGGAGACGGTCTCCTTGATATCCTTCGGCCGGCTTTTGATGAAGCCGAGCTTGATCAGGGCGAGCAGGAGGGGGAAGAACGAGTAGCCGACGGCGGCGCGGGGCGGGAGGCCGCCGGGGACCTTGATGAACGGCGACTTCATTTTGAGCGCGAGTTTCTCGGCGATGCCGTTCGACGAGATGACCAGGATGCGCGCCTTCCGTTTGATGGCCTCGCGGTGCGCCGCGTTCGTCTCTTCCGTATTCCCCGAGTAGCTGGAAACGATGACGAGGGTATCGGGTCCGACGAAGGCGGGCAGGGTGTAGTGGCGGTTCACGATGATGGGCACCGAGATCTCGCCGGCGAGGTAGCTGCGCAAGAGGTCGCCGCCGATGGCGGAGCCGCCGAGGCCGCACACCACGATGTTCTTCACGCCGGTGACCTTCATCCTGACGGTGGCCTTCGCGCCGATCTCCAGTGCTTCCTCCACCTGGGCCGGGAACTCGCGCACCAGTTTGAACATGTTCGCCCGGTCGGTTCGTGCGATCGCTTCATTGATCATGGTCTTCTTCTCGTCTTGTCCGTTGTCGTTTCGTTCTACACTCTTCATGCATTCTGCATTGCTGAACGTCTGCGTCACTCTTCTTCCAGCGGGATCTCCGGGACGCGTGTCCTGGTGATCGATGACAGGTATTCCCTGATCTCCCGTTCGCTGCTCATCATCAGGACCTTCTCGGCGATGCGGTGGGCATCGCGGTGACGGATGGAGCGGATGATCTTTTTGATCTCCGGGAGGACCGGGGGGATGACGCTGAGTTCATCCACACCGAGGCCGACGAAGAGGACCGTGGCCACGGGATCACCGGCCATCTCGCCGCAGATGCCGACCCATTTATGCTTCCGGTGCGCGGCCTCGATCACGAAGTGGATCGTGCGCACGACCGCGGGGTTGAAGGGTTGATAGAGCGCCGCCACGGAATCGTTCCCGCGGTCGACGGCCATCATGTACTGGGTGAGATCGTTGGTTCCGATGCTCAGGAAGTCGACCTCCTCCGCGATCTGTTCCGCCATCAGTGCGGCGCTCGGGACTTCGATCATGACGCCGATCTTCATTTTCGGGTCGAAGGGGACACCGGCCGCCTTGAGGTCGTGCTGGGCCTGATGCACCATCTCTTTGGCGCGGTGCACTTCTTCGATCGTGCAGATCATCGGGAACATGATCCGGACGTTCTTTCGTGCGCTTGCCCGCAGGAGGGCCCGGAGCTGGGCCGCGAAGATGTCGGGCCGGTCCAGGAGCACGCGGATGCCGCGCCAGCCGAGGAACGGGTTCTCCTCGTGGTGTGTGTCGGGGGCGAGCTTGTCGCCGCCGATGTCGAAGGTGCGGAAGAGGACCGGATGGGGGTACATGGCTTCGGCGACGCGCGTGTAGAGCGCGGTCTGTTCCTCTTCGGTCGGGTAGTCGGCACGGCCGATGAGCTGGCTCTCGGTGCGGAAGAGGCCGATCCCTTCCGACCCCTGCACGCGCGCGAACTCGATCTCCTCGAAGAATTCGATGTTCGAGGAGAGCTCCACCTTGGCCTTGTCGATGGTCACCGCCGGCAGTCCTGCGATGCCGGTCAGCTGCTCTTCGAACGCCCGGAACTTCGCGGCTTTGGCTTCCAGATGTTCGACGGTGGCGGGGGACGGATTGATGATCAGGTGTCCGCCGTAGCCGTCGATCGCGACGGCATCGCCGGACTTGATCTGTTTGGTGGCGTTCCGGAGTCCGACCACCGCCGGGATCTTGAGCGAGCGGGAGAGGATCGCGGCATGCGACGTGACGCCGCCGAGGTCCGTGGCATAGCCGAGGATCTGGTTCCGGCTGAAGATGACCGTGTCAGCGGGTGCGAGGGTCTCGGAGACGATGATCGACGCGCCTTCGAGCCGCGAGAAGAGCTTCTGGTCCTGGATGTTCCGGATGATCCGGTTCATGACATCGTCCACGTCATGCGCGCGTTCATGCATGTACTCGTCCGTGGAGGCGAGCATCAGGTGTTTGTACTTGCTGATCTCGTCGGACACGATGTGTTCGGCATTCCTGAGTTCCGCGGCGATCCGCTTCTCGATGGTGCCCATCAGGATCGTATCCGCGAGGATCATGATCTGGGCCTCGAAGATGACAGCGCTTTCGGAGCCGAGTTTCTGCTCGGCGAAGGCCAGGACCTTCCGGAGTTCCTTCTCGGAGCGGGCGTTGGCGGTGCGCAGGCGTTCGATCTCCGCCGGGACCTCCTCCGCCGTGATCGTGCGCGGGCGCACCTCCGGGATGAGTTTGGAGTAGAGGTAGGCGTTGCCGCAGGCGATACCCGGTGCGGCAGCGATCCCCTTCAGGACGATCTCGTCCGTGTGCTGCGGGGTGTCGGTCATGTCAGTTCTCTCCGAATCCCTGCTCAAAGAGTTCGACGACGGCCTGTGCCGCGGCCTCCTCGTCTGCCCCCGTGAAGATCAGGTCCAGGGTGGAACCCTGCTCGGCCGCCAGGGTCATGACACCGATGATGCTCTTGCCATTGATCTCGAACATGCCTTTGCGGATCGTGAACTCCGACTGGAAGCGCGAGGCGGTCTTGACGATCGCTGCCGCCGGACGCGTATGCAGTCCGGCCTTGTTGACGATGGTGACGGTGCGCTCGATCATGCCGTGCTCAGGATGACCTGTGGACGAGAGCTCCGGCAAGCCAGTGGAGCATGGAATGAGCGCGCGATGCCGGGAGTGCGCGGAGCGCGACGAGGGCACGTGCGGTGTTGTCCTGGACCGCCCGGCGGGTGTCGTCGAGGACGCCGCAGGTGTCGTAGATCGCGCGGACGCGTGTGACCAATGCGCGGCGTTCGGCGATGGTTTCGCGGCGTGCCGGCGGCACGGTCTTGCGTCGCATCACGCGGTCCAGGATCGCGCGGTCGGACCCGCGGGAACGTTCCCGTGCGCGGAGCAGGAGGTAGGTCCGTTTCCCTTCTAGGATATCCCCGCCGATGGCCTTGCCGAATTCCCGTTCGTCGCCGATGACATCCAGCAGGTCGTCCTGCAATTGAAAGGCACGGCCCAGATGGTGACCGAACCGGTGGAGGGCCCGGATCTGCTCCGGCCTTCCGCCGCCGATGTGTCCGCCCAGTTCCGTGGCGACGGTCAGGAGGCGGCCGGTCTTCTGTTCGATCATCGAGAAATAGTCCGCGACCCGCACAGTGTTCCGCTGTTCGAATTCCAGGTCCAGTGCCTGGCCTTCGCACACGCCGATGACGCCTGCGGTGAACAGTTGAGCGAGCATCGCCGGATCCGCATGACGCGTGCGCATGAGGTTCTTGTATGCGATCGCGAGCAGGGTATCGCCTGCGAGCAACGCTGTGTTCAGGTCCCAGCGGACATGGACGGTCGCCCGGCCGCGGCGCGTAGGTGCGTGGTCCATGATGTCATCGTGGACCAGGGTGAAGTTGTGCATGATCTCCACGGCCGCGGCGGCATGGAGCGCGCGGGCCGCTGAACCCCCGACCGCTTCGGCGCCGAGCAGGACGAGGATCGCGCGGAGCCGTTTGCCGCCGCCGGAGAGGACATAGGCGCAGGCATCCCGGAGGGAGCGGGGCGCACCCGGAGTGATGAGCGACGCCAGATGGCGGTCCACCCGTTGGCGTAGCAGATCGTACCGTCGTACGTGGATTGACTGCGTCACTCCCGGTGTCTCCTTACGAGTGGTGCCTTCTGCAGATCGGCGATGGTCCGCGACCCTGTCAGGAACATGATCCCCTGGAGATCGCGTTGCCAGCGGAGGAGCAGTCGCTCGAGCGCACGCCGCCCGCCCTTCGTGAGCTCCCTGATCATGGGCCGTGCGGATGCTGCCAGGTCGGCGCCGAGCGCGATGGCGCGGGCGGCATCCATGGCCGATGCGATCCCGCCGGATGCGACGAGCGTGAACGGGCGTCCGGGTGTCCGCAGCGCCGCCGCCTCACGCACCGCGGTGGCGGTAGGGATCCCCCAGTCCCAGAATGTTTCGCCGGAATAGCCATTGCCGCCGCGGAGGAGTTCCACGCCGGCCCAACTGGTGCCACCTGCGCCGGCAACGTCGATGATGCGCACGCCGGCATCGAGCAGGCGTGCGACGACGTCGGCGGAGAGCCCGGCCCCGATCTCCTTGACAATGACCGGGACGGGGAGTTCGCGGACGAGGAGCGCGATGCCGTCGAGTACGCCGCGGAACCGCGGGGTCCCTTCGGGCTGCAGCAGTTCCTGCAGCGGGTTCAGATGCACGGTGAAAGCATCGGCACGGATCAATGCGATCAGGCGGAGCGCAGCAGAGGCATCGCGCATGGTGGCCACTTCGGCAGCGCCGATGTTGCCGACGATCGGGATGTCCGGCGCGGCGTCCCGGGCGACAGCGAACGTGCGATGATAGGTCGCATCTTCGAGGGCCTGGCGCTGGCTGCCGACGCCCAGGGCGATGCCTGCCTGCTGACAGGCGATCGCGAGGTCGCGGTTGATCTTGAGTGCGCCCGGGTAGCCACCCGTCATGCACGAGACCATGAGGGGTGCGCGGAGCGTATGGTCCAGGAAGGTGACAGACGTCCGGATGTCTGCCAGATCGGCCTCCGGCAACGCGTTATGGACGAACTCCCATTCGTCCAGGCCTGTCGTCTTGGCGCGGAAGGTCACGTTCTTCCGCACGACAAGGTCGACGTGCTGGGCCTTGCGCGCTATGGTACCACGGGGCGGGGATCGTCTGGGCATGCGGTCGGTCTGTCACTTTTTTCAAGATACATGATTCATATGCGAATTTCAATCCCGCCCTCTCCGTGATGCGCGTCACACGCACATCGCCGTATCTTGCTTCTGGCGCAAGAGTTATGTACCATGGAGTGATTTTCTAACGGGAATTGCCCTTCATGCATGCACTCATACCGGTTGCCGGGATCGGGACGCGTCTCCGCCCGCATACGTTCACGCACCCCAAGGTCCTGCTGAATGTTGCCGGCAAGCCGATCCTCGGGCACATCATCGATAAGTTGATCGATGAGGGGATCACGTCCGCGAGCATCATCGTGGGCCATCTGAGCGAGCAGATCATCGCGTACGTTCGCAAGGCCTATCCGGACTTTCCTGTGGATTTCGTGGAACAGGAGATGCCGTTGGGTCTCGGGCATGCCATCTATATCGCCCGGCATGCGCTCAAGGAAGAGCCCGTGCTGATCATTCTGGGTGACACGATCTTTGATGTGGACCTCCGTCCGGTGCTGAAGAACCCCGTCACCGCGCTGGGCGTGAAGACGGTGGAGGACCCCCGCCGGTTCGGCGTGGCGGAGATGAACGGCAGTGCCATCCGGAAGCTGATCGAGAAGCCCGAGCACCCCACCAGTAACCTGGCGGTGGTGGGCCTCTATCATATACACAACACGCCGCTGCTCCGCACATGCCTGGACGAGGTGGTGCAGAAGGACATCCGGACGAAGGGTGAGTATCAGCTCACGGATGTGTTGCAGATGATGATCGACCGGGGCGAGCGGATGGAGACGTTCCCGGTGGAAGGGTGGTACGACTGCGGCAAGCCGGAGACGTTGCTGTCCACGAACAAGGCCCTGCTGGCGAAGGGGTCGAGCTACGGTCCGATGGACGGTGTGATCATCTGCGAGCCGGTCTTCATCGCGCCGACGGCCGTGCTCAGCAACTGTGTGGTGGGTCCGAATACCACCGTTGGCGACGGTGCCGAGGTGAGCGAGGCGGTGATCCGCAATTCCATCGTTGGGGCGGAATCGCGCGTGAGCAAGGTGTTGCTCGAGAACTCGATCATCGGCAGCGGCGCGTCCGTCCGCGGCAGCTACAAGCGCTTCAATGTCGGCGACGCTTCAGAACTGGAATTCTATTAATAGTCAATCACGTATCGTTCACAATAGAGGTATCCTATGTCCTACCTGTTCACGTCCGAGTCCGTTTCCGAAGGGCACCCTGACAAGGTGTGCGATCAGATTTCGGATGCAGTGCTGGACGAGCTTCTGGCACAAGACAAACATTCACGCGTGGGGTGTGAGAGTTTTGTTACGACCGGACTGGCATTCGTGGGTGGTGAGATCACGACCAACGGCTATATCGAGGTCCAGGATGTCGTGCGCAAGGTGATCCGGGAGATCGGGTACACGAAGGCCGACTATCGCTTTGATGCGGAATCCTGCTCGGTGATCTCTGCGATCCATTCGCAGTCGCCGGATATCGCCCGCGGCGTGGATACCGGTGGTGCGGGAGACCAGGGCATGATGTTCGGGTACGCGTCGAACGAGACGCCCGAATACATGCCGATGCCGATCATGTTCGCGCACAAGCTGGTGAAGCGCCTGGCGGACGTCCGGAAGAAGGAAGCCAAGCTGATGCCGTACCTGCGTCCGGATGCGAAGTCGCAGGTGACCATCGAGTATCACGGCCGCAAGCCGGTGCGTGTGCACACGGTGGTGATCTCGACCCAGCATGACCCGGACGTGTCGCAAAAGAAGATCCGTGAGGATGTGATCAAGCACGTCATCACGAAGGTGCTGCCGCAGGAGATGCTGGACAAGAACACGATCGTGCATGTGAACCCGACGGGGCGGTTCGAGATCGGTGGCCCGCACGGCGATGCCGGTCTGACCGGGCGCAAGATCATCGTGGATACCTACGGTGGGCGCGCCCCGCATGGCGGTGGAGCGTTCTCCGGCAAGGACCCGTCCAAGGTGGACCGCAGTGCCGCGTATGCGACGCGACACCTCGCGAAGAACCTCGTGGCCTCGGGTCTTGCGGATGAATGCCTGATCCAGGTGGCGTATGCCATCGGGGTGGCGGAGCCCGTCTCCATCCACGTCAACACCTACGGCACCGGCCGCATCCCGGACATCGAGCTGGAGAAGGTGATCGCGAAGGAAGTGGATATGACCCCGCGCGGTATCATCAAGCGCCTCAATCTGCTCCGTCCCATTTACCGCAAGACCGCGGCGTACGGTCATTTTGGCCGGAACGACAAGGACTTCGGGTGGGAGAAGCTGGATCTCGTGAACACGATTCTCAAGGCCATAAAATAACGGGACCTCCCGTAACGATCTTTTCACAATCAGGCACGGATATCCATGGATCAGAAAGCAGGAAAATACAAGGTACGTGACATGAAGCTGGCGGCGGAGGGGAAGCGGCTCATCGAGTGGGCCGAATCGCGCATGCCGGTGCTCATGGCACTCCAGGAGAAGTACAGGGTCACGAAGCCGTTCAAGGGCTACCGTATCGCGGGCTGTCTCCACGTGACGAAGGAGACCGCGGTGCTGGTGAAGACGCTCGTTGCCGCGGGCGCCGAAGTGAGCTGGAGCGGCTGCAACCCGCTCTCAACGAACGATGCGGTCGCCGCCGCGCTGGCCGCCGAAGGCGTGTCCATCTTTGCGTGGCACGGCATGAACGTGAAGGAGTTCTACTGGTGCATCGACCAGACGCTGAAGTTCCATCCGAACCTCACGCTGGATGACGGCGCCGATCTGATCTTCACGATCCACAAGGACCATCCGGAGTTCGCCGAGAAGTTCGTGATCGGGGGCACGGAAGAGACCACGACCGGCGTGCACCGTCTGCGTGCGATGGCGGCCGATGGCGCGCTGAAGTATCCCGTGATCGCGGTGAACGATGCCGAGACCAAGTGGGACTTCGACAACGTGTACGGTACGGGCCAGTCCACGCTCGATGGTATCCTGCGTGCGACGAGCGTCCTGCTCGCCGGCAAGAATGTGGTCGTGGCGGGCTACGGTCATTGCGGCAAGGGTGTGGCCGCCCGTGCGAAGGGCCTGGGTGCCAATGTGATCGTGACGGAAGTGAAGCCGACGGCGGCGCTGAAGGCGACGCTGGAGGGGATGCGGGTGATGAAGATGGACGATGCGGCCAAGGTCGGCGATATCTTCGTCACGGCCACCGGCGTGAAGGACGTGATCGTGAAGCGCCACTTCCAGTCGATGAAGGACGGTGCGATCGTGTCCAATACCGGCCACTACGATTGCGAGATCAATATCCCCGATCTGGCTGCGGTGAGCAAGGGCAAGCGCGAGATCCGTGCGAACAACGAGGAGTACAAGAAGAAGGACGGCAAGCGCGTGTACCTGCTGGCCCAGGGCCGCCTCGTGAACCTGGCCGCAGCCGAGGGGCATCCGTCGGAAGTGATGGATATGTCCTTCGCGAACCAGTTCATGTCGCAGCTCCGTATCGCTGAACTGCACAAGAAGGGCGTGCGCCTCGAGAATACGGTGCATGATATCCCCGTGGAGCAGGATCAGTCGATCGCGCGTGTGAAGCTCAGCACGATGGGGATCAAGATCGATACCCTGACGCCGGAGCAGATCAAGTACAACGAGGACTACAGCGCCGGGACGTAACGGTCGCGATGGTCGGTGGTAGAGACGGAACGGCGTCCGTCCCCAGCGGGGCGGACGCCGTTCGTCTTTGGGTCCGGTGCCGGCGCGCTTGAACCTCACCCCATTTCTTGGTATTTTTCAGCGATGAACGGCTCTTTCCCCTCTTCGATAGAACCACTCCGCGGTTTTCTCGATATCATCCCGGACATGTGTTTCATCATGTCCGCGGAGCTGAAGATCGAGGAGTGCAACCAGCGTGCCCGGGCGGTCACCGGACTCCCCATGCAGCTGGATGGTTCCATTCCGTTCGCCTCGCTCCTG
Source organism: Bacteroidota bacterium (assembly GCA_030835135.1). Classification (GTDB taxonomy): domain Bacteria; phylum Bacteroidota; class Ignavibacteria; order UBA10030; family UBA6906; genus JAGDMK01. The sequence continues at coordinate 40,930 of JAUQWO010000088.1, forward strand.
ACACCCGATTCACCCCGTCCGCCGTTCGAAGCGCTGGATGATACCAGCCGGTCGTGTGAGACCGAGGTGCGGTTCCGACAGGATGGGCGCCGCGCCATGGATGCGCTGGTCTATGTCCACCGGGTCACGGACGGTGCGACGCACCGGTACATGGTCTTCGGCCGTGACATCTCGGGCACGAAGCAGCGGGAGCTGGACCTTCTGCGGTTCGCCAACGTGGTCCATTATACCGTGAACCCGATCCAGATCACCGATGCGGCGGGACGCATGATCTATGTGAATCCGGCGTTCGAGCGGACGACCGGCTTCGCGAAGGAGGAACTGATCGGCCGGAACCCGTCGATCATCTCCAGCAAGAAATACACCACGGAATTCTGGGAGCGGGTCTGGATCACGATCAGCGCGGGGAAGATCTGGAACGGGGAGGTGGAGAACAGGCGGAAGGATGGCGCCCCGCTCTACACCCAGCTCCTGATCTCCCCGATCATCGACATTGACGGGAAGGTGGTGGGCTATCTCGGATCGCACCGTGACGTGACCGAGCAGCGAGCGCTCGAGCAGCAGCTCATGCACTCGCAGAAGATGGAGAGCATCGGCACGCTGGCCGCCGGGATCGCGCACGAGGTGGGGAATCCCCTTGCGTCGATCTCCTCCATCGTGCAGGTCCTCCAGCGGACGATGAGCGACGAGTTCGCGCGCGACAAGCTGGGGCTGGTGCAGTCGCAGGTGCACCGCATCACCAAGATCATCCGTGACCTGGTGGATTTCTCCCGGCCGTCGAACTATCAGGTGCAGCCCACGGACCTGGTGAAGGTGCTCACGGACTCGGTGGAGATCGTGAAGATGGGGAAGAAGGCCAAGGAGGTCACGTTCTACACGCATGTGCGCCAGCAGGTCCCGCTGCTCTCGCTCGTGCCGGACCAGATCGCGCAGGTCTTCATCAACATCCTGCTGAATGCCGTGGATGCGCTGCAGGGGAAGCGCGGTGCGATCACGACCACCTTCGAGCGGGACGACGACGTGGTGCGGGTGACCATCGAGGACACCGGGGCCGGGATCGCGCCGGACCATCTGCCGAAGATCTTCGAGCCCTTCTTCACGACGAAACGCGTGGGCGAGGGGACGGGTCTGGGGTTGTGGGTGAGTTACGGTATCGTCAAGAGTTTTCGCGGGGATGTCTCTGTGTGGAGCGAACGCGGCAAGGGGACGTCCTTCTGTGTCTCGCTCCCGTTGAATCCAAAGGACTATGCACATGGCTGAATCCATCCTCATCGTCGATGACGAAGAGATCATCCGCGAATCACTGTCGTTCGTGCTGGCGAAGGAAGGCTACCGCGTGCGTGATGCCGCGAACGGCCGGATCGCGCTGGACATGATCCGGGAGTCCTCGTTCGACCTCGTCATCACCGACCTGGAGATGCCGGAGATGAAGGGGATCGAACTCCTCGAGCACATCACGATGCTCAGCCCGGAGACGTTCGTCGTCATCATCACCGCCTACGGGTCGATCGACACGGCCATCGCCGCCCTGCGCAAGGGAGCGGTGGACTACGTGCTGAAGCCGGTGGAATTCGACGAACTCCTCGTGAAGTTGAACCGCCTGCTCCAGACCCGGCGGGTGAGCATGGAGAACAAGCTCCTCCGTGGCGAACTGCATCGCCAGTACACCTTCGACCAGATCATCGGTCAGAGCGCCGCGATGCAGCGGGTGTTCGAGACGATCAAGAAGGTGGCCACGACCGACGGGACGGTCCTGATCAACGGGAAGAGCGGGACGGGCAAGGAGCTCGTGGCGCGCGCGATCCATTTCAACAGCAAGCGTTCCGCGGGCCCGATCATCGCGGTGAACTGCGGTGCGATCGTGGAGAATCTGTTCGAGAGCGAGTTGTTCGGGCACCGGCGTGGCGCATTCACGGGCGCCACCATGGACAAGGAGGGATTCTTCAAGGCCGCGGATGGCGGGACGCTGTTCCTGGACGAGGTGAGCGAGATCCCGCTGCATCTCCAGGTGAAACTCCTGCGCGCGATCGAATTGAAGGAGATCACGGCGGTCGGCACGTCGCAGAGCATCACGGTGGACGTCCGTATCATCGCATCGACCAATAAGAACCTCGCGAAGGAAGTGGAGGCGGGGAGATACCGTGAGGACCTGTTCTACCGGCTCAACATCGTGGAGCTCACGCTGCCGTCGCTCACCGAGCGCGTGGACGACATCCCGTTGCTCGTCCAGCATTTCGTGGCCAAGTATGCGCGCGAGATGAACAAGGATGTGCGGGGGGTGGACAATGAAGTGATGAAGTGTCTGGTGGGACATTCGTGGAAGGGGGAGATCCGCGAGCTGGAGAACATCATCGAACGGGCGGTGATCTTCGCCGAGGGGAGCGTGATCTCCAAGAAGGAACTGCCGGCGTTCTTCGACCAGCGGACCGATGCGGTGTACTCGTTCGATGCGCGGAGATCGATGAAGGAGGCCGTGGACGATTTCGAGCGGCAATACATCGCGCACGTGCTCCGGACGAATCAGTACAACAAAGAAGTGACAGCGAAAGCGCTCAAGATCAGTCTGTCGTCGTTGTACCGGAAGATCGAAGAGCTGAATATCCCTTCGCAGGGTTAAGAATTTCCCCCCTCGCATTCCCACAAATCGGAAACGATCTCTCCTGGCCTGCCGAAAACACGCCAAAATGGTGGTGTTTTCGGCAGGTTCCGTCTCCGTCTCCCTCTCAGGTCTTGGCACAACTCTTGAAAAACACCTGTGGAACAGAGAGGGTCCCGAATGATCTTCCTGAAGAAGATCCTGGTCACAACCGATCTTTCCCCGTTCTCTCTTGCGGCGCTGGAGTACGCTGTCTCCTTCGGGATGCTGTATACCTCGAAGCTTTACCTGCTGCATGTGCATGAGGGGAAGGAAGGCCATCACGGGAAGGAAGCGTCCGCGGATCAGAGCGTCCATGATGTCCGCGTGGCGCTGGACGAGTTCATACGGATGAACGTTCCGAGTCAGACCCGCCTCGTCGCGGTCGTGCGGAGAGGGAGTCCGGCGGAAGAGATCAAACGCTTCGCTCAGGAGGAAGGCATCGACCTGATCGTGATGGCCACCCATGGGCGGACCGGCGTGCGTCACATGGTGATGGGCAGTGTTGTGGAACGGGTTGTCCGGCTCTGCAGCGTGCCGGTCCTGACCGTGAAGCCACACCCCTTCCGTGAGATCATGATCCAGAACGAGGATGTCGAGCGCGACCTTCACCTCAGGTAACAACAGAACGACGTGCAACAACACACCAAACATACGACACCGGCGACCTCAGGTCAGACCGAGGGTGGTGAGAACAAAAAGACCATCCTCCTGTACAGTCCTGATCTGAATTTCTGCTTCAGCCTCTCGATGCTGTTTCAGGACCGCTACAATGTGATCACGACGACGAATCCGGGCATGCTGGACAAGCTCGTTGCCGACTATTCGGCGGACCTCGTCCTGGTCGATGCCGTGCCGTCCGAAAAACTCATCGAACGTCTCGGTGCCTTGCGCAAGCTTGCCCGGCGGCTTCCGACGATCCTATTGTATGTCTACAACGCGAAAGACGTTGCCCTGGACACAGCGATCAGGGCGCACGTGGATGCCGTGTTCTATAAGCCGTTCGAGATCGCCCCGGTGTCACGGCGGATCGAAGAGCTCCTTGCCGAACACCCGTAAGTCGGGCCTCCCCGGGGAACCTGGAGTTTCCCAACTGTGCAAATTGGACCCCAAATTCTCGCAGTTTTAGGAATGTTTTCCGGCATGGGGGTCAATTCTGTGGCATTTTTCAACATTCTCGCTGCCCGGATTTGGCATATTCATTGACCCAGATACGGGGAGAAATTACCTGATTCCGGAGATGAGTTACGTGAGACGTTGCATCGTTGTGCTTGGTGTAGCGCTGTTGTGGGCCCCCGCCCTCAGGGCGCAGTCGGACGCGGATTGCCTCGGATGTCATGCTGATGCCTCCATGAGCATGGAGCGGAAGGGGAAGACTGTCTCCCTTGCGGTCAACGGCAAGGCCTTCGCCGCATCGGTCCATGCCGGCATCGGATGCGTCTCCTGCCATGGAGGGTTCAATCCGACCGAACTCCCCCACGCGAAGCGCATCACGCCGGTCAACTGCTTTTCGTGCCACGAGAGCGATGCGGTCAAGGGGTATTCGCACAGCATCCATGGCACACCGAATGAGGCCGGCGCCACTGCCGCGCGGTGCGTGGACTGTCACACGACGCATGCGATCCGGCCGGTCTCCGCACTCGAGCCTCTCCAGAAGAAGGCCTTCGCGGAAGCGATGTGCTCCCGCTGTCACGGGCAGGTGAGCGTGCGGTATGTCCAGTCTGACCACGGCATGGCCCTGGCCAATGGGGTGAAGGGCGCGCCGACCTGCATCGATTGCCACGGCGAGCATGGCGTCCAGTCGTCCTCGGACAGCATCGCTGTGACGAGCCGTCTGCATCAGGCACGCATGTGCGAGAGTTGCCATCTGGATAAGGCGGAGGTCCGCTCCCGCGTCGGCCCGTCGGCCGGGTTCATCCGCAGTTATGAAGAGAGCGTGCACGGGCAGGCCATCAAGCACGGTAATGATGCCGCCGCGGTCTGCACCGATTGCCACACCGCGCACGACATGAAGAAGGGGTCGAACCCCGCGTCGACGGTTGCGAAGACGAACATCGCCTCGACCTGTGCGCAGTGCCATGGCGACAAGAAGGAAGAGTACGACGTCAGCATCCATGGCAAGGCCCTGATGAATGGCGTGTCGGCGTCGCCCACCTGCACGGACTGTCATGGCGAACACAACATCCTGTCGCCGAAGGACGAGCGGTCACCGGTCGCCGCCGCCAATGTCTCATCGCAGGTCTGTTCCCCCTGCCATGCGTCGGTGCGTCTGACATCCAAGTATGGCCTCGCGGCCGATCGTTTCCGCAGCTTCGAGGACAGTTTCCACGGGCTCGCGAACAGGGCCGGCGATGTGGAAGTGGCCAACTGTGCAAGCTGCCATGGCGTGCACGACATCAAGCCCTCGAGCGACTCCACATCGCGCATCGCGCCCGCGAATCTGGCCCGGACCTGCGGCGAATGCCACAAGGGGGCCAATGCCAATTTCACGAAGGGCTCGGTGCACGTCATCGCGACCGAGAGCTCCGACCGGGTGTTATACCTGGTGGCGAATGGCTATGTGGGTCTGATCATCCTGATCATCGGCGGCATGCTCGTGCACAACGTGCTGGACTTCATCAAGAAGTCGAAGCGCCAGCTGATGTACCGGCGCGGTGACCTGCCGCGCAAGCATGCGCCGCACCGTTTGTATGTGCGCATGACCCTGAGCGAGCGCATTCAGCACGCGTCGTTGCTGGTCAGCTTCATCACGCTGGTCCTGACAGGCTTCGCGCTGCGGTATCCCGACGCCTGGTGGGTCGTGCCGTTCCGGTCCACCATTCCCCTGGCGTTCGAATTGCGTGGGATCCTGCACCGCCTTGCGGCGGTCGTGATGGTCAGCGCGAGTCTGTATCACGTCTATTACCTTTTCTTCGTGCCCCGCGGCAAGGAGTTGCTGCGCGACCTGCTTCCTGTCCGCAAGGACATCGATGATGCGATCGCTGTGATGCGGTACAATCTGGGTTTTGCGGAGGAGAAGCCGCGCTTCGGACGGTTCAGCTACATCGAGAAGAGCGAATACTGGGCCCTGGTGTGGGGAACGATCGTCATGGGCGTCACGGGCGTGATCCTCTGGGCCGACAATGTGTTCCTCGGTATCCTGACGAAGCTCTGGTGGGATGTTGCCCGCACCGTGCACTATTATGAAGCGTGGCTGGCGACGCTGGCCATCATCGTCTGGCATTTCTATTTCGTGATCTTCAACCCCGACACGTACCCGATCAATCTTGCGTTCTGGAAGGGCACGCTGACCGAGGAAGAGATGGAAGAGGAACATCCGCTGGAGCTTGAAAAACTCCAGGCGGCGATGGATTCATCCGCAGCAGGATCGGATCATGCATAAGCGTATGTCCACACGGGGGCCCGGGGGCCGGACGATCCGGCTGGTGGCCCTCTTCCTGGGGGCTCTGGGCGCTTTCGCCGGCAGTGTCCGTGCCCAGGAGGCCGAAGAATGTCTGGCCTGTCACTCCGACCGTGATCTGACGGGGACACGGAAGGGGAAGACCATCAGTGTCTTCGTTGATCAGAAGAAGTTCGCGGCATCGGTGCATGGCTCGCTGGCCTGCGTCACCTGTCACGCCGACCTTGCCGGCAAGGAATTGCCGCATGACGAGGATGTGAAGCCTGCGGTCTGTGCCGATTGCCATGACGAGGTCGCGAAACACCAGGCCCGGTCTCTGCACGGCACGGCGGCTGCCCGCGGGGACGCGCTTGCGCCGCGATGCCCGACCTGTCACGGTACGCATGCGATCCTTCCGGTGAAGAACCCGAAGTCCCCGGTCTCGCCGCTGCAGGTCCCCTTCACGTGTGGCAGGTGCCATTCGGAAGGCTCGCCGGTCCAGCGTGAGCGTGCGATCCATCAGGACCACATCATCGAGAATTACACGGAGAGTATCCACGGCGAAGGCCTCCTGAAGAAGGGATTGATCGTTTCCGCGACCTGTGCATCGTGTCATACCGCGCACATGCAGCTGCCGCATACGGATCCGGCCTCATCCATCGCGCGAAAGAACATCGCGGCGACGTGCACGAAATGTCACGCCCAGATCGAAACGGTCCACCGGAAAGTGATCAAGGGTGAATTGTGGGAGCGGGAAGCGCACGTGCTCCCCGCGTGCGTGGACTGTCATCAGCCGCACAAGGCGCGCAAGGTGTTCTACGACCAGGGGATGTCCGACAAGGATTGCCTGCGGTGTCACAGTCGGAAGGACCTGGTGTCGTCGAAGAACGGACGTTCTCTGTACGTTGCGCAAGAGCATCTCGGCGAATCGCGTCACGTGCGAGTGGCGTGCAGCCAGTGTCATGCCGGCGTGAACGTTGCGAAAGAGCGACCCTGCGAGACGATCACGCAGCCGGTGGATTGCGCATCGTGTCATGCGGAAGTGGCGCAGCAATATCAGAAGAGCACGCACGGGCAATTGATCGCGCGTCAGGACCCCAACGGGCCCACGTGCAAGGAATGCCACGGTACGCATCGCATCTTTGGGAAATTCCAGCCGCAGTCGCCGACGTTCCCCACGAATATTCCGACATTGTGCGCGCGGTGCCACCGGGAGGGAGAGAAGGCCGCGGTCCGGTATACCGGTGATCAGACGAACATCGTTCAGCATTACAACGAGAGCATCCATGGTCAGGGGTTGACGAAGAGCGGCCTGACGGTGACGGCGATGTGTACGAACTGCCACACGGCCCATGGCGTGTTGCCCCGGAAGGATCCGGCGTCGAGCATCAACCCGGCGAATGTTCCGAAGACATGCGGCACATGCCACCATGGGATCGAGGAGCAGTTCCGCCAGAGCATTCACGCCGACTCGTCGAAGGCCGGTGGGAAGCAGTTGCCGGTGTGCGACGACTGTCACAGCGCGCACTCGATCCGGCGGGCGGATGAGACCGGGTTCAAGCTGACGATCATGACGCAGTGCGGGCGGTGTCACGAAGAGATCGCGCGCACCTACTTTGATACCTATCACGGGAAGGTATCGCAGCTCGGGTACACCGGCACGGCGAAGTGCTATGATTGTCATGGTGCGCACGACATTCAGGCAGTGGGGGATCCCCGTTCGCATTTGAGTCGCGAGAATGTCGTGGCCACATGTCAGAAGTGTCACCCGGGCGCCAACCGGCGGTTCGCGGGATATCTGACCCATGCGACGCATCATGACCCCCAGAAGTATCCGTGGTTGTTCTGGACCTTCTGGGGCATGACGGGTCTGCTCGTCGTCACGTTCGTGATCGGTGGTATCCATACACTCCTCTGGCTGCCGCGGGCATTGCAGATGCGGCGTGCGCGCCGGAAGCGTGAGCAGGAGCGCGCCTCGGAGGAGCATACGGCATCAACGGAAACGGCAGATGGTGAGCATGGACCCGCACAAGAATAGTACGGACGAACGCCAGTATGTGCGGTTCTCGCGGCTGAACCGCTTGCTGCATGCAGGCATGATCGTGTCGTTCATCAGTCTTGCTCTGACGGGCATGACGTTGAAGTTCTCCTATACCGGGTGGGCGGCGTTCCTGTCGCGCCTCTTCGGCGGGTATCAGTCCGCCGGCTTCATTCACCGTCTGGCGGCAGTGGTCATGGTCGCCGTGTTCATCACGCATGTGGTGGACCTGTTCCGGCGGAAGAAGCGTGAGTACGGGAGCTGGAAGGCCCTGTTGTTCGGTCCGGATACGATGCTGATGAACAAAAAGGACCTCCACGATGTGCGGGATTCGTTCAAATGGTTCCTGGGGATGGGTCCTCGGCCGCAGTACGGGCGGTGGACGTACTGGGAGAAGTTCGACTATTTTGCCGTGTTCTGGGGGATGGTCGTGATCGGATCGACGGGGTTGACGCTCTGGTTCCCGGAGTTCTTCACGCTGGTGTTTCCGGGATGGGCGCTCAATGTGGCGACCATCATTCACAGTGATGAGGCGTTGTTGGCGACCGGCTTCATTTTCACGGTCCACTTCTTCAATACGCATCTCCGGCCGGAGAAATTTCCGATGGACATGGTGATCTTCACCGGGCGGATGGATGTGGAGGAATTGAAGGAGGACAAGCCCGAGGAGTACGAGAAGGAAGTGGCTGCGGGAACCCTGGAGTCGCGTCTGGCGGAGCCCTATCCGGCCATTGTGATCAGGGCGATCCGGGTCTTTGCCTGGATCGCGCTGGGCATCGGATTCAGCATTGTGGTCTGGATCATCTATGCCATGGTGTTCGCGTACCGGTAATCACATGTGGAAAATTGTTTTTCTTTGCCGTACATTCAGGCATCAACACCAACTTTCTTAAGGAGGGTTCCATGAGGATCGCCATCACCGCCATCGCACTCGTTGTCGCGATCGTATTCATTGCCGGCACCGTTGCCGCGGAGAACAAGTACATCGGCACCAAGACCTGCGCCATGTGTCACAAGGCGAAGGACAAGGGCGAAGCATTCGTGATCTGGCAGAAGAGTGCCCATGCCGGTGCGTTCAAGACCCTGCAGACCGATGCGGCGAAGAAGGTCGCGAAGGACAAGGGGTTGACTGTGGCGCCGGACCAGGCTCCCGAATGTCTGAAGTGCCATGTGACCGGTGGGGCGGCCGCGGATGTGAAGGAAGGCGTGACGTGTGAAGCGTGTCACGGTGCAGCATCCGGCTACAAGACCCTGCATACGAAGGCCGAGAACAAGGCCAAGGCTGTGGACGCCGGTCTGATCACGGGCGATGCGGCGATGAAGACCTGTGTGACCTGCCACAACAGCGAAAGCCCGACGTTCAAGGGCTTCAAGCCGGCGGAAATGTGGGCAAAGATCGTCCACAAGACCCCCAAGAAGTAACAGCGGTTTACTGACGGCGGGGGTCGCGTACGCGGGCCCCGCCGCTGTGTTTCACCTCAACCTGTGGTGGCGGCAATGACCAGACGGCGTCTCCCTGATATATTCTATAATCCGATCTCGATCGGTGGTGCAGCGATCGCCAGTGTGGCGTTGTTGACCATCGTCTTCCTGACCGCCGTGGAGTTGTTGCAGTCGGATGCCCCCGCGTACATCGGCATCATCTCGTACATCGTTCTCCCGCTCCCGCTCATCCTGGGGCTCATGCTGATCCCCATCGGTGCCTGGCGTGAGCGCCGGCGCCTGCGGAAGGGGCAGCCGGCGAGCCGGCTGTCGTTCACCGTCGACCTTGCCGTCCCGCGTCAGCGGGCAGCATTGACGCTCTTCTCCGGTGTCACGTTCATCGTGCTGCTGTTCACGGCGTATGGCAGTTACCGGGTCTTCGAGTGGACCGAATCGGTGCCGTTCTGCGGCACGACCTGTCATTCGGTGATGGAACCGGAATACACTGCCTATCAGAATTCTCCCCACGCCCGAGTCAAATGCGTGGAATGCCATGTGGGATCCGGTGCCGGGTGGTATGTGCGGTCCAAACTCTCCGGTGCATATCAGGTCTACGCGGTGGTCGCGGGCGTTTATCCGACCCCGATCCCGACGCCGATCGCGAACCTCCGCCCGGCCCGGGAAACCTGCGAGCAGTGCCATTGGCCATCGCATTTCTCGGCAGAGAAGAAGTATGTGAACACATATTTCAAGTCGGACTCCGCCAACACGCCGTGGACCGTTGCCCTGCTGATGAAGATCGGCGGCGGCAACGATGAGCATGGCCCGGCCGGTGGCATCCACTGGCACATCAGCCCCTCCATCGAGATCCAGTATGCGGCCACCGACACGCAGCGGCAGGTCATCCCCTATGTCCGCGTGAAGGATGTGAAGACCGGGACCATCACCGAGTTCATCGTCCCCGACGAAGAATCCCGTATGGCTGAATACCGTGAGAAGGCCGGCGCCGCAATGAGTTGCATCGATTGCCACAACAGGCCATCGCATATCTATCGTCCCCCGGCACGGATCGTGGACCAGAGCCTTGCGCGCAACCGGATCAGTCCGGCGCTGCCGCATATCCGCGCAAAGGCCATGGAAGCGTTGAAGCAGGAATACACCTCGACCGGGGTGGCGATGGACAGCATTGCGCTTCAGCTCAGGGAGTACTACGCGGCGGAATTCCCTGCGCTCCCGCAGGAGCAGCGGGCATCGCTCGATGCGGCCATTCAGGAGATCCAGCGTCAGTACCGGTTGAACTTCTTCCCCACGATGAGAGTACGCTGGAGTGCGTACCCGAACAATATCGGGCACATGACGGACCTCGGGTGCTTCCGTTGTCACGACGGGAACCACAAGAGCGCCGACGGCCGCGTGATCTCCAAGGATTGCAATACCTGTCATACCATTCTGTACCAGGGAACGGACATCGTCCCGCAGACGCTGTCGGTGGGCGGACTGCCGTTCCAGCACCCGGAAGATATCGGCGACGGGTGGAACGAAATGAACTGTGTGGAATGCCATTCCGGCCGGTAACGGGTGGCGCGTCATGGTAGGCGGCAACGAAAGGAACATCGCATGAACGGATCACGTCTTCTCCCGCTTGTCGTGTTGCTGACGGCGTGTGTGGCGACGTCCGGGGCGCAATACGTCTCGGGGCGCGTGTCCACCGCGTTCTATGGGTGGGAGCAATTCGATACGGTGGGAGTGTCCCAGCAACGCGTCCGGGCGTATCAGACGGCCCAGCTGACGGTGTCGCAGGGAGATCTCTCGCTGACGACCTTCCTGCAGGGGTCAACGAACCTTGCCGGTTCCTTCGGGGACGCGGGCCGGGTACGGCTCTACAACCTCTACCTCAGCTGGCTCAATATCGGCAAGGTCGCCGAGGTCCATCTCGGACGTCAGAGCGTGTATGCCGGTGTGGGTGTCGGGTCTCTCGATGGCCTTGTCGCCCGCGCCCGGTTGCTCAACAACACGCTGACGATCACGGGATACGGCGGTGCGGCCGTCGGACCGGAGTTCACGATGCCGTCCAAATTCTCCGCGAATGCGATGTACGGCGGGCAGGTTGTCACCACGGCACTGCCGGGTGCACGCATCGGTCTCAGCTACATGAAGCGACAGGAAGAGCGCGATCCGTACTGGACCCTGCGGGCGCGTGACACGTCGTTCACGCCGACACCCTTCTACGTCGAACCGTATGAGGACGCCGAGGAGCTTGCCAGTGCCGATGCGCGGTATGATCATCACGGCCGGTTCTCGGTGTACGGGCGGTTCGATGTGGACATTCTGAATGCGCGCACCGCGCGTGCCCAGGGCGGTGCCCGTGTACAACTCACCGACCGGATCGCGGTGAGCGCGGAGTATATCCACCGTCTTCCACGGGTGATGTACAACTCGATCTTTTCCGCGTTCGTTTCGAATGCGGTGGACGAGATCGAGGGCGGCGTGGAGTACGGCTTCACTCCGATGCTGCGTGCCTTCGGCCGGGTCGCTGCGGTCTCCTATACGGACGAGAAGAGTACCCGGTGGACGGTCGGGCTCAATACCGGCTACGCCACCGTTGCGTATGCCGGCAGCAACGGGTATGCAGGCGAATTGACCTCGATCAGCGCCCAGGCCTCCTATCCGCTCTTCGGCAAAGTGATCATTCCTACAGCCGGCATTTCCTATGCGTCGTACCGGTTGAGCAAAGAGAGCACCAAGGACAACGCCCTCGGCGTGATCCTCGGTGCTGCGGTGCGCCCCACGGCCGCGATCTCCTGTGATGTGCAGGGGCAATGGTTGACCAACAAGCTGATGCAGCGTGACCTCCGTGTCCAGGCGCGATTCAGTTACTGGTTTGCCCATCGGTTCTCACGGACGAATGTGGAGGGACGGCAATGATCCGCAGATATCTCATCTTCTTTGTCGTCGTGGTGGCGGCCTTGGTGACCGCCGTTGCCTACCGCCCGCTGGAGCGGACGGAGTGGCCGGAGAACAATGATAGCAAGAACCTGAAGTTCTCGCACAAGCTCCATATCGAAGGTGCCTCGGTGGCATGCGAGAATTGCCATCCCGCCGGGAACAGCACCAAGCCGTCCGACTCCCTTCGCCCTACGCACGACAATTGCACCTCGTGCCACGAAGAGCAGCTCGGCGGCGAATGCGGCTTCTGTCACGTGGACCCGGAGAACATCCAGGCGGCACCGGTCGTTGACCGCACGCTGGTGTTCTCGCACAAGGCGCACCTGGCCATGAAGAATGTGGAGTGCACGACATGCCACAAGGGGTTGGATGGCGCCGAGTTCGCGTCCGCGGCCAATATGCCGTCCATGGAGACATGTGCCACCTGCCATGATGAGCGCCAGGCCACCAACCAGTGCGAAGCATGTCACACGGACCTGCACGCACTGGTTCCGCCCGATCATCTCGAGGCCGGGTTCAAGAAGAGCCATCGTGAGCTGACCCGGCTCGGCGGGCTGGAGGCGAGTTGCTCCACCTGTCACACGCAATCGTTCTGTGCGGAGTGCCATGACGGTGCGGCGCTGATGCGGTTCGGCAAGGGCGCTTGGATGGCCGACCCCACGCCGCGCGTCTTCCCGGGCAACCGGTCGGGGACGCAGACGATCCAGATGGTCCACGACCTGAACTACCGGTTCACGCATGGTATCGATGCGAAGAGCAAGAGTTCGGAGTGTTACACGTGTCACTCCGCGCAGGAGTTCTGCTCGGAATGCCACGAGACCGGAGACAATATCACCTCCCATGGCGCCAAGCCGGCGTGGCACCTGGGTGCCGGCTTTACGACGCTCGGTGTGGGTTCGGGTGGCGGGCGGCATGCGCAGCTTGCGCGCCGCGACATCGAGAGCTGTGTGGCGTGCCATGATGCGCAGGGAGGCGATCCGGTGTGCATCACATGCCATGTGGATGCCGATGGTATCCGCGGTACGGATCCGCGCACGCATGCTGCAGGCTACATGAAGGGCGAGCACGGCCCATGGCATGAGAACGCGGGAGCGACCTGTTACAACTGTCATACTGATCTGAACGCCAGGCCGGACGGCACACAGGGACGGAATTTCTGCGGGTACTGTCATGGCTAAGAAGGATGACGCGATGAAGACTCCTCTGTTCCGCCGCACCGTTGCGGCCCTCACGCTCGCAGGTGCTGCGCTGGTGCTCGGTTCCTGCAGTGAACTCAAGACCGATCTCCCGGCGCCCGCGGCAGAGAAGGGCGTGCATGAGATCGGTTGGAATGATCCGACGACCACTGCCTTTCATGGCAAGGTACTGAAAGCCGGTTCGTACGACTTCGATGCCTGTGTCACGTGCCATGCGAGAGCGCTGAACGGCGGTACCAGCAAGACCTCGTGCTATGCGTGTCACACCTCGTATCCTCACAAGGTCGGGTGGTCCGACACTTCGGCGACGCAGTTCCATGGCAAATTCCTCCGTCTGAGCATGGGGACGCTGGCGGATTGCGCGACGTGCCACGGGGCGAACTACACCGGTGGTACCAGCGGGAGATCCTGCTTCACCTGTCATGCGTCGTACCCGCACAAGACCGGATGGACGGGGACCGTACCTGCGACGTCACACGGCGGATATCTGCAGGGCAAGAACTGGAACCTGACGGAATGTGCCGGATGCCACGGCGCGGATTTCAAGGGTGGCAGCAGCGGGAAATCGTGCTTTGCCTGTCACTCGGCCTATCCGCACTCGGAATTCACCCTGGCCGGCGGTCATGCGGCGTGGCTGTATACCAAGGGCTATCCGTTGACGCAGTGCAAGACATGCCACGGTGCAACGTATGACGGCGGTGCGGTTGTTTCGAAGTCCTGCATGACGTCCGGCTGCCACGTGGATGCCGGTGGCGTGAAGAAGACGCCGGAAGCGTGCAACACGTGTCACGGACAGTTCCGCGCAGTCGCGTCGGATATTCCGACCGCTGCGCCTCCGAAGAGCGTCCTGGGCGATTCGCTGGCATCGCAGCACAGTGTGGGCGCGCACCAGAAGCATCTGGTCGCGGGTGCCCTCGGCAGGGATGTGAAATGTGTGGAGTGCCACACGGTACCGGCCACGGCATTCGCATCCGGTCACATCGATACGCAGTTGCCGGCAGAGGTGGTGTTCAACGATACGCTCGCGAAGCTGGCGACGGCCAACGGCACGTACCATCCCGTGCCGGCATACGTCACCGCGACCTACAAGTGCAACAACACCTATTGCCACGGCAATTGGAAGGCGCTCCGGTCGACGGCGCCGGAGGCGTACCTGTTCGCCTATGCGGACAGTGTGATCGAAGGGGCGAATTACGCACCGGCGTGGAACGGACCCACGACGGAGGCGGCATGTGGCACCTGCCACGGTCTCCCGCCGAAGGGTCACCTGGCGGCCTCGCTCCAGATCTGCGCCAACTGCCATACCGGCGTGGTGAACGGCTCGGGCGTGATCATCGATAAGACCAAGCATATCAACGGGAAGATCGATGTGTTTGGGACGCAAAGGCCCTTTTAGAGAAGGCAGGGGGTAGAGGGACAAGGGCTGATAAGCGGCTGGTATGCAGAAGAGCGAGGGTCATTCCTCGCTCTTCTGCTTTTAGAATGCCCCGGGGGGAATTGCCTCCTTTCCCCTGGCCATTGTGATCCCCGTCGTTTCTATCTTCTGCAAAGACATTCCCACGGATTGGAATCCAAACTGCCATTTTCAGGCCCGTCCGGGGGTAAATTTGGGTTTAAACCATTTAAAAGGGGGTCCGGAACCGCTTCCCGATGGCACGCATGTTGACCCGTAAAAAGGGTCACCACGTACTATCGGAGTTGGAATGACCGTTCTTGGACAAGTTGCACTGATCTGTGCCGGAGTGATGTCGCTCGGGGCCGCCGTCGGCTATGCGCGCGTCTCGCCTGATCGCCCTGGTACCCTCGCTCTCCCCCGCATGTTGATGGCGGTCAGCACCACCTTCGTGGTCCTCGCATCAGCGATCCTCACAGCACTCATCCTCTCGCACGATTTCTCCAATGGGTACGTGTACGGTTACAGCGACCGTTCACTGCCATTGCATTTCCTACTGTCCACGTTCTACGCCGGACAGGAAGGAAGCTTTCTGTTCTGGATCCTGTGCTCGTCGCTCATCGCCGTTGTGCTGTCATCGTACAGCCGCAAGCGGGACACGGAACGCGAAGTGATGACGGTGTTCCTGATCGTCCAGGCGATGCTGATCATCCTGGCCATATTCAAATCGCCGTTCTACTCGATCTGGTCGATGCATCCGGAGTTGCCGGTCGGACAGCTTCCCGAGGACGGGCACGGACTGAATCCGTTGCTGCAGAATTTCTGGATGGCCATCCATCCGCCGGTCCTGTTCGTCGGTTTCGCGCTGATGGGTGTCCCGTTCAGTCAGGCCATCGGGGGTCTGTGGAAGCGGCGGCCCCTGATCCTCAGTGAGCAGGGGTTAGGGTGGACGCTCCTTGCGGTGAGCGTGCTCGGGCTCGGGATCATGCTTGGTGCCTACTGGGCATACGGCGTGCTCGGATGGGGTGGGTACTGGGGATGGGATCCTGTCGAGAATTCCTCGCTCGTGCCGTGGCTCACCGCGACCGCGATGATCCACACGCTTGTCGCGCAGCGCCGGACCGGCAAGTATCTCAAGACCAATCTTGCCCTGGCGATCGCGTCGTTCCTTTTCGTGGTGTACAGCACGTTCCTGACCCGGAGCGGCATCCTTGGCGATGCCTCGGTGCACGCGTTCACGGATCCCGGGGCGACGGTCTACTGGCTTCTTCTGTCCATTCTGGTCCTTGTGGCGGGTGCCGGTGTGTTCTTCGTCGTGTGGCGTCTTGGAGACCTGAAGGGCGAACCGGGCCATCCTGGCTGGCTCACGCGCGAGGCGTTGCTAGCGGCCGGTGCGATCGCATTGCTTCTGAGCGCGACGGTCATTGTTTTCGGTACCAGTCTGCCGATCTTTTCGACGACACGCGTTGAGCCTTCGTTCTATGACAGCACCAACCTTCCGGTCGCGATCATCATGGTGTTGCTCATCGGGATCAGTCTCTCGACCCAATGGGAGGAGCAGGACCCGGTGTTCACTGTCCGCCGGATGTGGCGCCCCCTGCTGGCGGCGGTGCTCGCCATGGTCCCATGCGTGGTCCTCGGGATGCGCGACATCGCGACCGGGGCTCTCGTGTTCGCTTCGTTCTTCGCGGCCTTCGTGAACATCGAACATGGGGCCAGGATCATCGTTGGCGATCCCCTGTTCCTCGGGGGCAAGCTCGCGCACCTCGGCATTGCGGTGTTCTTCCTGGGGGTGGTTGGGAGTGGAACGTACAACAGCAAGCAGCAGGTGGTCATGCCGCGCGGCACGGCAGTGGAAGCTCTCGGGCACACCCTGACCTACACCGGATTCACCGTGACCCCGGACCAGAAATACGTACTCGACGTCCGGGCGGAGCGTTCCGGGACGTCGTTCGTGCTCCACCCCGTCATGTTCAGTGCCGGTGATCAGGGGATCATGCGCAATCCGGACATTGTTTCGCACCTGACCTCCGATTTCTATCTCTCTCCGCTGGGGCTTGAGCCACCGGAGGAGGGCGCGGCACCCGTGGAGCTCACGCTCGAGAAGGGCCAGATGCACGATGTGCAGGGTGTGACGGTGACCTTCGCCGGGTTCATGATGGGGAGTCATATGGGGGAGGGCATGTCGGAGCAGGAGGCGATGGCCGGTGTGGGCGCCAGTCTGCTCATTCAGAAGGATGGGCAGACGGAAGCGATCGGTCCGCGGTTGATCCCCTCCGCTGACGGCGCGCAGCATCCCGGTGTGCCATCGAAGTTGCTGGGTGGTGAGGTGCAGCTGCTCACCATGGATATCAGCATGGGCGAGGGCCCGTCCACGATCACGATCGGGATCCTGCGTCCCGGAGAGCATGCGGCAAAACCCGATGTGCTGATCGGGGAAGCGAGTATCAAGCCGTTCATTGGCCTCGTGTGGGCGGGGACGGTGTTGATGATGATCGGATTTGCGTTGGCCATAGTGAAACGATGGAGGGACTAGGGATGGACACAGCGACGACGCGTCGGCTGCCGAACAATGTGAACGGCAAATTCTACACCACGGAAGAATGCGACGGGTGTGCGTACTGCGCCTCCATCGCTCCCGAGAATTTTGATTTTGAGAAAGAGACCAATACGTATTATGTGGCGCGCCAGCCCCGCTCCTCCGAGGAGGAGGAGTATATGCGGGAAGCAGCGGAAGATTGTCCGGTGGATGCGATCTGCATCACCGGCGAGCAGGCCCTGCACGGAGCTGCCTGAGTCCGGATCCCGGCGGGATCGAACACACCGTCATTCACGCTGCGCGGTTCAAGGAAGAATGCAATGGAGAACACTCACGACAAGGCTGCGGCCCCGGGTGACCGGCCGCATTCGGTGGAAGCGCATCTGATCTATGGACAGATGGACGATCCGCTGTGGGACTACAGCCATCATCTTCTCCCCCCGATGTCGTCGTCCGCGACCTTCCGTCTGGATAGTGCCCAGCGCGGTGCGCAGGGGTTCATGGAATTCGCGCATACGACCGATGAAGTGCAGGTCCGGAGCAAGGCCCCGATCTACATCTACGACCGGCTCGGCGAACCGAACAAGGACATGCTGGAGCAAAACCTCGCCTATGCGGAAGGCGGCGATGTCGCGGTCACGTTCGCCAGTGGCATGGCAGCGATCGCGGGCGTGCTGGGCATGCTCACGGGATCCGGCAGCGAGGTCGTTGCCCACAAGGTGCTGTATGGATGCACCTATTCGCTCCTCACGAACTGGTATCCCCGCCTCAAGATCGGCGTGAAATTCGTCGACTTCAGCAACCCCGCCGAGGTCGCGGCGGCGATCACGAAGAACACCCGCGTGCTGTACATGGAATCTCCCGTCAACCCCACGATGCGGCTTGTCGATCTGCAGGCGATCGCGAAGATCGCGCGGGAGGCGAACGTGGGGCGGGCCCAGGAGGACAGGGTGTACACGGTCGTGGACAGCACGTTCGCATCGCCGTTCTGCCAGCGGCCGATCTCGCATGGCATCGATTTCGTGGTGCATTCGCTGACGAAGGCGATCGGTGGATTCGGTACCGACATTGGCGGCGTGGTGATCGGTCCCCGCTGGAGCCACGACATGCTGATGTTGTACCGCAAGGATTTCGGAGGTGTCTTGTCTTCCAAGGCGGCCTGGCCCGTGCTGGTCGTGGGTCTTCCCTCGCTCGCCGTGCGCATGCGGCAGATGCAGACGACCGCGCAGCAGGTGGCGGAGTTCCTGGAACAACGGCCCGAGATCGAGCGAGTGCTGTATCCGGGACTCCCGTCGTTCCCGCAGGCGGAGCTTGCGCGGCGGCAGATGGTGGACTTCGATGGCGCGTTTGCGCCAGGGTCCATGGTGTATTTTGTAATGAAGGGTGCTTCGGCCCATGATGCACTGACGCGCGCCGAACGGTTCATCAATCATATTGCCCGGTCGGCCTATTGCATCACGCTCGCCGTGAGTCTCGGGAACATCCGGACGCTGATCGAGCATCCGGGATCCATGACCCATTCGGCGATACCCGCGGATGAGCAGGTGGGAAAGGGGCTGGACCCCGGCGGTATTCGTCTGGCACCGGGACTTGAAAAACCCGCTGATATCATCAGAGATCTTGCGGCGTCACTGGACGCCATGGCGTGAGCAGGCCGGGAGGTCTGCGTGGACTGAACACAGAACGCAAGGAGTGGAGCCGATGGCAAAAGGCAAAGTGAAGTTCGACATCGAGACCTGCAAAGGGTGCGAGCTCTGCATCGAGGCCTGTCCGCAGGACAGCATCAAGCTCTCCGAGAACATCAATGCGCAGGGATATCATTACGCCGTGCTCGTGCAGGACAATTGCACCGGCTGCACGAATTGCGCACTGGTATGCCCTGATGCCGTCATCACCGTGTACCGCGAGACCAGGAAGGCGAAGGTGCCTGTGGCGAGGATCACGAACGTGACGGAGAATATCACCGTGACTCTGACCGACGAAAGGAAATGACCGTGGGTGACGTTCGGTTGATGAAAGGAAATGAGGCGTTGGCCGAGGCAGCGATCCGGGCCGGATGCCAGGCCTATTTCGGCTATCCCATCACTCCTCAGTCCGAAGTGCTTGAATACCTCGCCGATGAAGGACGCAAACGCGGCATGATCGTGCTCCAGGCCGAGAGCGAGGTCGCTTCGATCAATATGGTGTATGGAGCGGCCGGCGCAGGTGCCCGCGTCATGACATCTTCCTCCAGTCCGGGCGTGAGCCTGATGATGGAAGGGATCTCGTATATCGCGTGCGCGGAGCTTCCGTGTCTCATCGTGAACGTCAGTCGGGGTGGGCCCGGCCTCGGGACCATTCAGCCGTCGCAGGGCGACTACTTCCAATCCGTGAAGGGCGGCGGGCATGGCGATTACCGTCTGATCGTTCTTGCGCCGTCGAGCGTTCAGGAGATGGCGGGATTCGTGTATGACGCCTTCGATCTTGCGGACCGCTACCGGAATCCGGTGATGATCCTGGCGGATGGCGCCCTCGGGCAGATGATGGAGAAGGTGGAATTCCCCGCGTACGATCCCGCAGCGCATGCTGTACCCAAGCCATGGGCGACCACGGGCAAACCGGCATCGCGTCCCGCAAATGTGATCACGTCGCTGCATATGCTGGCCGAGCAAATGGAAGAGGTGAATCACAAGCTGCAGGCCAAGTACCGCCTCATCGAAGAGCATGAGGTGCGGTATGAGCTCCTTGCCACGGACGATGCGGACTATCTGATCGTGGCGTTCGGCCTGGCGGCGCGCATTGCCCATCGGGCGGTGCAGGTGGCGCGCGCGCATGGCCACCGGGTCGGACTGATCCGCCCGATCACGCTCTTCCCGTATCCGCACGCGATCATCCGGTCGCTCGCGGAGCGCATGAAGGGCGTCCTGGTGGTCGAAATGAACGCCGGACAGATGGTCGAGGATGTGCGTCTCGCGGTGGAGGGCCGAGTGCCGGTGAAGTTCTACGGGCGGATGGGCGGCGTGATCCCCTCGCCCGATGAAGTGGCGCACGCGGTGGAGCAGATGGTGGGTCAGACATCCGATGTTTCCATGGAGGCGCACTGATATGACACAGGAGATCCTGCAGGACCAGGACACGGCATCCTTCGAGGGGATGGAGTGCGTGTATGAACGCCCCGGCACGTTGTCGGAGGCGCGCTTCCATTACTGTCCGGGGTGCGGCCACAGCGTGGTCCACCGGGTGCTGATGGAAGTGATCGAAGAGATGGGGATCGCGGAGAACACCATCGGCGTCGCTCCGGTGGGCTGTTCCGTGTTCGCCTATCACTATATGAACATCGACATGCAGGAAGCGGCGCATGGCCGCGCCAGCGCCGTGGCGACGGCGGTGAAGCGCATCCATCCCGACAAGTTTGTGTTCTCGTATCAGGGCGACGGCGATCTCGCGGCGATCGGTACCGCCGAGACGATCCATACGTGCAACCGGGGCGAGAACATCCTGATGGTGTTCATCAACAATGCCATTTACGGGATGACGGGGGGACAGATGGCGCCCACGTCGCTGATGGGAATGAAGACCTCCACATCGCCCGCGGGGCGGACCCAGGAAACCGCCGGCTTCCCGCTGAAGATCGCGGATATGGTGGCGCTGTTGCCCGGGGTATCGTACGTGACCCGGCAGTCGGTGCACACTCCGAATGCCGTGCGGCAATTGAAGAAGGCCCTGACGAAATCGTTCGGCTGGCAGAAGGAAGGGCGCGGCACATGCTTCATCGAGGTCGTCTCGAACTGTCCGTCGGGCTGGAAGATGACCCCGATCCAGGCGAACAAGTGGCTTGTGGACAATATGTTCCCGATGTATCCTCCCGGCGATCTGAAAGTGCCGGCGTAACCCAGACGTTGTGGACAGGAAAGAGAGAATCGTCATGGCACATGAACTCTTGATCGCCGGCTTTGGCGGGCAGGGTGTGCTCTCGATGGGCATGACCCTCGCGTATGCAGGGATGATCGAAGGCAAAGAGGTGACCTGGATGCCGTCGTATGGCCCCGAGATGCGCGGTGGCACGGCGAACTGCATCGTGATCGTCTCCGATGATCCGATCGATTCCCCGGTGGTAATGTCGTTCGATACGGTGATCGCGCTGAACCAGCCCTCCATGGATAAGTTCGAGCAGGCGGTCCGGCCGGGCGGGCTGTTGCTGTACGATGCGACCAGCATCATCGTTCCGCCGAAGCGCACGGACTGCACGGTGCTCGGGATCCGGGCCAGTGATGAGGCGGTGAAGTTGAAGAACACGAAAGTGCTGAACATGATCGTCCTCGGGGCCTTCCTGGAGCGGACCAGGGTCCTGGAGATGCCGGCGATCCTGAAAGCGCTCCGCAAGGTGCTGCCCGAGCGGTATCATCACCTCCTGCCGGTCAACGAGCAGGCGCTGCTCCGGGGCAGGGAGCTGGCGGGAGAGGCAGTGACGGTGTAGGACCAGGGGCGGTGCGGTCGGCCGCCGTTCCATCGATCAGTGAGGGAGAACATATGGCACAGGAATGCGTGCATTCGTGCAAGGGGCTCTGTTCGGCATTGTCCATGGCCGAGCACAGAGAAGAGGAAGCCCTGAAGGAGTACCGCCGCTTCGCCTCCGAGTGCGATTACCCGGAGGTGGCGGAGATCCTCACGAGCCTCGTGGCGGACCGGGAGCGTGCCCTGCGCACATTGCGCGACAAGCGTCAGGAGCTCGCGGAGAAGTTCGACGTCATTGACCGCATCAACGACACGTTCGCGTGACCCATGGCCCATCCGACACATGACCGTCTGCCGTGGGGCGATCTTTCGCTCCAGGATATCCTTGCGCTCGCGATCGAGGATGAGATCGAAGCCCGCGACTATTACCGTACCGCGGCCGGGCACGCGGGGAATACCGGTACGCGCCGTATGCTCGAGGCTCTGGCGGTGATGGAGCAGGGGCACGCGGATACGCTGCGCAAGGAGCTCGAGGAATTGAAGCTGCAACAGGATATGGAAACCGGGCTGGCGGACTGAGGCCCCATGGGGCGGGGTGAGGTGGGGCGGGGCCGGGTGCGGATGCCTGATACTACTGTAGACCATTGTACCACTTCTGCTGGAGATGACCGAACGTCATGAGCAAGTACACGATCGCCTGGTTGCCCGGAGACGGCATCGGCAACGATGTCATGGATGCTACCCGCATCGTCCTCGATGCAATGAAACTCGACGCCGAGTATGTGCACGGGGATATCGGGTGGGAATTCTGGCGGACCGAAGGGGATGCGTTCCCGCAGCGCACGGTCGACCTCCTGAAGCGCGTGAATGCCGCCATGTTCGGCGCGATCACGTCGAAGCCGGTGAAGGCCGCCGAAACCGAACTGGTCCCTGAACTCCGCGGCAAGGGTCTCATCTACCGCTCACCGATCGTCCGGATGCGTCAGCTGTTCGATCTGTACATCTGTCTTCGTCCGTGCAAGGCGTATGCCGGCAATCCGCTCAACCTGAAAGAGGGGATCGATCTGACGGTGTTCCGCGAGAACACCGAGGACCTGTATGCAGGCGTGGAATTCAATCCCGTGCCCCAGGAACTCGCGGATGTGCTTGCGAAGGTATCGAAACCGTTCGGCGCGTTCAAGGACAATGCCCTCGATCAGTACGCCATCTCCTGCAAGGTGAACACCAAGAAGGGATCCTCGCGCATCGTGCGTGCCGCCTTCGAGTTCGCGCGTGCCCATGGCCGCAAGAAGGTGACCATCGTCCACAAAGCGAACGTTGTCCGCGCAACGGACGGGATGTTCCTGGATGAAGCGAAGAAGGTGGCGGCGGATTTCCCGGAGATCCAGTTCGATGAAGCGAACGTGGATGCCATCTGTATGTGGCTGCTCAAGAATCCATTCAACTATGATGTGCTGGTCGCCCCGAACCTGTATGGCGACATCATCTCCGATCTCGCTGCGCAGATGGTGGGCGGACTGGGGTTTGGCTGCTCCGGCAATATCGGTCAGAAGCTCGCGGTCTTCGAGCCGTCGCATGGCAGCGCGCCGAAGTACGCCGGACAGAACAAGGTGAATCCGATCGCGACCATCCTGGCCGCGAAGATGATGCTGGACTGGCTGGGTGAGACCGAGAAGGGTGCCCAGCTGGAGCGCGCCACAGCAGCGGTCATCACGGAAGGGCGTGTGCGGACCTATGATATGGGTGGTTCGAGCACGACGACCCAGATGGCGGAGGCGATCGCAGCGCATCTATGAGTGATCCCCGGTTGTTGATCCACGAAGTGGGGTTGCGCGACGGTCTCCAGATGGAGCACGAGACGGTGCCCACGGCAACGAAGCTCGGGTGGCTGCGCGCACTCGCCGCCACGGGCGTTGATATCATTCAGGTGGGCTCGTTCGTCCATCCCACGCGTGTGCCCCAGATGGCGGACACGGATGCGATGTTCCGCGAACTTACCGCGCCGGGCGGCATGGCGTCGGGCGTGGTGCTCTCCGGCCTCGTCCTGAATGAAAAGGGGCTCGAGCGGGGACTCGCGTGTGGCGTCCAGATGTTCTGCATGGGCGTGTCCGCGAGCGAAACGCACAGCCAGAAGAATACCGGCATGTCCGTGGCCGAAGCGACCACCCGGATCATTGCCACGGCACGGCAGGCCATCGCCGCGAAGTGCCAGGTCCAGCTCTCGGTGCAATCGGCGTTCGGGTGTGGCTTTGAAGGTGCCGTGCAGCAGGATCGGGTCCTGGGGATCGTGCGCCGCTACCTGGATGCCGGCCTCACGAACATCAGTCTCGCCGATACCGCCGGTCATGCGGCCCCCGACGCCGTGGAGCGGCTGTTCACCGCCATCCGCGCGCTGGATGCCGGCGCTGAACTCACCTGTCACTTCCACAATACCTATGGCATGGCGATCGCGAATTGCATCGCCGCGCGGCGCGCGGGCGTGACGGCATTCGAATCGTCCGTGGCGGGCCTCGGCGGATGTCCGTTCACGAAGGTCGCCGGTGGCAATGTCTGTACTGAAGACCTGATCCATATGTTCCAGCGCATGGGTGTGCGCACGGACATTCAACTCGACGGGATCATTGCCGTGGCGCGCCAGGTGGCGGATCACTTTCACCGCGACATGCCCGGCATGATCTACAAGACCGGACCCATAAGCCCGACACACCAATGACACAGAGGACGCCGTTGCTTGCAGGTATCCGGGTGCTGGACATGACGAATGTCCTGTCCGGCCCCTTCGCCACACTCCATCTCGCGCTTCTCGGCGCCGAGGTGATCAAGATCGAGAACCCGACGGATGGCGATCTGGCCCGGAAGCTGGGGTCGGTGCCGAAGTACAATCAGATGCTGATGGGCACGAGTTTCCTGGCCCAGAATGCGAACAAGCGCTCGCTCACGCTCAACCTGAAGGCGCCGGAAGGGAAGGAGATCTTCAGGAAGCTCGTTGCGACCGCGGATGTGCTCGTGGAGAACTTCCGCCCGGATGTCATGGGCAGGCTCGGTCTCTCGTACGACGTCCTCCGCTCGATCAATCCGAGGCTCATCTATTGCGGGATCTCGGGATTCGGGCAATCCGGGCCTGATGCACTCAAGCCGGCGTATGACCAGATCATCCAGGGGTTGAGTGGGGAGATGGCGATCAACGGGGATGACCGGCTCAGCCCGCTCCGGGCCGGCTTTCCGGTGTGTGATACGGTGGGGGGATTGAACGCCGCCTTTGCCATCATGGCCGCCCTGTATCATCGTGAGCATACGGGGGAAGGCCAGAGCATCGATATTGCGCTCCTCGACTCCATCATGCCCCTGATGGGGTGGGTGGTGGCGAATCTCATGATCGGGAAGCAGGAGCCGGTCCTGATGGGGAACGACAATTTCACTGCTGCGCCATCCGGTGTGTTCGTGACACGGGACGGGTACATCAACATTGCCGCGAACAAGCAGGAACAGTGGGAAGCCGTGGCCGATGTGCTGGGCCTGCCGGAATTGAAGACCGATCCTCGCTTTCAGGAGCGGGACACGCGCAAGAAGAACCGGAAGGCGCTGACGCCGCTTCTCGAGGCCCGGCTCCGGGAACAGGACACGGCGTACTGGGTTGAGGTGCTGAACAAGCATGATGTCCCCTCCGGGGCCATCCTGACGCTGGATCAGGCGATGCATCAGCCCCAGGTGGAACACAGGAGCACCTTTACGACGTTAGAGGTAGAGGGGATCGGTGCGATCCCCCTCTTTAATATGACGGCGAAATTTGAGAAGACCCCGGGGATGGTCACGGCTCCCCCGCCCAGACTTGGCGAGCATACGGCCGAGGTGCTGCATGGGATCGGGTTCGACGAGGCGCAGATCGCCGCGCTCAAAGAGAAGAAAGTGATATAACACCACCCCCACTCATTCGGAGAGGTCCTGTATGGGTATGACGGTCGTCGAGAAGATCCTGGCCCGGGCAAGCGGACAGACGTCGGTGAAGGCCGGCGATGTCCTGGAGCCCCGCGTGGATCTGGCAATGTCGCATGAGAATGCCGCCCTGGTCATCAATCAGTTCCTGGAGATCTACAAGGAGACGGGCAAGGACGCGCGCGTGTGGGATCCTTCGCGCGTGGCGATCGTGTTCGACCATCGCGTTCCCGCCGAATCCGCGAAGACCGCGACGAACCAGAAGAAGGTCCGCGAGTTCGTTGCGCGTCACATGATCAGCAAGTTCCATGATATCCGCGGCGACCGTGGCGGCATTTGTCACCAGGTCCTCCCCGAAAGCGGCTATGTCCTTCCCGGGGCGGTGGTGGTCGGCACGGATTCGCATACGACGAGCCATGGTGCGCTCGGCGCGTTCGCCTTTGGCATCGGTGCCACGGAGATGGCGTCCGTGTGGACCCTGGGATTCGCGGTGAATGTCGAGGTGCCGGCGACGATCAAGGTCGAGGTGACAGGCGAGTTCGCGCCGATGGTCGGCCCGAAGGACCTCATTCTGCACCTCATCGGCACGATCAGCGCCCAGGGGGCGAACTTCCGTGCGATCGAATTCCACGGCGAGACCATCCGCCGGATGCCGACCTCCGGCCGGCTCGTGATCTGCAATATGTCGGTGGAAGCCGGTGCAACGGCCGGGATCGTTCCCGCCGATGACGAGACGCTGCGGTATCTCCGTGAAGAAGCAGGCGTGGCGAACCCGCCGGCTCCGGTCCAGCCGGATCCGGACGCAACGTACGTGCAGGTCGTGAAGATCGACGTGTCGACGCTCACTCCCCAGATCGCCTGTCCGCACACGGTGGACAATGTGAAGCCGATCGCCGAGGTGGTCGGGACGAAGGTGCATCAGATCGTCATTGGCTCGTGCACGAACGGCCGCCTGGACGACATCGCGGCGGCAGCGGGGATCCTGCGTGGCAAGAAGGTCTCTGAGAATACGCGCATGCTGGTGTTCCCCGCATCGTCGCGGGTCTATCAGCGTGCGCTGGATGCGGGATATATCACGGACCTGGTGAAGGCCGGCGCGGTCGTGATGAACCCGGGATGTGGCCCGTGCCTCGGCGTGCATGAAGGTGCGCTGGGCGACGGCGAAACAGCGCTGTCGACGACGAACCGGAACTTCAAGGGGCGTATGGGCAATCCGACCGGCGCGGTGTACCTGTGCTCGCCGGCGGTTGCAGCAGCCTCAGCCGTTGAAGGCGTGATCACCGATCCGCGGAAAGGAGCATGAGCGTCATGGCAAAGGTCGTGTATACCATCGAGAACGATATCAGCACGGATGTCATCTATCCGGGCCGCTTCATGGCAACGGTGCTGCCCAGCGAGACCCCGGCATTCGCCTTCGCGGACGATGCGACGTTCAACGGCATGTTGAAGGCCAAGCAGGTTCCTCCGGGCAGCGTGCTGGTGGCGGGCGAGAACTTCGGATGCGGCTCCTCCCGCGAACAGGCCGTGTCCACCCTCAAGGGACATGAGCTTCTCATCATCGCACGGAGCGTTGCGCGCATCTTCATGCAGAACGCCGTGAACCTCGGGCTCAACCTTGTTGTCGCCCCCGGTTTTGAAGCAGCACAGGGCGATGAGGTCGAGGTGAGGGGGGAAGAGGTCGTGAACGTCACCACCGGAAAGAAATTTCCGATCGAGAAGCTGCCCAGGGCCCGGCAGGCGATCGTGGACGCCGGCGGTCTGATCGCGTACACGCGCAAACGCATGGCGGAACAGGCGTCCGCCCCCGCGGGACGGGGATAACAGGGAGCATATGGAAGCAACAGAGCATGTGACCCGCACGAAGTCCTTCACGTACAAGACCAGCACGACGTGGACGGAAGGGCGGAGCGGGACCATTGCGTCGGAGGGGAAGCCCACGATGAAGATCTCCAGTCCACCTGAGTTCAAGGGGGAACGGGGGGTCTGGACCCCGGAAGATCTCTTCGTGGGATCGGTGGAGGTGTGTCATATGACGACGTTCCTGTCGTTCGCCGCGCAGAAGAAACTTGCGATCGTCTCGTACCGGAGTCGGGCCAACGGCGTGCTGGAATATATTGATGACGATTACCGCTTCACGCGCATCGTGATCTTTCCGACGATCACGGTGGGAGCCGGTGTGGTGGAAACGGATGTGCACGCGCTCCTCCGGGAGGCGGAAAAGCATTGTCTCGTCGCGAACTCGATCGCTTCGATCGTCGAGGTCAATCCCACCATCATCGTTCACCAGGGATGAGACCGCCGTGGGTGTCCGTATCTTGGAATTCCGTCCCGAATTCGATATACTGAAGGTGTGATGGAGGATATCATGGGACGACCGCTCTCGAACATCGATGTAGCACTGCTGAAGAAATATGACCGTCCGGGCCCGCGCTATACGAGCTACCCGACGGCACCGCTCTTTCAGCCTGCCTTTACGGCGACGGATTTTGCCGAAGAGATCCGGGCGACGAATGCGCCCGGGACCAACGCCGACCTTTCGCTGTACTTTCATTTTCCGTTCTGCGATACGCTCTGCTATTTCTGCGGGTGTACGATGCTGGTCACCCGCGACCGGAACCGCATCGACGAGTATCTGCGGTACCTGAAAAGGGAAATGGCATCAGTGGCGCCCCTGATCGCCCCCGATCGTCAGGTGACCCAGTTGCACTGGGGCGGTGGGACGCCGACCCATCTGACTCCCGACCAGATCCGGGACATTGCGTCGACGATCAGGTCATCGTTCCGCTTTGCCCCCGATGCCGAATGCAGCGTGGAGATCGATCCGCGCGAGCTGGATCGCGCCCACCTGGAGGCGCTCAGTGCGGCGGGCTTCAACCGGATGAGTATGGGTGTGCAGGATTTCGAGCACGAGGTGCAGGCCGCGGTGAATCGTATCCAGCCCGCATCGGTGTCGCGGCAGGTGTACGACTGGGCGCGCGAGCTGGGATTCTCCAGCATCAATATCGATCTCATGTACGGCCTGCCGCACCAGACGCTCGCGTCGTTCGAACGGACCATCCGCGGCGTGCTGACCTATGGTCCAGACCGCATCGCCGTTTTCAACTACGCGCACGTTCCCTGGCTCAAGCCGCACCAGAAGCTCATCCAACAGGCGGACCTCCCGTCGCCCGAAGAGAAGCTGGACATCCTTAAGATGACGATCGAGCTGCTCACCTCCTCCGGCTACGAGTATATCGGCATGGATCACTTTGCACGGCCGGACGATGAGCTTGCGCGGGCGCGCGAGGAACGGACGCTGTACAGGAACTTCCAGGGGTATTCGACGAAGGCAGGTGCCGATCTGTACGGATTCGGCATGTCGTCGATCAGCCACTTCACCAACATTTACGCCCAGAACACGAAGACCCTGTCCGAATACTACAAGGCGCTCGATGCGGGGACGCTCGCCACACACGTGGGGTACCGGATGACGGACGATGACCACATCCGCAAGTATGTGATCATCCGCCTGATGTGCGATCTGGAGTTGGACATTCCGGCGGTGGAGAAGCGGTTCGGGATCGTGTTCGACGACTACTTCGCGGCGGCGCGCGCCGCTCTCATCCCCCTCGAGGAGGACGGCCTTATTGAGTCCTCCCCATCACGCATCACCGTCATTGGCCCCGGCCGGCTCCTGCTGAGGAACATCGCCATGTGTTTCGATGCCTACCTCGAACGGATGTCGAAGGAGCGGCCGATCTTCTCGCGGACCGTCTGATCACGGATGCGGGAGAGCGCCCGGCGGGCAGGTGTACACATATATCCACCGGATGCGGATAGAATGCCCGATTGCTGGTCGGTTTGCGCGTTCTCCCCGGGCGCGAATTTTGCTACTCTGTTGATGGACGACCATGCAGATCGGAGCCACGACATGGGGGCAACAATGGATGCCCCCCGCCATTGAATCCCGGGCAGCCGGGATGAGTGGCCGCAGGGGTGAGGGAACGGGGGATAGTGCCGTTGCTGATCCACGCGGTGCTGCATCTGCATATGCTGGCGGAGCGAGCGGACGGCCGGGCACGGTAACCGGTAGCGATGCTGCAGCAGATGTGAGCGGCCCCAAAGAATGTCAGACCTGCCAGCGGAGGAAATACTCCGACCGGTCCTCCGATCCCACCGTTTCGTTCCAGACTCCCACGTCGTTGAGCCCGGACCAGGCCTCTACTGCGGTCCGTGCACACGAACAGCAGCATGTGGTGCACGAGCAGGCCCGCGCCCGTGAGAACGGCCAGCGCGTTGTTGCGCAGAGCGTGACCATTCATTCCGCGATCTGTCCCGAATGCGGTCGCTCCTATGTCTCTGGCGGAACCACGACCACAACGACGAAACCCGCGGAGAATGGATACTCCGCCTCGGGTGGCGCGAGTGGCAGCACCGCCGGCGCATTGGTCGACCGTCGGTTCTGATCCCGCCAAACCTGCCTTCTGCTTGCTTCTTCACGTGCGAAGTACGATATTTTCCAGAACAACCCGCATATGCGTCCACTTCCCCATATGTGCTGTCTCGTCGTGATGCTGCTGCTGTTCGGATCCTCTGCTCCGGCGCAGCTCTCGCGATTGAACGATTCCTGGCGCTGGGTCCGGTTTGGTACTGAATCGGGCCTTCCCTCTGCTGTTATCCATGCCATCTACGAATCGGGTGACCATGTGGCCTGGGTCCATACCGGTCGCGGGCTGGCATGGTATGACGGACACGCGTGGCGGGAAGCGCATATTGAGGGTCTGCCGGAGGTGAGCGCCGGACTCATACGCATTTCTCCCGACACCGCGGGACTGCTCGTTGCGTTTCATGGGACCGTGTATTCGGTCCGGTACGATGGCGTCCGGAAGATCCCGATCAAGAGATCGGGAGAAGATCTCGGGGTTGCCGGGTGCTGGCGTGACCGGGATGGAAGTATCATTCTGCTGGGATCCTCGGCGCTCTATCGGTTGCGGGATGGCGAAGTCCAGGAGATCGATGATCCGCAGTTGCCGGCGATCATCAAGCGTCGCAACGAATCCTCCATATCGCTGTACCCCACGCACGGGGGACTCTGGCTCCGCTCGGGCGGGTCTCTTTCGCGTTACGATTCCGCGGGATGGAAGCAGGTGTTCCGCTCGTCGGAGGGGTATCTGAGGGTCCATCAGATCGTGGAGGCGAAACAGGGCAATGCGGTCGCGGTCCTCGAACCCGAAAGCGGTTCGATCCGGATCATGGAACATGTCCCCGGGGGCACGCTCTCCGAGTTGGAAGGGGAATCGGGCGACCTGATCGAGTCGATGAGTGTGAGTGCCAGCGGAACAGTGCTGCTGTTGTACTCCTCGGGCGAACTGCGCCAGAAGGAGGGGAAGACATGGACATGGTTACCTCCGTTCCCGTCGCCCGTCCGCGATGCGCGTGTCGTGGAATTCATGTCGAATGGCGATCTCTGGGTGGGTGGCAATGATGGCCTGTACCTGTGCCGGCTCAACCTCCTTCGCTGGGAGGTGTGGGATGAGCCCGGCCCCTCGCTCTCCAATTGGGTCAACGAGATCCTCCGGGGGCGCGACGGGACGATCTGGATCGGCACACGCGATGGGCTGCAGCGGCGATCGCCCGATGGGACGATCACGTGGATCCGCAGTATCGATGGGATGCCCCTTGGCCGTGTGACCGCGGTCGGCGAGGACCTTCATGGCGCGATCTGGATCGGCAGTGGCGCGGACTTCGACGGAGCGTTCCGGTATGATGGCAAGACATGGAAACACATCGGCGAAGCGGATGGCCTGCGCGCCCCCCGGGTACACCGGATCACGCGGGACAGACACGGACGACTCTGGTTCCTGTGTATCAATAAGTCCGGCGTGCTGCAGAACGATTTTTCCGATGAGCCGGGAGCCTTCATGCTCGGGGCGAACGGTTTCGAGCATTGGGGGATGGAGAGGGGGCTGTTGGACGGACGCGTCTATAGTTTCGTTGAGGACTCCCGCGGGGGATACTGGTTCGGTACGTACACAGGCCTGAGCCGGTATCGCGACGGCCAGTGGACGTACTGGTCTGCCCACACAAGGGGGCTGCATTCCGAACGCGTGTTCACTCTGGCGATCGATTCATCCGATATCGTTCATTTCGCCCATCAGTTTGCCGACCTCGGGTATATCGATAGCCGTGACAGCGTCCACTATGTGACCCGGGATGCGGGACTCATCGGGATGGAGGTCTGGGAGGTAAGGTTCGATTCCCGCGGCTGGTTGTGGGCCGCGACGAAATCGGGGCTCGCATGCTGGAACGGAAGCGACTGGTATCATTTTGGGACGTACAGCGGCCTGCGGAACGACCGCCTCTGGCCCGTGCTTCCCCTGGATACAACGGTCCTCGTGGGTACGGAAGGACGGGGCGTGGCCGTCCTCCATCTCAATGGCCTGAACCGCTTCGCTCCCCGCGTCGTCATCGATGAGCCGCTCGTGGAGAACTATGATGTCACCCTGACCTGGAAGGTGCTTGCGGCATGGGGCGACACTCCGAGCGATCAGATCGAAACGCGCTATCGTCTCTCGGGCGGCACGTGGTCGTCCTGGTCCATCGATCACGGCATCATCTTTCGCGATCTGCGTCCCGGAGACTATCGGCTCGACATTGAGGCGAAGAGTTCGCCGGCGGTGGCGACCGCACCGTACACGCCGGTCTGGTTCGATGTTCCGCCGCCGCTGTATCTGCGCCCGGTCTTCTTCGTGCCGGCCACGGTCACCGCGATCGTGCTCATCTCGCTCTCTGTATTGATGTGGATTCGCAACCGGACGTACAACCGGATCACGCGTGAGAACGAGGCGAGGTTCCGCGCACAGTATAAGGGGAATCCTGTCCCGACGTTCACGTTCCGCAGGTCGGAGGGAGGATACCGGCTCACGGACTATAATGATGCCGCGCTCACGATGACCCTCGGCCATGCCGCGAAGTGGGTCGGCCTTCTGTATGAAGAGATCCTGCCGCATGCGCCGGAGGGTCGTGTGCTCATGGATCAATGCTATCGGTCGCGGAGCACGATCAGGACCGAATACCGGTATGAGTATCAATCCGTGGCACGCGTGGCCGATCTGATGGTGAGCTTTGCCTTCGTGCCGCCGGACCTGGTCCTGGTGCACACGGAGGATGTTACCGAACGGCAGCGGAGCGAGCGTCAGCTGCGGGAATCCGGCGAGCAGTTGCGTGCCCTTGCCGTGCGACTGCAATCGGTGCGCGAGGAAGAGCGTACGCGTCTCTCGCGAGAGATCCACGACGAACTCGGGCAGATCATGACGGGCCTGAAGATGGACCTTGCCTGGATCCGCCGCAGGGTGCTGGACCTGGGCCATGGACTTCCGGAGGCCGTGGCCCAACGCATGATGCAGATGAACGCGCTGCTCGAGGATGCGATCCATACGGTGCGCAAGATCGCCGGACAGCTCCGTCCGGCGATCCTCGACGACCTCGGGATCGTGCCCGCGATGGAATGGCAGGCGCGAGACTTCTCGGAGCGGACGGGGATCCCCTGCAGTCTCGATCTGGGGACGGAGGATCTTCCGCTCGCCCGCGAGGCGGCGACCGAATTGTTCCGCATCTACCAGGAGATGCTCACGAATGTCGCACGCCACGCCCAGGCCACGCAGGTTGAGGTCCGCCTGCGACAGGCCAATGGTTCCCTGGAACTCGTGGTGTGCGATAACGGCCGCGGCATCAGTGTCTCGGATGCCGAGCGGCGTACGTCACTCGGCATCCTCGGCATGGAGGAGCGGGCGAAACGGATCGGTGGCACATTGTCGATCGGTCCGGGCACTGCAGGTGGGACCGTTGCAGGCGTTGTGGTTCCTGTCTCATAGGAGAGAAGACGTGAAATTCCTCATTGTGGATGATCATACCGTGGTGCGCCGGGGGATCCGACAGATCCTTGTTGACGCGTTCGATTCGTGCGAGGTGGCGGAGGCGCAGAACGCGGCGGAACTCATGACGATGATCCGTGCGGAGACATGGGATGCGGTGGTGCTGGATATCACGCTGCCCGACCGGAACGGACTGGATGTGCTGAAGGATCTCAAACAGGAGCGTCCGCACCTGCCGGTCGTGGTGCTGAGCATGCATCCGGAAGAGCAATTCGCGGTCCGCGTCCTCCGGGCAGGTGGCGTGGGGTATGTCCCGAAAGAGAGTGCTTCGGAAGAATTGACCACGGCGATCAACCTCGGACTGAAGGGGCAGCGGTACATGAGTCCGGCACTGGCCCGCAAGATCGCATTCGACTCGGTCGCCAATCTGAAGGACCTTCCGGAACCGATCGAACTGTCGGACCGGGAGATCCAGGTCCTCTGCCTGATCGCTGAAGGAAAGACGTTATCGGAAATGGGGGACATTCTGACGCTGAGTACCAAGACCGTTAGCACGTATCGGGCCCGATTGATGGAAAAGACGGGTGCGGTGACCAATGCGGACCTGATCCATTACGCCATCGCTCAGGGATATGTCATCAAATAGGCAGTGACTGCCATCCTGACTTCCTCAAATTCCTACACGGCTTCCTGCATTTCCTACACGGACGTGTAGTCCTTTCCCCGCTCTTTCCCGCCAGAATCAGACTTTCAGGAATTGATTTACGGTCAGCTGAAGCGTACGTTGATCACGGAACGCAAAGATCATGTTGACCACCACTCACCACGGCCAGATGCAGATCGTCCTAGCGGAGCCGCACCCACTTGTGCGGCGCGGATTGATGCAGATCCTGAAGGATGGCTTCGACCGTTGCACGGTCCATGAGGCGAAGAACGCGAACGAGTTGATGGAAGAGGTCTCGTCCAGTGCACCGGATCTTCTGGTCGTTGATCTCTCTCTGCCCGGCGGTCCGGGGCTGGGGATCCTGAAGCGCATTCAGGGTCGTGTCGGGACCTCGGTGCCGGTGATCGTGACCTCGGATGATCCGGGTCCGGAGTTCACGAAGAGCGCACTCCAGGCGGGGGCGACGGCTGTCGTGTTGAAGGAGCGCGCGGATGAAGAGCTGTTGTATACCATAGAATCTGTGAGACAGGGGCACCATCTGTACTGACCCTTTTGTGTATACCACCGGGGAGAGATGGTGACGGCGCGAGGGGAAACGCCGTCACCATCTGTGCTTTCAGGGCGGTTCCCCCGGTGCTCCTCTCCATGTGCCTCCCCCATTTCCTGCAATTCAGGATGGAATGACGTATATTATCGTCTCCACTATCCATGCAGGCAATGTCCAACGTACGATTCTCCACCCCGGGCCGGGTGTGCCTCTTCGGCGAACACCAGGACTATCTCCATCTCCCCGTCATTCCTTCCGCCATTTCCCTGCGCATCGCCATCGACGCGCGCCACACGGATGAGAGGACGGTCCACATCGACCTCCCCGATATGCAGAGCGGCGACCGATTCTCCCTCGATGGTCCGCTGGAATACAGGAACGACCGGGACTATCTGCGCAGTGGGGTGAACGTCATCCGCCGCCACGGCTTCACGTTCAGCAAAGGCGTGCGGGCATGGATGGAAGGGAAGATCCCCATCAATGCCGGGACGTCCAGTTCCTCCGCCATGCTCGTCACATGGATCGCCGTCCTCGGGCGATTGAGCGATCAGGAGCAGATGCTCTCTCCTGAAGAATGCGCACGGCTCGCGCACGAGGCTGAGGTGATCGAATTCGGCGAACCCGGCGGGCAGATGGACCACTACGCAACGGCGCTGGGCGGCATCCTTACCATCGACTTTGCTCCGGCGCTGCACATCGAGAAGCTCCCTCTCACGCTCGGCACATTCGTCCTTGGCAACTCCCGTGAACCGAAGGACACCAAAGGCATCCTCGCGCGCGTCAAGAACCAGGTGGTGACACTGTCACACGTCCTCGAGCGTCGGCACCCCGGCTTCTCGTTGCACACGGCAACGGCCGGGACGATCGCAGACCTCGCGCCGGAGCTGAACGCCGAACAGGTGACCCTCTTGCAGGGAACGGTCAGGAACCGGCAGCTGACGCATGATGCGCGGCAGATCCTGACCTCCCCATCGCCGGATCATCGTCAGATCGGTGCATTGCTGACGGAGCACCAGGCGGTCCTCCGTGACGTGCTTCGTATCTCCACTCCCAAGATCGACCGGATGATCGCGGCAGCGAATGCCGCCGGGGCCTATGGAGGGAAGATCAATGGGTCGGGGGGAGGTGGCTGCATGTTCGCGTACGCTCCCGACGGTCCCGAGCGTGTTGCGCAGGCAGTGCGTGATGCTGGCGGCGACGCGTGGGTGGTCAGCATGGCGGAGGGTGTCCGTGCCGAGTGATCATGCCCCATCCGGAGGCCACCGCCTGGTGATCCTTGCCGGTGGCCTTTCGTCGCGTATGGCTGCCACCGCTTCACAATTCGGCGCGCCGGACGCTGTGACTTCCGCGCAGATCGCACGTGGCGGCAAGACCATGGTCGGTGTGGACCCTGCGGGGCGCCCGTTGATCTCGTATCTGACATGGAATGCTGCATCGGCGGGCTATGCCCAGGTGGTCCTTCTGCTTGGTGGGCGCAATGCCGCGCTCAGAGAGTATATTGAAGAGCGATCGGCAGCCGGTGAGTTCCCGGGGATCCGGTGGACGTTCGCGACGCAGCCCGTCCCCGAGGGAAGGAGCAAGCCGCTCGGGACCGCCGATGCCCTGGACCATGCCCTGCGCGCGGTGCCGGAATGGTCCGGACATGCGTTCACGGTGTGCAATGGCGATAATCTCTATTCACCCCGGGCGTTCCGGCTGATGGCAGAATGCGAGGCGCCGCATGCCCTGATCGACTATGATCGATCGGCACTGCGGTTCGACGAAGAGCGCATCCGCAGTTTTGCGGTTCTCGTCAAGGATGCGGCCGGGTATCTTCAGGAGATCATCGAGAAGCCCGGAGAGGCCGGGCTTGCCCGTGCACGCGAGGCGAGCGGGCGTGTCGGCGTGAGCATGAACATCTTCCGGTTCTCGTATGATGCGATCCTCCCTGTTCTCCGGAGCCTTCCGCTGCATCCTGTGCGCGGTGAGAAGGAATTACCGGCAGCAGTGGAGGCGTTGCTCCGTGCCGATCCTCATGCCGTCCGCGCCCTCCCGCTCGCGGAGCATGTCCCTGACCTGACCGGTGTCCATGATATCGGCGTCCTGCGCGACTACCTGGCCAGGGTGCCCGGAGGGAGTGCGGCCTCGTGAACCGACCGTCCACTGCGCAGGGAGAGAGGCTGTTCACGCCACAATTCTTCCTGATGTGTCTCTACTCTTTCACGGTATTCCTTTCGGCATTTCAGCTGTTCCCGACGGCTCCGATACGGATCATCGATCTGGGGGGCTCGACGTTCACGGCCGGGCTCTTCCTTGGCTTCCTCACGTATGCGTCGGCATTGTCGGCCCCCTTGACAGGCGCTCTGGCGGACCGCTGGGGGCGCAGGAAGGTCCTGATCATCGGGAGCAGCGCACTGACGGTGTTCTCGATCGGGTATGCTGTGAGCCCGAATTACTACATCCCGCTGGTCATTGTTGTCTTCCACGGGATCTTCTGGTCCGGCCTGCTGTCAGCTTCCTCCGCATACATCACGGATATCATCCCTGCCCATCGCCGTGCGGAAGGCATCAGCTACTGGGGCATGGCAAGCATCCTGTCGGTGGCCGTGGCCCCATCGTTGGGTCTGTGGATCTATTCGTTCGGATGGGCGTGGCTCTGTGCATCCATCGGGGCGATGAACCTGATGATGCTGCTCATCGCCTGGAAACTGCCGGAGACCTCGCGGCCTCACAGCGATCCCGGTCCGCTGCCGGGACTGCGCGATCTTGTGGAATGGCGCGTGCTTGCGCTGTCGCTCGCCCTCTTTATGTACGCAGTGGGGCATGGTGGTGCCACAGCATTCTCCGCCGTCTTCGCGCGCGCGCATGGCATCGAGCCTCCCGGACTCTTCTTCACCGTGAACGCTGTCATGATCCTCGTGACGCGTCCGCTGGCCGGACCGCTCGCGGACCGCCTGGGCCATCACAAGATCATGATCCCCAGCCTCGCGCTGATATTCGTCGGCCTGCTGCTGCTGGCGTTCGGCACGAACAAGGTCACCTTCATCGCGGCCGCGGTCGTCTATGGCCTCGGAATCGGCAATGTGTTCCCCGTATTCTCGGCGTACATCATTCAGCGTGTGCCGGCGAACAGGCGGGGGGCTGCGTTCGGGAGTGTGCTCGCGGCCTTCGATACGGGGATCGGCACAGGGTCGATCATGACAGGATTGTTGATCGGGCACTTCGGCTATCAGGCTGCGTTCCTGGCGACCGCGGCGCTGGCCGGGTGTGCCATTCCGTATTTCCTGATCGTGGAGAAGCGGCTGAACTTCGACGTGATCGTGGATGGCGAACGGACGGTGGGCTGAAAACGCGAACACTCCGTCCCGGGTTTCGGGATGGAGTGTTCAGTTGCAGCAGGGTCTGACCGCGTTACTTCTTCTTCAGTTGGTCCGCAACGGCTTTGGCGGCGGCTTCGATGGCCGCGGTGTCGCCGAGGTAATAGTGACGGATCGGCTTCAGGTCGTCGTCGAGTTCATACACGAGGGGCACGGCCGTGGGGATGTTCAGCTCCACGATCTCCGACTCGGGGACGTTGTCCAGATACTTCACGAGCGCGCGGAGACTATTCCCGTGGGCCGCGATGAGCACGCGTTTGCCGGACTTCACGGCGGGGGCGATGGTCTCGTGCCAGTACGGCAGGAACCGCGCCACGGTATCCTTCAGCGACTCCGTCAGCGGCATGTCCTTCGGATCGAGTCCGGCATAGCGGGGATCGTGTGAAGGGTGGCGCGGATCGGTGGGCGTGAGCGGCGGCGGCGGGATGTCGTAGCTGCGGCGCCAGATCTTCACCTGGTCCAGTCCGTGCTTCTCGGCCGTCTCGGCCTTGTTCAGCCCCTGCAGCCCCCCGTAGTGCCGCTCATTCAGACGCCACGTGTTGTGGATCGGGATGTACATCTGTCCCTGCTCCTCCAGGGCGGTCCACAGCGTCTTGATGGCACGCGAGAGCACTGACGTGTAGGCAACATCGAACACGAAGCCTTCCTTCTTCAGGGTCCGGCCCGCTTCGCGCGCCTCCTCCATCCCCTTCTCGCTCAATCCAACATCGGTCCATCCGGTGAACCGGTTCTCTTTGTTCCAGGTGCTCTCACCGTGGCGGAGCAGCACGATCTTCTTCATTGTCTCTGAGTCCTTCTCTGGTGGCGGTGATACGTTCACGTAAGGTACGAGTTTTTTCGTGGTGTTGCAAAGACACCGGACGCAGGATTCTCCTTGAAGGGCACAGGTTTTTTTGTATCTTCGGGTATGAGCCTTGAACTCCTGCTGCTGATCGGGTCCTTCCTTATCCTGCTGAGCATCGCGATCGCGCGGATCTCGGACAATGCCGGTGTGCCCGTTCTCGTATTGTTCCTGGGTGTCGGCATGCTGGCGGGGGTCGATGGGCCCGGCGGGATCGTGTACGACAATACGGCGCTCACGCAATCGGTGGGCATCATCTGTCTCATTTTCATCCTGTTCGCGGGCGGTCTGGATACGCACTGGTCCGATACCCGCCCCGTGGCGTTCCAGGCCTTCAGTCTTGCTACCATCGGCGTTCTTGGCACCGCGCTTGCAGCGGGGCTCTTCGCCCATCATGTGCTCGGCTTCCCACTCGCGTACGGCCTCCTGCTCGGGTCGGTCATCTCGTCCACGGATGCGGCGGCGGTGTTCTCTGTCTTGCGATCAAGGAATGTGAACCTGCGCGGCACCCTCCGGCCACTGCTGGAGCTGGAATCGGGCAGCAACGATCCGATGGCGGTCCTGCTCACCATAGGCCTGATCGCCTACATACAACATCCCTCGACCGGGATCGTGGACTTCGCGGTGCTGTTCCTGAAGCAGATGGGCTTCGGGGCGGTCGCCGGCATCGCCTTCGGAAAAGCGATGCAGTTCATCTTCAACCGGATACGGTTCTCGTACGAGGCGATGTATCCGGTCTTCGGACTCGCGTACGCAGCCTTCGCCTACGCCGTCACGGCCCAGATCGGAGGCAGTGGCTTCCTGGCCGTCTATCTCATCGGCATCGTCGCCGGTGTCGGCGGCTACCTGCATCAGAAGAGCATGATCCGGTTCTTCGACGGTGTGGCGTGGCTGGCACAGATCAGCATGTTCGTTACCCTCGGCCTGCTGGTCACCCCCTCGCGCGCGCTGGGCGACCTCGGTGCCGGTCTGCTGCTCTCCCTCTTCCTGATGTTCATCGCCCGGCCGGCCGGGGTCCTCCTGTCACCAGGCATGACGGCACGGTCGTGGAACGAACGATTCTTCATCGCCTGGACGGGCCTCCGCGGTGCGGTCCCCATCGTGCTCGCGACCTTCCCGTTGATCGCCGGCATCGCGCACGCCGACCGCATCTTCAATCTCGTGTTCTTCGTGGTCCTGACCTCAACCCTGCTCCAGGGATGGTCCATACCGCCCGTTGCACGGTTCTTCAAGGTGGATGCGCCCGCCGAACGACGGCGGAAGTATCCGCTGGAGATGATCTCTTCCGATGGGATCAACACCGGGCTTGTGGACCTCGTGCTGCCCGCCGGATCAGCCGCTGCCGGCAAGTCGATCGTGGAACTCGGGTTGCCCCGGGACACGCTCATCGTGCTCGTGGGGCGGAACGATACCTATCTCGTCCCGACCGGCGGAACGGTCCTTGAGGAGGGCGATACCCTGCTCGCGCTCGCCGGCGATGCGCAGCTGCCGGCGCTCCGCTCAGCGCTCGGCCAGAAGAAGTCCGAGTGAATGCCACTATCCTCTATCGCGGGAGTTCCGTATATTGCTCACGGTCGTTCACCGCATTCCGCTCCATCGGATCCACCAGCACATGCAGCCACCATGACCTCCCGCGAACGCGTCTTTGCAGCCCTGGACCATCGCACACCGGACCGCGCTCCGCGCGATCTCTGGGTGCTTCCCTACGTGACCCTCTTCCGCCGCGAGGAGCGCGATGCCCTCCTGCGCCGATTCCCATCCGACTTCGCGAGTCCCGAGATCAGTCCGGGTTCCGATGACCGGGACCTGGTAAAACTGATGCACGAGGGGATGTACACGGATGAATGGGGGAGTGTCTGGCATGTTGCAGAGCCGGGCGTGGTGGGAGAAGTGAAGCGGCCCGTGCTCGCCGAGTGGAGTGCGCTGCAGCATTTCCAGCCGCCCTGGGATTTCCTCACAACGCGCGACTGGAATCACATCAACAGGATGTGCGAGGGATCGGACAGGTTCGTGCTTTCCAGTGTGTGTGCCCGTCCGTTCGAACGATTGCAGTTCCTCCGTGGGACCGAGAATCTCTACATGGACCTTGCCGAGGATTCCGCGGAGTTGCGGACATTGATCGGGATGGTGCGCGACTTCTATCGCGAGGATGTCACGCTCTGGTCGCGCTCGGCGGTGGACGGGGTCATGCTCATGGACGACTGGGGATCGAACATCGCCCTTCTGATCAGTCCGGAGATGTGGCGCGCGGTGTTCAAACCGATCTACAAGGAATTCTGCGACATCATCCACCGCGCGGGGAAGCGTGTCTTCTTCCATTCCGACGGGAACATCGAAGCCATTTATCCCGACCTCATCGAGGTGGGAGTGGATGCATTGAATTCGCAGCTGTTCTGCATGAACATCGAGGAACTGGGGAGGAAGTACCGGGGGAAGATCACGTTCTGGGGCGAGATCGACAGGCAGCGCGTGCTGCCGTACGGCACGCCGGCGGAGGTCCGTGCCGCCGTACAGCGGGTGCGGGCTGCGCTGGATGATGGCACCGGCGGTGTGATCGCGCAATGTGAGTGGGGGAAGGACAATGCGCGGGAGAACGTTGAAGCGGTGTACGAAGCATGGACATGACGGGCGTCCACGCGCCGGCCGGTCAGTAGTTCCCCTCCGCCCGCCACGTCTCGAGCATCGCTTCGTACCGTTCGAGCGGGAGGCCGGTATAGACGCAATTGCTCGTTGAGAAGATGTAGCCGCCTCCCGGCATCCCGTGTCGGAGGGCGTACCGGACGTTCTCCCGGATCTCGTCGCGCGTACCGGACTGCAACAGCCCGCAATTCACATTTCCGATCAGACATACCTGCCCGCCGTAGCGTTTCTTCACTTCTGCGATATCCACTCCCGCCTGCGGATCGATCGAGTGCAACGCGTGCGGGCCGGTCTCGATCAGCTGATCCAGGATCGGCCGGATGTCGCCATCCGTGTGTTTGATCGTGTAGAACCCCATGGCACGGTAGCGGGCGATCGCCTCCTTGAGGTAGGGCGTAATGAACTCGGCGAACATGCCCGGACTCAGGAAGGGCCCTTCGTTGAAGCAGTAGTCCGAACAGAGCGCGAACCCATCGAGTCCGCCGTGGGCCCTGAGCGCCGCGGCCTTTGCCACCCACTGTTCCACCAGGGCACGTGCCTCCGCATGCACGGCGTCGGCATCGTCTGCGATGCGGTAACAGAACTCGGAGAGCCGTTCACCGTCCGGGATCGCGAAGGTCGGGTCGCCATGCATCATGATGAAGTACCGGTCACCCGTCCGCTCCCGGATGATGTCGATGATCCGGCATGCCTCCTCCACCGAGTCGGGGTTCTGGTGGATGAAGATGGCATCGTGCTCGAACCGCTCGGCGGTACGGATGTAGAGGTCTGCCATGTCCCGGCGGTGCAGCTCCCGTTCCTTCTCCTCCATCTGGTCCCACTGCGCATAGTGCCGGTGGATCGGATGCACCCGCCCGAACGCCTCCATGGTCAGAAAGAACACGAGTTCAAAATGGGGGACACGCCCGGTGATGGGGCGGCGTTCGAGGGCCGCCATGAAGCGTTCGCGTGGGGTCATGCTGGCCGATCTGTTTCCTGTGTGTGGGACGTCCGGGATGATGGTCACCGTGCGAGATCGTAGACCGCAAGGAGCCACGGCACGATGGAGATGTACCACGCAAGCTGCGCGCGCTGGATCCAGCGGTACTTGGCCGTGGCGATCTCGGCCGTGCGGTGGGTCTGCTCGATCAGATCATCCAGATACTCTTCTGCCGTGATGCTCTTGACCGTGTTGCTGTAGGCAGCGTCGTTCATGCGGGCGATGCTGCCGAAGAAGATGATGGAGGAGGTTGTCCGTGATGTGCGGGGGCCCGAGCTCAGCGACAGGAACAGGATGCCGAGGAGCAGGCCGCCGGCGGAAAGCACGACGAGCAGCACGGTGACGTAGGAAACGTCACCGATACGGGTGATGAGCGCTGC
Source organism: Bacteroidota bacterium (assembly GCA_030835135.1). GTDB lineage: Bacteria > Bacteroidota > Ignavibacteria > UBA10030 > UBA6906 > JAGDMK01. Next base: position 84,105 of record JAUQWO010000088.1, read on the forward strand.
GAGCACGGCAAGCATGGTGGTGTTGATCCCGATCAAGGTGGAGACCTTCGTGTCAGCCGCCACGTTGGTCTTGAGCTGGCGGGTGAGCGCCAACTCCATCATCGCGATGCGTCGCTGGATATCCATAGGGTCCTGCTGTGTGGTGGGTTGCATGTCATTCGTGGAACAGACGGTCCGTGGCGACCGGTACCTGTGGGGCACCGGCACGGCCCCAGGTCAGGACCAGCCCGTCGCCACCTTCACCCTGGAAATAGTCGATGGCAATGCTGTGGTATCCTGCGGACAGTGGGACCATTGCCGAGCGCTCCGACAGCGAATGCAGTCCGTCGTGGTCTACCACCACCTGTCCGTCGATGGTCAGCCTGCTTCCGTCATCCGAGGCAAGTGTGAACGCATACACTCCCGTTGCATCGACACGGATCAGGCCATTGTACTGCACACCGTACCATTCCGCGCCTGCGGGGCGAACGGGGGTGATGTCCGGCACGATCCCGGTCTTCATCGGCGTGAGCGAGCGGAAGTCCGGCAGCGCTTTCCACCGTCCTTCATACTGTGCGTACTGCAGTCCCGGGAGGGGATCCCTGACCGCGAGCGCTGCGAGGGGCTCCACCTTGCGGAACGTCCGGGATGATGCCAGCCCGACCGCTCCGGTCTTCCTGAAATTCCGGGCCGTGACCGTGGTGGTTGTGGTGAGCACGATCGGCGTGGTGGTCATGGTGGATGAGGTCGTGGGGGCGCTCCCATCCAGCGTGTAGCGGGTGACGATGCGAGCGGGTTGCTTCGCAAGCGTGACATGCAGGGTGTCGCAGAAGATGTCCGCGGAGGCCATGATCTGCGGGGCGGTGATGATGGCAGGGGAGCCGGCGATATCGACCGCGAGCACGGTATTGATCGTATCGGGTGGTGTTGTCGGGAGCGTGACCTCGATGCCTTCATCCGTTGCGCGCATGGGGAGAGCGGCATGTGACGGGTTGGCCAGGAGATATGCTCTACGCACCCTGTTCGTGAGTCCGGGAAGAAGGAGGGTGCCCGTGGACGGCCAGTCGAAGATATGGAAGTAGAGACGTGTGCCCCCCTTGATCGCCTTCTGGGTGCACCGTCCGAAGGGGACCGTGGCGAACGGACTTGCCGTGGTCCCGTGGATCGCTTCGCCATTGCTCTTCATCCACGCGCCGATGGCCTCCAGGCGTTCGATGCTTTCGGGCGGGAACGTGCCGTCCGCCCGCGGTCCGATATTCAGCAGGTAGTTGCCTCCCTTGGAGGCGATATCGGCAAGCATGCGGAGGAGATCCCTGGATGACTTCCACGCGGTGTCATGGTCGTTATATCCCCAGTGGTCGTTCATCGTCATGCAGGTCTCCCAATCCACGCCGGGCAATCCTGTTGCCGGGATCTCCTGTTCGGGTGTGCCGTAGTCTCCCGCGGACACGCCGCCCGCGGAGAAACCCTGCATGCCAGCGCGGCCGCCGTCCACGCGGTTGTTGATGATGATGTGCGGGGCGTGGGAGCGGACGAACGTGGCAAGGTCTGCGCCGCGCGTCATGTTCCAGGTGGATTCCCATTCGCCGTCGAACCAGAGGATACCGATGTCGCCGTACGTCGTGACCAGTGTGCGGAGATGCTCTTTCATAAAGGCAACGTACCGGTCGAAGTCCGCCCCCACCGTATCGCGGTCCGTCTCCCATGCACGACGGGGGAGGTAGTCGGGATGATGCCAGTCCATGATCGAATAGTACCAGCAGATGCGCATGCCCTGCTTGTGGCATTCATCGGAGAGCTCTTTCATGATGTCGCGCTTGAACGGCGTGGACATCACATCGAAATCGGTTCCCGGCGCATCGAAGAGCGCGAAGCCGTCGTGGTGCTTGCTGGTGATGACGATGTACTTCATGCCGGCGGCTTTGGCCATGCGGACCCAGGCTGCGGGGTCGAATTTCGTGGGGTTGAACTGTGCCACGAATCCATCGTAGGTCTTCAGGGGTATCTGGGCGGAGAACCGTATCCATTCGCCGTAGTCGGTCCGGCCGTTCCATGATCCGGCGGGGACGGCATAGAGTCCCCAGTGGATGAACAGGCCGAACCGTGCCTCGCGCCACCAGTCCATGCGGGTGTTCCGGGCCGGTTTCTGAGCCTGGAGGGGGAGCAGGGGAGCCGCGAGAACGGTGATCAGGAGAGCCACGAGAGCGTGGTGGAGGAGAGACGTGCGCATGGGAGACCTTTCCGAATGGTACGGCAAGATACACATTCGGAACGGGTTTCTCAAATGCGTTTCATTCGCGGGACGGATCGGCCGGCCGTGGACTCACGTGTGACGGCGACGTTGGACCACAGGATGATCGGCGCACATCTGCAGGGGCGGTCCTCCCGCTTAGTGGGACGGGACCGCCCCTGCATGCGATGGGCCATGCTATTTGATGAGCGACATCTTCTTCGTGGTCGAGAACGTTCCGGCCTGCATGCGGGTGAAGTAGACACCGGAGGCAACGCGTTTGCCGTCAGTGTCCTTGCCATCCCATTCGACCGTGTATGTTCCGGCCGCGAACTCCTGGAAGTCCGTCAGTTCTCTGACCAGCCGGCCATGAACGTCATACACCGCGAGGTTGACCCGTTCAGCTTTCGGGAGGGAAAATTGGATCCGGGTCTCCGGGTTGAACGGATTCGGATAGTTCTGATCGAGATGATATGTGGCAGGTTCGCCGATGCGCTCTGCAACGTTCGATGACGTGTGCGGGTCGCCATGGCACTGCGTGCACTCCATCTTGGCTGCGACCGTATCCGTGGCGGAGGCTCCGTGGCAGGTCATGCATGTTCCGACCGAGGCCGGGGCGACATACAACGGAGCGAAGGATCCTGCGAGTTCATCATTCAGGATCTTGGCGGCGTACGCGGCCACGTCGCCGGTCAGGCGCGCGCAGCGTTCTTTCCGTTCGGCGGAGGAGTTCTTGAAGCCGGCAGCCTCCACCCACAGCGCGTTGGATGTATGGCAGAGAACCGAGCCGCTGATGGTTTGCACGAGGGACTGGTCGTACCTGTTTTCTGTGAACGTATGGGCTACGGCGCGGTCATTGGACTGGTCTGTGGGGAACTTGGATTGGGTATACCAACCGAAGAGTTCGCTGGCAAGCACGCTGATGCGCGCCTGAGCAGAGACGAGGGAGATCACAGCGGCTGCGCCGTTGGGTGCGCCACAGGTGGCCCCCCAGCCCGCTCCACCTCCTGAACCGTACACCATGATCTCTGCGGGGAACGAGCTCCACGGTTCACCGATCTTCTCTGCGAGGGCTTTCACCAGCCCGTAGAAGGCGCCATAGCAGCAACCTTTGGCGTAGTATGCCTGATGGCCGTAGTTGCGGACCACCTCCACATCGAGGGCCTGGTAGGGGTATGGCCAGGCGGCCATGGACGGGCCAGCAGAGAGAGGTGAACGTGACACAAGGCTGAGGGCGCCAGCGCCGACGGCCATTGCCGCGACGGCCTTTGTCCCGTTCTGAAGGAATTGCTTCCTGGTAAGTGCATCGGACATGGTGATCTCCTCGATCGGTGAGGTGTGTGTGTGGGCTGGTGCGAGGGTGGGATTTGCTGACACTCCCCCGGACGAGAGAGACCATTCAACAGTTGTACCAAAAATCTGTTGTTAACGATTGGTAGATTTATCGTCAACTCTGGAAGGCAGAAATCGCGGATTTGGGAATTGGATATTCGTTTTTGAGAAGAGTGATGACATTCGCATCACCGTATGCGTCGATGATGTAGAAGATCTCATCAGTATCGACGCTGCTCTCCTCAGATGATCCGCACGCGGATCGTGTGCGCCACATTCTGCAGATCGTCGAAGAGCGCATCCTTGTAGTGCGCGTCCACATCCGCAAGCACGTACCCGATGTGTTCGTTCGTGCGGAGGTACTGGGTGATGACGTTCACATTGTTCTTCCCGAAGATCCCGTTGATCTGCGAGAGCACGCCCGGAACATTCTCGTGGATGTGCAACAGGCGGTGTGCCGGATGCCCGTCCGTACGCGGGGCTGTGATGCGGGGGAAATTCACGCTCGCCGTTGTCGCGCCGGTGGCAACGTATTCCACAAGCTTCCCCGACACGAACTCGGCGATATTCTCCTGGGCTTCCTCCGTGCTGCCCCCGATGTGCGGGGTGAGCAGAACGTTCGGGAGTCCGTGGAGCGGTGTCGTGAACGGCTCATTGCCGTCCCGTGGTTCGGTGGGGAAGACATCGACCGCTGCCCCGGAGAGGTGCCCGGACCGCAGTGCCGCGGCCATTGCCTCGATGTCCACCACGTGCCCACGGCTGAGGTTCAGCAGGCATGCGCCGGGTTTCATCAGGGCGAGCGCCCGCTCGGAGATCATGTTCGTGTTGGCGGGACTCCCGTCCACGTGGACGGTCACGATGTCCGCGATCCGGAGGACCTCATCCACGGACCCCAGTCGCGTCGCATTGCCGATCGACAGCTTATCGACCGTGTCGAAGTAGTAGACGTCCATCCCCATGGCTTCGGCAAGCGTGGAGACCTGTGAACCGATGTTGCCGAACCCGATGATACCGAGCTTCTTGCCCCGCACTTCGCGGGCGTGATCGGCGGATTTCTCCCAGCCGCCCGCATGGGCGCGGACGATCTTCGGATACACACGCCGGACGAGGAAGATGATCTCGGCGATGACCAGCTCCGCCACGCTCCGGGTATTGCTATAGGGAGCGTTGAAGACCGCGACGCCCTTCAATGATGCTGCCCGCAGATCGATCTGGTTCGTCCCGATGCAGAAGGCGCCGACCGCCAGGAGATCCGGCGCATGGGCCAGGACACGTTCGGTGATCTGGGTGCGCGAGCGTATCCCGAGAAGCGCGACGCCCTTCAATGCCTTGATGAGTTCATCGTCATCCATCGCGCCGGCAGCGGATTCGATGGTGGCTCCTCCGCGGTGGAAGGCTTCGTGGGCGCGCGGGTGGATGTTCTCGAGCAGCAGTGCTTTCATGTCCTTCAGACTCCTCAGTGTCACACGTACGGCCGGATCGTCAGCCGCCCGGTATCATCGCTCACCGGTCGGGTATCGCAGGGGAGACCGGCAGGAGGGTGGCTCCTGTGCCGGGGTCGAGCACGAGCGTATGGTTGCCCGGCGGCAGATCGAACCGCACGGTCTTTCCGGAGCGCAACGTGATCGTGTGCGCGCCGCCGTTCTTCATATGGACCACGAGCAGGCCGTTGCCGGCATACACGATCTCGCCGTTCGTGGCGTACACATGCGCACCGCCCGACCGGAGAATGGAACGTAGTGGCTGGTCCGCGGCGTGCGGGACAGCGATATACCATGCCTGATGGTCGTGGAAGACCTTGCGTGCGACCGCGGCGTGGCCGCTTGCGACGTATGACCCGAACACTTCCGCGGCGGGGTCATCGACGGCGAACAGGGGTGCGAGCGGCGTCGTGCCGGTGGTGTAAGTGCGTGCGGTATCGCCAGGCATCAGGATGCGCACCGCGGGTGCCGTAGCGGTCGTTTCGGCGATCAGGGAGAACCCGGTGAGGGCCGTGCAGTGCCCGACGTCCAATGTGCTACCATCACTGTAGCCCGGTGCGTAATACCAGACCACCGTGCGTCCGGCTGAAGCGACCTGTGTGCGGAGGTATGTGCGTTGTTCCGGGGTGAGGACCCAGATATTACCGAAGACGATGGTCTTGTAGTGACGGAGGTCGACGAGGGGAAGATCGTCGAGATGGACCGGATCGAACACCACGCCGCTCTTGAATGCGGCAAGCGTGGCATGGTCGATCGTGAGCGTACTGAACGGGTCGGTTCCGCGCAGGCTTGCCGTGTGATAGAAGCTTCCGGTATCATAGACGAAGAGCACATCCGCATCACTCGTATAGGGTGAGCGCAACCGGGCATCAGCGATCACCTTCATGGCGCTGATGTCCTGCATGATCACGGAGTGATCCCATGTGCCCCTGCTGCCGCGCTGGTTGTACCGGACATTGTCCAGATCGACACCCGCCACGCCGAAATCGTAGAACCACAGTCCCATCCCCTTCGTTGCGCTGAACAGGACATTGCGCCGTACGGCGGCGACCCCGTTCCGGAGGATGAGGTCGTGGTCGCCGGCCTGCGGGATCGGGATCGTTGGTTCGGCGTCCATCTCGTCCAGCCAGAGTTTCCGGTGGAGCCGGACAGACATGATCAGGCTGCGTGAGCGGTAGGCATCGCCCGGTTTCAGGGCTTCCGGTTCATAGGCCTGAGGACCGGAGAGATAATCGATGAACGGGGAAGCAAGGACCCGTTGGAGTTCGAGGTGTCCGCCGGCGGCCTGCCGGCCGAACGTGGAGAAGTAGTACCCGTAGAACGTGCCGGCGATCAGCGGGCGGGGCCATGCCTCCTTTGCCGTGCGCGCGAAGTGGATGATATTATCGGCGACCAGTTCATGCACGCAGCGGTAATAGTCCATCGTACGGCCTTCGGTGGCCGGGTCGCGGAAGATGCCCCGCGTGGCGCTCCGTGCATCCAGTCCGGGCACGCGTGCCGAGGCGAAGGTGACGGCGGGATCGTTCCATGCGCGGCGGAGCGCCTCCTCGGAACCGTAGCGCTTCTTCAGCCAGCTCGCGAACACGTGGTTCATCGGTTCGCTGACATCCGGTTCGTTCCGGTAGAACCCCCAGTTATGCCATTCGCCGTAGACGCCGTTGGCGACCTGGATCCCGGCGAGCGCGCGGCCCTCGGGAGTTCGTGCCAGGAGGCGGAGGAACTCGCGGAGGCGCGCAGTGGCTTCGGTCTTCCAGAGGGCTGATGCCATGCTGACACGTTCCGCGGGACCGTTATCTTCTTCGATGATGCGCGGGAATCCTTCCGTGCTTTCATTCCGGGGATGGGTATCCGCATAGCGCACCCACTCTTCCGGGTGGCGGCGCATCCACCATTTGGGTGCGGTCACGTGAAAGCGGATGATGACACCGGCATCTCGCCGTGCCTGCAGCACGCCGGCGATCTGGCGGCGAGCGAGGGAGATGTCCATCGTTCCATCTTCCCGCCAGCAATGATCGAAGAAGAGGTCCACCTGGAAGAGGCGGAACCCGCGTGCAGCGAACTGTCCGATGGTGCGCGCGGGAAGTTCTTCCCAGGACCACCGTCCTCCGGGGACATCCGTCAGGGCATAGATCATCGGGCTGACCGCCTCACCATTGAGGTGGATCGTCGGTCGTCCGTTGACCATGCGCACATCGGAGCGCAAGGCGGTTGCTGCGCTGGCCTCCGTTCCGGAGGCTGCGGGGAGGCACAGGCTCAGCGCAAGCAGGCCTGTAAGGAAGAGGCGGCGGTCTTTGCCCGGCCGTCGGCGGGGGCGGAGGTGATCCTGGGCAAAATGCATGGAAAAGGATAGCAAAAAGTTCGAAAGAAACAAAACCCTTGGAAGTGACCCGGGAAAATCGTATCATTGTGTACTGCAAACCAGCAGCATTCCGTAACCGGTCATCGTATCGGGAGCGGACGTGAGAGTGTCGCTCTCCGATCATGATGCGCAAGGTTTTGACGGGACGGATGTTGTTGACCGCGACAAGCGGATCCCTCCGGATATCGTTCACGTAACGATCACTTCCCACTCGGCGTAACGCCAGCAGAACTTCGCACCAGTATGTATACTGGGCGTGCAGGATATTGTCTTCAACTATTTCAGGTTTCCCTCATGGGATTTTCCTCACTGGGCCTTTCAGGTCCTGTCATGCAGGGTGTTGCAGCGGCCGGCTATACGGTCCCGACACCCATTCAATCACTTGCTATCCGCCCTGCCCTTGCAGGCCGTGATATCATCGGTCTTGCCCAGACGGGCACGGGGAAGACGGCCGCATTCGTGCTGCCGCTCCTCAACCAGTTGTCGACCGAGGCCGGGGACCGCGGGCGTCATGCTCCTCCCCGTGCACTGGTCCTTACCCCGACCCGCGAACTGGCACAGCAGATCCATAAGGCCGTGGACACCTACGGCAAATTCCTGTCCCTCCGTTCCATTGCCGTGTACGGCGGGGTGGACATGAACAAGCAGCTCAAATTGATGGCCCGCGGCGTTGACATCGTCATCGCCACGCCGGGCAGGTTGCTCGATCACATGCAGCGGAAGTCCGTCAGCCTGGGGTCCGTGAAGGTCCTCGTGCTGGACGAGGCGGACCGCATGCTGGACATGGGCTTCATCAAGGATGTCCGGACGATCATTGCCGGCGTGCCCAGGGTGCGGCAGACGATGCTCTTCTCGGCCACCATGCCCGAAGAGATCGAGTCGCTGGCGAGCGAGGTCCTGAACGATCCCGAGACCGTGGAAGCCGGCGAGCGCCGGAACCCGGTCGAGACCATCGAGCAGCATTTCTATTCCGTGCAGCCCGATGCCAAGAGTGCGCTGTTGATGCACGCCATCGAGCAGGAGAAGATGGAGAGCGTGCTGGTGTTCACGCGCACGAAGCACGGTGCCGACAAGATCGCGCGCCGGCTCGACCGTGCGGGGATCAGCACCGCGGCGATCCATTCCAACCGGACGCAGGGTCAGCGTGACCGTGCGCTGGAGTCGTTCAAGCGCGGATCGATCCGTGTGCTTGTGGCCACGGACATCGCGGCCCGCGGCATCGATGTGAACGGCATCTCGCATGTCGTGAACCTCGATATTCCGCAGCAGGCGGAAGATTACATCCATCGCATCGGCCGTACGGGCCGGGCGGGTGCCGAAGGGGATGCGATCACGTTCGTGACGCGTGAGGACCAGCAGTTCCTTCGCAGGATCGAGAAATACACCGGGAAGCACATTGCGATCCGGTCGTATCCCGGCTTCGTGGCACCCCCGCCGTCCGCGAAGACGCCCGGGCATCATGCGTCTGCCCCGAGGACGTCAGGGCATCATACGTCTGCTCCGCGGCATGGTGCGCATCAATCCCCGCAGCCCCAGTCGGCATCGCATCAGCCGGTAACGAACGCCTCCACGCAGCAGATCACCGCTGCGCAGGCACCTGCGCGGCGGTTCTCCCCGCGTCCGGGCTCCGCGCCGAAAGCCGCGGTGGACCGTGTGTACCGTCCGGCCGGACAGTCGGGCGCGCCGAAGAAGAAGGCCGGTGGCGCCGGCAAGCCGTGGGAGAAGACCGCGGGAAAGAAGAAGCGGCGCACCCCGATGCTTGCCGTGCGGAAGAAGTCCCCGCCCAAGAAACTGGATGCGTTCTCGTCACACACCGGCGGTTCCGGCTGGTCCAATTACTGACACTGACATTTTCGGATGCACATGCACAGCAAAGAAACGATCCGCAACATCGCCATCATCGCCCACGTGGATCATGGGAAGACGACGCTCGTGGACCACATGCTGCGTCAAACGGGCACGTTCCGTTCGAACCAGACGTTGGTGACGAGGGTCATGGACTCGAATGACCTCGAGCGTGAGCGCGGCATCACCATCCTGGCCAAGAACACCGCCATCAATTATAAGGGCACGAAGATCAACATTGTGGACACTCCCGGCCACGCCGATTTCGGCGGGGAAGTGGAGCGGACCCTCACGATGGTGGACGGCGTGCTGCTGCTGGTGGACGCCGCCGAAGGGCCGCTCCCGGGCACGAAGTTCGTGCTCAAGAAATCGCTCGACCTGAACCGGAAGCCGATCGTGGTCATCAACAAGATCGACCGGAAGGATGCGCGCGCCCACGAAGTGCTGGACGAGGTGTTTGACCTTTTCCTGTCCCTGGGTGCGAACGAAGAGCAGCTGGATTTCCCGACGATCTACTGCATCGCCAAGCAGGGGATCGCGAAGAACGAACTGGAAGATGAGGGTGTGAACCTCGAGCCGCTGCTGGACGCGATCGTCAAGCACGTACCGCCGCCTCCGGGCGATCCGAACGGATTGTTCCAGATGCTGGTGACCACCATCGATTACAATGACTATCTCGGGCGACTGGGCATCGGCCGGATCCATCGTGGCGCCGTCAAACTCGGTTCCCCGATGCACATCGTGCACCGGGATGGGGTCGTGGAAGATGCCCGCGTGACCAAGATCTACACCTTCGACGGTCTCAAACGCCTCGAAGTCGAAGAGGCCGGCGTGGGCGACATCATTGCGGTGGCCGGGATGGAGGATGTGGACATCGGCGAGACCATCGCCGATGCCGGTGATCCTACCCAGCTGCCGTTCGTGGCGATCGAAGAGCCGACGCTGTCCATGAACTTCATCGTGAACAACAGTCCGTTCGCGGGCCGGGATGGGAAGTATGTCACCACCCGTCACCTGAGCGAACGGTTGATCCGCGAGCTGCGATCGAATGTCAGTCTGCGCATCGAGCTCACCGACTCGCCCGACACGTTCAAAGTGAGCGGCCGTGGTGAGTTGCATCTGGCGATCCTCATCGAGACCATGCGGCGTGAAGGGTACGAGTTCCAGGTGTCGCGTCCCGAGGTGATCTACAAGCGCATCGACGATGTGCTCTCGGAGCCGATGGAGCACGTGATCATCGACGTGCCGGAGGAATTCGTCGGGGTGGTCATCGAGAACATCGGCCGCCGGCGCGGCGAGATGAAGAACATGATCGCGTCACCGGGCAATACCCGGCTCGAGTTCATCGTGCCCGCGCGTGGCCTCATCGGATTCCGCGGTGAGTTCATGACGCAGACCAAGGGCACCGGGATCCTGCATCACAATTTCCACGGGTACGACCCGTACAAGGGCGACATCACGCAGCGCACGAAGGGTGCCCTGGTATCGATGGAGACCGGCGATTCGGTTGCGTATGGCATGTGGAAACTGTCGGAGCGTTCCGTGTTCTTCATCGATCCCGGCACGAAGGTGTACGAGGGGATGATCGTGGGCGAGAACTCCCGCGAGCACGACATGACGGTGAACGTCTGCAAGACGAAGCAGCTCACGAATATGCGCGCCTCCGGGTCGGATGAGGCCGTGCGGTTGGAGCCGGCCCGCCTGCTCACGCTGGAACAGGCCATCGAGTGGATCGGCGACGACGAGCTCGTGGAGGTGACACCGCAGAGCATCCGGTTACGCAAACGTCATCTCAACGCGGACGTCCGGAAACGGATGGGCAAGAAGGTGGCGGAAGCCGACGCCGAAGCATAAGCAAGAATGAGGGTGTACAAAGAACGGGGTCCCGTGCGTTACGGGACCCCGTTCGTGTGTTCAGCCGATGGTGCAGGTCAGAAGGTGATACCTGCGGTGATGATCGGCACGTAGGTGCTGGTGCCTTCCTCCATCAAGACCCAGTTGACGCGGGCTTCGGCGTACAGCGCGAATGCGCTGAAGTCCAGGTCCGTGCCCACGCCCGCATTGAATGCCCCGACGGTCTGGGTCTTGAGGATCGTGATCGGCGAGAGCTTCACGCCGTTCACCGACAGGATCACGTCGGTTGCGGTGACGTGGGTGATGCCGCCGCCGCCGGTGATGTAGGGTTTCACGACCGGCAGGGGAAGGATGGTCAGCTTCAGGTTCGCGGAACCCGAGATCATATCCACCTTGCCGCCATCTTCAAAGGCCACCGGGAACCCGGGCAGAACGCTCTGGACATAGCTCTTGAACTTGTCCTTGTCCGGCGAGAGGGTGAGGTAATCACCGGACACGCGGATCTTCAGGATCCCGAGGCCGAAATCGAGATGCACACCGCCGCCCAGGCCGAGGCCGTACACTTCTTCGATCGCCACCTGTGCCGTTCCGGTCGAGTTCGGAATGCCGGCGAGCTGTTTGGCCTTTGCATTGATGTCAGAATTGAACATATTACCATGGACACCGAAGCCGATCGACTGCGCCGAGGCCGATGCGGCCAGCAGCAGGGCCCCGAACAACAGGACATGACGTTTCATACATCCTCCACGTAGGTTGTGTATGCGAGTTGGAAAGAGGCGCGAGTGATCGTCGCTTCAGGAATGCTCTTGTTGAATCTATGGTGTTCTCTCCTCTTTTTCAAGTGCTTATTCCATTCGTGCAACAAATGAGGTCCGCGGTCGAACCTTTTGCCCCGTCACCGTGTTTTTTGTTGTGGAGGCACATCATGAACTTTCGCACGTTGGCGCTCGCAGCCGGCGTTCTCGCACTTCTGGCCTTTTCTGCGGGTTGTGATCGCGGATTGGGGCCCATCACAGAGGACACCGGCTTCAGCGGCATCATCACGTACAAGAACTGGCCGCCGGCGGACAGCATGTTCGGTCTGCGCCTGGTGGCACTCGAGCAGTATCCTACGGACAGCAGCGGATTGATGATGTCACTGCTCGGTGGGCATGCTGCGGTGTATCCCCACCTGACGACCGGCGTCATCGGATCGCTGGCGATCCTCGGATTCGTGGCGACCGATCCTGTCCATGCCGATACGGTCCACTACGTCTTTACTAAAGAGGGGACCGTCCTGAAGGAAGGGACCTACAACTACGTTGTGCTTGCGTGGCAGTACGGACCGAATGTGTTCGCGGATTGGGCGCCGGTCGGGGTCTATACGCAGAAGGCCGGTACCTTCGAGCCTGCACCGGTGTTCGTGCAGGAGCGTCGCATGCGCGAGAACGTCGATATCAATGTTGACTTCCACAACCCTCCACCGAAACCATGGAAATGATCAGGCGTATCCAGTTCCTCCTCCTGCTCGCCTGTGTCACGCTTCCCGCGTTCGCAGACGGCGGCAGCGTTGCCGGACGGGTCACTGCCGTGACCGACGGACGCAGTGAACCACTCGTGGGTGCGGTGGTGCTTGTGCAGGGGACCGTCCGCGGGACGACAACGAATCTCAAGGGCGAATATCGCATCGCCGACCTTCCCCCCGGCGTGCATACGCTGGTGTTCTCGATGGTCGGGTACCAGCGCCTCACCCGTCCGGGCGTGACCGTCGAGGCGGGTCGGGAAGCAACGGTCGATGCGGAACTCCGCTCTGTGCCGGTGCAGATCGATCAGGTGGTCGTCACGGCCAGCCGCCGTGCACAGTCGCTGGAAGAGGTCCCGGTCAGTATCTCGGTGCTCGATGCTGAGGATATCCGCGAACGGAATGCCCTCGTGCTCGATGATGCCCTGCGGTACATCCCGGGCGTGAACATGACCGGCTTCCAGGTGAACATCCGCGGATCCTCCGGGTACAACCGTGGCGCAGGGAGCAGGGTGCTGCTCCTGCTCGACGGCATCCCGTTCATCACGGGCGATACCGGTGAATTGAACTTCGAGACGATCCCGATCGGGCAGGTGGACCGGATCGAGGTGGTGAAGGGTGCGAGCTCCGCGCTGTACGGTTCCAACGCATTGGGCGGGGTCATCAATGTCATCACCAAGGAGATCCCGGACCGTCCGAGCACGCAGGTGCGGTTCTTCGCGGGGACGTATGACCAGCCGTCGTATGATGCCTGGAAGTGGACCGACAAGCAGCGATTCTACAACGGACAGTCGGTGAGCCACGCCTACAGGTCGGGCGATCTGGGCGTCGGACTGTTCGTGTCGCGCCAGTTCGATGATGGCTACCGCCGGAACGACTACCGCCGGCGGTACAATATCTACGCGAAGATCAAAGAGGATTACGAAAAGCAGAGTTCGCTGACGATGACCTTCGGGCTGTTGTACCAGTATGGCGGGCAGTTCCTGTACTGGCGCAGTCTGGATTCAGCGACCTACCCGCCGCTGGCACAGGCGGATGATAATGTCAAGTCGATCAGGTACTTCACGACCGCCCAGTACACATCTTTGATCGGCGAGAATGCCCAGCTGACGAACCGGGTGATGTGGTTCCATAACGACTGGGGGTTCGAAACGCGGTCCGGTATCGGGCGGGCAGAATCCGTGGCGGACGATATTCGGTATGAATCGGTCGCGACGATCATCCCTTCGGATATGCATACCATCACGACCGGGGTGGATGCGAATGTGGACCTGATCGGGGGTGATGTCGTGGGCGGGCGTACGATCTGGGGGTTCGCACTATTCGGACAGGATGAGATCAGGCTTGCCGCGCCACTGACGATGACCGTCGGCGCACGGTATGACTTCTCGTCGGTGGGCATCACAGCTCCCGGTGGTCAGATCAATCCCAAACTGGCCTTCGCCTACAATCCGTTCGAAGGAACGTCAGTGCGCACCTCGATAGCACGCGGGTTCCGGGTGCCGGCCGTCGCGGAGGCATTCCTGATGGCCGGCTTCAACAATATCATGGCGCGGCCGAACGAGGACCTGAAGCCCGAGAAGAGCTGGTCGTTCGAGGTGGGGGCATCGCAGCGGTTGGGCGAGATCGGGACCTTCGATATCGCTGCGTTCCGGACGGACTATGACAACCTGATCGAGGTGGATGTGGTGGACACGTCGGCGGGATCGCTCCTCTTTCAGTGGCGCAACGTGGCGAACGCGCGGGTGTCGGGCGTGGAGACCTCGCTCAAGCTCGGTCTCTTTGACGGCGCGTTGCAGTACAGTTTTGGTTACACGTATGTATGGCCGGAGGACCTGACGCACCACGACATTCTGCGGTACCGCCCCCGGCATCTGTTCTACACCTCGCTGGGCAGCACGATCGGACCGCTCCATGCGTCCGCGGATTTCCGGTACATCAGCAAGTCGGACCGGGTGGATGATATCCTCGGGAAGAATGGCATCGTGCCCGATGGTGACGAGCGGGTGGAGATCATGGTCGCCGATTTCCGGTTGGGTGCCGACTTCACGCTGTTCAGCATCCCGCTTACGGCCACCGCGAGCGTGAACAATGCATTCCAGTACAACTATGTCGAATTGATCGGCAACATCATGCCGCCGCGCACGTATGGACTGGTACTCGAAGCCCGTATGTGATGCCGTCGCTGTACGAGCCCTGCAGAACGATATCAGGTAACAGAACAATCAAGGAGGATGTATGAAGATGATCGCCCGCGTGATGTTGAGTGCTGCCCTGGTGTGTACGGGGGTGGCCGGTGCCAGTGCACAGGGCATCACCATCGACACCAACGATGTGAAAGCGATGTATGCCGTCGGGACGACGACGTCGTTCCGGTCGGATACCCTGACGAATCAGCTGGATATCGGGACCACGGGTGCGACCTCGTGGGATTTCAGTGGATTGCTTACGCACACACGGCTGAACCTGCGGAGCGTCGTGCCGTCCTCGACACCGTACTTCGCGTCGAATTTTCCGACCGCGACGCATGCGCTGAGCGACACGGCGTTCACGTACTCCTTCGTCGATGGAACGTTCGGACACGTGACCCTGAAGGGTGCCGGCTATAATTATATGACCTTCACCGGTGGCGATCTGCTGGACTGGGGTTTCAAGGGGACGGGGAACGCGTACATCGTGGGCAATCCTTTCCCGGCCCAGGGTGCATGGACCAAGTCGCCGGCAGCGGTCTATTACAGTCTTCCGTTGTTTCTCAGCAAGACCTGGACCACCACGTTCGTTGAGACCCTCTCCGGGAGTGCGGTGATCCTGGGCGGCACGGTGAATGTCGGTCCGACGCTGACCAATCACACGATCACGTACACGGTGGATGCCTACGGTCCGCTGAAGATCCCCGGTGGCAGTACGCAGGAAGCGCTGCGCATCCGGAAGGTGGATCGGTTCTCCACCACAACGAGCTCGGGAGTCCGCGTCGGCTATGTGATCCTTGCGAAGAATGGTGCTTCGGTCCAGTTCAATGTCGGCGATACGAACGCGGTTGCGGGTACAGCGTCCGTGTCGAGCCTACAGTGGACGACCGAGACACCGACCACAGTGCGTCAGGTGAACGAGACCCCGGCCATCTTTACGCTGGCGCAGAACTATCCGAACCCCTTCAATCCGTCGACCACGATCCGGTTCTCGCTGCCCGACCGGCAGGCGGTCACGCTCCGCATCTACAACCTCCTCGGCGAAGAGGTGGGGATGATCGTGAACGAGACGCTGGGTGCAGGTGAGCACGCGGTGGAGTTCGATGCGAAGGGGTTGGCGACTGGCATGTATCTGTACAAGCTGCAGGCGGGTGGGATGACACAGACGAGGAGAATGCTGCTCGTGAAGTAGGTGGCAGGGGGTGAAGAGGGGTGGTGTGTGGTATCACTCGTAGGGGCGTTCCGTATGTGCGGGACGCCCCTACGACGTTCTACGGGGTTTACTGTACTTCCAGCAGTTCGATCTCGAAGATCAGGGTTGCGTTCGGCGGGATGACGTTGCCGGCACCCTGTTCGCCATAGGCCAGAGTGGAGGGGATGAAGAGTTCCCACTTCGCGCCTTCCTTCATCAGCAGGAGAGCTTCGGTCCAGCCGGGGATCACGCCGTTGCACGGGAACACCGCGGGCTGCCCATGCTTGAACGAACTGTCGAACTCCGTGCCATCGAGCAGGCGGCCGGTGTAGTTCGTCTTCACGGTCGATGCCGCGAGGGGTTTCTTCCCCTTGCCGTCGGCGATCACACGGTACTGCAGTCCGCTGGGCAGTGTGATGACACCCGGCTTCTTTGCATTCTCGGCGAGGAACGCCGCACCCTCGGTGGCATTCTTCATCGCCTGGGCGCGCGCGCGCTCTTCCTGCTTGATCTGCATCTCACGGCTGAACGCACGCATCGTGTCCTGGATCTCCGCCTCGGTCATCATGTGCTTCGAGGTATCCAGCTTCGCGTCCATCACACCCCGCAGGAATGCTTCGGGAGAGATGGCGATCGAATCGCGATGCAGATTCTTACCAACGCTCATGCCGATGCTGTAGCTGATCTTGTCCTGGCGGGTCTCGAGCTTCACGTTCTTTTCCTGTTGGGATTGGCAACCTGTGATTCCGGCCAGAAGCAGCACGGCCAAGAGGTATCGCATGGGGAGTTCCTTTCTGGTGATGATGGGGGCCTGCCGCAGTGGCAGGATCCCATCCCGCCCGACCGATGCCGACAGACATATATCCTTTAAATATACGGAAATTCCCCGAGAGAACCAATCGTGACCGGAGGTCCCGGGGAGGGGCGGGCGTCCTTGTAGTTTGCGCTCCGATTCTCTATATTGAACCACCGCACTGCTTTCATACTTCACGCTCCTTTTGCACCACCTCGCAGCGAACGCCAGGGAGCCGGCGCAGACGTGTGCCCTGTCTGTGCCCCCCCCGGGGAATCCGCCGCGGCGCCGTCTCCGGATGCGCTCCGACGTGCCCGGTGCCTGGCCCCCCTGCGGCCGAGGTCCACATTCACAGAAAGGACACCATATGCCTTCAATTGGTCTCAGCGTCCTGGATTGGCTGATCATTGCCATCTACTTCGCGTTCATCCTCGGGTTGGGCTACTACCTGAAGCGGTTCACGAAGAGCCAGGAAGATTTCTTCATGGCGGGCCGGAAGAACAGTGCCTGGGTGGCGGGAATCGCCTTCCTCTCGGCCAACCTGGGAGCGCTGGAGCTCCTCGGGATGACCGGCAACACCTTCAAGTACGGGATGTACGTCGCCCATTTCTACTGGATCGGTGCGATCCCCGCGATGCTCTTTCTCGGCGTGTACATGATGCCGTTCTACTACAGCAGCCGCATCCATTCCGTGCCGGGGTATCTCAAGCTCCGGTTCGATGAGCGGACCCGCGTGCTGAATGCCATCGCCTTTGCGATCATGACCGTGCTGGTCTCCGGCATCAACCTGTACGCCATGGCCCTCGTGCTCCACACGTTTCTCGGCTGGAATTGGGATATCAGCATGTGGGTCTCGGCCGCGACCGTAGCCGTGTATGTCACGATGAGCGGGTTGCTGTCCGCGATCTTCACCGAGATCGTGCAGTTCTTCCTTATCTGGTTCGGGCTCTTCCTCGTGGCGATCCTCGGGGTGATCGAGATCGGCGGTATCAACGAAGTGTTCGCGCGCGTGCAAGAATCGTACAGCACGCTGTGGTCCACCTCGGCGAACGCGGCAGACAACGGGATGGCGGTGACCTGGGGCGGCATCGTTCTCGGACTCGGGTTCGTGTTGTCCTTCGGGTACTGGACGACCGACTTCCTCGTCGTCCAGCGTGCGTTCTCGGCGAAGGACCTCCGCGCCGCGCGCATGACACCGGTGATCGCATCGTTCTTCAAGATGGCGGTGCCGTTCATCGTCATCGCGGCCGGACTCGTGGCACTCATCCTGGCGAACGATCCGCACTCGGGGTTCGCGCTGCTCACCGATGGCGGGCAGGTGAATTACGATTCCGCACTGCCGCTGCTCATCGTCCGGTACTATCCGGAGGGTCTGATCGGCCTCGGCGTTACCGCCTTGCTCGCGGGGTTCATGGCCGGGCAGGCGGGGAACGTGAGCGCATTCAATACGGTGTGGACCTATGACATCTACAAGGCGCTGATCAAGAAGGATGCGAGCGACGACCACCTGTTGTGGATGGGCCGGGTGACCACGATCGTCGGCATCATCATCAGCGTGGGCACGGCGTACTGGGCCAAGAGTTTTCCGAGCATCATGGACTACATGCAGGCGATCTTCTCATGGGTGAATGCGCCCCTGTTCGCGACGATGCTCCTCGGCATGTTCGTGGTGTGGATCACCCCGGCCGGTGCCTTCTGGGGTCTGGTGATCGGCATGGGATCGTCCTTCCTGATGTTCCTTGCGGCAAAATTCCAATGGGTCGATGGCAGCGTCTTCACGCTGTCTGCGAATGCCAGCGAAATGGCGATCAACTTCTGGCGCGCATGGTGGGCCTGGCTGCTCTGTTTCGGTTCCACGATCGTGATCAGTCTCTTCACCGAGAAGAGGCCGCGTGAAGAACTTGTCGGGCTCGTCAAAGGGCTGACCCCGACCTCGGGCGACGAGGGCATTCCGTTCCTGAAGCGTCCCGCGTTCTACGCGATCCTGTCTCTGATCGTCCTTGTCATTCTCAACATCATGTACTGGTAGGAGGATATCACCATGAAACCCATCTGGTATTTCGTTGGCATTCTCCTGCTGGCCATTGGCATCCTGGTTCTGGGTGCGGGCCTGGTCGGATTGGCTTCCGGTGAGGTGTCGAACACCGTTCTCGGGTCCCTGCACCCGCGTGTCTGGTGGGGGGCCATCATGACCGTCGCCGGGGCGCTGTTCCTGCTGTTCAATAGGAAATCCGTTGTCTGATTGTTCGGGACGGGGGTCCCCCGCGGAGGTGAGTGTTCTGTGATCAGGTATCGATTTTCGCCATGAACGGGGGGATCGCATACCGGCCGTGAACAGGACCCGTCACGCGGGGGAAACGGCGGGTCTGTGCTGAAACCGTTCGGGAATACAGCCGTAGTATCAGGTGTAGACACGACCACTCGGAGACGGCAATGGAAGCGCAGAAACATATCACTCTCGTCGGCATTCTCACTCTTGTCCATAGCGGATTGTTGGTGGCTGTTGCCATCCTGGCCTTCGGGGTCCTGGCTGGCATCGGTGCCGTGAGCGGGGACGAGGATGCATTCATGGTCATGGGGATCATTGGTACGGTGCTGGGCGGGTTCCTGCTCTTCCTGTCCATCCCCGGCATCATCGGAGGGATCGCACTTCTGCAGCGCGCGCGCTGGTCCCGGATCTTCATGATCGTCCTGAGCGCATTCAAGTTTCTGGATGTTCCGATCGGCACGGCGCTGGGCGTCTATACGATCTACGTCATGCTCCGGCCGGATGTGATCGCGGTCCTGGATCCCCCGGCAGCACAACCGGTTGTGGTAACGACCTGACCATGTCACCGCGGGAGGGCGCGCTGGGCGCCCTCCCGGGGGCCTCCCTCCCCCCCCCCTTCTCATCCAACTTCGACGCACTCGTCCCGTTGAACGGATCACCGCATCTTCCGTATACTGACAAATGCTCAGGATATTCAGCATAGCGCTGGTGCTTGCCGGACCGGGAAGGGCCGAAGTCTTCGCTTGCATCGCTCGGAGGGATTGCGGATATTGAATCAGTTCAATAGCCGTGCGAGTGACCGTAGTGCCCCCTGTTTCCCTGGAACGCATTCAGACGATCTCCCTCCCCGTCGAAGGCATGACGTGCGCCAGCTGCGTCAGCCGCGTGGAGAAGGCTGCTGCGTCCCTGCCCGGTGTCCATACTGCTGTCGCCAACCTCGCCAGCGAAAAGCTGACACTCACCATCGAGCCGGGGCGGACGGATCTCCAGCGGTTGAAGTCCGCTGTCGAGAATGCCGGCTACACCCTGACCCTTCCTGCAGCGAACGACGGTGCCGGTCAACCGCCTGCCCGCGATGCCGCTCTCGCGTCGCTCCGTTCGGAACTCGTCCTCAGCGTTGTGCTCTCACTGCCCGTCATGATCCTCAGCATGCTCGCCATGTCGCCAGGCGTCATGGCGCAGGGATGGTTCGATCACGACACGCTGAACAGGATCCTGTTCCTCCTGACGGTCCCCGTGATCTTCCTGCCGGGTAAGCGATTCTTTGCCGGGATGTGGGCAGCCACGCGACAGGGCACGGCGGACATGAACACGCTGGTGGCAGTGGGTACGGGGGCTGCGTTCGCGTACAGTACCGTGGCTGTGCTCTTCCCGCGGTGGCTTGGACATTCCGGCGGAATGCCCGACGTGTACTTCGACACGACCGCCACGATCATCACCCTGATCCTCCTCGGCAAGTACCTCGAGCTGCGGGCCAAGCGCCGGGCGTCCGATGCATTGAAGATGCTGCTGTCGCTGCAGCCCGCGACCGCCCGCATCGTCCGTGACGAAGGGATCGAGACCATCCCACAATCACAGGTCGCCGTCGGGGACATCCTCACCGTCAGGCCTGGCGAACGGATCCCGGTGGATGGCGTCGTGGTGTATGGCGCGACGGCGGTCGATGAATCGATGGTCACCGGCGAGAGCATTCCCGTCGACAAGGCCGCAGGCGACACGGTGATCGGCGGCACCATGAACGTGAATGGTGCCATCGACTTCCGGGCGACGGCCGTAGGCTCGGCGACCGTGCTCCAGCGGATCGTGAAGCTCGTGGAAGAAGCGCAGGGATCGAAAGCGCCGATCCAGCACCTTGCCGACAGGATCGCCGCGGTGTTCGTTCCCACCGTCATCGGCATCGCCGCCATTACGTTCCTCGTGTGGCTCCTCGCCGTGCAGGTGCCGTTCGTTCAGGCCCTGGTCCACGCCATCGCCGTGCTCATCATCGCATGTCCGTGCGCGCTCGGGCTTGCAACCCCGGCAGCGATCATGGTGGGGACGGGCGCCGGTGCACGCATGGGCGTGTTGATCAGGAATGCAGAGGCGTTGGAACGCATCGGTGCCATCACGACCGTGGTCTTTGACAAGACGGGGACACTGACCACCGGGAACATCAGCGTCGTCCGCGTCACACCGGCGGTCGGAACGGAGCGCGACCGGGTCCTCGCCCTGGCGTCGGCATTGGAGGCCCGGTCGGAACACCCTCTTGCACAGGCGATCGTCCGGGCTGCACAGGACGAGGGGTTGACAGTTCCCGTGGCGACGTCCTTCACCGCCCTCACCGGGGTTGGGGTCACGGGCATGGTCGATGGCATGGAGGTTCATGTCGGCCGGCCGGTGGGCGATCACGGCCTGGCGACGGTGCCCGGTGATCTCCGCGACGCGATCGCCGCCGACATGCAGCAGGGGCGTACCGTTGTGCTGGTCCAGGCAGGTGGTGTTGCCATCGGTGCGATCGCGCTGGCGGACACGATCAAACGTGGTTCAACGGATGCCGTCCATGCGTTGACGGACCTCCATGTGCGGTCGGTGATGCTCACCGGAGACCATCCCGACGCGGCGCGATCGATCGCACGCCAGGCGGACATCACCGACGTGCACGCAGGCCTGCTGCCGGAAGGAAAGGTGGAGCGCATCAAAGCTCTGCAGGCGAAGGGAGAGAAGGTGGCAATGGTGGGTGACGGCATCAATGATGCGCCCGCACTCGCGGCCGCCGATGTGGGTGTGGCAATGGGTACGGGTACCGATGTTGCCATGGAGACCGCGGACCTCACCATCGTCAAGGGCGACCTTGCGGGGGTGGTGCGCGCCATCGGTCTTTCGCGGCGGACGATCGCAACGATCCGTCAGAATCTGTTCTGGGCGTTCCTCTATAATGTTCTTGGCATCCCCCTTGCCGCCGCCGGCCTGCTCGATCCGATGATCGCGGCCGCTGCGATGGCGTTCAGTTCCGTGAGTGTGCTCACCAATGCACTCCGGCTCCGCAGGGCGGTCAGGGATGATCTGACACCGACCACACATTGAACGAATACGGAAAGGCACCTATGGAAGCGGGATCTGTTGTCATCGGCGTGGACTACGGCACGGATTCCGTGCGCACGGTGATCGTTGACGCGGCCCATGGCCGCGAGATGGCATCGGCGGTCTTCTCGTATCCCCGCTGGGAGAAGGGGATGTACTGCGATCCTCCCACCAACCGCTTCCGTCAGCATCCGTTGGACTACCTGGAGGGGTTGGAATACACCGTGAAGACCGCGCTCGCCGCTGCCCCGGCGGGAACGGCGGGCCGGGTGAAAGGGATCTCGATCGATACCACCGGATCGACCCCCGTTGCGGTGGACAGGAAGGGGACGCCTCTTGCGCTGACACCGGGGTTCGAAGAGGAGCCCGATGCGATGTTCATTCTCTGGAAGGACCATACTGCGGTCCGTGAAGCGGCCGAGATCAATACGGTGGCAAAGAGCTGGGGGGGAATCGACTATACCGAATTCGAGGGCGGGATCTACTCGTCGGAATGGTTCTGGGCAAAACTGCTGCATGTCCTCCGCGTGAACCCCCGTATCCGTGAGGCAGCGCATTCCTGGGTGGAGCACTGCGACTGGATCCCGGCGATCCTGACGGGCACGACCGACCCGTTGACGATGAAACGCTCCCGTTGCGCCGCCGGGCACAAGGCCATGTGGCATGCATCCTACCACGGGCTGCCGGCCGAGGAGTTTCTCGTACGGCTGGATCCACTCCTGACCGGCCTTCGGGCTCGACTGTTCAACGAGACCTACACGAGTGATGTTGCGGCCGGGCAGCTCACGCCCGCATGGGCAGCGAAGCTCGGCCTTCCTTCGTCCGTTACCGTCGGCGTGGGGGCCTTTGATGCCCACATGGGAGCGGTCGGCGGAGAGATCCGTCCCTACGTGCTGACGAAGATCATGGGCACGTCCACATGTGATATGCTGGTCGCGCCGACCGCCGACCTGGGCAACAAGCCCGTACGTGGTATCTGCGGACAGGTAGATGGTTCGATCCTTCCCGGAATGGTGGGGCTCGAAGCGGGGCAATCTGCCTTCGGCGATGTCTATGCGTGGTTCATCGATGTGCTGCTCTGGCCCGTTCGTCACGTGATCGGGACCTCCGGTCTCGTGGACGCCGCGACGCGCGCGAAGCTCATCGAAGAAGCAGAAGAGAAGACCATCCGTGCCCTGTCCGATGCCGCCTCCGCGATCGCGCCGGAGACCTCCGGCGTCCTGGCGCTCGACTGGATGAATGGCCGCCGCACGCCCGACGCGAACCAGTTGCTGAAGGGAGCGATCGCGGGGTTGAACCTGGGCAGTGATGCTCCCCGCATCTTCCGTGCGCTCGTGGAGGCGACCGCGTTCGGTGCGCGCCAGATCGTGGATCGCTTCCGCGCCGAGGGCGTCCGGATCGATGGTGTCATCGCGCTGGGCGGTGTCGCCAAGAAATCGCCGTTCATCATGCAGATCGTTGCCGATGTGATGGGGATGCCCATCGCGGTTCCGCGGTCGGACCAGACATGTGCGCTGGGCGCTGCCATGTGTGCCGCGGCAGCGGCGGGAGTGCATCCCACCCTGGATGCAGCGAAGAAGGCCATGGGCAGTGGTGTCGAACGCGAATACCGTCCGGACCCGGGCCGCACGGCCCTGTATGCCGCCCTGTACGAGCGCTATCAACGATTGGGTGCATTCATCGAATCCGAGATCATGAAGGAACACCAGACAGCATGAATCCGTATGCCGAACTGCAAGCGCGGGCACTCGCCTGCAACCTCCGCCTTCCCGCATCGGGTCTCGTGACGGGGACCTTCGGGAATGCGAGCGCATTCGACCGTCAGCGCGGTGTGTTCGCGATCAAGCCGAGCGGTGTACCGTTCAGCGAACTGAACGCAGAGGATCTGCCGGTGCTGGATGTGACCGGCACGGTGGTGTATGGTTCGCTGCGGCCGTCGTCGGACATGCCGACGCATGCGTTGTTGTACAAGTCATGGCCGGACCTCGGCGGTGTCGTGCACACGCATTCACCGTATGCCGTGGCGTGGGCGCAGGCGATGCGGCCCATTCCCGTCTTCGGTACGACACATGCGGACCATTGTGACGGCGATATTCCCTGTACCGCACCGATGGCCGACGACCGGATCGAAGGCGACTATGAGGTGGAGACCGGGCGACAGATCCTGGACACCCTTGCCGGGTATTCCCACACGGACGTGACCATGATCCTTGTCGCATGTCACGGTCCGTTCACCTGGGGTGCGACCCCGGAGAAGGCCGTGGACAATAGTATCGCGCTGGAGCTCATCGCGCAGATGGCGCTGCACACGATCCGGATCGCACCGGCGACGCCGCGCCTGAAGGAGTCGTTGTTGAAGAAACACTTTGAACGCAAACACGGGCCTGGCGCGTATTATGGACAGGCCACCCCCACGAGCGAGGACACACCCCAATGAGAAATCTTCCCGTAGTGAACACCGGCCTGATCGCTGTCAGTCGTGATTGTTTCCCCGCAGAGTTGTCCCGCACACGCCGCATCCAGGTGGCGGCAGAGTGCGCGAAGGCCGGGATCCCGGTCGTGGAACTCGAGACGGTCGTGGAGAATGAGAACGACGTGGTGAAGGCATTGAAGGAGATCGCGGAGAAGAAGATCAACGCGCTCTGTCTGTACCTTGGCAATTTCGGTCCGGAGGGGCCGACCACCTTGCTGGCGCAGAAGTTCGGTGGACCGGTCATGCTGGCGGCAGCGGCCGAGGATTCCGGCAAGGATCTCTACGCGGGACGCGGGGATGCGTATTGCGGGATGCTGAGCGCGTCCTACAACGTCGGTCTCCGGCGGCTCAAGGTCCATCTGCCGTCGTATCCGGTGGGCACCCCCGCGGAAGTCGCCGGGATGATCCGCGACTTCATCCCCGTCGCCCGTGTTTCCCTCGGACTGCGGAACCTGAAGGTCTTCTCCTTCGGTCCACGTCCGCACGACTTTCTCACGTGCCATGCCCCGATCCAACCCTTGTTCGATCTGGGCGTGGAGGTGATGGAGAACAGCGAGCTGGACATGTACGATCTGTTCCAGCAGAAGAAGGGTGACGCCCGCATCAAAGCGCTGGCCGCGGATATGGCGAAGGACCTCGGGCGCGGGAACACCTATCCGGAGTTGCTCGAGCCGCTTGCGCAGTTCGAGCTGGCCCTGCTGGACTACATGGAGAAGAACCTCGGTGCATCGTCGTACGCCGTGTTCTCCAACAAGTGCTGGCCGGCATTCGAGAAGTATTTCGGCTTCACGCCGTGCTACATCAACGGCCACCTTGCGCAGCAGGGTATTCCGATCTCCTGCGAGTCGGACATCTATGGTGCCTTGAGCGAATATGTTGTCACCTGTGCCACCATGCTTCCCCCCGCCATCCTGGACATCAATAATACGGTGCCCTATGATATGATCGAGGAGGCGAAGGGGCAGGTCCGCGATTACTCGCCGCATGATCTCTGGATGGGTTTCCATTGCGGGAATACATCGTCCTCCTGCATGGCAACGTCGATGATGAAGTATCAGTTGATCATGCACCGGATGATGGAGCCGGACAAGGAGCCGAACATCACGCGGGGAACGCTCGAAGGCCGCATCAAGCCGGGTTCGGTGACGATCTTCCGTCTACAGTCAACCTCCGATGCCCTGCTCCGCGCGTATGTGGCGGAAGGCGAGATCCTGGACATCGATCCGAAGTCGTTCGGATCGATCGCGGTGTTCGCCGTGCGTGAAATGGCACGGTTCTACCGTCACGTATTGCTGGAGAAGCGTTTCCCGCATCATACGGCGGTGGCGTTCGATCACGCCGGCCGGGCACTCTATGATGCGATGCGGCTCATCGGGGTGCATGATGTCGGCTTCAATCAGCCCAGGGGGATGATGTATCCCACCGAACACCCCTTCTGATCGAGGGGTGATCGGTCGGATGATGAACCAGCGGCCCCGGCAGGGAATCTCTCCCGCCGGGGTCGTCGCGTTCCGGGATATCCGGGTCAGCGTGCGGCCGTGGTCCCCTGCAGGACGTTGATGGTGACCATGGGATTCTTCGTGGATGCGTAGAGGCGGATCCAGAGCGCGAGAAACATCTCGGTTCCCCGCGCCGTGGTGATGTCGCCGAGATCGAGGATACTGGACCGTTGCCAGCCGAACCACTCGCCGAGGTATCGTTGCACCTCGGCCTTGGCGGCGGCATCGTTGCCCGAGACGAAGATCGTATGGTCACCGGAGACCACCGCCGGGCTCACCATCACCGACGCATTCACGGTATTCAGTGACTTCACCACCTTGAGTGCCGGGAAGGCACGCTGAATCTGTTCAGCGAGCGAGTCCGTATTACAGACAGACAGGGTCGGCGGGAAACCCTTCGAGAAGTCCAGCGGGTTCGCGATGTCGATCAGGATCTTCCCGGCCAGATCCTTCGGGTCGGCAGACGCCAGTGCTGCGAGTGAGCCTCCACCGGCGGTCGCATTGATCAGGACCTCACCGTGCCGGGCGGCGTCCCTGAATGGTGCCAGCGTCGCCTTCGGGTTGTCCTTGATCCATGCGGAGAAGGGCGCGCTTCCCATGCCGGTCTTTTCCGTGCGGGCCAGGGTTCCCGCGACATCACGGGTGCCGAACTGGACATCATGACCTCGTGCCATGAGTGCGCCTCCCACGACCTGGGCGACCATCCCGGTGCCAAAGATACCGATCTTCATTGAGGATCCTTACGTGTTGGTGATGGATATGTGCTCAAAAGAACACCGGCACGGCAGAATTCATTCCCGTGACGGCGGAGTCCCCACAACCTTCCGACGCCGGGAGGCGTCCAAGAGATACGACAGGTCTGCAT
Organism: Bacteroidota bacterium; assembly: GCA_030835135.1. Classification (GTDB taxonomy): domain Bacteria; phylum Bacteroidota; class Ignavibacteria; order UBA10030; family UBA6906; genus JAGDMK01. Next base: position 111,026 of record JAUQWO010000088.1, read on the forward strand.
GCACGACTCCGAACTCATAGCAAAAGCACAGGGAGGGGACTGGTCCGCCTTCGGCGAACTGATCCGTCGCCACGACGCGGCCGTACTCTCGCTTGCCGCGCGGTTCGTGCATAATGCAGATGATGCGAAGGACGTGTACCAGGAGGTCCTGATCCGGGTCTATCGTGGCCTTCCTTCGTTCCGGGGCGACAGTCAGTTTGCCACGTGGCTGCACCGGATCACGGTGAATGTGTGCGTGTCGTTCATGCGCCAGAGGAAGCGTGCCGGGACACGGAACGGTGTACAGGGCGACGATGATGTGGACGGGGTGGATCTTCCCGTGGTGGAGCCGGTGTCCGATGCGGTCGCGCCGGACCGCCGGGCAATGGACGGCGAGATCCGGGATCGGATCACGCGTGCGCTCGATGTTTTGTCGCCCCGTCAGCGCATGGTCTTCACGCTCTATCATGAGCAGGAATACACGCTGAAGGAGATCGCTGGAACCCTGCAGTGTGGTGAAGGAACGGTGAAGAGGTATCTGTATGATGCAACCCGTGCGATGCGCCGGGAACTGAGCGATCTGCTTTAGGAGGACGGCCAATGATGATGTTCCATAGACACTACCGGGAATTGCTGCCGTTGCGCGCTGCCGGACGGCTCTCGGCGACCGACGCGGTGAAGCTCGACAGGCATCTGGACGGATGTGTGGAATGCCGGAAGGAGCTTGACGAGATCCGTCATCTGCAGGCGATCATGACGGCGGTTGCAGGTGAGCGGTCCACCGATCCTGCGCTCGCCGCGGCCCGGACGCGGACGGCGGATGCGTTCCGTGACAGCGCGTATGCCCATGGCCGGAGGCGGCGAGACCGGTTCCCGCGCGCAGGACTCGTTCCGCCTGGAGTGGCCTATGCGGGTGTCGGACTTGCGCTGCTGGCGATGGGGTTCTTCGGTGGCAGACTCATCGGACAGCGGAGCGGTGCCGGGGATCAACTGGCTGCAGGAGACCCGGAGATCCGCGTGATGCAGGTCGTGATGCCGCAGGGCGAAAAGGACTCGGTTGTGGTCACCTACGAGCAGGTCAGGAGCGTTCGTCTCCACGGAACCCTGAACGATCCGGCGGTGATGCACGTCCTTGCGCGCGCCCTGGTCAACGGCGACAATGCCGGTGTCCGGCTGCGCGCGCTGGAGGCGGTGGCGGCCACCGACCGGCCGACCCGTGGGCGGGAGGTCCGTGCAGCGTTGTTGCTTGCGCTCACGACCGATCCGAACGTCGGTGTGCGCCGGCAGGCGCTGGGCGCGCTTCGCCGTATGCCACCCGACACCGGTGTGCGGGACGCGCTCCTGCAGGTGCTGATGCACGACACGAATCCCGGCCTGCGCATCGCGGCGATCAACGCACTCGATTCGCTCGGCACCACCGTGGCGCTCACCGATGAGGCCACGCGTTCATCCCTCCGGCAACTCGTCGCGCGGGATGAGAATCTCTATGTTCAGGTCAAAGCACGATCACTTCTCGAAGGACGTATCCAATGAGACACACAGCCCATATGGCGATGATCGCACTCCTGGTGACGGCGGGCGTGGCACTGGGAAGTGCCGGTGAGCGGCAGTTCACGTTCACCGTGAAGAAGGGCGACAAGCTGGATGTGCGGTTGCAGAGCGGGTCCATTGCGGTCCAGACGTGGGACAAGGACGAGGTTTCCCTTCGTGTGCACAGCACCGGCGATGAAGACCTGAACGAGGTGTCCGCGACGCAGGGCGGGGGGACCATTCTGGTCGAGGATCACGGTGGCTGTGACCTCTCCGTGGTTGCCCGGGTGCCGGCGACCTTCGATCTGAACCTCATGACGGGTGCAGGCGATATCGGCATCAAGGGTTCGATCACCGGCGAGGTCCATACCTCCACGGGCGGCGGTGATGTTGCCGTCGGGAAAACCACCGGCAGCGTACAGGTGCAGACCGCCGGGGGTGATATCCAGATCGAGGAGGTCAGTGGGGATGTGCGATTGAATACCGCCGGCGGCGGCGTATCGGTGAGGGCTGTTGCCGGTCAGGCGGAGATCATGACCGCCGGGGGCGACATGATCATCGGGAGTGTCGCCAAGACGCTCCGTGCAAGCACTGCGGGTGGCGATATACGACTGGAATCGGTCGGGAGTGATTGCGACGTCTCGACCTCCGGCGGAAGCATCAGTGTCGGTACGTGCACGGGCAGGACCTCGCTCCGGACGTCGGGTGGCGACATCGACCTCCGGTCCGGCAAGGGGAATCTCTCGGTCAGCACTGCCGGCGGGACCGTCAATCTGCGGAGTGTTCAGGGATCCGTGCATGCGCGAACCTCGGCGGGCGATATGAACGTGAATCTCGATCCTGCCGTCGGGGAGTCGAGTGTGATCTCGACCGGGGCCGGGGACATCGTATTCACGATCTCCGGCGATGCGAATGCAACGATCGATGCACGGAGCCCGGTCTTCCCCGGAAGCGAAGAAGAAAGTGGCGTACGGTCGGACTTCCCGGTCGTGAAGAAGAAGGGAGAGACTGTGGAAGTGAAGCTCGGCGCGGGCTCGCACAGGGTCCAGCTCGAGACGCGGATGGGCGAGATCGTCATCCGGAAGAAGTGAGTCCGTGCGGTGATCGAGGCAAAGGGAAGGGGCAGACCGCATGGTCTGCCCCTTGCGTATGGAACCACTCCTCAGCGTGCCCTGACGCTCACAGGCCCCACCGGATCCCCGCGTAGACCATTCTCCCGCCCAGCGGACCCCAGATCAGCGATGCATCGAAGAACGGAGACGATGGCGATGGTGCATCGATGATGGGGTCGTCCTGCCGGAAGTCGAACAGATTCTCCACACCGACGTACAGCTCGAGTCCGGCGAACAGTGTGCGTGCGACCTGGGCGTTCACCATGGCGAACGCCGGTGAGGTGGATCGCCCCTGTGACCCGGCGGGATTTGTTGCCGTGGACGGGATCCGCTTGGCACCGAACCATTGCACGGTGAGGTCGTAGGCAGTGCGCGGGTCGCCGGGTGTCTCCTGTTCCGTGCTGTAGGCGATGTTCACCAGCGCCCGGTGTTGTGCGTTGAGTGCGCGTTGCAGCCAGATGCCACCGAGCTTCTGTTGCACATCCAGGTACCGGTACGCGAGGCGGGTCTCCAATCGCTCCAGTGGCTGGACGTTCAGTTCCAGCTGCACGCTGTTCGCATACGATCCATTGGCAAGACTCGTGAAGACCACCTCGCGCGGGCGGGAGTCCAGGTCCGCAACGACCTGCCGTTCGAAGAACGTATGGTAGACGTCCAGGCTGACGGTTGCCTGCCGGTACTCCACGAGAAAGTAGTGGGTGATATTTCCCCCGGCATTCCAGGCCACTTCCTGATCCAACCCGTAGCCGAAAGCGCGGGTTGCATCGATCGACACCGCCCGTGAGCTCGCAAAGACCGTCGCATTCTCCGCGAAGATGCTCGCCGTTCGGTACCCGCGTCCGCCGCTCGCGCGGAAGACCCAGTCTTCATCCGGACTGTAGCGCACGTGGAGTCGTGGAGTGATCATCGTGCCGTAGGCATTGTGCTGGTCGGCCCGGATGCCAGCGACCACCGTAAATTCGTCCAGCGGCTTGTACGTGTATTCGAAGAACACACCGGGGACGCGCTCGATGCGATCATAGGGTGTCCGCGCGAACTGCTCGCTGAACCTATCGAAGAGGAAGCTTGCCCCGGTGCGGAACGTGTGCTCCGTCGAGCCGATCATCGACTGGTAGATCACGTTGAGGTAGCCTGTCTCTTCGGTGCCATCGTAGGAGCGGGGACCGTAGAGGGACGACGCGGTATAGCGTCCGAGTGACCATTGTATCCCGAAACTCTGGTAGGGGCGGCCTTCGAACACATGACCGGTCTTCCCGCTGATGCGGAGGTACTGGGTATGGGTGGTATAGTGAAACATCCGGTTCGCGGCATCCTGCCCGCCCCTCCCGGTGCCCCCTTCTTTCTGATCCTTGAGAAACTGGAGCACCACCTGTCCTTCCCAGCCGGTCTCCGAGTGGAACCCCCACCGCTGGATCGCGTTGAAGGTCGAGAAGACCGGCATGTCCATGAACCGGTCGCCGTTCCGGTCGATCTCCATGTTCTGGGTGCTCGCATGAAGCAGGGTCATCATCGACCAGTGTTCTCCGAGGGCCTGGCGGAAATTGAGGTTCCCCTCGAAGCGCTGGTCATTGTTGCCGTACATGTTCAGGAAGAAGCGCTTCTCCTCCTCGTCGCCCGGCTTGCGGAGGTCCACGTCGATCTGTCCGGTGATGGACTCGTAGCCGTTCGCCACGGCACCGACGCCTTTTGAGACGTTGATGCCCCGTATCCATGGGCCCGGAATGAAGGTGAGCCCGACATTGGACGTCAGGCCCCGGATGTACGGCATGTTCTCCAGGGAGGTCTGGGTGTAGATCCCGGAGAGCCCGAGCATCTCGATCTGCTTCGTGCCGGTGATCGCATCTGTGAATGACACGTCGACGGACGGGTTGGTCTCGAAGCTTTCAGAGAGATTGCAGCACGCAGCCTTTGCGAGTTCCTTCCCCGTCATGCGTTGGACGGGTGCAGCGCTCAGGTAATCAATGGCGATCCCTGACCGTTCTCCGGTTGTTTGAACGCCCTCGACTTCGCGGACCAGCGGATCCAGAGTGATCTGCAGATCGGTCTCGCTCCCAACAGTGATCGTGTCGGGTGCATATGCCGCATGACGGATCACCAATTGGCGGGTGGATGCGACGACGGGGAGTGTAAATGCCCCCTCCGCGTCCGTGGATGTCCCGCGTGAGGTCCCGAGCCAGAAGACATTGGCGCCGGCGACCGGACTGAACTCCCCGTTCGTTTCGCGTGAACGTACCATCCCCCGCACGAGCTCCTCAGCGGCTGTCGCAAGGACAGGGAGGAGCAGCAAGAAGAACAGCATTCTCGCTCTCATAAATCCCTCCTCGATGGTATGGTCAGTGTGTGTGTGCGTTGTCGCGATACAGGCAGCACTCGGGCAGTGCACTATACACGGCGTCGGGCGCTGTGTGACTATCGGTGTCATGTCCGACAGCCGCAAGCCGGCGCTGGAGTGAATCCGCGGTGACCGCCGTGGTCACGAACGCGACCTTGAGCATCTTCGTGGACTTGTTCCAGCGGGCAAATTTCACGCCTTTGATGCTGACCGCTTTCTCAATGCGGGTCTTGCACTGTCCGCAGTTACCCGCAACGCGGAATTCCGTTTCTGTGACATCCTGGGCGAAGACGGTGAGGGATGAACCGACGACAAACAGCAATGAAAGCAGCAGATGTCTCATGGTGAACCTCCTGATCAGAGTAATGTGTGACTGTGAACGTACCGGTGCCGTCACGGCATGGCCGTGCGGTGAGGGACGACGTCAGCCTCTCAGATCAGGAAGCAGCTGTGCAGGATGGTGAGCGGGGGTGATGTGCCGGGGGGGAACGCCGGAGAATGATGCCCGTGTCTGATGTCCGCGAGCCCGGACCGGTCGTCCTGGACCGGTATGATGACGGTAGCAGCATCCGGCGTGGAGATCTCGTGGGTTGATGCGGTGTGGTCATCGGACACGAGCAGAGATACGGAGACCGTCGTACAGCACTCCGCCTCCGCTTCCGCATCGCCGCAGCACCAATCGGGTTCCGCAGTGGACGACCCGAGGTGTGAGGCAACAGGGACGGGGCCGCAATAGTGCGTGGAGATGGTCATCCCGACCGTCACGACGCAATACAGGAGCACCAACGCTATCCGGCCAATGTAGCTCATAGTTCTAAGTAACGGTATTTGCACATGAGGTGCAAGGGGGGGCGTCTCCCTGGGGGGGGCTCGCCGTGTTGTTCCTAATGAAACAACAAAGCCGGGAACAAGCAGCAGTGCAATGGGGGTTGATTGAGCCACAGGGCGGGTTCGCGGATCGGCTGCGCGCGATTTTTGCCTTTTTTCAGCCTCCTGACTAAGCCGCGGGGGCCGTCCGCGTGTCTAAGAAGTTGGCGCCCTCAGACCGGGGCCAAGAACCGTTTTCCTCCTTTTTCCACAGGGTCGCTCATGAAGCGCTGGTTGACCGTTGGACTGATAGTGATCGTGGCGGGTGTTGCCGCGTATGCGTTCTTCTTCCGGGAAGACAAAACAAAATACGAGTTCCGGCTGGACAAGATATCCGAAGGGGATATCACGATGTACGTGACGGCGACGGGAACCATCAATGCGGTCATCAGCGTGGAAGTTGGCACGCAGGTATCGGGCATCATAGCCAAGTTGTATGCGGATTTCAACTCGATCGTGCGTGAGGGCCAGGTCATCGCCCAGATCGATCCCACGTTCCTGCAACAGGCGGTGAAGGATGCGACCGCGAGTCTCGAGCGCGCGCGGGCGCAGTTCAATGATGCGAAGCGGACCGTCGACCGCACGAAGTCGCTCTTCGACAAGAATCTTGAATCTCAGGCGAACTATGATGCCGCGTTGACCGCCTTTGAATCGAACCAGGCGGCATTGAAGATGGCACAGGCGAGTCTGGATCGAGCGAAGATCAATCTGGCGTACGCCACGATCTACGCACCGATCAGCGGCGTGGTGATCGACCGCAAGGTGAATGTCGGGCAGACCGTGGCCGCGAGTTTCTCGTCGCCGACCCTCTATACTATTGCCAACGATCTCCAGAAGATGCAGGTCCAGGCGACCATCGACGAATCGGATATCGGGCGGATCACGGTCGGACAGGAAGCAACGTTCACCGTGGATGCGTATCCCGATGACCGCTTCACCGGCACGGTCTCGCAGATCCGGCTCGCGCCGGTGACGATCCAGAATGTCGTCAATTACACCGTCATCATCGACGTGGACAACCGGGATCTGAAGCTCATGCCCGGCATGACGGCCAACGTCCGGGTCCTAGTCGGCAGCGCCCGGAATGTCATCCGCGTATCGAACATGGCGCTGCGGCTTCAGCCGCCGGCGGAGCTGGTGGACAGCGCAAAGGTCAAGGAGATGGCGGGCTCCGGACAGGGTGGGGGGGAGCGGGGCCGGTGGGCTGATGGTGGTCCGGGTGCACGGGAAGGTGGCAGGCCGGGCGAGGGTGGAGGCGAACGCATGGGCATGATGAAGGGGTTGCGGGATTCGATCCTGGCGGCCCATGGAGGGAAGATGGAGGAGGATGAACTCAGGGCAGAGATGCGCAAAGTGTTCGAGAAGATGCGTCCGGCCCGACCGACATCTATTGTGAAGCCTCCGGCGCGCGCCGGCCAGCAGACGAAGTTCGGCATTCAGAGTGTGTTCCCGGAATTGCAGAAGAGCGTGAGCACCACGAGCCGTCAGCGTGCGCGCGGCCGCGTCTGGGTCCTGACCGCGGAGAAGAAGCTCGTTCCTGTCCAGGTGACCACGGGGCTGTCGGATGGGAAATACACCGAGATCATGAATTCGACGTTGAAGGCCGGCGATGAGGTCGTGCTGGGCGCGACCTCCAGTGCCGCAGCGAAGGCCGGCGGGCAGGGCACGACCAACCCGCTCGCGCCCACGCCCCAGCGGCCGATGGGTGGCGGAGGACCGCCGCGATGACCACGCGTCCGCCTGAGGGACAGGCCGGCCGGAACGGGGCGCTCATCCGCATCGAGCACCTCGCCAAGACGTATGCACTTGGCGAGGTGGATGTCCATGCGCTCCGTGGTGTCAGCCTGGAAGTGGAACGCGGCGAATTCGTCGCCATCATGGGTGCGTCGGGTTCGGGGAAGTCCACATTCATGAACATCATCGGCTGTCTGGATACCCCGACGAAGGGGGACTACGTCCTCGAGGACATCGATGTCAGCAAGCTGACGCGCGACGAGCTTGCTATCATCCGCAATCAGAAGATCGGGTTCGTGTTCCAGGGCTTCAATCTGCTTTCGCGCACATCCGCGCTGGAAAATGTCGAGCTCCCTCTGCTGTATTGTGCGATGTCCAACAAGGATCGCCACGACCGTGCTGTTGCAGCGCTCCAGCGGGTGGGTCTTGCCGACCGTATGCACCATTTTCCGAATCAGTTGTCGGGCGGACAGCAGCAGCGAGTCGCCATCGCGCGGGCGCTGGTGAACGACCCGAGTATCGTCCTGGCGGACGAACCGACGGGGAACCTCGACAGCCGCACGAGTGTGGAAGTGATGGGCATCCTGCAGGAACTCAATGCCAACGGGATCACGATCATCATGGTCACCCACGAGCCGGATATCGCGCAGTTCACGAAACGGCAGATCGTATTCCGTGATGGCAAGGTCCGGTCAGACAAACTGAATCCTGCGCAACGGAACGCGGCCGAGGTACTGAAGGAAATGCCGATGGTCGATGACGACGAGGAGGAAGCCGCAGCATGAAAACGTTGAATATCCTCCGGTCGGCCTTCCGGGCCCTGCGCCGGAACAAGATGCGCTCCTTCCTGACGATGCTGGGCATCATCATCGGTGTTGCCGCGGTGATCGCGATGCTCGCGATCGGGCAGGGGGCGGAATACTCGGTGAAGCAACAGATCTCCGCGCTCGGGACGAACGTGCTGATCATCTTCCCGGGATCGCAGCAGCAGGGCGGGATCCGGGTGGGCGCCGGATCTGTGACCACGCTTACCGAGGAAGACGCGATCGCGATCGCGAAGGAATGCCCAGCCGTGGCGTACGTGTCGCCGGGAGCCCGGTCGGGCGGACAGGCGATCGCCGGCAATCTGAATTGGGGCACGAGCATCGAAGGGACGGGGGCGGACTATCTCGAGATCCGTTCGTGGCCGGTCGAATACGGTGAGTTCTACACCGAACAGGACGTGAAGGCGGCGGCCAAGGTGTGTGTGCTGGGCGCTACGGTGGCCGAGAACCTCTTCCCGGAGAGCTCTCCCATCGGCCAGACCGTGCGCCTGCGGAACATGCCTGCCCGTGTCGTGGGCGTGCTGTCCAAGAAGGGCCAGAACGCGATGGGGATGGACCAGGATGATGTGATCCTCGCCCCGTACACGACCGTGCTGCGCCGCCTGTCGCATTCGCCGTATCTCCGCCAGGTGATCGTGTCCGCCACGAGTCCGGCCACGATCAATGAAGCGCAGCGACAGATCACCGAACTCCTGCGCATGCGGCACAAGATCGCATCGTACGACGCGGATGATTTCACGATCCGGAATCAATCCGACCTTGCGGCAACCGCCACCGCGACGACAGAGATCCTGACGATCCTGCTCGCGAGCATCGCCTCGGTGTCGCTGCTTGTCGGCGGCATCGGGATCATGAACATCATGCTGGTGTCGGTCACTGAACGCACCCGTGAGATCGGCATCCGGATGTCGGTCGGTGCGCGCGGACGGGACATCCTCACGCAGTTTCTCATCGAAGCACTGGTGCTCAGTCTGCTGGGAGGTTTGTTGGGGATCGCACTGGGGGTGGGCGGGTCGCTGGCCATCTCGGGTTTTGCGAAGTGGCCGACGATCATCACGGCGTTCTCGATCATCCTCTCCTTCGGATTCTCGATCGCCATCGGGATCTTCTTCGGGTTCTATCCGGCGCGCAAGGCAGCGATGCTCAATCCGATCGACGCCCTGCGCTACGAATGACCGCTGCGGCCCGGGGTGTGCCGGGCGGGGTATGAGGTGGTGCTCAGTGTGTGAGCACCACCTTCAGGGAGATGTCGATCGGTGATGAGTTCGCGCCGGATCCCCGCTCTCCCCGCATGCCCCCACCGGACCCCCTGCCTCCGCCGGGACCCCGGCCACCACCACCGCCCTGCATGCCACCTTCGCCCTGCATATCCTCACCGCCGGGAGGCATCATACCTCCACCACCGTCATGACTTCCACGCTGACCCCCTCCGGTCCGCCCCATCATCCCTTCCATGGTACCGGTCTCCAGTGCCACGCCCAGGTCCTTGTTCGGTTGCACACCGATCCCGTGCGGATGTGCAGCATCGCGCAGCAGTGGAACGCGAAGCTCGTAGGTCAGACCGCCGGTCGCATCACTGAGTCTGGCCTGGATCTGCTTCTCGGACAACAATGAGACGATCAACCCCTCTTCCCCATCGGGGCCAAGGAGTTCCATTTCAGACTTCATGACATCCCCGCCGTGTCCGGCCGGGGGCGGGTCCAGAGACCTGTCGCCGGGAGGTGCCATGATCTCATCCATCGATGGTGGTGGACCGCCTGGCGTCCCCATGGGGTATCGTATTCCGATCGTCTTCGCGCTGCCGCCGGCCGGGTCGAACCATACGGTGAATCCGCCTCGGCGGATCTGGGATTGCCGCACCCGATCGGTCGTCGAAACCATGAGGTAGAAATAGTCGGTATCGTGGCTGACGGCCACATTCACTCCGGACTTGTCAACGTAGAGAGGCAGGCCGACCCAATCCTTCGCATCGCCGTCGACGGCGAAGGGCTTTTCGTGAAACGTACTCGTCAAAGAGGTTGTGCCGCATCCGTTGAAGATGAGCATGGCCGCGGCCAGAGAGGTGAGAGTGGTTGCTGCGGTGCGGAGTGTGACCATGTGCGTATCCTTCCGTGAGACGTCGTGGATCATGTACCAGTATACGGATTTCCTGGGTGGAAGTGTGCCGGTCGTGAACGAATTCTTAGGTTAGGATGGTACATCCCGGATGGTGCCTCCCGGGATGGAGCCGGTTGCGAATCCCGCCTGTGAGCCGTATCTTCGTTCACGTCCCAACTGAACCGTATCCGCGCACTTTCAGGAGATGCATCATGAAACAGATCCTTGTTGCTCTGCTGCTCCTTCCGCTCTTCGCTGTGTCCCCCGGGATCGAGGAACATCTCACGGCGATGAAGACCACAAAGGATGCTGTCCAGGACTTTGTCGAGAGCGGCATAGCCTACGGTTCGTTCTCGTACCCGACGGCGTGCGCGACGATCCCGGTGGCGAAGCGCGCAGCCGTGGTCCGCGCCGTCGGCGAGTTTGCACGGTCGTTCACCAAGTCGCAGGCGTTCCTGCAATGGTATGCCTCCTACCGGGACGAGAAGAAACCCTCCTCGCCCGAAACGACGCCGGCCATGGCCGACTCGAGGGCGAAACAGATCGCTGAACTGAAGGCCAGTATCGCCGAGCAGGAAAAGAACCAGGCGAAGGCCCCCGCCGACCAGAAGGGGATCTACCGGGATGTGATCGCTTCCCTCCGCCAGATGGTGAAGGAATTGGAGAAGTCCGATCCTGAACAGGACGCCCAGATGGATACGTTCATCAAGCAGGGGAATGATGAGGCCGCGAGGCAGTACAAGGAGAAGGTCGCCGCATGGGAGAAGGAATATCCGGAGGGAGATCCGAAACCGTTGCTGAAACGGCGCCTGAAGGAATTCCTGGATGCGACCGCCAATGTGGACTTTGCCGCGAAGCTCGTGAAGAAGGACGATGCGATGGTCTTTGTGAACCCGGCGTATGAGAACAAGGACGGCCGGTGGAAGACCACCTTCCGTGCGGGCAAAGAGGCCACGGAGGCCGCGCGTGCGTTCGCGCAACAGTGGCTCAAAGAACTCTAGATGCGCCGGCTCGTCCTTCTCATCGTCGGGCTGATATTCCTCCCCGCTCTCTGCGCGGCGCAAAGCTCCGGGATCACCACATACTGCAACCCGGTGGATCTCGACTACCGGTACAACTGGGAGCAATCCGACAGGAATATCTCGTACCGCTCAGGAGCCGACCCGGTGATCGTCTATCACCGGGGGACCTACTATTTGTTCGCGACGATCTCCGGCGGCTGGTGGCGTTCGCCGGATATGCTTCACTGGCAGTTCGTGGAACCGAACGTGTGGCCGGTGGATGACAATTGCGCCCCTGCCGGGCTCTTCGTGCGGGACACGTTCTATCTGTTCCAGTCTGCATTCGAGCCCCGGCCGGTGTACTGGACAACGAATCTCGACTCCGGCGACCTGCATGTCTTTACGCCGCGCCTGGAGAGTCCGCCCGGTGCGGCAGGGCCGTGGGACCCCGGTGTGTTCCATGATGAAGACACGGACCGCTGGTATCTGTACTGGGGGTCCTCGAACGTCTATCCGATCTGGGGGATCGAACTCGATCATGCGGCGAAGTTCGCGTACCGGGGCACGGCGAAGGCGCTCATGTTTCTTCATCCGGATCAGCACGGGTGGGAGCGGTTCGGGCGGGACCACACGGACCCGCGTCTCCCCTTCATCGAGGGGGCGTGGATGACGAAACACCGGGGCAAGTACTACCTTCAGTATGGTGCTCCGGGGACGGAGCACAACGTCTATGCGAATGGGGTCTATGTCGCGGATGATCCACTCGGACCCTTCGTGTACGCACCGAACAATCCCATCTCATACAAGCCCGGAGGGTTCGTGACGGGCGCGGGTCATGGCAATACCTTCCAGGACCGGCACGGCAATTACTGGAACACCGGCACGCCGTGGATCGCGGTGAACTGGGATTTCGAGAGACGCATCGCGCAGTTCCCTGCCGCATTCGACAGCGCCGGGTTGTTCCACGCCTCCACGCGATTCGGTGACCTGCCGCACCGCCTTCCCACGGGACCGGTCGCCGATCCGGCGGAACTGTTCGCAGGGTGGATGTTGCTCTCCTACCGGAAGACGGTGACGGCGACCGGGTCCGCCGCAGGATATGCGCCGGCGGCGCTGACGGACGAGGACCCTCGCTCGTACTGGCTTGCGGACGGCAATGTGGCCGGCCGATCGGTGACGGTGGATCTTGGTGCGGTCGCCTCCGTGCGCGCCGTGCAGGTGAACTTTGCTGATCATCAGTCGGGGCTGTACCGGATGGACTCCACCGTGTACACACAGTTCAGGATCGTTGCCTCGGCGGACAGCGTGCACTGGCAGACGATCGCCGACCTGTCGCACGAGCGGCGCGACCGCCCGAATGCGTACATCGAGATCCCTTCACCGGTGCAGGCCCGGTACATTCGCTATGCGCATCTGCACGTCAGTGCACGGACCCTTGCGATCTCCGACATCAGGGTCTTCGGCCATCGCGATGTGCCTTTTCCCGCGGTCCCACAGCGCCTTGCGGTACGCCGACACGACGATGAGCGTGATGCGACGATCGTATGGGATCCGGTTCCGGGAGCGGTGGGATACAACATCCTGTGGGGTATTGCGCCGGAGAAACTCTATCAGACCTATCAGGTGTTCGCCGACAGGCCATCGCAGATCGAGCTGCGGGCGTTGACCGTGGGACAGACCTACAACGTGGCCATCGAGGCATTCAATGAGGCGGGGGTGTCGGCGCGATCGGGGGTTCTGGCATTGCCCTCAGGTTTGAACAGGTAGGGCGGTGCATGCACCGCCCGTACGCGGGTATCGTCATGTTCGTGGGTACCCCGTACCGACGAAGGTATCGGCAGGTTCGTTCACGCACCGTATCGACGAAGGTAACGTTATGTCCACGGCCACTGGGCCACCGATGTCAGGCGTCCACGGAATGTAGGGGCGGTGCATGCACCGCCCCTACGCGGGTATCGTCATGTTCGTGGGTACACCGTACCGACGAAGGCATCGTCACGCGGACGTCGTGTTCACTGCCTTACCGCAACACCACCATCGGACGGACGATCGATCCTGTGCGGGTCATCAGGCGGTAGTAGTACACACCGCTGGTCATTCCGTGTGCCTGGAAGGGGATCGTATGGACCCCGGGCGGCATGACCCCATCAACCAGTGTCGCAACGCTCTGTCCCGTCACGGTGTACACCTCCAGGCGAACCACCTGGGAGGCAGCAAGGTCGAACCGGATGGTGGTGGACGGGTTGAATGGGTTCGGGTAATTCTGGTGCAGGACGATGGCGGACGGCAGCGGCGATGTCAGTGGAGCGGCGGCGGTGACAAAAGCAGCCGTGCCGATCAGCGGAATGTCGATGTACGATGATCCCCCCGCCTCCGCGGTGAACACCGCCTGCGAGGACCGGAAGTACGGGATGATATGTGCGCGGTTCCCATCCCACATGTCGAGCGAATTGATCTCGATGCCCACGGAATGGGAGGGTGGCACTTTGTGAGAGAGCGCCTCTCCTTCCGCATCGTAGTGGCCATCCACCGGGGAATCCGCGGACAGTACGCCCAGCGGCATGTGGGTCAGCAGTTTCCATTCGCCTCCGCCAGCACCTGGCGCCACATCGAACAACCGCACGTTGGCCTGGAACGGACCGCCGTCGCCACGCAACTGCACGCGTGCCCTCGGAATGCCGGTGATATCGAGCGTGTCGGACAGTTGCGGCGACCGGAAGCGGACCGGTGTGGCGCGGAACGCAGTCAGGAATGCCGCGCCACTGTAGCTTTCATTCCAGGCGCGCTCTGTCGTGTATGCGGGGTCATGCACGAGCGAGAATGGATAGCTTTCCGTTACCCCTGCCGGGGTCGGCGAAAGGTAGCCGATGCCGCTGTCGCCCGGTGCATCTCCGGTCGGGTACAGGCGCAGGGACGATGCCGGCTCGGGAGGCCAGACGGGAGTCTCCCGGTGCGGCCACCCCGGGCGGTCATCCGCGAAGATGACCCGGGGGGTTGTGACCTCAGGAAGCATCGGTGCTTCGAGCCAGTGATGGAACCAGTCCAGCATCATCTGCACGGTGAAGAGATACTCCGGAACGTTCACCGGCTCGCTGTGTCCATTGGTCCCGAAGTAGGACCAGATGGGGATCCCACGCGCGGCAAGCTGTGTGCGTGCGCGGATCGCGCCGTTCACCGGGAAGATCACATCGGCCCACCCGAGACTCTGGATCACGGGGATCCTGACGCTGTCCACAAACGGGGAGAGGTCGCGTTGCGCAATGAACGCGCGGACGGAGTCCATGTTCTCCATGAGCACGAACGAGCGGATGCGGTCACGGATCGGATCGTACCGCACCGATCCAAGGGAGAGTTCGGTCTGGAGTTGTTGTTTGACCGTATTGTTCGGTGCGAGGTCCGCGGCATACGATGGCGGAGCAAGCAGTGTGGCGATACAGCGGATGCCGGGGATCCTGTTGATCGCGGCGATCCAGGCATGGACACCACCCTGCGAACCGCCGGCGATCCCGATCGCGTCGGGGTCGATCCCGGGCCTGCTGCGAAGATACGCGACGACATCCCGGAGGTCCTGGACCTCGCGGGGTCCCATGATCGTGGACAACCCTCCGGACTTCCCCTGTCCCCGAACACTGTAGGTAAGACTGGCGAACCCGTTGGCGGAGATGATCGTGCCGATCAGAGCAATGTCATCCTTGTCGCCGCCGAGCCCGTGAACGAAGACCACCGCCGGGAACCCTCCGGATGGACGGAGCGAATCCGGAGGGAGGACCAGGGTGGTCTCGATGTGCACGCCATCGTTCATCACTAACGACGAGTCGATGGTCGTCTGTGCCCGGGAGGCCACCGTGCCGATGGCCATCACGAATGCAAGCGATCCCCACAACGACCGCATAGCTCTTCCTCCTTCGTTGTCCCTCCCGTGTCCGGGAGGGGGCATATCACTTCTTCGCACGCAGACGGGTGAGGGTTTCCGTGAGGCGCTTCTTGTTGGCTTCATCGCCGACGAGCGCCAGGGCCTTCTCGTAGTTCTTGATCGCGCCCTTCACCTCACCCTTCGTCTCGAGCGCCTCGCCGAGGCTGTCGTACACGTTCCATGAATCCGGATGTGCCTTCACATTCGCCTCGAACATCGCGATGGCATCGTCCACGCGGCCTGCACCCATGAGGGTATACCCATAGGTATTCACCTCGGCCTCTGTGGCCGCCTGCATCGCACGCGACCGCAGGGTCTTCGCTCCCGCGGCATCGCCGCGCTTCTCCAGGATCGCCGCCTTGGTCTGCAGATTCGTGAAGTTCACGCCATACTGCATCGACCGGTCGATCCAGCCGAGTGCCTCGGTGAGGTCGCCGCCGTGCTGCAGGGCGTACTGCGCCGCCTGATTGTATCCCTGCCAGGTGAAGCCGGCCATCCCCCGCAGATGCGTATCACGCGCATAGGCGAGCACGAGACCGGGGGTGTCGAAGGACAGCGCGATCGGGACCCTCAGGTTCTCCCAGAGCAAGGAGAGGACGGCGCTGGTATCGGTGATCGCGCCGAACTCGAACTGCAACCACTCGCGGAACTGCTCCGGCACCGGCGTGACGGAGAAGCGCAGCGCGTCCTCGCTTTGCTTATAGAAGTAGCTTCCCCAGGACGATGCATTCGTGCTCAGGATGATCGTCCATGGGCCGGTCGTGGGGATCATATGCAGCCCATAGCTCCCTGCCGGGAGTGTCGTTCCGCCGACGCGGACCGGCGTTGAGAAGGTAACGGTCGTGTTCTCATTCGCTCCGGCGCGCCACACCTCGCCGAGAGGCACGAGTCCTCCCCATACCTTGCGCCCCTTCACCGCCGGTCGGTGGTACGAGACATCCACCTTCGAAACGCCGATGGTCTGGCTGACGGAGGCAAGCGGACTGGGCTGGGGGACGGGCAGCTGAGGTTGGGCGGGACTCTGGTGGGTGAGCCCGAGGGCGATGGCCGCTCCGGCACAGATGCGGACGAACAGGCGCATGATGGTCTCCTTGATGGTGGTATGCTGAGGAAGGAACGAGTATGCAGGCGGATGAGTTCCAGCCGTCAGCCGTTCTCTCCCGTCAAACGTGCGATCTGGAGGAGATAGCAGCGCAGGCGATCCTGCTGATCGGATGTCAGGGCCTGTTCTTCGATCCGCGCGATACGTTCGACCTCTTTCATGGCGCGGATGATGTTCGCCGGTACCTCGACCATGCCTTCGGAAGCGATGGCAAGATATTGCGTTGCAGCGGCAAGGAACTGTCGCATCTCGTCGTCGACGCGCCCCGCCCGGAAGAAATTGTCCAGGCGTGAGGGCATCCGCACGGACCGTCCGCTCAATGAGATATCCGTCATCCCTTCGCGTGAGGAGATCGTGTGGAGCGAGACGGCGAGTTCCACGAACGATTCAACACGCTGGAGCACAGGTTGCTCGAGCAAAGCCCAGGCCTGGGTCCGCCACTGACGGATCGCTGATGGGAGTTCGAGCAGGGCGGAGAAATCCTTCGCCCATTGCGGATCCACATCCCGTGGCAGCATCGCCAGCAGCTCGCGTGGATCTGTGTTGAGGATGTCCGGCTGGAACAGGACAGCCAGATCAGGGCGGAGCGTGGGCAGAAGGTCGGGGTTGAATCGGGAGCCCTCGAAGAAATCGCTGATCTCGACGCCATGGCGCCGGAGCAATTCCTGCTGCAGCAGCGGCACGTACGTCGCGACGGCATCCATGTCCTCACGCAGCGCCAGCAGTGCCGTGTTCCCGGCCGGGAATGCCCGCTCGACAGCGTGGAGTGACCGGTTGTCCGGTTCCAGATACATGCGCAGAGTATGCAGGATCTCGTGCACCGGCAACGACGGCAGCACGTGGTCCGCGATGTAGGTCTGCGGGTCCCCCTCGACGATCGCGCACCGCGAGAACGCGTCCAGCGCGCGGAACAGTCCGGTGGTCAGCTGGGGAACCCCCATGACCATCGTTTGCGCCTGGTTGTGTGCGATGGCACGCAGCAAACTCCCATACCGTGCAAAGGGGATGGTCTCTGCGATCCGTTCGAGGATACGATTGCCGCGGTCCTTGCCTCCGGCCCCGGGGCGCACCGTTGGACGGTCGCGCAATGGTGGCGTCGTGCGCGCTATGAAATATGAGATCACGTGGATGCCCACCACATCCTCTTCCCGTCCGTACAGGATCTGCCGGAAGTTCTCGGTCAGGATGGAGAGGAATTGCTCCATCGCCGGGTCTACCGGCCCGAGCGTGAGGCGCTCCAGGGCCTGTTTGCCGCGTGCCGTGCTGACGATACGGCTCTCCGTCAGCTCCTCGCTGGCGCGGGTCATATCCGCGCGGTGGTCGGATTGCATTCCGGCGATATGATGGAGCATCTCCGCGAGCGACGCTACAGGGAGATGGCGGAGTTGTTCGGAGATCGCCGCCTGGAACGTGCGCAGATCACCTCCCGCGAACACACCCATCATCGGTGTCGTGGCGTACAGGGTGCTCCGCCGGGCGGAGGCGCTGAGATGATGGCTGAACAGACGCATCGCACCCGGGTCCTGGAGAAACGCGGACCTGCCGCTGTGTTCGCCGTAATAGCCGCCCTGGCGCTGCATGGGTTCACCGCTGCCCATTTTGAGCCGGATCGCATCGGTCAGACCGTGCATGGCCAACCAGTGCATCAGGTCGTTCTTCGCCGTGCGGTACAGTTGTGCGCCGGCGGCCTGACTCACCTGCTGGCTCAGGTCCGATCCGGCGATGAACACTTCGGCGACGATCTCTGCGAAGCGTTCGTGCGTCTCCTGGGTTGCACGGCGGCTTTGCAGCGCGTATTCCCACAGGCGGTCGCAATAGGCCGGGATGCCTTTCACTGCATCGCGGTCTTCGAACAGCGGCACCAGCCAGACCGACGGAAGATGCAGGTCCGGGGCTTCGCGCAGGATGTGCTCTCTCCGCGCCCGCATCTTGCGGTCCAGATCGATCAACGCACCGGGTTTGGTGGACATGCTCACCTGGAGGGCGAGGACCATGCCGGGATTGCCGTACCGTGCTCCGATCTCGTTGAGCTCGCTGATGTTGAACACCGTGGTGTCGATCGCGAACGGGTCCTGCGCCGTGACCATGTTCTGGTGGATGCGGGGCGTGATCACGAACCGCTGCAGCAGATCGCGGAAGGTCACCGCCTCCCGCATGAAGACCGGATCCGAAAGATGGTCGCGGAATGCCGGCAGCAGACCGTGGAGCGTCTTGCGCAATTTCTTGTTCAACGCAAAGTAGTACTCCAGGGCGCGACGGCGATCGGCGCGCAGTGCGAGCATCTTCTGCTCGAGCCGGTCATTGTGGTACCAGAGCGAGGTCACCGGATCGCGGGCGAGATGCAGGGCCATGCCGATGCTGCGGAGACGCCCCACGCGGGCCTGGAAGGGGAGGATCCCTTTGTACCGGCGTTCGAGCTGATGCGTGAGTGCCGTGATGTCGTTCTGCAGACGGAGGAAGTGTTCCGAATTATGCGGCAGACGCTCGAGCTCCGTGCGCAGGTCGGCGGGTATCGCCACGGACGGGTTGCGTTCGGCGAGCATCCGGAGGAGCCCCGACATCCTGCCAACATTCCTCAGGAGGACAGCCCCGACGAGGCGGTGGCCCTGGCCGGATGGCCGGTTGCTGCCATCCCAGTCACCCCAGAACGACAGGAAGGCGCGTGTTGATGCCGTCCCGTGAAGTACACCGTACAGCTCTGCCGCGATGTGCGTATCAAGGTCCAGACAGATCTCGTCCGCTTCTTCGCTCGACGTGATCGCCACGGATGTCCCGATGAATTCGTCGATCAATTCGCGCGTCAGCCGGTCGATCAGCGTCGGCGGCACGGATGTGGCGCGGAGCAGATGGCCGATCGCTTCTTCGAACGCCGCCTCGGTCCTGATGGAGTACATCTGTGTCGGATGCACGGTGCGGTCGAAGAGGCGGGCTTTGAAGGTGGCCGCCCTCCGGGTGCTGTCGTCCTTCAGAAACTCACCTTCGAGGAGCTGTTCGATCGCCCCTGCCGGTCCATTGCTGACCCGGCGGACCAGTTCCCCGGTCACGAGAAGCCGGTCCTCGAAGCGGCGGCGGTACGTGGCGAACTGACGTGCCAGGAACTCGTTCTCGAAGGTGGTGCGCAGCGGCTGCCGGCGGAGTTCATCCCCGAGGGGGGTCCGGAAACTCGCCATGGCGCGTGGGAGTGATGCCCGGACCCTCTGCTCCAGAGAAGTCCACAGGTCGGTGCTTCCCGCCATGGTGCCCGACTGCCGGCGCACAGGGTACGGGCGGCGTGAGTACCGTGCGCCTTCTTCGGCGATCAGACGGTTGAGATCGATGAGCACGCGGCGGGTCTTGGCCAGAAGGGCGTCCGCGCCATCGGTGCCGCCGAGCGTCAGCCGGAACGCCTTGCGCCCTGCGTCAAATCCTCTCTCCGTGCGTGCGAACGTCGAAAGCGGGACCATGCCGATCCCCTGCCGCGCCAATCCGGCCGCCACCCAATCCAGCGACAATCCGGAGGGCAGGCGGTGGATCAGCAGCAAAGGGTACATGCTTCCGGCCGGTGGAATGATCTCGATGCCGAAACCGTTCCGCTCGGCAGGCAGATTGTGCATGGCCGCGCTGATGGAAGCCATGCGCTCGGCGAACACCTGATTGCGCAGCCGCCAGTACGCACGCACGACGTCCAGCGGGTTCCTGTAGAAGAGATACGCGAGGAAGAGTGCGCCCGTGTTCGGTCGGATGACGTTGTTCACGGCATCGAAGCGTTCGCGCAGTGCCTCGGAGCGGATCTCGACAACGGACAGGCGTGCGCCCGCCATGCAATCGGTCTTGGACAACGAATGTGCGGTGATGACCAGGTCGGCCTGGCTCTGCAGCACTGCGCCCGTGGCAACGAGATCGTCCGCGATGAGGCGAACGTGCGGGATGTCCGGAAGTATGTCCACCGGTGCGACGTTCTGATACGACAGGTCGTCCAGGATACAGACGTTCCGCATCAGGAGGCCGTGGACAAGCCGCCGCATGCCTTCTGCATGGAAGATCCGGCCGGTGGCGTTATGCGGGTTGTTGAGCGCCACGGCACCGTGGTCACGCCATGACGGATCGGCGGCGATCCGTGCATCCACGGCGGCAAGGATGGCGTCCACATCCAGATCGAAGTCGGCCGTCAATGCGACCGCTTCTACGGAAGGAAAGCAGTGTTCGTAGGTCCAGCTCAGATCCGGGAAGATGACATCCCGGATCCCGCAATGAAATCCGAGCAGGCTCAGCGCCGTTCGCGCCGACCCGCTGACCACACGGCAGGATCCGCGGTCGTACTCAGGATGATGCGCGAGGAACGCGCCGAGGAAACTCTGCTGGAGTTCCAGATGGATGGCGCCATCGTGGAACCGGTCGCGCAGCGTGAGCAGGATGCCGGTGGCAGTAGAACCGCTGAACCGGTCGACCAGTGCGAGGCGCGTCGTGCGGTGTGCGTGGTCGAGCCATGTGGCCGCACGCTCCGCCACGTGTTCTGCGAAACTCGCGATGCGTTCGGTCCGGGCACCGATGGCCGTGGCAACGGTGTGTTCGGCGCGTGCACCTGCGGTGGTCACGGCGCGGGAGAGTGCCGGTGCAAGGCCGCCTGACTCCAGCGGGGGGTCGGTGGCAAAGGGTACCCCGGATCCGCCGGCCTGTGGGGATGGAGGCGGCACGGCGAGGAGGTGTGTCACCAATTCCACTTCGGCTGCCGATGGCGTGCCCTTCAATTGAAAATGCAGCATCTCGAGAAGGGACAGGTACTCGGCATTGCCCGCGACGAACACCAGCGAGTCGCCGGCGAGCGATGGCGACAGGATCGCAGGTGTCAGGAACCGGATGACACGGTCCACCATCTTGGCTTCGCGTGCGAGGGACAGGTGGTTCGGTGCGTCGTTGGCTTCAAGGATGAAGAGCGGATGGTCCACGCAGAGTGAACGGAGCACGCGCCGCATCTCTTCGGAGGTGACGGAGCCGAGGAGCAGGAACGATGGACCACCGGTGTCCACCGGGAGCGATGCTTCAAGGTTCGCGAGCGCCCCGGATTCGTCCTCGGGCAGCTCAACGTGCCGGAGTCCGGGGAACGACATGACGTGCGGGGGGAGCGGACAGTGATACTGATAGATCGTGGCCGGCAGGTGCACCAGGAATGAGGAGAGCGCATGGAAGAGCACGCGCATCGTTTCTGTGACGCCACCGGACGCGAGGATGATCTCCCGCTTGCCGCTGGTCTTGCCAATGTCGTATGTGAGGGGATCGTGCTGGTGCTCGAGCCACTCCTGGAACGACCGGACGATGGGGGAGGGGGTGGACCTGGTGAAGCCGCCCCGGGGGAGATAGGGTGCGCTGCGTTTGACGAGTGACGACAGCAGCTCGATCGTGGGGCGATCCGATTCGTCTCCGCCGCATGCCGTGAGCAGGTCCTTCGGCCGGTCCATGGTGAGTTCCACGGCGCGGATATCCAGACCCAGGGCCGCGCGGAGGAATGCAGACGACAGGCGGGGGTCCTGCACCGGGTTGCCGATGTGAAAATTGACGCGTTCCTCCGGTGCGACCGCCGATGCGGCGGTCGCCTCGCTGATCTCCGAGACCTTGGCTGCGCGTGTCGGCCGGAGCCTGAACCGCGCAGCGACGTCGGCCTGGGTCATCATCCTTTCTTGCGCTTCTGGAGTGCGTCGAGTGCGCCCTGCACGAGGGCATGGAACAATCCGAGGAGTTCTCCGCCGCCGGCCACATCACCGGGGGCGAGGTTCACCACCGTGTGGGCGTTCTTCATCGTCTGGCTCGCTTCCGCGAGGCGCGCGGCTTGCGGCGTGAGCAGCAGGAGTTCCGGGCTCTCCTTCAGCATGCGCAGCTCTTCCTTTTCGTGTTCGAGGCGCATCTGCTTCAGTTTCACTTCGTGCGCTGCGCGCGAGGTTGCGAGTTCCATCTCCTTGTTCATTTGCTCCTGACGGAGCGCGATCTTCCGCACTTCGAGCATGTGGTCCAGCCCGGCGATCTCCTCGTCCGCCTTGGAGCGCACGCGTGCCGCCGCGACGCGCGCCTGGTGGTTCAATGTCTCGGTCTGCTCGAGGATACGCGCCTGTTCCTGCTGCCGGATCGCATCAGCGATCTGCGCGTTGGTCGGCTCGAAGGAGGCAACCGTCAGCGTGACGATATCGAGTCCGAGGGCGGATTTGGATCCCGCACTCTGCTGCATCAGGTGCATGCGGATCTTCTCGGAGGACAGGCTCTCGATGCCGTATTGTTCCGTGTACGATTTGATATGCCCGAGGAGGAATGTCTCCAGTTCTTTGGCTGCCTTCGCGACCGCATCCAGTCCCCATCCGCCTGCGCGGACGAGCGCGTCGAGGTTGCCGGTCGCGGGTGCGACCGTGACCGCCAGTTTCACGCGGATGTCGAGGTTGCCTTTCGCCGAGGCGTCCACAGTCTGCGTGAAGGAATGCGCTGTGCGCGCGACAGGCGTTCCGAAGTGGCGGGCATAGAGCCGGGCAGTGCGTACGCCCACGCCGTCCTTCGTTTCGTAGATCACGATCTGATCGGGTTTGCGGAACCGGTATTCGAACAGCCCGATGAGAAGCAGAAGCACGATAATGCCCAGAAAGACTTCCATTGTACGCTCCTTGACGATGCCCGGAAGGGAGTGGTGGAACATGGCCGGGGGGGTGTAGGCAGACCGGTTCCTTTAAGATATATTCTCGGGGACCGAATCGCAAGAGGTTGAATTTGAGTCCGCGTGGACGTAGATTCACGTGGGGAGCATACTCGAAAGAGGAAGGAGCAGGGTGATGGCAGGATCCAGGCGGTTGTCGGAGCACCAGCAGCAGCACTTCGTCCGGGAAGGGTATCTGCACGGCCTCCCGGCGGTCTATTCTCCAGCGGAGGTCAGGGACCTGCATGCCGGCCTTCAGGGGCTGCTCGCATTGCTGAAGCCGGGAGAAACCTCGAAGGAGATCCGGGAATGGCATGAATCGAGCCGCTTCCTCTATGATATATGCATGCATCCGGTGATCCTGGATTACGTCGAGGACCTGCTCGGGCCGGACTTCTACCTCTGGGGTTCGAACTTCTTCATCAAGGAACCCCGCAGTCTGTCCACCGTCGGCTGGCATCAGGATGCCTACTACTGGCCGCTGGACCCTCATGAATCGCTCACCATCTGGCTTGCCTTCGACGACAGCACCGTGGAGAATGGTGCCATGACCGTTGTACCGGGATCCCACCGGGCAGGGCTGCTCAAACACATCCGGGTGCGGGAGACCGATTCGGTGCTCATGCTCGAATGTGAGCGCGGGCAGTTCGCGGAAGATACCGCCGTGCCGGTCACCCTGAAGGCGGGTGAGGTCTCGATCCATGATGACAAGCTCGTGCACGGTTCGCCGGCGAATCCCTCGGCCATGCGCAGGGCAGGGCTGACGATCCGGTATTCGCGGACGAACGTGAAGTGCGATCTTTCGATCAATCCCCATTTCACGACCTATCTCTGTCGCGGCACGGATACATTCAGGTATAATCCCGTTGGTGTCGTGCCGACGCAACGGTTCGGCCGGCTCGAGAGACAGCACGTCAGCGTGGAGGAAGCCGGCACAGGAGCGGAGAAGAAACTCGGGCGTGTGTGATCGCGCCCATTCCAGGGAGTTGCCATGAACATCACGATGTATCAGATCGATGCGTTCACGCAGACGTTGTTTCATGGGAATCCGGCCGCTGTCTGTCCGCTGGACGCCTGGCTTCCCGACGACGTGATGCAGGCCATCGCCGAAGAGAACAATCTGGCGGAGACGGCATTCTATGTGCGTGAAGAAGGCCGGTACCATATCCGCTGGTTCACCACGGTGTGTGAAGTGGACCTGTGCGGCCATGCGACGCTGGCGACGGCCCATGCGCTCTTCCATCATGAAGGATACATCGGCGAGAACCTGACGTTCACATCGCGCAGCGGCCTGCTCCATGTGCGCAGGGATGGCGATCTGCTTGTCCTGGACTTCCCCGTCGACACCATCCGTCCGGTGGAGTTGCCGCCGGGGCTGGCGCGGGCCCTCGGTGGAACACCGCGCGCGGTCTTCAGGGGAAAGGACGACCTCCTCGTCGTGTACGACGATGAGGCCACGATCCGCGCGATCGAACCGGACTTTGCGGTGATCGGCACGCTGCCATGCCGGGGTGTGATCGTGACCGCCCCGGGGGGGAATGTTGATTTCGTGTCACGGTTCTTCGGGCCACAGTCCGGCATACCCGAGGATCCCGTCACCGGTTCGGCGCATACCACGCTTGTGCCCTACTGGGCAGAGCGATGGAAGAGAACATCATTCACCGCGGCTCAACTCTCCCGCCGTGGTGGACAGTTGCGGTGCACCCTGAATGGCGACCGGGTGGAGATCGCCGGACATGCTGTGACATACCTCGAGGGGACGATCCGCGTTCCCGGGGTGTGATCGGTGGCGGCGGTGCCGCTCCCATGGACCTCTTCGCCCTTTCCTCTTTCCCCCCAATTCAGTTCATTATAGTTTGACCTTTCGGTACAGGAGCCGCCATGGTGAAGATCGGCACGAAGCTCGGATTGGGGATCGGGGTGCTGGTGCTGTTGTGCGTGAGCATCGGCCTTATTTCATACCAGCAGACGCAGATGGTGGGGGAAAAATTGCAGGACCTGGCGGAGATCCGTGAGCCGGCGAATTCGGCCGTGTATGCGCTGGAGAACCATCTGGTCGAGACCGCGTTCGCCGCATTCGGATATTCCGCGACGGGCGACCGGAATTTCGTCGATGCCTACGATCAGGGCCTTGCCGACCCCTCATTCCTGCGACGTACCATCCCCGGCGGGGAGAGTCCGCTGTCGTCGGATGATGCTGCGCTGCGGTCGACCTTCGAACAGTTGCACGAGGGGGCAGCACAGAACATCCTGTTGCGTGGCAGGTTCTCTCGCACGATGGATTCCCTGCAATCCGAGACCGAGGCCCTGGAGCGGCTGCTGATCGACCGCATCCAGAATGCCGTCACCGCGGATGATCCCATCGCGTACCGGCGTTTGCAGGTGGTGCTGGGGATGCAGATCCAGCTCAGCACCATCACAAAACAACTGGGCAACTATCTGCTGACCGGCGCAACGCACTCTGGTGCAGGCATGGACGAGGCGGTCGCACGGTTGCGGGAGCTCGCTCAGGCATACCGTGTCCTGCTGCTCACACCGGAAGAGCGAGTGCTGTCCGAAGAATTGCGCGCCCGGCTTTCCCGCGTGCTCGGTTTGACCTCGGCCATGCGTGGACTGGAGCAGGAACGCCGGGAGCGGCTGACCGCCTTCCTGACGTTGTACCGCCAGCTGAAGGTGCAGCTGGATACCGGTGTGAAGACGGGGACGCAACGGGGACTCGAACAGGCACGGGAGGAGCTTCTGGAAGCGGGCACGACGGCAAACACGACCATCCTGCTCGCGCTGGTCGGCAGCGTGGTGTTCGGGATCGGTGCGGGTCTGGTGACCGCGCGGCGGATCACGCGGCCACTGGACCATCTGGTGAATGTCATGCGCGCGATCGCTGACGGCGATACCAACCGGAGGGTTCAGATCACCACGAACGACGAACTCCGGCTGGTGGGTGAGGCATTCAATCATATGACGGATCAGCTTGAATCCGCCGAGCGCGCCCGTCTCGCGAGCCTGCGGATGTCCGCGACCTCCATGCAGCGCGCGCAGGAAGAGGAACGTGCCCGCATCTCACGGGAGCTGCATGACGATGTGTGTCAGCGTCTCACCGGGACCCGCTACCGGGTGGACGTGCTGCAGGATGGTGTGCCGGCGGGGAACCGCAAGATGGTGCGCGAGCTGGAGGAGGTGTCGCTGGAGCTGGACCGGTCTATCAGCGAAGTGCGGCGCATCTCGTCCAACCTGCGGCCCAGCGTCCTGGACGACTTCGGGTTGGTCGCGGCCCTGCGACTCCTGTGCTCCGAGATGCAGAGATCCACGGGGATCGCGGTGACATGTGAGGTGCCCGATGCCGCGGAGGACCATGTGGATGGCACGACGGAGATCGCGTTGTACCGCATCGCACAGGAGGCGCTGGGGAACATCGCCAAGCATGCTCATGCCACCCAGGTGGACCTGCGCCTGGGGCGGGATGAGGCCGGGGTCGTTCTGACGATCCGGGACAACGGTGTCGGCTTCAAGCAGGATGATATTGAACGGAGCCGGGAATCCGGTCATGGATTCGGGTTGCGGACCATGAGTGAGCGCGCCGAACTTCTGGGAGGACGGTGCGACGTGACAAGCACGAAGAACGGCGGGACGACGGTGACCGTTGCCCTGCCCTTGCCTGAGGAGGATGAGAATGCGTAAGACACGGATCCTGATCGTTGACGACCATGATGTGGTACGGAGCGGGCTGAAAGCGCTGCTGCGGACCTCCGAAGAGTACGCGGTCGTGGGCGAGGCCGCGGACGGCGAGGAGGCACTGCGGCTCGTCGATGAACTCACACCCGACATCGTCCTGACGGACATCTCCATGCCTCGACTGGACGGCATCGGGGCGACGCGGCTCATAACGCAGCGCCACCCGCAGGTGAAGGTGATCGTGCTCACCGTGTATGAAGACGAGGAGTACGTGTATCAGATCCTCAGGGCGGGGGCGAGCGGCTACCTGCTCAAGAATGCAAGTAAGGTCCAGATCTTTGAAGCCATCGAAGCCGTGATGTCGGGTGAGCGGTTCTTCAGTCCCGGCATCTCGCGGTTGATCGTGGATGGCTTCCTCAAGCGCGCGGCGGTCCAGGAGACCGCGGAGCCGCCCACGCCGACGGGTACCGGGCTCACGAAACGCGAACTGGAGGTGTTGCGGTTCATCGCCCTCGGGCTGACCAACCGGGAGATCGCCGAGAAATTGTTCCTGAGTTTCAGGACGGTGAACACGCACCGCGCGAACATCATGCAGAAGTTGGACATCCATGACACTGCCGGATTGGTACGGCATGCCATTGCGACGGGTGTGGTGGATATGAAGAACGAGGAGAAGAAGGAGAAGTGAGGGGGTGGAGAGTGCGGAGTGGGGGGGTGGGTTGCAGGAAGTGAGGAAAACGGGGGTGTTTGAGGGGAGTGATGGTATTGCTGGGTAGGGTAAATGTACTAGTCAGGAAAATACACCGTCTGCCCGATTGAGGGGCAGACCTCTCCTTCGTATCCTGGTGCTGTAATGATGACCACTCGCACCACTCACCGTGAAGGAGAACCGAAGATGAGGCACCTCTGGATAGCGCTGCTGTTCGTCGTGTTTCTGGCCGCAGGATGCGCCGATCATGAGAAAGAGAACGCGCTGCAGTCCCAGTTGTCGCAGGCCGAGACCGACCGTCAGTCCTACAAGTCGCTGCTCAGTGAGCGCGACGCGTACATCGAAGATGTGATGAAAGAGATCAACAGCATCTACGCCGGGATCGAAGCCGCGCGAGCGAAGGAGGGGAGACTCCTTGCCCAGAAGGCTGCCACGGAGGGCGCTACGAGCGGTGCCGCACTCGATACCCGGAAGCAGTTGTTGAACAACATCGCCAGCATCGGCGATGAGCTCAAGGAAAACCGGAAGCGCATCAACGGTCTGCTCGCCCGGCTGAAGACCTCCCAGAGCGAGATCGCCAGCCTCAACAAGCTCGTGGAGAACCTCCAGGCGACCCTGCTCGAACGCGAGCAGTCGATCACGCGCCTGCAGGCGCAGATCGCCGGCATGGAGACGACGATCAACAACAAGACGCGCGAACTTGCGGAAAAGGATATGGAGCTGGAACGCCAGCGCCGCATGCTTGGTACTGCCTATTATGTGGCTGCCCCCCGAGAGGAACTCGAAGAGAAGGGGATCATCACGGAGGAAGGCGGGTTCCTCTGGGGGCTTCTTGGTTCCACAACGGTGATGAGCAGTGGGATCGATCCCACCTCATTCACCGCGGTGGACAAGGCACGTGAACAGACCATTCGTATCCAGGGGCATGTTGCTGAGATCCTCCCCCGGCGGAATGCGGACCTGTTCGCGGTGTCGGAGATAGATGAGAATGGGACTGAGTTGAAGATCCTACAACCTGAGAAGTTCTGGCAGGACAAATACCTGGTGGTGGTTTTGGATTAGGGACAGGTATTACCCGCAAGGGGTTCTGCTGGAAGAACAAGCCCCCCGTATTCGCAGGGTACGGGGGGCTTTGTTTGTCCATAGCCGGCGGGGGCACGGTCATCGGACATGCGCCCGGGGAGTGCCACCTCCCGGTTTCTCCAAATTCTTCGATCAACAGCATACAACACGATTGCTGTCAGGCGTCCACGGAGTGGAGAAACCTCGCCGGGGCAGCTCCCCGGTCGCCTCCACCAGACTGCTGTACTCTCCTCACTCTCGTCTCCTCACTCTCGTTTCCTCGCTCTCGTCTCTTCACGTTGCGCTCTTCTCTGCATTCGGGAGTGACTGCATTGCGGGAGTGGCCGTCCCCGGCGTTGAATCTCCGTTCGCAATGGTGTATCTTCCGGTATCACCATTCACCCCCGCCACAGCCAGCAACGAGACTCACACCATGGCCTTTGCCTTCGATCACCCCGTGTTGCACTGCATTCCGCCACCGCTCGAGCAGATCGAGTTCGTCACCGTGCGCCTCCCGTTCATCACTCCCTTTGGCATCAGCGCACATGTGTGGACGTGCAAGGAAGCGTTGCTGCTGCGGGTGACGTCTGGCGGGTTCACCGTGTGGAGTGAATGCGTGGCCGACCCCGACCCGTACTATCTGTCCGAGACCACCACGACCGCGGCCCATATCATCCGTGACTTCCTGTTGCCGGTGATCAAGGATGGGATGACGATGGCGGAGATCCTCGCGGAGTTCCGCAAGGTCAAGGGGAATGCCATGGCCAAGGCCACCGTCGAGAATGCGCTGCTGGTCCTGCGTGCGGAGGCGGACGGGGTCCCGCTGCATGCACTACTCGGTCAGAAACCGGCGCGCATCATGTCCGGCATCAGCATCGGCATCAAAGAGACCGTCGATGATCTGCTTGCCGCTGTGCAGGAGGCCGTCGACAAGAAGTACCACCGCGTGAAGATGAAGATCAAGCGAGGCAAGGATGTCGCCTGGGTCCGTGCCGTGCGCGAACGCTTCCCGGACATCCAGCTCATGGTGGACGCGAACTGCGACTTCACGCTGGATGACCGTCCGATGCTGAGAGAACTGGACGCGTTCGGACTGACGATGATCGAACAGCCCTTGTCCTATGCCGACATCTATCAGCACTCTCTGGTCCAGAAGGAACTGAAGACGCCGATCTGTCTCGATGAATCGATCCTCAGTCTGGACGATGCCGCAACGGCACTTGCGCTCGGCTCCTGCCGGATCATCAATATTAAAGAGGGCCGTGTGGGCGGACTCATCGAATCCATGCGTATCGCGGCGCTGTGCCAGCAACAGGGCGTCCCCGTCTGGTCCGGGGGAATGGACGAGACCGGCATCGGGCGCGCAGTGAACATCCATCTCCAAACTGTCCCCGGATTCACTCTCCCCGGGGACACCTCAGAAACATCCCGCTATTTCAAGGAAGATATCGCCGATCCACCGGTGGTGCTGGACAGGGAAGGCTTCATCTCCATTCCGCCGGGGCCCGGATTGGGCATCCATATCGATCCCGACCGGCTGAACCGCTATCTGGTCAGCCGGAAAACGATCCGATAGGGCCTCCCCCCTCCTCGAAAACGATAATTTTTTGATACGCTCCCGCGCCATGGGCGGACTATATTGGTGACGTTCACTTTGTCATCATTCACAGCTCCATGGAGGGACGCCATGACACGCCAGCAACCGCAGAGCGAACGCGACCGGCCGCTCGATCCGAAAGCTGCGATCGCGATGTTGATCAGAGAACTGCATCTGATCCCGGTGGAAACGCCGGGAAAGACGGGAGGTGTCTATGGTGCTCCGGTTGTTGTGGAGGTCCCTGCTCGCGTTTCTCTTATTTGAGTTCCGTACAGCGTACCTGCATCTGCTCCTTGCGGGCCTCACGCTCGTCTATGACATGGACGAGGTGAGAGAGGAGGATCCCGAAGACGAGGCCGGAAGGACGGGGGAAGATTGACGGGGGAGGATCGACAGGGGAGGGTGGGGGCGGATCCTCTGCAGGCCGTCCCCACCTCCGTCCCGGCAACACGGCCGCCACGGTGTTGCCATTCTTGAAGCATTCCCGTACTTTCCCCTAGCTGTTCCCCTACGATCCCATTCACTCCACGAGACCACCGCGATGAACGGTATCCCCGTCCTGCACGCCGAAGGCGATTGCATCGCCCGGGCATGGGAAAACGCCCTGATCGAACTCCATACCAATGGCTGTCGTATCAAGACCCAGTACGACAAGCCCGACGATCCGCCCAGCATCGATGCAACGATGATGGTGACCATCCACGACCCGCTCGCGGAGCCGATGATCCACAAGGACTTCCCGGGTGGGCCGGAAGATCTGCAGGAGTATGTGATGGAAGTGTGCGACGGGATCAAGGACCACCTGATCCGCGACCCCAACGATCCCTCCGACACGCGCTGGGAGTACACCTACCATCAGCGGTTGTTCGGCTACGACACTCCCGGCAAAGCGATCGCCAACCAGATCGATATCATGGCACAGAAGCTCGCGGAGACGCCGTACAGCCGCCGGGCACAGGCGATCACGTGGAAGGTGTGGGAGGATAACGACTGCTACGATCCGCCCTGCCTGCAGAGCATCTGGTGCCGCATCACGGAAGATGCCGGCATCCCGTACCTGAGCATGAATGTCCGCTTCCGTTCGAACGACGCGTACAAAGCGGCGTTCATGAACATCTTCGCGCTCGTGCAACTGCAGAAGCTCATCGCTGAGAAGGTCAGTGCCATCGCGAAGAAGAAAGTGCACGTGGGGCGGTACTGCCACCTTGCCGACAGTTACCATATCTATGGCGCATACTTCCGCGAGTTCGAGGGGCGCTTCCTTGGTGCGCTCGGGAAGCGGACGTTTGAACAGCGCACGATGGCCTACGAAGATCTGCGCGAGATCATGGAGGAAGCCCGTCCGGGCATCCTCGAGAAAGCACGCGCCATGTCGCGCAGCAAATGAATCCATTGATCGATCTCTCAAGGCTATGACCATGAAACGTTCCTTCGCCTCCATCCTCCTGTTGACGGTGCTCACCTTCTGCGGCGCCGCTCAAAACCTGAGCATCACCCCGGTACGTATCCCCGATATCGAGGGGTACCATACGCTGAAATGCGACTTCCATATGCATACGGTCTTCTCGGATGGCGATCTGTGGCCCGAGTTTCGGGTGAAAGAGGCGCTGTCGGAAGGGCTTGACGCGATCGCCATCACGGACCACATCGAATATCTGCCGAAGAAGGCCTGGCTGGGCTCGGACCGCAACCTCAGCGTTCAGATCGCGCGCCCGGTCGCTACAGCGACCGGACTGATCCTCATCCCCGGCGCAGAGATCACGCGTTCCATGCCCCCCGGCCACCTGAACGCGATCTTTGTCCAGGACGCGAATGCCCTGTCGAAGGAGACCTGGCGCGATGCGGTGGCGGAGGCGCGGAAGCAGGGTGCCATCATTTTCTGGAATCACCCCGGATGGAAAGGGCAGCAGCCCGACGGCGTGGCACGGTGGTACGATGAGCATACGGAGATCCTCGGGAACGGCACGCTGTGGGGTATGGAGGTCGCGAATCACACCGAATGGTATCCACAGGTCCTCGCCTGGGCCCGGGAGAAGGGGCTCGGCATTATGGGCAATTCAGATTCTCACGAGCCGATCTCGTTCGAGTTCAGCCGCAGGGGGATCGCGCACCGGCCCATGACCCTGGTATTTGTCAAGGAACGCTCCGCGGAATCGATCCGGGAGGCATTGCTCGCGAAACGGACCGCCGTGTACCGGGAGAATGAGGTCATCGGCGACTCCCTCTGGCTGAAGCAGATCTTCACCCATTCGGTCGCCATCACGCCGGGTGAGGTGGCAACGACCGGGAGGAAGACTGTTCCCGTGACGGCCGTGAATTCGTCAGACCTTACCTACCGCCTGGAGCGTGTCTCGCCCACCAGCGTCCTTGTCTTTCCGGAAGAGCTGACGATCCCCGCGGGGCAATCCACGGTGTTTGGCGTCCGCCCTTCGGCAGATTCGCTTTCTGTGAATGGCAGTGTGACCGTCGTGTACCGCGTGAAGAACATGATCGTTGCTCCGGACCGGAGCCTTGAGGTGCCGTTGACGTTCAGAGTCCGTATCGATCCGAAGTAGTGGCCGCGTTCATAGAGACCGCTGACAGATCACGAAGAACCGGAGGTGTGATGGTGTTGCCGTTCCGCAGAAGACTACCTTGCCTTGCGCTTACCCTCACCCTCACCGCGTCCATCGTCCTGCCGATCCATGCGCAGCCGGCGGCGGCGCACGACCTTCGCAGCGAGCGGCTGGCTCCGGTGTGGGACGAAGCTCTTCCGTTAGGGAACGGTATGCTCGGCGCACTGGTCTGGCAGAAGGAAGGGAAGATCCGGATCTCGTTGGATCGCGCCGACCTCTGGGATCTCCGTCCGATGAAGGGGTTGGACCGTCCGGAGTTCCGGTTCGATTGGGTGTGCGGGCAGGTGGCGAAGAAGGAATACGGGATCGTGCAGGAGTATTTTGATGCGCCGTACGAACGGGAGCCGGCGCCGACAAAGATCCCCGGAGCCGCCCTGGAATTCGATACGACAGGATTCGGTACGGTGACGTCGGTGCACCTCTCGCTCGCGACGGCCACCGCGCACGTTACATGGGCGAACGGGGTGGAGTTGACCGCATTCGTTCATGCGACACAGCCCGTCGGTTGGTTCACGTTCCATGGTGCACCGAAAGGGTTGCGGCCGGTCATCATCCCGCCTGCCTATGCGGGCGGTGCGGATGCGGGGCCTGCAGGTTCCGTGGAGGGCGACAACCTCGTCCGTCTCGGCTATCCGCAAGGGAAGGTGGACGTGCGCCCCGGCAGCGCACGCTACACGCAGTCGGGTTGGGGAGGGTTCCGGTATCAGGTCGCAGCGTCGTGGCGGACGGCTCGGGCAGGGGTCGTGGAAGGGGTGTGGAGCATCAGTTCGCAGCGGGGGGCACAAGCGGTCACCCGCGATGCCCAGGAGAACTGCCGCCGCGCGTTCGCGCGCGGGATGAAGGAGGATGCGCGCACGCACGAACGCTGGTGGGATGCGTATTCGTTGAAGTCCTCTCTCTCTGTCCCCGACCCGCTCCTGGAGAAGCAGTGGTATCAGGAGCAGTATCGATTCGGATCGACATCACGGCGCGGTGCGCCGCCGATCTCGCTCCAGGCGATCTGGACGGCGGACAACGGGCGCATCCCGCCCTGGAAGGGGGATTTCCACCACGATCTCAACACGCAGTTGAGTTACTGGCCGTGCTATACCGGGAACCATCTGGAAGAGGGACTTGCCTATCTGGACCACCTCGACGGGAATCGGAACGCGTACAAAGAGTATACGAAGCGGTACTTCGGTGTCGAGGGGTTGAATGTGCCCGGCGTGACCACCCTGGATGGCCGTGAGATGGGTGGATGGATACAGTACTCCTGCGGGCCGACGGTCGGTGCATGGCTCGCGCACCATTACTGGCTGCACTGGCGGTACAGCATGGACACCGTCTTTCTCCGCACCAGGGCATATCCGTGGCTCCGTGCAACGGCGGAATTCCTGGAACAGATCAGCAGGAAGAATGCCGCCGGCGTCCGCGTACTCCCGCTCAGCGCCAGTCCGGAGATCAACAATAATGACATCACCGCGTGGTTCACATCGACGACGAATTACGATCTCGCGCTGATGCGCTTTGCGTTCGGGGCGGCGGCAGAGATGGCGTCCGTGCTCGGACGGAAGACCGACGCGGAACACTGGTCGGGGATCCGGGACGAGTTGCCTCGGTTCGCAACAGAACCGACGGGTGCTCTGATGTTCGCGCCGACGCTGCCGTACCGCCAGTCGCACCGGCATTTCTCGCACGCGATGGCGATCCATCCCCTCGGGCTCATCCGTTGGGAAGACGGCGACGATGCGCAGCGCATTATCCGCGGGACGCTTGCACTTCTGGATTCCGTCGGCCCGGCGGAGTGGTGCGGGTATTCGTACTCCTGGCTCGGGAACATGAAGGCGCGGGCGAAGGATGGCGACGGGGCGGCACGCGCGTTGAGCATCTTCGCAAGAGCGTTCTGCACCGCGAACGGATTCCATGTGAACGGTGATCAGACGAAGTCGGGGTATTCCAACTTCACCTACCGTCCGTTCACGCTCGAAGGGAATCTCGCGTTCGCTGCGGGGCTCCAGGAGATGCTGCTGCAGAGTTATGCTGGACAGATCGAGGTGTTTCCCGCGGTTCCCGCATCGTGGATGGATGCGTCGTTCCGCTCGCTCCGTGCCGAAGGGGCCTTCCTGGTGAGCGCGAAACGAGAGGGCGGACAGGTGGCGGAGGTGACCATCGCTGCGGAGAAACGCGGCACCGCCCGGCTGAAGAAACCGTTCCGCACCTGGGTCATCGCAGCACAGCGTGGAGCGACGATGACACAGGAGCGGGAGCATTTCATCATTGACCTTCAGCCAGGCGGCAGCATCACGCTCAAGAACGGGTACGAATAACGCCGGTCACCGTGCCCAGAGCCATCCGAAGGTCCCGGCGGTCACCAGTGCATACAGCAACGCATCGAAGGTATTCTTGAGCGTTGTGGACCACGGGCGTTTGTACCAGATGGATTCCTGCCATCCGCCCAGTGCGTAGGCGACAAAGGCGGTGACGCCGGCAAAACGGAAGACCGCGAGGTAGTGTGCATCCGGCCCGAGTGCTCGCCCGGCGACGTAGGCCGCGAAGATGCCGATCAGAATGGAATAGACGAACCATTGGATCATGGGGCCGGCCATGGAGGGGGTGGTACCGGCCCAGATCGTGATCATCGCATTCGGGCCCTTCTTGACCTTCTCCTGATGCTCCGGAGAACCGAACTCCTTCATCGACGCCGCGCGGGGCAACTGATACGAGCCGTCGGGGATGGAGAACTTGCGCAGTGCATCGGCGATGCCCTCCTCGTTCGGGAGTTTCTTGTAGTCGCCGGCATGGTAGCCGAAGACCATGTGCACGAGCGAACTGAGGATGAAGACGAAAACGGCTGACACCAGGATGGGCAGCCAGAGGGCCGGTATGGAGACCATGCATGACTCCTGTGGGGTGTGGAAAGAACAGGGGGATATGGGAGGGAAGGTAGAGTTTTTGGGGTGAGAAGCAACAACAATTGAAGATCGAACGCTGAAGATCGAAGAGTGAAGACCAAAGGTCACTCGCCGGGCTGCGAACGGCATCGATCGGCTGGCAGAGTGCGGTCAGAGCCCCGGAGGAGGGGTGGACGATGATCAACCGGAGGAGGTTCCTGACCCGCGGGATCGGGGGGATGGCCGCCGTCGCGGCACATGCATTCGCTCCACAAACGTTCGTCCGGGTGTCGCAGGCGCACGAGCAGCCACGGATGATCCCGCTGATACACATCACCGATCTTTACCATCCACCCCAGGATCCCGATGACCACTTCGATCTCGCGACGATTGCCGCCCTACCGGAACTCGACCTGCGAGGGGTGATCCTCGATGTCACACAGAAGTTCCTGGAACCGGCACCGGGTGGGTGGGACATCGCGCGCGATCCGGGATACATCCCCGTGGTCCAACTGGGGCATATCCTCGGTCGCGCCATTCCGGTGGCTGCCGGGCCCGCCGCGCCTCTTGCTTCCGTGAGTGACGATGTCCGCGATCGGCCGGCGGCACAGCAGGCCGGGGTCCGCTTGCTGCTGGACCTGCTCGATGCCTCTCCCGGGCCAGTGATGCTATCGGTTGTAGGTTCAGCACGTGTCGTTGCGGCGGCCTTCAATCGGGCACCGGACCTCCTGCGGGCAAGGGTTGCCGCGGTCGTCCTGAATGCCGGTTCGACCGGCGGGCCGAAGAGGGAATGGAATGTCGGACTCGACCATGCCGCGTACACGTGTCTCTGGCGTTCCGGTCTGCCGATCCATTGGTATCCGTGCGGCACACCCTCCGGCGCTTTCGATCCCGCACATGAACGGGGAACGTTCTGGAAGTCGACGCATGCGACGATGCTCCGCTCACTCTCACCGGTCATGCGTGCGTGGTTCGCCAACGCGCTTACGGAGTCGCGCCGGGGAGACATCATTCACCTGCTTGATGAGCCCGTTGACGTTCCTACCTGGAACAATATCCTGCGCGGTGAGAGGAATATGTGGTCAACTGCTTCGCTGGTCATGACCGCGGGACGGACACTTGCGCGTACTGGTGATGGTTGGCGGTTCGTTCCGCCGGGAGGCGCCGGGGAGCGTGAGGTGTGGCCCTGGCGGCTCGATCCGGTATCGGTGTCGGTGAATGACGCAGGCGATGTCACGTGGACGATCGCGACCGATGCATCACGCCAACGGCTCTTCGGCAGGAAGAGCGGCCCAGGGTTCGGGGCCGCCATGGGAGAGGCACTCGGCGCACTCCTCGGTACGCTGGGTTGACCTCCCTGCCGTGATCAGTACACCACCACCTTTCTGGTTCGGTCCGGCGCGCCTGAGAGGCAGGGGGTGAGCGAATACCGGACTTGCATCTCTCCGCCCAAAATCATACAATAATTCTGTTAATCTTATCAAGAACGGCTGAGGGAACAGGCCCTGAGACGCCGTAGCAACCGGTCCCGTGAGCGAAACGGGCTGTCAGGTGCTAAATCCTGCCCCGGGTACCGTATCGGGGGAAGATGAGGAGAAGACGCGTTGCACGAACCGTGCCTCTTCCGATCATCTGAAGAGGCATTTTTCATTTCACCCCAGAAGGATGAGGAGCAGCGCGATGCGCTTTCAGACCAAGGCGATCCACACCGGCGTGAACAAGGATGCTGCGTACAACAGCGTCATGACACCGATCTATCAGACGTCCACCTTCCGATTCGAGGACATCGGCACCACCAAAGGGTACGATTACACGCGTACCTCCAATCCGACGCGCAAGGCGCTCGAAGAGAATATTGCCGCGTTGGAAGGTGGGGCAGGTGCTGTGGCCGTGGCCACCGGGATGGCCGCGATCGCGACGACGCTGCACCTGTTCAAGTCGGGCGACCATGTGATCGTCACCCATGACTGCTATGGCGGAACGGACCGCATCATGCGGACATACCAGGAGCAGTTCAACATCCAGCTCAGCTATGTGAACATGCAGGACCCCGCCAACCTGAAGAAGGCTCTGCGTCCGGAGACGAAGGGTGTGTGGATCGAGACACCGAGCAACCCGCTGTTGAATGTGCTGGATATCCGCGCGCTTGCGGAGATCGCGCGGGCGCACGGAGCGCTCTCGATCGTGGACAATACCTTCCTCACGCCCGTGAATCAGCGGCCGTTCGATCTGGGTGCGGATGTGATCGTGCACTCCACCACGAAGTATCTCAACGGACACAGCGATGTGGTCGGGGGCGCAGTGGTTGCGAAGGATCAGAAGGTGGCGGAGCGGATCGCGTATCTCTGCAATGCCCTCGGCCAGGGACAGGCACCGTTCGATGCGTGGCTGGTGCTTCGCGGCATCAAGACGCTGGTCCCGCGCATGGCCTTGCATGAGACCAATGCACGCGCGATCGCGGAGTATCTGGCGAAGCATCCGCGGGTGAGCACGGTGTATTACCCCGGACTCGCCACCCATCCGCATCATGCCACGGCGAAGGCGCAGCAGACGGGCTTCGGCGGGATGGTTTCTTTTGAAGTGCGGGGGACGATCGACGATGTGAACCGCCTCCTGCGCGGCGTGAAGGTGTTCGCGCTTGCGGAGTCGCTGGGCGGCGTGGAGTCCCTGATCGACCATCCCCAGACGATGACGCATGCATCGATGGATCCTGCCTTGAGAGCGGAGGCAGGCATCACCGACACCACGATCCGGCTGTCCATCGGGCTGGAAGACGTGCAGGACCTGATCGAGGACCTGGAACAGGCTCTGCCAGGGCGGCACTAGCCGGCGGCACGCGTGGCCATCGGGAGCAGGAACCTTTTCCGGACAGTGTACGTTACAGTCACATGAAGAATTCCAGATCACATAGGATCAATGGCACGGGGGTGTGCGCCTGTTGTTGTCCTCTTCTCCACCGGAGGGCGGCTGCCGTGCCTTGCTCGTAAGAGTGCACGAACACTGTAGTCTGCTGACAGGCCCTTCGGAAAACCCGTGGGGCCTTTTTCATTTGCAGTCCAATGATCCATGATCCATGGACAACGGATTAGCGATACTCTCAGAAGAAATCACGAAGGAGGAACGATGAAAGCACAGAACATTCTCGGCACCATCGGCCGGACGCCCGTCGTGCGGCTCGGCAAACTATTTCCGGGAGACCGCGAAGTGTGGGTGAAGCTGGAGCGCGCCAACCCCGGAGGGAGCATCAAGGACCGGATCGCGTTGTCGATGGTCGAAGATGCGGAGAAGCGCGGGGTGCTCAAGAAAGGAAGTGTGATCATCGAGCCGACGTCCGGGAACACGGGGATCGGCCTTGCGATCGTGGCGGCAGTGAAGGGATACCGGCTCATCCTGGTGATGCCTGAGTCGATGTCGATCGAGCGCCGCCGCATCATGTCCGCGTATGGCGCTGAATTCGACCTGACGCCCCGGGAGAAGGGGATGAAGGGGGCGATCGAACGCGCGAAGGATCTGGCTGCTGCGACGCCCGGTGCGTGGATCCCACAGCAGTTCGAGAACCAGGCGAACGTCGAGGTGCACAAGACCACGACCGCCCGGGAGATCCTGGAAGATTTCCCGGAGGGGTTGGATGTCCTCATTACGGGCGTCGGCACCGGCGGACACATCACCGGCGTCGCGGAAGTTGTGCGGGCGAAGTTCCCGGATCTGGAGGTCTTTGCCGTTGAGCCGGCCCTGTCCCCGGTCTTGAGCGGCGGCGCGCCCGGTCCGCATCCGATCCAGGGGATCGGTGCCGGGTTCATCCCTGCGATCATGAAGAAGGAATTGCTGGACGGTGTGATCCAGGTGACGAAGGAAGAGGCGTTCCAGTATGCGCAGCGCGCGGCGAAGGAAGAAGGGATCTTCCTCGGGATATCGTCCGGGGCCTCGCTTGCTGCGGTGGCGAAGAAGTTGCCGGAACTGCCGGCCAGGGCGCGCGTCCTGACGTTCAACTATGATACCGGCGAACGGTATCTGTCGATCGACGGGTTGTTCGCGTAGCGCACGCGTTGAGGTTACAGGGTGGGTTCGTTGTGGGGGCCGTTTGGGGGGGGGG